>JAVKEN010000015.1:0-46388 GCA_040221415.1 Rickettsiales bacterium
CTTCATCTCAGTAGCACCACCAGCCTCAGCTAATACCTTAGTAATCGCCGCCGTTAACGTCGTCTTACCATGATCTACGTGACCTATCGTACCTATATTACAGTGAGGTAAACTCCTATCAAACTTCTCTTTAGACATAACCAACTCCGCTTATTAAAAATTAATTAAATTATTTTGCCTTCTCTATGATTTCATCAGAAACTTGTTGAGGCACTTGCTCATAATGCGAGAATAACATTGTAAACTGCGCCCTACCCTGAGACATTGATCTCAAAGTATTTACGTAACCAAACATAGTTGCCAAAGGAACAGTTGAATCAACAACTTGCGAATTACCTCTTGGCTCCATGCCATTAACTTGTCCACGTCTACTGTTAAGGTCACCAATAATATCTCCCATATATTCTTCAGGAGTCACAACCTCAACTTTCATCATAGGCTCTAGAATTTTTGCACCAGCTTGCTTCATTCCTTCTTTATAAGAAGCTTTTGCAGCAATTTCGAAGGCAAGAACACTTGAATCCACATCATGGTAAGCACCATCAATCAATGTCGCTTTCATATCTACCATTGGGAATCCTGCTAATACACCATGTTGCATAGAAGCCTTTAAACCTTTTTCTACACCAGGAATATATTCTTTTGGAACGTTACCGCCAACAATCTTGCTTTCAAACACAAAGCCAGCACCAGCTTCTGCAGGTTCAAATATAATTTTGACTCTAGCAAACTGACCAGCACCACCACTTTGCTTTTTATGAGTATAGTCAATTTCAGCTTTAGAAGTAATTGTCTCTCTATAAGCAACCTGTGGAGCACCAATATTAGCTTCCACTTTGAACTCTCTCTTAAGTCTGTCTACAATGATTTCAAGATGCAATTCACCCATACCCTTAAGAACTGTTTGATTGCTTTCTTCATCTGTAGCAACTGTTAAAGATGGATCTTCCGCAACAAGTCTTGATAAAGCAACACCCATTTTCTCATGATCAGCCTGCGTCTTAGGTTCAATAGCAACTTCAATCACAGGATCTGGAAACTCCATTCTTTCTAAAACAACTTCTCTACTTGGCTCAGCTAATGTATCGCCTGTAGTTGTTAACTTAAGACCAGCCAAAGCAACAATATCACCAGCACGCGCTTCTTTGATATCTTCACGATTGTTAGCATGCATTCTAAGCATCCTACCAACTCTCTCCTTTTTATCTTTAACTGTATTAACTACAGTTTGACCAGTTTGAACTACACCAGAATAAATTCTACAAAATGTCAAAGACCCAACAAAGGGATCATTCATCACCTTGAACGCTAGCAGTGACATAGGCTCACTATCAGATGATTTTACCGCAACTTCTTTCTCTGTTCCCATCATCACGCCACGGATTGACTCTACATCGGTTGGGCATGGAAGGTAATCAATCACAGCATCAAGTAATGGCTGAACACCTTTATTTTTAAACGCTGTTCCACATGTAATTGGAACAAACACGTTATTTAGAGTGCCTTTTCTGATAGTTTTCTTGATTTCTGCTTCTGTTAACTCTTCACCAGATAGATATTTTTCCATCATATCATCATCAGCTTCAACAGCGGTTTCGATTAACTTGGACCTGTACTCTTCAGCCTTAGACTTCATATCCTCAGGGATATCAACAACTTCAAACTCGGCACCCAAAGACTCACCCTTCCAGATGATAGCCTTCATTTTCACTAAGTCGATAACGCCTTGAAATTTATCTTCATTACCAATTGGAAGCTGAATCACTAGAGGATTAGCACCTAACCTATCTACAACCATATCTACACATCTGTAGAAATCAGCACCAACACGGTCTAGCTTATTAACAAAACACATTCTTGGAACGTTGTATTTGTCAGCTTGACGCCATACTGTTTCCGACTGAGGCTCCACACCAGCCACACCATCAAACACTGTGACAGCACCATCTAAAACCCTTAAAGACCTTTCCACTTCAATCGTGAAGTCAACGTGCCCCGGAGTATCAATAATGTTAATTTCATGACCATTCCATGCGCAAGTTGTAGCAGCAGAAGTAATCGTAATACCTCTTTCCTGCTCTTGCTCCATCCAGTCCATTGTAGCAGCACCTTCGTGCACTTCACCAATTTTATGAGATTTTCCTGTGTAAAATAAAATTCTCTCTGTGGTGGTAGTTTTACCAGCATCAATATGAGCACAAATACCAATATTTCTAACTTTTTCTAAAGGGATTCTTCTAGCCATCTACGTACTCTTACTAATATTACCAACGGAAATGAGCAAAAGCTCTATTCGCTTCCGCCATTTTTCTTTTTTCATCTTTGATTTTCATTGCGCCACCACGATTGTTAAGCGCATCCATCATTTCACCAGCCAATTTCTCAGTCATTGTTCTTTCGCTTCTTTTAGCAGCGCAAGAAACCAACCACCTTAAAGCTAAAGAAACTGAACGCTCATCCCTAACATCTGTTGGAACCTGGTAAGTAGCACCACCTACTCTTCTAGATCTAACTTCAATAGAAGGCCTAACTGCAGCAATTACTTCTTCAAAAACTTCTAAAGCAGGTTTTTTTAATTTTTTCTCAACATTTTCAAAAGCACCGTATACAGCTTTTTCTGCAGCTGACTTCTTACCATCTTTCATTACATAGTTAACAAGCCTAGCTACCATCACACTATTATGTAATGGATCTGGGTATACTTCTTTTCTTGAAATTGAACCTCTTCTTGACATCGATTATCGCTCCTTACTTAGGTTTTTTAGCGCCGTATTTAGAACGACCTTGCTTTCTGTTAGCTACACCTTGTGTATCCTGAGTACCACGAACAATGTGATAACGAACACCAGGTAAGTCTTTTACCCTACCGCCTCTAATAAGAGCTACCGAGTGCTCTTGCAAGTTATGCCCTTCACCAGGAATATAGCTGATAACCTCTTGTCCATTTGTTAGTTTCATACGAGCAACCTTTCTCAACGCAGAGTTTGGTTTCTTAGGAGTAGTTGTGTATACTCTTGTGCACACGCCCTTCTTTTGTGGGCATGCCTGCATAGCAGGAACTTTATTCTTTTTTACTTGTTTAGCACGCGGCTTTCTTACTAACTGGTTAATTGTTGGCATTAAATATATATAATTAATTTTCAATAATGAGCCTGGATATTAGATATAACCCTCAAACTCGTCAAGCGTTTTTATCAAAAAAACTATTATAAATCAACTCATAAGTGCGCTTATTTTTTTAATGGTTTTTTTCTTACAGGAGCCTCAAGAGTTTTTTCTTGTAAAAAGCCTTCAAATAGAATAATTACTTCCGTACATACAAGGATTTATGATTTATGAATGAAATCTACCACCTTAATGGGTACAACGAGAAGACCCTCTTGTTCTTTCACCATCTTACAGACCAACCGATTTTTTTCTACTTAATGAAGCTTTCAAGCGCTTACATAGGTAACTATCTTTGGGCTCCGGTAACTTTGCCAATACTTATGGCTCTATCTCTATACGCTTTACGTAAACAGAATAAAAATTCTAAATCTGATTTATGCATTAAAATGTTAAAATCATTTATTATAATGATTAGCAGCCTACTTATAATGGGCATCCTTGTTAAATTACTAAAATCATACTTTGAAATGCCGCGTCCTTATTGCAGCGTTGATGGAAACTCAATAAGAGAGTTTGTCGTTCACAAAACTGCAAAATGCTTCAGAAGTTTTCCAAGCGGTCACACAGCATATACAGCAGTAATTGTTGCAAGCATTTGGCCTATATTAGGTAAAAGCTTAAAGTGCGGATCTGTAATCATATTATCTATGGTTTGTGTTTCAAGACTGGCAATGGCTATGCATTATCCAACAGATGTGATCGCGTCACTAATTTTGTCACTTATTACCGTTTTCCTAGTTACTAAGCTAGTGAGTAATTTGATTGCCGGACGGAAGAAACAGCTTGTAAACATTTGTGACTGCTTAACAAAATAGCAAACTAACGTTTATAAGAGACATCTCCCCAAAGATTTCTTGATTGTATCCAGCCAACGAAGTTATCTACTTTTACCTTGCACCATCTTTGCTCGCATTTTTTAATATATAGACGAACGCTTGGTTCAACTCTAAGCATCTTTTTTGATTCCTCACTTGCACTACGATACAAAACAACTGGAGAGCTGGCCTTAACTACAGCTCCTCTAATCTTTTCACTGACTACAGATTGGTGCATCCACCCAACATCGCCTTTATAGTCACGCACTTTCCTCCATTCATCGTTGCTTGCAATTAATTGCAAAGGCTCACCCTTTTGCTTATAAATCCATTTGATTGTGTAATCTTTGCTCGGGCCAGCTCGAAGAAACGCCTTATTGCTCTTTAAAGAAACATATTGCGCAGCACTTGCTGAAAATGAAACCAACAAATTAACAGCAAAAACTAAAGCTAATTTATTCATTTGTTTTCTTATTATAACCATAATCAAACTCATCAGAAACGTCATCTGGCTCACTCTCTTCATCTAATGCCATGATATAATTACCTTTTCTGAACTGATTCTTAATTCTACTTACCTCATTTTCACTAATTCCAACAGATTTAAGCACCGCACCGCCCATCTGTAATCCAGTTTCATATGTCTCAGGAACAATCATAGATGCACCAGCTTTGTACCAATCTTCTTCATCGCTCAAGTCTTTTGACCTGACAACAATTGGCAGGTCATTCATATTCTCGCGAATAACTTTAGTACATTTTTTAGAAGTCACCCTATTATCAATTGTCAGAATTACAGACTTAGATCTCTCAATACCTACCGCTTTCAGCAGCTCAGCATTGCTTGCATCACCTAAATACAAAGGAAACCCTTCTTTACGCTCATGAATAACATGGTTGGAGTTAATATCGACAGCAATGTAATTGACTTTTTCAGCTTCAAGCAATCTCGCAACCATTTTTCCAACACGCCCAAAACCGATAATAATCACGTGATTATCTAGATCAGCAACATCTTTATTAATTTCATCGTGATCCATTCTGTCCTTCTTATCGAGCTTATCAGAAATGAAATCACCAATCATCGATAATAAAGGCGTCAGAGCCATGGTAATTGTTACAACGATCATCAAGATTTGCCCTGCGTGGCCAGCAATAATCTTTTGATCAACTGCCATGCCAAACATAATGAATGCAAATTCACTTCCTTGCGCTAGCATTAAACCCGCATGAATCGCAGTACCAAGATTAAATCTAAACAACAACCCCAACCCCATTATGATTAAGAACTTAATCATAATTAGTGCCAGAGAGCTCAAAGCAATTACGTTAACCTCTTGTACGATTAACTTCAGATTCAAAGACATACCTACGGTCATGAAGAACAGACCTAGAAGTAAGCTTTTAAATGGCATAATACTTTCCTCGGCCTGCAGATGATACTCAGTCTCAGCGACTAAAAGACCTGCCACAAACGCTCCAAGAGCCATTGATAAACCAAGTTTGTCTGTAACCCAAGCCGATGTAAGCACTATTAATAAAGTCGCAGCAATAAATAACTCATTATTTTTGGAAGTGATTGTAGAGTTAATTAATCTAAAAATCGGTCGCAAAAACAACCTTCCAGCAACAAAGATCAAAAGCAAGGCAAATACAGCTCGCACCATTGCCATACCCATCAAATTCCCTAGATCATCAGATACTCCACCTGTACCAGCGAGAAGTGGAATTAATACTAATAAAGGAACTACTGCAAAATCTTGCATAAGCAAAACTGCCAGACTCAATCTACCCACTTGAGTTGACTGCCTTCTTTGCTCGCCAACTACCTGCAGAACTATTGCAGTTGAAGATAAAGCAAAACCACCACCAATTACGATTGCGGCTTTAGAATCTATGTTGAAGAAATAAGCCAGCGCGAATATAACCGCCGAGGTTATAGCAACCTGCAGCCCACCAAATCCAAATACATGCGTTCTCATTGACTTCAACCTTTCAAAAGTCAATTCAAGACCAATGGCAAAAAGAAGGAATACAACACCAAACTCACCGAAAACTTCAGTTTCTTTTGCAGTGACTATATTGAAGCCATGCTCACCAATAGCCGCACCAGCCACAAAATAACCAAGTACTGGGCTTAAATGAAACTTTCTAAAAATAACAACAATCACAACCGCTGTTGCTAAAATCAAAAGTATGTTTGGCAAGAATGATAAATCGTGCATTTAAATTTTTTAATTTTTACATTATGATCCCAGCAACATAATATCGTATCTAACGAGTTAAAATGCAAGAAAATACAAAAAATAAAGTTGCACTAATCACAGGTAGTGGCAAAAGAATTGGCAGAGAGGTTGCTTATTTTTTAGCTGAAAAAGGTTGGAAAATTATATTGCACTACAACCACTCAAAAAAAGAAGTTCAAGAAGTTTCAAATAAAATTAATAAGATTACAGATTCACACCTTGTTTCATTTGACTTGTCAGAACCCAATGATTACGAATCAATTATTTCTTCTGTAAGTAAAGATTTTGCAAGACCTACGTTACTGATCAACAATGCATCCACCTTCAATAAAGATAGTTTAGAGAATATATCTTTAGATAAGCTTGAAACGCAAATCAGGGTGAATTGTAATTCGCAAATCATCTTGTCCAAGGCTTTTTATGAACATAACAAGGACAATGGATTAAATATCATAAACTTTAATGATTATGCGGCCGAAAAAATTAACTCTTCTTACTTCTCATATTATTTAAGCAAGCACCTATTCCTATATTCAACAAAAATTATGGCTGAATATATGGCTCCAAGATGCAGAGTAAATACGCTAAGTTTTGGTCACGTTATCAAAGATGAAGTAAGAAGTGATGCTGAATACGATAAAATTATTTCTCAAACCCCTTTAAAACAAAAAGTAAAAATCGGCAATGTCACAAGTGCAATTGAGTTCGTTATAAATTCTGAATCTGTTACTGGAACTAACATTCACATTGATTCAGGGGCCAGTGTAAAGGCACAAATGAAGCTATAAAATAACTTTGTTTAATTGACTTTTTCAAAAACCTAATTAAAATGCTAGGTTCTTTTTGCACCCAACATATTAAGGTGAAATAAATGACGTCAGTTAAAGAGAAATTAAGCGCTAAAAAGAAAGCGGCACTAATCGGCGGAGGTCAAAAGCGAATTGACCAACAACACGCCAAAGGAAAACTAACAGCAAGAGAAAGAATAGAAGTTCTCCTAGATCCAGATTCGTTTGAAGAAATTGGAATGTTTGTAGAACATCGCTGCACTCATTTTGGCATGGAAAAAAACTCTATTCCAGGTGACGGCGTAGTTACTGGATACGGAACAATCAATGGTCGTCAGGTTTTTTTATATAGCCAGGACTTCACCGTATTAGGCGGCTCTTTAAGTGAAACTCAGGCTAAAAAAATCTGCCAAGTTATGGACTTAGCTGCAAAAGTTGGCGCACCTATCATCGGGATAAATGATTCAGGAGGAGCAAGAATTCAAGAAGGCGTAGACTCACTTGGCGGATACGGAGAGATTTTCCAACGTAATGTTGATTATTCTGGTGTGATTCCTCAAATATCTCTAATCATGGGGCCATGTGCAGGTGGAGCAGTATATTCTCCCGCTTTGACTGACTTTGTATTCATGGTAGAGGATTCCTCGTATATGTTTGTAACAGGACCAGATGTTATTAAGACAGTTACACATGAAGAGGTTACTCAAGAGAAATTGGGTGGAGCAAAAACTCATAGTATAAAATCTGGTGTAGCTAGTTTGTCATTCGCAAATGATGTTGAAGCTCTTTTGCACACAAGAAGATTGATCAGTTTGCTTCCTCTGTCAAACAGAGATAAGCCGGCTCTAAGGCCAACGACTGACCCAGCGGACAGAATAAACATGTCTCTTTCGACCTTAGTTCCTGCTGATTCAAATAAACCATATGATATTAAGGAATTAATTTACGGTGTAGTTGATGAAGGTGATTTCGTTGAGATTCAACCTGAATATGCAAAAAATATTTGTATAGGCTTTGGTTGTATGGAAGGTGGAACAGTTGGGTTTGTTGCTAACAACCCAATGCACTTAGCTGGCTGTTTAGATATTAATGCTTCTGTTAAAGGAGCGCGTTTCATCAGATTCTGTGATGCATTTAATATTCCAATTGTTACTCTTGTTGATGTACCTGGCTTCTTACCGGGTGTTGCACAAGAACATAACGGTATCATTAAACATGGTGCAAAGTTACTTTATGCTTACGCTGAAGCAACAGTTCCAAAAATTACTGTAATTACCCGTAAGGCTTATGGTGGTGCTTATATCGTAATGAACTCAAAGCACTTAAAAGGTGATTTAAATTACGCGTGGGCTGATGCTGAAATAGCTGTAATGGGTGCGGCAGGTGCGGTTGAAATTTTATATAAAAGAGAAAATTTAAGCGACGAAGAAAAAGCAGCCAAAGTTGCGGAATATAAAGAAAAATTTGCATCACCATTTATCTCTGCTGAAAGAGGTTACTTGGATGATATTATTAAGCCGCAAAACACTAGATGGCGCATTTGTAACGGCCTAAAAATGCTTAAAAACAAGAAAAGTGAGAAACCTTGGAAGAAACACGATAATCTTCCGCTATAAATTAAAGAATAATTATGACTGATAAATTATTTAAAAAAGTTTTAATCGCAAACAGAGGTGAAATAGCCGTAAGGGTTATTAAGACTCTTAGGAAATTAGGAATTAAATCTGTCGCTGTATATTCAGAAGCAGACATAAACTCACTCCATGTTGATATGGCTGACGAGGCTTACTTTATTGGAAACTCTCCAGCCACAGACAGCTATTTGTCAATTCCGCACATTCTTTCTGCAATTCGTGAAAGCGGTGCGCAAGCTGTACATCCTGGGTATGGATTTTTATCAGAAAACCCACTTTTTGCACAAGCTTTGCAAAATGAAGGTATTGAATTAATTGGTCCAAGCGCTGAAAACATCAGAGTAATGGGTGATAAAATTCAGGCTAAAAAAATTGCTGAGAAAGCTGGCGTGAGCACAGTTCCTGGATATTTAGGTGAAATTGAAGATGATAAAAAAGCAAAAAAAATTGCAAAAAAAATTGGTTATCCAGTTATTGTAAAAGCTGCTGCTGGTGGCGGTGGTCGAGGAATGAGAGTAGTGCGCTCGGAAGAAGACATAGTTGATGCTTTCGCATCGGCAACTCTAGAAGCTAAAAATAGTTTCAATGACCCAAGGGTTTTTGTTGAAAAATTCATTGTTAATCCAAGACATATTGAAATTCAGGTTTTAGCAGATAAGCACGGAAATGCCGTTTGCATTGGCGAAAGGGAATGCTCTATTCAAAGGCATCACCAAAAAATCATTGAAGAAGCTCCTAGCCCTGTTCTTACAGAAAAAACTAGAAATCTTATGTATAAGCAGGTTCATAAACTTGTAAAAGAAATTAAATATTTCTCTGCTGGTACAGTTGAATTCATTATGGACACAAAACAAAATTTCTATTTTATGGAAATGAATACAAGACTTCAGGTAGAGCATTGCGTAACTGAAGAAGTTTTTGGCCTTGATCTTGTTGAGCAAATGATTCGTGTTGCTGCTGGGCAAAAACTGCAAATTAAACAAGAAGACATTAAACCAAATGGCTGGGCTATTGAAGCAAGAATTTGCGCTGAAGACCCTTCAAGAGGTTTCTTGCCTTCGAGCGGTAGGATTACAACGTATGAAGAACCGCTAAGAAATAAAAATGTTCGTGTTGATTCTGGTATCACTGAAGGTGGGATCGTGAGTATGTTCTATGATCAGATGATTTCAAAATTAATCATTCATGCTCCAACAAGGGAAGAAGCAATCGAGCAGATGAAAAAATCTCTTGCTGAGTACGTAATCAAGGGAATTTCTCATAATATTCGTTTTCTGGAAGCAATTATGGATAACCAGAAATTTGTTGATGGTGATATGTCTACAAATTTCATTGCTCAAGAATACCCCGATGGTTTCCTTGGGGCTGAGTTAACATCTGATATCACTATGGTTCTTCTTGCTGCTTCTGTATTTATTCACATGGAAGAGGCTATCAGAAATGCTGGTATTACAGATAGTGACCCAGATCAAATCCGGAAAGTGGGTACAAGATGGGTTGTAAGTATAGATGGCGAGCAATATCCCGTAATTATTAAGCCAGTATTTACTGAGTTTAATAAGGGCTACAATATTAGGTTCGAAAGCACTAGAATCCAAGTAAGGACTAACTGGACTATTGGAAATAATATTTTCAGAGGAAAAGTTAACGGTAAAAGTATTCGAGTTGGTATTAATAAAATACGCGAAGGTTATTATTTGACTCACCTTGCTAGGAAAGTAAAGGTCTTGGTTCGCAGCCCAAGAGTAGCTGAACTAGAGCAATTTATGCCTGAAAAAGATTACTCTGATCTCCAAACAAACTTGACTGCAAATCTTTCGGGTGTAATTACTGTAATTCACGTCAAAGAAGGGGATGAAGTCAAAGCTGGACAAAAGCTTTTGGCAGTTGAAGCTATGAAAATGGAAAATGTTGTTACTGCTGCTGCAGATGCAGTAATAGAAAAAATTCATGTTTCTGCTGGTGACCAAGTCGCCACAGGCGAGGCATTAATTGACTTCAAAGAATAATATAACGTTAACTATTAGTTTACATTCTTTATCGCTTTGTTTACTTTAGAAACAAAGAGGGAAGAATGTTTATAAAAAATATAATTGCAATACTTTGCTTATTGGCATCTGTGAGTTCTTGGGCGATAAACCCATTGGCAGGAGAAGAGGAGGAAGCTGAGGCTGAGGCTATTGCTGCAAGCTCCCAAGAAAACATCATTGAAGTAATGGATATGCCTGAGCATGTTCGTGACGAACTGCCTCACCTATTACCATACCTACCAGAAAACAAGGACGATAAGTTTTTCTTTACAAAAGCAGCCAATCAATTTCATCTGTACAAAGACGATGCTAAAAAAGGTCAAAGTGTTAGGATCGGAACAATTGCTCCCAAAGGAATAGAAATAAATTCTTCAATTGGTCCAAACAATCTATACTACCTCACCTTTAGTGAGCAATCTAATCCAGCGGACATTTCTATTAGAAAGAGATATGAAGCTCACCTACCCAACCCTCAAAGCAAATCGCAAGATTCATCTGTTGAAAAGGTTTATCCGACTAATAATAATGTCTTCTCTCCCAAAGACTCTAATCCAACTCTTCTAGATTTTAATCAACTCCCTAAAGAAGCCCAAGAAGTAGCTACAAGATATTTGAAGAAAATAAACTTAAAGTTGGCGGATTACATTAAGTTTTCTTATATATCGCCAGATCAAAAAACCGTGCTTTTAAAAGTAGTTCATACTGGAACTGGAAGAAATATGGTCGTATCTGTTCTATCGCTGCCAATGAAAATTAAACAAGTATCTGCCGTACAGCACAAAACAGAACCTGTTATTCAATCCCCTGCTCCAAAAAAACCAACTGCTAAAATTATTTCCCCATCAAGTGATAATATCTCGAATATTTTTGACTCAAATCCAACAATCATATCATTTGAGAATCTACCAAAAGAATATAAAAAAGTTACAGACGACTTTTTATCAAAACATGGTGTTTCTACGCAAAGTAACATGAAGTTTAATTACGTTCTCCGCAACACCAAAGAACCTGTTTCAGAATCGAACCCATTATATTTGAAAGCTAGACCTTTGGGTAACCCAAGCGTAACCTATTCAATTCTACTACCACAAAGCAATGTATCTCCTTCACCCAAGTCACCTAAAGTAGCTGCTAAACCTAGCGACCAAAGCTTCTTGGATTCTTTAGAAAAAGCAAAGCGTAACGCACAGTTTTATATTTCGTTGCATAAGCCAGAAAAACAAGAGACTGGTTTGGTTCCATACAAAGGGCCAATAGCAGTAATGAAAGAACAAGATACATCAGGCTCTATAAAGACAGAAAAAGGTAAGGAGTTTACTAAGAAGGCAACAAAAGACTTTCTTGAAGGTGAAGAGAAGGCTAAACGCGATGCTGGATTCTTTAGCTCACTATTTAAAAAGAAGGAAGCACCTACAAAATCAACTGGCAAAGAGCTAGTTCCGTATAAAGGTAAGCAGCCTCAAAGCTCAATAAATGACGTCATCATACCTCCTGAAGGAACTTCTCCTAACAAAAAATATAAAGAATCAAGAGAGTTAATCCCCTACTCTGCACCTCAATCACTCAATTTTAATGCTTCTTCAGAGAGACCTTCTGAAAAGAAAAATAAAAGCATGCCTAAGGCATTTGAAACAACTAAAGATGGACGCACTATAATTCTAAATTCATTCCATACTTTAGATCTGCCATATAGAAGCCACAAACGGTATAGCTTCAGAAGAGCCACCAGTGTATCTTCTAGTCAACTACCTTCAAAAGTGGGTATTGGACGTAAGTTCTCTATGCACTCAACTTTGATGCAAGCTAACAAAGAATTAACGGGCCATTAAAATGAAAAAATTTTGTCTTCTGATTTCTTTAGTTTTAATGTTTCAATCTAAGATTGCTTTTGCAAGAACTGAATATAATTTCTACGATGACCCATCTCATCACCATGCTCATTTAAACTTTAAAACTAAAAAGAGTCATAAAAAAGCTCTCAAGCTGAATATACCTTTTCCTAAAACAGAAGAATTTATCGTAAAGAAATTTAAGCTTAATAATGTCATTATAGAGTCTAACCCTACTAATATTAAAGTTGATACAATATATAAACCATATTTAAACAAAATAGTTGCTCACAAAGATCTAAAAGAAATCATTAGCAGAATTAATGCTCGTTTACATGATAACGGATTAATTCTGAGCTTTGCATATGTTTCAAATCAATCTATTGATGAAGGCAACGTTACCATCAAAATAGTGAACGGAAAGATTCGAGATGTAAAAATAATTTCTGATGCAAATGTATCTCAAAATAAGCTTTTCAATGACTATGTCAGTAACATCTTAAAAATGGAACCAGTTTATAATGATGAACTCCAAAAAAATATCCATCTAATTAACTTGATCCCAGGATATAATGTTAAATATAACCTTGAGCCAATAGAAGACTCACACGATCCAGAAGAAATAGCTGACTTAATCTTTATAATAGATAAAGAAGCTGGGGATATAAGTTTTACTGCTAATAACCAAGGAACCAAATCCATTGGGAAATATCAATATTACTCTCTTGCCAATTTATATAACAGCTTTAATAGTAACGAGAAAATATCAATCCATGCAGGTAGCACTAACGAATTTGACGCTCTAAAGATAGCAACCTTTGCAGTTGAGAAATTCATTAACAGTTATGGAACCACTGCAAGTCTTTTAGGATCATATATTGAAGATAATCCTTATGTTGTTCTTCCTGGTAGTGCTGATAAAAATAAATCCACCCTATTTATAGGAACCATAGGACATTACTTATTACTAAAGAAGCAAAATTCATTCCAAATAACTGGAGGTTATGAGCATCGTGACTCAGAAAATAATACTGTAGGTTCAAAACTTAGCTCATTAAGATATGGCAATGTTTTTATTGGCTCAAACATAGAATTCCTTGACCCTATTAAAGGGAATAATTATTTAGCTCTTCGTCACCACCGTTCTATACCAGGACAAACTACTATAAAAAGATATACTTCTGATGCTGATATACTTGATAGAAATTATAATTTTACAACTATCGATCTGTACAGAGAGCAGGATCTATATAAGAACCTAAGTTTGTTTAATCAACTGGTTTCACAATTTGGGTCAAAGAATATACCTATTGAGCAAAAGTTTTTTGTTGGCGGTTTAACTACTGGTAGGGGCTATAAAAACGGTCTTCTTGCTTCAAACAGAGGGTTAGATTTTTCAGCAGAGTTGCGTTATTCTTTCTTTTACAACAATCTTATTAAAGAAATTCAGCCATATGGATTTTATGATGTTGCAAAATTTTCAAAGAGTTCTGCTACTTCTAACAAGTCTACTCTGCAATCAGCTGGTTTAGGTCTAAGAGTTAAAACTCACAATGACTTTAGTTTGTTAATAGAAAGCGGAATTCCGTTCACTAGAAAAGTTACTGTTGAAGAAATAGAACACCATAACAGCAACAAGTTTTCTTTTCTTGCTAGCAAAGAATTTAGATTCTAAAAATCTGGATTATCGTAATGCGCTGGAGGCTGGAAGGCTGGATATTTCTCTTTTAAGAGTGGTCGCATCGAAGGTCTGGATTTGATTATACTATACCAGTCTTTTAGGGTTTTATATTCATTCCAATTAATTTCATTAAGATAGTCAAGCACCGAAATATGTGCAGCTGCAACTAAATCTGCAGCAGAAAATTCGTTATGTGATAACCAGTGAAATTTTTTCAGATCATTCTCGAAATATTTCAAATATACATGGCATAGCCTTTTAGCATTCCTGATATTTCTTGCTTCAGGCGCAAGATGATTCATATACGAAATAACTTTCTCATTCATGATTGGATAAATAACATTGTTATATAGCTTATCATTCATAAATAAGATGATTTCTTTTATTTTGACAGCGTCCTTATTGCTACCAAATAAATCTTCCATTTCTAACTTGTTCTCCAGACAATAGAGAGCATTATACCAACCATTATATTTGATATTATTTACTGATATTTTTGGAAGCTGAGAAGAATATAATACCGGATCAACTAGAAAATGTTCTTTCCAAGCATTATCATAAACAAGCTTATACTCTATCTTCTTCTCATTAAGAAGAATTCTGACTTGCCTCGTTAATGGACAAAGTTCAAAAAATAAAACTTCTATGTTATGCATTTTCGGTTTGTTTATTCTCTTCTTGTTCTGACTCTTCGGCATTTTCACCAGAATCTTCAGGTAGAACCTGGTTTGCCTTATTTGGATCATAAGGCTCCTGAGTCGGCACAAAACTAGGAGGTAATAGTCGATTGGTAAAGAACTTATCTTCGTAATATTTAATTTTGAGAGATTTAATTGGCGGGAACGACTCAATAAGCACTATCTGTTCATCTCTAGGAAGCAATATAACCTCTTGAGGAAGTAGTAAAGCCCTCTGCACTTCAGAAACATTGACAGATCTACTAGCTGGATTAAAGTCCATAAATTTAGGCTTACTATGCGACTCAGCCTCAACTGTTTTATTACCACATAGTTGTGAAATTAAATTCGCAGTGTCTACGTTGTTAGCAGCAAAAGTAATACGGTATGTAGCATTTGATAGGAATGAGTTCATTCCTGCTTCTTCATAAATCCCTTTAAGCTGCTGCGTATCTTGCACAATTAAGAATAACCTAACCTTATATCCCCTAAAATAAGCAATACCGGACTTAAACATCTCCATCTTACCCAAAGTAGGAAACTCATCCATAATATAAAGAACGCCATAAGGCTCTTCTTTCGGATCAGGAATTTTTCTACTCATGAATTCAGTAGCCTGTTGATAGAAAATCTGCATTAACTTAGTAAGACGAGTTAAGTTGTCTGGTGTTAAACCAACGTAAACAGTAGTTCTTTCTTTTTTCATATTCATGAAGTTAAAATCACTACTTGCAGTAGCAGTATCAATCAATGGGTTCGCCCATAATTCAAGGGCAGAGTTCATTGTTGAAATCACACCCGACCTCTCCTTATCAGCCTTCTGAAGGAAAGCTGCAATATTCATGTAACCTACAGGGTGAATATGTTTTCCAATAGTATCAAGTACAACAGCAAGATTATACGCCACATCATCACTTCTCATTGTGCGCACAACTTCTCCGAAAGAAGTCACCTTATCTGGTACAGCTACCAAATATAAAACTACCGCTACAAATAAGCTTCGCGCTTCATTTGTCCAGAATTCTTGTTCAGGAAGAATAAGGTTACCAATCTTCTGCACGTCATCCACCATTTGTCCAGGCTTACTACTAATCCAGTCAAGAGGATTATAACAATGTGAATGACCATCAGGGTCAGCTGGCGACCATGTGAAACACTTCTGTCCCATCTTAGTTCTCCAGCCACTTGTTAGTTCATAGTTCTCTAATTTAATATCATGCACTACACATGAATCTTCCCAAAACAATAAATTGGGTATTACAAAACCAACACCCTTACCAGAACCAGTAGGAGCAAATAATAACGAATGCTGGAAACCGGAAGTAACAAAATATCCTGTAGAATCTTTACCCAGAAGCATTCCACTTTTTTCACGCAACTTTGCTCTTTTGATGTCTTCTGGAGTGGCCCACCTAGCATCACCATGTACTTTCTCTTTTTTCTTAAAGAATTTAATAGACGCCAAACTATCAAATTTAAGAATAACAAAGGTGATAATTAGTCCAAAAACTACTAACGGAATTCCAAATAACTTTGCCGCATAATAATTATTTGCTGAAAATGAGACTATTGTTACATTTTTGATCATGAAAGTGATGTATGAACTTACCTGAGATAAATAATATTTTACCCATTGGTAATTCCCTACAACCAACTCATCGAAATGAAAGAGGGGCACATTAGCGTATCCTGAAATAAAAAAAGCAAAAATATTTGCTGTCAACACGATAGCGCCAATAAACACCGCTATTGAAATCAACATCCAGGATAAAATGTTTTTTATCTCTAACATCAGCCTTCCATTTGAAAATGTTTTCTATTTGGGTCGTGTTTAAAATATATTTCAGACACATACCTCACACCCTTTGCTCCTCTTTTCAGCTGTACCACAATATCTACAACATGCATAATATATTTCATAATTTCTTTGGGGGGCATACCAAGACCAGCCTGCATCACCATAAGCTTCAACTGCTCTAATGCCATTTCAGGTGAATCAGCATGGAGCGTAGATATAGAACCAGGATGACCAGTGTTAATTGCTCTCAAGAAACTGAATGCCTCTTTACCACGAAGCTCACCAACAATTATTCTATCGGGTCTTAACCTTAAACATGCTTCAATTAAATCTTGCATTGTCACTTTTGCTAGGCCTTGCCCACCTTTTGATGCTAGTAAATGAACTCTGTTTTTGTGGTTGGGCAAACGAATCTCACGAGAGTCTTCACATGTAATTAATCTTTCTATTTCTGGGATTTCTTGCAAGCAGGCATTTGTAAATGTTGTTTTACCAGTTGACGTACCACCGCTAACAATAATATTTTTTTTTGTTCGTACAGCAGTTTTTAGAAAATCTTTAATGTTATTTTTATGCAAAAGATCATTAAGCGTATCATTATTTGGATCTTTCAATTCCTGTGTACTAGTTTGAGAAAACGCACCCATTTCTTGATATCTATCAATCGTAAAATTGAGCTTAGCAGTTTTACGAATCGACATGGCCACCGAGCCACTTTCACACGCTGGTGGGAATACTACTTGAATACGATATCCATTTGGAAGTGTTGCTGATAAAAGCGGGTGTTCTTCACTGACTAGCTGTTCAGTAGACTGAGCAACCAATCTTCCAAGACCTTTTAAATGTTCAAAATCAAGCTCGGGGATTTTTTCAACACTCATATCCCCCATTTTTTCAATCCAAACCTCACCAGGGACATTTACTGAAATCTCCGAAACATTATCCTCAGCAAAAATTGCATGAAAAGGAAGCAGATATGTCTCTAATGCTGCGAAATTGCTCATTGTATAAGATTGATTCCATTAGCCATATTAGATGGGAATAATAGATCTTTGTTTACAAATACTTTTACCCTTGTGCCATGCTGTACAGACACAAATGGCTGTACTACAAAATTTTGTTGCACGAAAGATTGCAGGCTCTGGTTGAAACTCTGAGTAGCCTGAGAAATAGCATCCCGAGTTGGATCAGTAACCCCCGTAGTAGTAGTAGTGCCGGTTGAATTCGTACTCGTGCTCTGAGTTTGTGAGCTAGTATTTGTTAAGCTCTGAGCTGCCTTAGCAAAAGCGATATTAATTGTACTAACTAACAACGCATTGGCTAGAGTTTGGGCAATCTCAGTATGCGTCTCCCCTTCAACACCAACAACTCCCTCAGGACCCGTAGATTGAGAATCAAGCGCAATGTCATAGCCATTAGGCATTATTAGCCTATTCCACACAACGTTTATTCTGTTTTGTCCGGCAGCAAAGCCTGCTGAAAATGTTCCAAGCAATCTAGACCCTTTTGGAACGAGAACATTCGCGCCTTTTTCTGAATAAACGTCCTGAGTAATCAAAGCTCTTACAGTACCTGGATATGCAGATACTATTGTGCTTTCAAGGACAGCATCCATAATTTTACCCTGAGCAATCATTGATGAGAAGTTGCCTACTTTCGTTACTTGAGCCTGAGTTGCACTTGTCTGAGCAGGGTTGAAGTTTCCCTGAGCTGCAAGATTTGCTTGTGATTGTTGCGTACTGTCACCACCAGATCCACCACCACCTTGAACCATAATGCCAGATTTAATTCTTTGTTCAGCACGTTTCTGAGCATCTTGTTGCTGCTTTATTTTATTAGCAACCTGCTGTTGGTTGAACGCTGGACTATCAGAACCAGGAGATCCAGGAGGCGCGTTAGCAGCAGGAGCTGGAGGAGTTGCATCTTTTGGCTTAGGTTGCTCATCACCAGGTTGTGGCTGTTGAGAGTTTTCATCAGGAGCAGGTGGCGTTGGCACATCACTGTTTGGAATACTTGGAACCGGTATATCATCAGGTTGACTTTGTGGAGCAGATTCAGCATGTATCTCTGTAGGATCATCAGACTTCTTCTTTTTAGAATCGTCGCCAGAAAAAAGGAAATAATAAGCTAGAATACCAATAACAAAGAGAAAAACAAACATTGTCGCCATGCTTTTCTTCGGGTTTTTTGCTACTGCAGAAAGACCATAATCAATTTCAGCTTTTTCAGGGTTATTAGCATTGGCCTTTGCTTCTTGCTTGTTAAGGCCACCGCCCGCTGCATCTCCACCACCAGTCATTTGCGACAAGTGACTGTCAACAGCTCCTCCAGCAGCTTGATTTTGTTCCTTTCCGTCTTTTGCCATGGCTACATACTTGTTTTAGGGTAAAAGAATCTTACAACATATGCTACATCCAAATCATCTTGTTCTGGATTCTTTGAAACCAAATCAAATTGATATGTTCTTTTATTTGTAATAACAGTCATATTTGTTCTAACCGTATCCTCAAGAGGCTTAATAAAAATACGATTATTTACTGGAGTAATCGACCAAGAATATGAATTACCGAGCGACATAGTCTGGACTTTTTCTCCCCTTGCAAATTCTATACTTGTTTGGAAACCACTTTCCATTAACACCAAATAAATATCATTTGGATTATACACATAAGTTTTAATTCTATTATCCGTTGCAATCGGAATATCAGCATTAGCTTGTAAAAGAAAAAAGCCAGCTAGGATAAAATAAATAAATTTTCTAAACTTTAACATCGACATCATCTGCTACCGCATAAGATTTAATTTGAAAACCAAGTGGATTTACCATCCTATCATCAAAAGTTAATTGCAACTTCGTGAAGTTGTATAATATTGTAACAATTTTATTATAAAATTTTCCGCCGCTGCTTTCTGCAACCTGGAATCTAATCTGAACATTCTTGTCACCACTTTCTCTGTCTGGGAGGTACTGAACTGATCGAACTTTTATCTTGGTGCTCATATTACTTCCATATTTAGCAATTGGGCTATTTCGCCCAGATATTTGTTTTTTAAAATCCGAATACACCTGAGAAGTCGAAAGAACCCTTACAACCGTATTGTAATTATACATATAAGAAGCAACATTATATGTTTCTCTTGCTTCTAGATATTTCATTAAAAAATACTCATTCAGAGCTTTATCTTGAGTCCATGTTTCATTAGTTTTTGGATCAACGATATTTGTGAAGCCTGTATTTTCTTCAACTTCAACTAACATCGGAATAATTTCTTTTGTTGTTGAAACGGTAAGGACCACAAAACTCGAGACAACCGTGGCTATAATCGCAACTAAAGAAACAAGAAATAAAGTATTTCGTTGGACAACCAATGATTCGTACCTATCTGAATACCAATTACGTGCTTGGCTTACAGACTGAGCAGTTTTACCTCCTTGAACTTCAACCGCTGAATCACTTTGCTGCTTAGAAAAATTAGCCATTTAAGCTATACTCAATAAGATTATCATTTACCACTGTTAGAGGTTATCACACCAAACATATTTAGTGCAACTTGAACTTTGCGATATTAGTTGAATTTACAAAAATAAGTGATTTTTATACAGCTGATAATATAGGTCCTTCTTACTCAACAGCTCTTTGTGATTTCCAAAAGAAGATATTTTTCCTTCGTTTACAAGCATCACTTTATGACCATCTTCTATGTGCAAAAGATTATGTGTTACATATACCAACGTCCTATCTTTCATAGTTTGAGAAATGTTATTCAAAATCAATTTTTCGTTTTTTACATCTAGTCCAGAAGTAGCTTCGTCAAGAACCAAAACTTCTGGTTGAAGCGCCAGAGCTCTTGCTATGGCTAGTCTTTGCCTTTGGCCTTGAGATAAATTGCTACCTTCAGATTTTATTTTATAATTCAAAATTTCAGAGTTTTTTGTCTTAAGCTCTTCGTGTAAATTTACTTTTTTCAACAGATCAACAAGCTGCTTATCTGACAAAGATGAATTCACTAATGAAAGATTCTCCTTAATAGTTCCAGAAAAGATTTTTGGTGATTGTGGAACAAAAGCTACTTTCTGAGAACCCAGATATATTTTTCCTTGGTAATTCTCATACAATCCAAGAATCAAATTCAGGATGGATGTTTTCCCAGAACCTGATGGCCCAATAATTGCTAGCTTTTCTTTGTGCATAATCTTAAAGCTAATTTTATCTAATATTCTTTTTGATTTACTCAGAAGAGACACTTCTTCAAATTCACAAAAAACATTCTTAGATTTAGGCTTGTTTATAATTTTCTTCGTCACTTTTGAATGAATAATTTCTTTAAGGTTTTTTGCAGATTGATTGCCTTTTGAAACTTCATTAAACACTTCCGACATTCCAGCTAGAGCCGAAGCAACTACAATTGCATAATATATAAAACTTACCAGCTGGTCTTCTGTTAAAGATCGTTCACCTATTTCTGAAACACCTACATATGTTATTGAAATAACCAAAACACTTACAAAGAAAATTATAGATGCCACAATCAACGACTTTGCAGCATTTTTTTGCCTCATATATATTTTTAAATTTTCAGTCTGAATTTCATTCTTTTGCAATACAAATTCTTGTTTTGAAAATGGTTGAATAATATTTAGAGCATTTATAGTCTCGTTTATAAAGGAGAAGTTTTTCAATTTCTTATCAGCAATTTCAAGGCGTAATTTTCTTAATTTTTTAACTAAATATAACGAAGGAAGAATAACAATTGGCAAACAAATAAATAAAACCATCGTTAACTTCCAACTACTATATAGAAGCAGACCAAATCCCCCTAAGGCAAGAATCGTATTCCTAATGAAGAAGGAGTAAAAAATTGATATAGAGTTTTTAATATTTGCTAGATCTTCAATAATAGCTTGGTGAACTGCAGAAGGTGATTTTTGAGAAAAATATTCTTGTTTAAAATCAACGATCTTTTCCAACAATAATTGTTTGATATCAAGCTCGACATTTTCAGAAATAATTGCAATAGATTTAGAACGCAGAAAAATAAAAAACGATAGACATAAACACAAGCCAACTACTCCGATATAAAAATAACCACCTTGTGCCGAAATAGAATTCTCATGATCAGCAAATATATTTTTTAATACAATACCCAGACTTAAAACAGTTAGGGCAGAGCCTATCAAAGAAAATATCAACTTAGCTAAATCACTTTTATAATTTCTTGTAAGTTTAAAAAAGAATTTAAGGTCTTTTGATAACATCTATTTCAATAATTTATTTAAAGTTTCAAAAAGCTCGAACCCTTTGCTAGAGATCCATTTGTCATTTTTTTCGTTATAATCAAAGTGAAAAGCCCCATCAATATTTGATGCTACCCAGATTTGTTTTGTAATTCTGTGGAAATTAATTGCACATAATTTATTTTTATACTTAATTTCAATGATTTCACCGTTATCTTCATATTCGAATTGGTCGTCCTCTTCTTTTTTTTCCAAAATAGAAAAAATTTTGTTAAAAGTGTTTTTAAGATTTAGTTTGAATTGCTTTTTATCCACGATAGATTACCATTAAATAGATGTACTACTTTTATTATGAAACATAAAATTAAACAACATTTAAAGAAACTACTACATAAGTTAAGGTATTTCACCCCCCATTTGCCTGTAAAAAAACATATAGATACAGATATAGAGTATACACCTTTCAATCTATTCAGATGGACTGTTGCTGCTGGGCTTTGGGGTTTTACAATTTTTACAATATATATTCTTTATATATTTCATGATTTACCAGACATTGATGATCTTGAAGAATTAAATCGCGAACGTAAAGTTACTATACTCGATAGTAATGACACTGTGCTTGCCAATTTTGGTGACCTTTATGGCCACTACATCAATTACTTTGAAATTCCTCGTCATTTAAGAAACGCTGTTATTGCAACAGAAGATAGGAAATTTTTTGACCATTGGGGTGTTGACCCAATTGGTATCACGCGTGCAGCATATGCTAATTTTAAAGCTGGCTACACTGTTCAAGGAGGGAGCACCATCACTCAACAGCTAGCTAAGATTGTTTTCTTAAGCCCAAAAAGAACTATCAAGAGAAAGTTACAAGAAGCCTTGTTAGCCATTCAGTTAGAACATCGTTATACCAAACAACAGCTTTTGGCCATCTACTTAAATAGAGTTTATCTAGGAGCAGGAATTTACGGAATCGACTCTGCATCAAAATATTATTTTGGTAAAAATGTAAAAGACTTAAATTTGTACGAATCTGCAATAATTGCTGGTTTACTCAAAGCTCCATCTAGATTCTCACCAACCAACAATATCGAACTCGCTGGTCAAAGGGCATATCAAGTGTTGCTTAACATGTACGACGCTGGATACATAAGTCAGAAACAGCTGGAAGATGCAAATAAGAACCCAGTCAAAATTGAGACTAGAATGCTCGGTGCAATCAAAAGACATTATTTTACCAGATGGGTTTATAATCAGCTCCCAAATCTAATCAAAGATCGTAAAAGCGATCTAATAGTCAAAACCACGCTTAATCTTAAATTCCAAAAAATTGCCGAGCAGGCTTTAAAACGCTGGTTAAAACCAATATCTGAATCTCGTAAAGTTGAACAAGGCGCCATAGTTGTGCTTGATAAAAATTCACGGATTATTGCAATGGTTGGAGGAAGGGAATTTACTTCAAGCCCATTTAATCGTGCAACTCAGGCGAAAAGACAAGCTGGGTCTGCGTTCAAACTTTTTGTATACGCAGCTGCAATGGAAGCTGGATACACTCCTTCAAGCAAAATGGAAGATAAGGAAATTTCTTTCGGAGAATGGACTCCAGAAAATTATCATAAAGAATTTTTGGGAGTGATGAATTTAGAGACTGCTTTCAAAAAATCAATTAATACTGTTGCGGTACAACTTGCACAAGAAGTGGGTGTTGCTAATGTTGTTAAGGCTGCCAAGAAAATGGGTGTTAGGAGCCCTATAGAGCATAACTTAAGTATCGCGCTTGGAACAACTTCTGTTTCTCTTTTAGAGCTAACCAATGCTTATGCAACTATTTTAAATAGAGGTAAGTTTAATAAACCATACACAATTCAATATATCAGGAAAGCAGAGGATGGAGAGTTTCTATATGTAAAACCATTCGTTGAACCAAAGCAAGTTTTAAGCAAAGATGCTGTTGATAGTCTAGATAGATTATTAACTGAGGCTGTACGCTCAGGAACTGCAAAATATGTGCGCTCCAACTTTAGGATCTCTGCTAAAACTGGAACATCACAAGATTTTAGAGATGCATGGTTTGCAGGCTACTCTAATGATGTAGCAATTGGCGTATGGATGGGTAATGATAATTATTCTCCTATGGATAAGATTACAGGAGGAACCTACCCAACTTATGTAGCAAGGAGTATCTTCAGAAAAATTAATCCATATTTTCAGTAGGTATTAATGAGTCAAAAGGTAGAAGGAAGTAAAAACAGAAAAATAGATCTAGCGGATAATATAGTTCACGATGAAATTGATAATATTATTCAAGAGATTTGTTCTACTCATGATACTGAAGATATTCAGAAAGATATAATTGCTTTATTCGAAGATATCATAAAATTCTTTACGGGGCGCGAAGCAGAGTTTAGACGATTAAAAGATCTTCCCCCCAAGGAGCAAGAAGAAATTTACGAAGAGATTAAGGCACTGATAAACATGCTGAGATCAATGGGAAATGAAGTTGATAGAGCTGAAATACTCTCTATTATGAGCAAAAGACTTATCGAAAAGTTTAGTGGCAAGTCTAAGAATAAATCTTTAAATAAAGAGGCTGCTCATATTCAGGATGAAAAAATAAAAGAAGTTTTTGCAAAAATGGCCTTTTATCAACTACGAAAGCAACAAAGAAAGCAAATCAACCGAGAAATTCGCAACAAAGAAATAGCTATAGAAAAAGTAAAAGAATCTATACAAGATTTTATAAGCAAAGAATCTCCTTCACCAAATTTCAGCAGCAAAGAAGCTGCGGCAAAACTTCAAAAGTCATCTAAGAAAAGATTTATTGGCTAAGCAACATCCTCCGCAAAGCCCATATTGGGGGCTTCGCCAGCTATGCGCACATCATTGGCTGGTGATCTGCAATATGGTTTATCTGCACTATTACCATTGCACAACATATCCGCAACCCTACTATTATCAACTAAACCTTCTTTTGGCTGTTCTATATCTTCATCATTACTATTATCATTTGCAACTTTCCTTGCATCTGGATTAGTATATTTTTTCATTATTTTCCGAGAAATTGTAGTTTTTTGCTCACCATTCTCATCTTTGAATATAGATATCTCTTCTATTATTTGCGTTGAGAAGACAGAGTTTGATATCATTTCAGCTTTACCATCACTTTCAGAAGCTTCTTTTGACTCGCTCGAAAAAAACTTTTTATATATATACTGTCCAAAATCTACAACTGTTTTAGCAATAGTTGCAGTTACTTGGATAAGTATTGATAAATCTTTTAAAAGTTTTAGAGCTTCCATGACGTGTACCTTTAATCTTACCTCTATAATATCACACAATTATTAACGGGTAAATAAAATAAGTTAATAAATTAATTATTATAGAGTTATCGACACAGGTACATGATCCGATGGTTTTTCGAAATCTCTTGCGAGTGTAAGTATACTATGCTCAGAAATACAGTCAGCAACGGGTTTTGTGCCCCAAATATGGTCTAACCTTCTTCCCCTATTAGACTTTTTCCAATCACGATTTCGATAGCTCCACCAGGAGTATAATTTTTGATCTTCAGGCACAAATTTTCTAACTCCATCCTCAAATGAAATTGATTTGTAAAGATTGTTTAAATGCTCAACCTCTGTTGGTGTATGGCTTACAACATTAAGGAGTTGCTTATGAGACCATACATCATTTTCTAAAGGTGCTATATTCAGATCGCCAAGTAAGATTATTTTATCATCTTGCTTGCGGTTATCCGAGAACCACTCTTTAGCTTCCCTCACATAATCAAGTTTATGTTTAAATTTAGGATTTAATTTAATATCGGGAATATCCCCGCCGGCTGGAAAGTAAAAATTATGTAGTTCAATATCCCCTGGAAGCAAAGCTGAGATATGCCTTGTATGCGGAATTTCTGCGAACTTTAAATTATCTAATAGCTGCAATTCATGTTTAGAAAGAATGGCCACACCGTTATAGCTTTTTTCACCGTGAAAATAAATATACTCGAACCCTAAATCTTTTATTGCTTCAACAGGAAACAAATCATCTTGCACTTTGGTTTCCTGCAAACACAAAATGTCAGGATGCTCATGCTGTAAATATTGCCTAATAGCATCAATTCGAATACGAACTGAGTTTATATTCCAAGTGGCTATCTTCATTTGATTAGTAAAAGTATAATTATTCCAAACAGCGTAATTATAACCCAAGGGCTTTTTCGTTTCTTTATATACACAGAGGTTTTATTTCCCGAAGTTGGTAGATCTTCAAGCTTTTTAATAACATTAAATATTCTTCTGACAATTTTAGCATCAAGAGCAAGGTGAATTTTACCCCATTCTCTTACGAATGGCTCTGTTACTTTCCACAAATTAATTTTAGGACTCAAGTGAACTGCTAGTCCTTCTGTCATTACAATAGTTTTCTGTAACAATAACAGTTGTGGCTGCACTTCCATTTTAAAATCTCTTGTTACTTTAAGAAGCTGAGCAAAGAAATTACCAATAGATATTTTATCTGAAGACTGACCAACTATTGGCTCTCCTATCGCCCTACACGCTTGCGAGAATAAGAAGAATGACTGGTTTCTTGGGATATAACCTGCTTCAAAATGCACCTTGGCAACATAATCATAATCTTTCTTCGCAAAGCCATTTAATATTTCAGCAATATAAACTCTGCTATTGATATCAAGATGACCAACAATGCCAAAATCGAGAAGAACTATTTGCTGTTTCTTATTTACTAAAATATTTCCTGAATGCAAATCTGCATGAAACATACCAACTTCAAATGCTTGCTTGAAAAACATCAGCACAAAATTTTCAGCAAGTTTAGTAAGATCGTATTTATGCTTCTTAAGCTCGTTTAACTCAGAAATTTTTATTCCATCAATCCATTCTAAAGTAAGGACATCTTCTGACGTTAAATCCCAATACACCTCAGGAACATGAATATGTTTATCATTTTGGTGAATTTCACTAAATTTCATAGCTGCAGCTGCTTCCAAACGTAAATCTAATTCGGACTTCATATAATTCTCAAAAGTATCTACCACCTCATGAGGCTTCAATCTTTTGGCAATTTTAAAATAATTATCAAGGACCTCAGCACCCCAGCGGAAGAATGCTACTTCACGCTTAAAAATCTTTCTAATTCTTGGTTTAAGAATTTTTACTGCTACATCTTTGCCGTCTAAGTTCTTTGCTTTAAAAACCTCAGCAATAGATGCAGAAGCTACCGCCTTATGATCAAAAGATGAAAATAATTCCTCAACAGGTTTACCTAACTCTTTTGTAATTGTTTTAGCAACATATAGTTCTTTGGTGATTGGCAATCTATCTTGTAGCAATGCCAATTCTCTAGCCATTTCCTCGCCGACCAAATCAATTCTAGTAGATAAAGCCTGACCAAGCTTAATAAACACTGGGCCTAAATCATAAAAAATTGATCTAAGAATTTTCCCAGGTGAGTCTTTTGTGTTTCTGCGAACAAAAACCAATAACAACCAGAAGATAGGCTTTGGTAGTTTTTTGACAAGAATATAAAAACCACCTTTTTTATTGATGGTGCGAATAATTGTCCAAACTCTAAGTATATGAATAAAAAACATTACAGCTTATAACCCCAATGAATTGCTGAAATACCGCTACTTAAGTTTTCAAATTCTACACCTTTAAACCCAGCTTTTTCAATAAGTTTACAAAATTCATTTTGGGAAGGGAATTCTCGGATACTATCTACCAAATATTGGTACGACTCTCTGCTGCCTGTTACTTTTTCTCCGACCAATGGAATTAAATATTCTGAATACACTTTATATGCTTGAGATATCATTTGATTCTTCACCTTAGAAAACTCCAAACATAAAAATTTCCCTCCAGGCTTTAATACTCTGCGCGCTTCTTTCAATACTTGTAATATATCATCTACATTTCTAATTCCGTAAGAGATAGTATAGTAATCAAAACTGTTGTCTTTGAATGGAAGGTTCTGAGCATTAGCACAAATAAAATCAAATTTATTAATTACGTTTTTATCAAACAAATTATCACGGCCTGCTTTGAGCATATCATGATTAAGATCAAGGATTGTGATTTCTGGATTAGCATGGTTCTTCAAAGCTTTCTTGTAGAAATTATAAGCTATATCGCCGGTCCCACCTGCTACATCAAGTAGTTTAATATTATATTCGGGGATTTTATCAATGAAGATTTTCTTCCATAGACGATGAACACCAAAACTCATCAAGTCATTCATCAAGTCATATTTCTGACTAACAGTAGAAAAGATACTCTGAACAAGCTTTTCTTTACTTTTTTGCACTTCTTCTTTTTTTTCTAGCATCATACATCACAACAAATAATGTAGATGGAATTATTATCATCGCACCAAAAATTGTTGAACTATCTGGAATATCTCCGAAAACTAGATATGCAAAAATTGATGAGATTATCAGTTCGAAATATCTAAGCGGCGCGATTGAAGATACATCAATTTTCTCAAAGGATTTAAGCAAGAAAAATAATAATAAGTTAGCTCCACCACCTAAGACAAAAAATAGAATCATATCTTTTGAGGTTGGGGTTACCCATTCCTGGCTTGCAGGATATGCGCTAAACAAAGTTGTAAACACACTAGAGTAAAACAACATCCCAAGCATAGTTTCTTTCACTACAAAAAACTTATTGATTACATCTAAAGAAGCAAACATTACTGAAGCAGCGAGTAATGCAATTCCATAGGCATTGAAACCTCCAGAAGTTGGATCATTCACTACAATAACACCTAAAAATGCGAAGAAAGTTGCAACCCATCTATGCATCCCAATCTTTTCTTTCAGGAACATAGAAGCAAGCAACAAAATAAAAATTGGAATTGTGAAATTAATTACAACTGCTGTTGAAACTTGAACATATCTAAGACCAAACACCCATAAACCAATCCCTCCATAAAGCAACAAACCCCTGATAGCATGCACTGTAATCCGATTGGTCTTAAAACTACTAAAATCTTTGAGCATAAATGGTAGCAAAGTAATACAGGCAAATAAAAACCTAAAAAACACTACTTCGTGAACACCAAGATTTTGTCCTAGATATTTTGTAATAATATCATTAGCACTACTAATTACTAAATGAGATAAATAAAATAATATTCCTATTACGTATATCCTGTTTAACTTAACCATGTTTTAACTCATCTTCAATTTGGCTCTTAATATTTTGTACAGCAGGCTGGCCAAAAGGGTTGATGCCGTTGAGAAAACCCAACAGCATTAACTCTAAAATTTGCCTAACTATTAACCCAGCAATATCCTCTTCATTTATATTATTTAAAGTCACTTCTCTAATAGACTTGTTACTCTGTTTCAAAAGCTCTAAAACTACATTTTTGTTTTTATTCAATACTTCATTAACAGTGTTTTTCTGATAGTAATTCAAAGCTTTAATCTTAGTATGATTTTTGATTTTTAAATCTTGATTAAACTTTTTCACATGAATCAAAGTGCAAAAAAGATCTTTACTCCCATCAAGTAAATATTGCAGCTTTATATGCTGATCATAAGCACCAATCGAGGTGATTGACGCAACCCCCGAATTATTTTTCCCCAAACTCTCAAAAACTAACTGTGAATGCCACTCATTAAAACCATCAAAACATTCACCATATGATAACATGCCATGATGTTTATGTTCGTGATAATTCGCATAATAAAATACAGCGGAGTCAATTAAAGATTTTTTCTCTTTGATTAATTTATCAGTTACTTTTTTAACTGATGACATTAACTTGATTATATTGAAACCACCTAGAGATGCCGCCAATAAACCAACAACCGTAAATACTGCAAATCTGCCTCCAACATGTGGGTGAACAAAATTTGTACAGCCTAAAGTTTCAGCTATAGTAAACAACTCTGTTGGACTCTCTTCTGTAATTGTAATGAAATGATTTTTTATTTCATCCTCATCAACGTGCTTTTTTATCCATTCATGTAATTTTAGAAAATTTACTACTACTTCTGCTGTCTGACCTGACTTACTAATCAAAATTGCTGCAGTTTTTTTAGGGTCTAATTTAGTAGTGATTGCATTTAATTGCTGCACATCAAAATTTCTTAGGTAGTAAAAATTTGTCTTGTGACTAGCAGCAAAATCTAAATACATTTTTGGAATTGTATAAGACGCACCTGTTCCAACAAAAATAATACTATCAAATTCAGAAGACAGTTTGTTTGAAAGCTCTACTATCTCTCTCAGCTCATCTTCAGACTCTGATGCAAAAACTAAATCTTCAGGGTTAGCTTCGCCAAATAAATCATCAAACGCTTTCGAGACCTTCTTCTTCTCTGATTCAGAAACTTCCCCTTGCAAATGAAATTTTTGGGATAAAGTCATTTTAGTAACCTGTGGCTATTCTCTCAACTAACTGCTTAACTGTTGGAATGAAATTATTTTTGTAGAATGGATCAGAACCAAACCTGTATGCGTTGTGACCAGAGAACATAAGGTTATTTTCAACATCACCAGTTTCAATGATATCTTGCAGGGTCTTCTGAATACAGAAACTTCTAGGATCAGCTTTCCTACCTGTTGTGAACTCGTCATGGTCCATCCAGTTACTAAATTTACATGCACTCAAACAACCCATACAATCAATCTGATCTTTTGTGATTTCATGAGATTTAGACTCGCTCACAAAGATTAATGTCGACTCCGGAGTTTTCATAGGAGTATCAAAACCCTTTTCCATCCATTCTTTTGCTTTTGCAACATCTGCTTCTTTAACATAGACAGCACGTCCGCGAGGGCCAAAATTTAATTCGTGAGTTAAACCGTTTTCAGGGTCTGGTTTTCTTGCATAATCAATCTGACGATCATTTCTACCACGTAATTCTTTAATAAAATCATTATTAACTGCAGAAGAGTAAAAGCCTGTTGGACTAAAACGGTTAAGGAACACATCACCCTCTTGCAATTTTAAAAGTTTTTTCTTCCATGCTTCTGGAACTTCACTTTCAACAGAGACAATAGGCCTTGTACCAAACTGGAAAGCAACTGGACCAATCTCATCATTATTCAACCAATGTTCCCAATCCTTAATATGCCAAACACCGCCAGCCATAATAACTGGAACATTGTTAAGACCAACTTCATTCATGAATTTGCGAATCTCAACTACACGCGGATACGGATCTTGAAAAACTGTTGGGTCTTCATTATTCGAAAGACCATTATGTCCACCAGCCTTCCATGGGTCTTCATAGACAATTCCACCAAGAAGCTCTGGCAATTTGTGATAAGCTCTTTTCCATAAAGCTCTGAAAGCTCTCATAGATGAAACAATTGGGTAGTAATGAACTTGGTATCTTTGCGCAATTTCAGCTAATTTATATGGCATCCCTGCACCGCATGTAATGCCGTTGATCAACCCTTTGGCTCCCTCTAAAACTCCTTCTAGAATCCTTTGAGCTCCACCCATTTCCCACAAAACATTCATGTGAATAGGACCATTGCCATTAGATATCTCATGAGCAACTCTAGCCTGGTGAATTCCACCATCAATTCCCATTTGAACTAACTCTTCATGACGCTCTTTTCTTGTCTTGCCATGATATATAACTGGAATTGTGTTGCCATCTTTATCATATCTTGTTGCATTTACTCCAGAAAATGTTCCAACCGCGCCGGCAGCAGCATGTGCGCCAGCAGATTGACCAGTACTAATTGAAATACCTTTACCGCCCTCAATGATAGGCAGGCATTCTTTTCCAGAAATTTTTAGAGAATTTAAAATGACCGACATTAATTCTTAAATTTATTTGAAACAGGAATATATACTTTCTTTAAAAAACTTACCAGTATTTTATTATTTTTTCCAACTATCACCAATTGAATACTCCACTTTAACAGGAACGGATAAATTGACAACATTTTCCATTATCTTAGCAATTTTTTCTGCAGATTTTTCTGCAATATCTTCATTAACTTCAAAAAGCAATTCATCATGTATTTGCAGTAACATCTTACATTTATCAGCAAAGCCAATCTCATTAGCAATTTTATTCATTGCTTTCTTGATGATGTCTGCATTACTTCCTTGAATTGGTGCATTAATTGCAGCGCGCTCTGCAAAAGAGCGTAAACTATAATTTTTATCATTAATATATTTGATATAGCATCTTCGTCCGAATAAAGTTTCAACAAATCCATGAGTTTTTGCGCTCTTAATTGTTTGATCCATATATTCTTTAATACCAGGATATTCAGCAAAATATTTCTCTATATATTTGGCAGCATCACCCCTTGATATATCAATATTTTTAGCAAGTCCAAATGCACTTAAACCATAAATAATTCCGAAATTAATAGCCTTCGCCTTGTGTCTTAAATCGTTTGTCACCTCACCCAAAGGAATATCAAAAACTTCTGAAGCTGTTGCTTTATGAATATCTAAACCTTGATTAAATGCATCTTTTAAAGATTTAATATCAGCAATATGCGCAAGAATTCTAAGTTCAATTTGCGAATAATCGGCTGAAATAATTTTCTTACCCTTTTCAGCTACAAAAGTTTTACGAATCTGCTGCCCCATCTCTGAACGAATTGGGATGTTTTGTAAGTTTGGCTCGCTTGAACTTAAGCGCCCTGTTGAAGTTACCGCCTGAGCAAAGTGAGTGTGAACTCGGTTGCTGACTTTTGAAATTTGCTTTGGCAACGCATCAGTATAAGTCGTTTTGAGTTTATAAATACTTCTCCATTCAAGTAGGTGATCAGCTATTGTATGGCCATCGAAACTAAGCTTTTCTAAAACTTCGACACCCGTACTATGCGCTCCCGTTTTGGACTTCTTAGGGGGCTCAATATTCATGTCAGTGAATAAAACTTCTGAAAGCTGCTTGGGCGAGGCAACATTGAATTCTTTGCCAGCTAATTTAAAAATTTCTTTCTCTAAACCAGCAAGCCTTGTTTCAATTTCTTTTGATAATTTCCCAAGAGCATTTGAATCAATTTTAATTCCGTATTTTTCCATTAAAAACAGAACCTTCACTAAAGGCAATTCCATTCTTTGGTATATGGTGAATTTTTTATTATCGAATAATTCTTCTGTTAACTTATCATGCAGCTCAATATGGAACTGAGCTTTATTTGCATAATACTCCGATATAAAATTTTCTTCGCTTTCTGTAAGTTTTTTATGTGATTTAGTTATACCGCCAATATCTAACATTGGATCAGATTCATTCAGATAAAATTTACATATATTATCAAAATCATAATTCATCCTGCCCGAGCCAGCGGAGTATGACATCAGCATTAGATCATCATAAGATTTTAATGACTCTTCTAAACCAAACTCTTTGAGAACATGTAGGAAAGATTTAACGTCATAAATCACTTTTTTAATCGCTGTATCAGCAAGAATTGGCTCAAGCAATTTAAGCAAAATATCAAGTGGAATTGATGCATTCGCATCTCCATCCAATAAGCTTCTTTGCTGACCAGATGAGACATCTCCAACTGGGACATAAACCGCTTGAGATTCAGAACTAATAACACATGCTGAAACATCTTTTGCACTTCTAACTTCATTACGTGCTGTGAAATTAGTTTGAAAATAAACCGCGATTTTTAACTCATCTGCAAAATTTTTGAATGTAGATTTCAACTGATTTACATCTTCAATTTTTTTGGCTGATTTAATTTCTATTTTCTTATGAGAAGTTTTCTTTTGAGGTTTTGGCGCTGCCTCAGATACCGTAGATTCAGTAGTTTCAACACTTGTATCTAGATCAAAATCTTTCTTAGCTCTGGCAATTAAACTCTTAAAATTATGCTTGTTTAAAAACTCGTTAAGCAGTTTTTCATTTATTTTCTTTGTACGCAGATCAACAAAACTACAATCAAGCTCAAGATCATCCTTTAGCTTTACCAAAGACTTTGACAAAGTGACAATGTCTTTACCATTCTCAATAATTTCCCGGCGTTTATTTTGTTTGATTTGCGAAGATGACTCAAAAACCTTACTCCAACTACCATATTCTTGTAACAGTGATGCAGCAGTCTTTGGACCAATACCTGGAAGGCCAGGAATATTATCCGATGAGTCACCAACCATAGCAAGCATATCAAGCATCAACTCAGGGGGAACACCCCACTTTTCTTCAACTTCTTTAGGGCCAATGTTTTTGGTGCGAATCGCATCATACATCTTAATATGAGGATTAATCAGCTGCATCAAATCTTTATCGGATGAAACTATTAATACCTCGTCTTTATTCTTTACCGCTCTTTTCGCGAGCGTGGCAATAACATCATCAGCTTCATATCCAACCTGCTCTAAAACTTTTATATTCAACGCCTCAGCAGCATCGCGCACAAGAGGAAATTGTGGGATCAGATCCTCGGGAGCCTCTGGCCTATTTGCTTTATATTCTTTATATAGATCATGCCTGAAATTCTTCTTCCCTGAATCAAAAACAATTACTATATGAGAAGGTTTGACGTCTTTGAGAAGCCGCATGATCATAGAAGTGAAACCGTAAACTGCACCGACCGGAGTCCCCTCTGGGTTAGTCAACGGAGGCATCGAAAAATATGCCCTGAATAAAAAACTATAGCCGTCTACTATAACAATTTGATCTTCTTTTGATGCCATCTATAATCTATTGCCAGATGATTTTAGTTTGTCTGCTTTCGCCTTCGCATTTTTGCGTATTGAATCAGCTTTTCCAGCATATGATTTTTCTTCACCGCGAGCTACAACTAAAGAATTCCTTTCTACATTTTTTGTAATCACGCTTCCCGCTGCAACAATAGCCCCATCACCAACTTCAACAGGTGCAACTAATGCTGTATTTGAACCAATAAATGTATTTTTTCCAATAATTGTTTTTGACTTATTATAACCATCATAATTACAAGTAATTGTCCCCGCGCCGATATTACTTCCCTCGCCAATTTTGCTGTCGCCAATATAAGTTAGATGACTAACGCTGGAATTTTTATCAAGATCAGAGTTCTTAATTTCAACAAAGTTTCCAACCTTAACTTTTTCACCAATATTAGCCCCAGGACGTAATCTCGCAAAAGGCCCAATCACCGAATGAGACTTCACTTCAGCACCTTCAAGATGACTGAAAGATTTAACCTCAACATTAGAATGAAGAATAACCCCAGGACCAAAAACTACATTTGGATGGATTATACAATCATGACCAATTTTAGTATCAACCGAAAAATGGGCAGTGTCAGGCTCAACCAGAGTGACGCCTTCTTCTAGGAATTTCCTGCGCAACATTTTTTGCATAACCATTTCAGCATGAACTTGTTCACTGCGAGAATTAACTCCAAGAACTTCTGTCTCATCAACTGAAAAATGCTTAGCCCGTAAATTTTGCTTCTTCGCTAACTCAACAATATCAGTTAAATAATATTCTTCTTTGGCATTTTTATTGTCAATTTTCTTAAGTAGGTCAAGATGCTTGCCATTAATAAGCATCATTCCTGAGTTACATAGATTGACGCCTTTTTCCTGATCAGTCGCGTCAAGAAACTCAACAATTTTCTCTAATTCGCCTTGATCATTTTTAATAAGACGACCATATCTTCCAGGGTTTTTAGCTATAAATCCAAGCACCACAACTGCAACATCGTCTTCAATCATTGCATTCATTTTCTCAATAGTTGAAGTTTTGACAAACGGAGTGTCGCCATAAAGAACAGCAATATTATCTTGCTTATGTTGCACTGCTTCTAGACCGGTTAGAACTGCATGCGCTGTGCCCAAACGTTCTTTCTGAAGAACATGTTGAACTTGACCAAATTCTGCATGCAAAAAATTAGTTAGCACATCAGTATCAGGACCAATCACTGCGACAATATCGTCAATTTTAGTTTGGGTAATGTTATGCAATATATGCCAGATAAGTGGCTTCTGCCCTACTTTGTGCATGACTTTTGGTAACGAAGATTTCATCCTCGTTCCTTGGCCAGCAGCTAATATTATTGCAGATAGGTTGTTCATGTTTGATTAAGATTTAAAAAGACAACAAATTTTGTTATAACATTAATCATAGAGATTTTTAATACAAATTTAAATATTCAATGATTTTATTATACGGTTCAGGTGTAGCAGTTGCTTTGGTGATTTTTTACCAATGGTACCGAATTGCCAAAACTAAAGCTGAAATTGCCAATCTAAATTTTAATCTCAAAGCAATGGAAGAAACTCGCAAGGACTTAGACCGCGAGTTAAACCAAATGTTTGAAGAAAAAATCAAACTCCAGGAAAAAACAGAACGTTTGATTTCTGAAAATGGGAAATATGAATCTAAAGTAGAATCTTTAGAAGATGTGTTGAAAAAACTAGACAAGGAAAATACTGACCACGAAGAAAATTTCAATAAGGCCAGACAAGAATTATATGAAGTACAAAAGCAACTCGAGCTTAAGATGCAAGCGATGAAGGAGATGCAAAAACGTATGGATGATTGGGACAAGTCTAGGTCTGAATCAATTAGTCATGCCAAAGCTGCAATATTTGAAGCTGGTAGCAAATTATCGAACGAACTAATCGAAAAACATAAAAAAGAAACTACCGAATCAGAGCAAAAACTCAAAAAATCCCAACAAGAATTGCAGGGACAATTTGAAAAAATTATTAGCTCAGTAGCTGTATTGAATAGCGAAGTGAAAACTTCTAAAGAAACGGTGGATCACGTAAAACGTGCACTACTAACGCCTGCAGGCGCTGGCAGCCTTTCTGAAATAACTTTAGAAAATATCTTAAACGCATCAGGACTCGATAAAAAACGAGATTTCATAATGCAATATTCGCTAAATCTTCATAATGAAGGCACGCGCCAACGCCCAGACGCAGTCGTCTTCTTACCTGCAGACAATATTATGATAATTGACAGTAAAGCTTCAAAATTCTTCACTGAAATTGCTGCAAATCAAGATGACGAGTCTGAAAAAACATTGAATGCTAAACTAAAAGCAACAATGCGAAATCATTTAAAAACTCTAGAAAGTAAAGATTACCAGGAATCTTTAAGAAGCTATCTAGGGAATCATAAGGTCAATCATGTATCTAATATTATGTTTTTACCGAGCGAGACCGCAATTGAGAAATTAAATGTGGTCGACAAAGATTTTATGCATAAAGCATGGGAAAAAGATATCTTTCCAGTCGGTCCGACTGGGTTAATTAACATTCTGACTTATGCCAAATTTCAAATATCGGCCACAAGACAAGCCGAAAATCATCAACATATTGTTGACGAAATCCGAAAACTTTTAAATTCATTTTCTACAATTTACGATCACGCTCGGAAACTGGGAAATAGCCTCTATAGTGCCACGAATAATTTCGATAAATTTGCGGGTTCTTTTAACACAAATATCTTACCAAAAGCTCGCAACTTACAAAAACTAGGAGTCCACACCCAGAAAAACAAACAATTACCAGATACATTGGATAGATTCACCATTGTTTCATCCGGTAAAAATGATTTGATTGAAGTCGAAGAGGCTAAAGAAAACCAAAAACAACTAACAGATAATCCGGCAAACGATGACTAATATCTTTCCTTATTTTAAATCTAAACCAAAGATAGATAAAAGTGCGTTTATTGCCCCTACTGCCTCTATTGTTGGCGATGTCACAATCGGTAAACATAGCGGCATATGGTTCAACAGCGTAGTCCGCGGCGATGTTGCCAAAGTCAGAATCGGCGACTACACAAATGTGCAGGACGGTACCGTTATCCACGTGAGCCGAGGCGGCGATGGCGACACTATTATTGGGGACTATGTTACTATTGGTCATAAGGCAATGATTCATGCTTGTACTTTAGAAGATAATTGTTTCGTCGGCATGAGCGCTATTATTATGGATAACGCTGTTGTCGAAAGCGGTGGCTGGGTTGCGACCGGCGCTTTAATCACCGAAAATAAGGTTGTTAGAGCTGGTGAAATTTGGGCCGGCTACCCTGCTAAACTCTTCCGCAAACTAACTGATGCCGAACAAAAACATATCCGCGTCTCAGCTGAAAATTATGCTAAGCATGCGCAGGAATATGTAAATATGGAATCTTGGTAGATATCTTCTTCCTCACCAAAATCCAATACTTCCTTATATGTTCTAAAAAAGCACTAGGCTGACAGATTATGTTAGATTTAAGTCTTTTCATGTATCCTCCTCATTAATGACTTACAGACATAATATAGCATGCACAATGTAATAGGTTAATACCCCCTTGGTGAAAAAAAATTGCTTCTGAAATTATTCTATATATCATCAGGGTTTAATAATTAATTAGAGGGTATACTATGGAAAATCAAAAACACATATCTGATCAAGATCTTGATCAAGCAATTAAAACATTTAAAAAATGCTATAGAGAGCATTCATATCAATTAAAAGAAAAAAGCGATTTAGATACTTTTTGCAGTCTTTCTTTACAGCTTAAAGGATCCTCTTCAGCACAGTATTTAGCAGATATTGATTGGGACTCTGCACCACAAGAATTATCTTCTCAGGTTAATCAGTTGTTTCAAGATGACACTTCTTGTAAAATTGCATTGTATGAAAAATTAGGCATAGAACATGAATTTAAAGTTGAAACCAACGCTCAAATTGGGTTCAGCGTATCAGAAACAACAATTAATGAGCATAAATCTTTATTAAATGAAGAACAGTATAAGAAATATAAAGAGTTTAATCATAATTGGTGGAACATTGAAGAAGATAGAATTGATGGAGAATCTTTAGTGGAGTTAATGAATAAATGTCCTGGATTTAACTTGTTAGGGGTTGAAAATCCTGCGAATGCAGATTCTGACCTGTAAATCATAAAGTAAAATTTGATAAATTAAGGCCGGCGATCGCTGGCCTTTTTTTATTGCGTTGACAATGTCATTCAGAGGAGTAATTTGAATTTATAATTTAATTATGGTGAATAAATGATGGTAGAAACAAACAAAATAACAGATGAAAATTTTGAAGAAGTTTATGAGGAATATACAGACTGTACGAAGAAACTATATAAAAAATTTTCCGGTAGTAAGGAGCATGCAGATTTCTGCGCAGAGGTAACAAAAAATACAAGGTTCCAAGAGATAGACTACTTATCTGAAGCTGATTCAGAATCGAATTTCTTCTTGTTTGAAATATTTTTAAATGACTCTTTTAAAGAATATAGTCCTATAAGGAATAAATGTAATCAAGCGCTTGATGAACAATTTGGCATGAAATATTACACAAATGAAGATGGCTCAAGAGGTAGACTTGCATACACAGATTTAACCAGAGATCAACTAAAAGAATTAAGAGACACTCAGTTCGAGGAAGGGCCGCAACTTACAGTTGATATTTTAAATAGCTGTGAAGATGTTAATCTTTTGGGTGTCAATGCACCTGAAGAAAGCGCATAAAAAAGGTTTAAATACATATCTAAAGGCCGGCAATTGCTGGCCTTTTTTTTTCACTACCCCGAATCCTCTCCTATGTAATCCTGCACTTGATGTGGGATCCACAAAGTTCTTCCTACGGAGAGATGAACTCCGGGTCAAGCCCGGAGTGACGTAATGGGTGAGCAAGAAGTAACACCCCTGTGGCTCAGGTTACGTAAGGATGTTAGGGGTGACATAAGGATAGTTTTAATTGACAGGGTTTTAAAATATAGATATTCCTAACCGTAAATAATGAGGGTATCTATGGAAAATATATTAGCAAACGCTTGTACAGAGAGTCTAATTTCACAAGCAACAACTTCAATTCAACAAGAAGCTCTGGAACTCACAAATTGCGATCCTAAATCTTTAGATTTTAAAACCAATATTCAGATTGCTTTTTTGAGAAAAGGAGCCAATATTAAAACTGCACTTTCAGCACAATATGACCTACAAACTCAAGCTCTTGAGGCAGGTGCCAACCCTGAAACTGCAATGAAGTTCACAACGGATTTGCAGATTGATTGTCTTAATTTAGGATTAGATCCAGAAAATGCAGTAAGGTGCGAACAAGATGATCAATATCATTGTTTAGCTTCTGTTGATGGTAATGGAAAAACTGATGTTGCTGGCTGCCTACCTGATGTTGTAGAAGCTTGATTCAAATCATCATTAACTATTTATTAAGATGTTTAAGTTACAATTGCGATAGGCAAGATTAAACGAGATAAAAATTATGTCAAAAATTGATGAGCTGCAAGAAGTAGTTAATAAGGGAAACGAAAAAGAGTTTCTTCAGAAAATAGATTCTGTTGACTCAAAAGAAGTAATTAATTTGAAAGATGTTCCACCATCATGGCTAGCAAGTACCGACCTTGATGCAGAAACTAGAGCTGCTGAAAATATATCAGCTCTTATAAATCACGAAGAATGCTGGAGAAAACCTAAAAAGAAGCATGAAATTGGAGAATCTGTAGCAAACCCTTTGGCACATATGCATGATTCCGAGCCTCAAAAAGAGAAACATACAGAAAACAGCCTAATTAAGTCTGCTGCAAAGGGGTTTGGTGATATGTTGCGCGGATTTGGAATGAAAAAGCCAGAGGAAACCAGAATCGAAAACCCACTGAGAACTGCGCAGAAAAAATCCGAAAAAGAGTCAGGGCGTAAAAGGTAATTAAAAAAAGTTACCTAAGCCATCTGGTTCACCATGATATGCTTTTGGCGCCGTTGCTCCCGCTACACAAGATGGCTTTGAAATAACTTCTTCGCTGGCATTAGGAAATGCAAATACAGCCGTTACTGTCGACATAAACCACTGGCAACAATCTTGCACAGGAACATCTGCCGCCCTATCTCCTAAGACATGATCAGATCTTCCTCCTCCCCCGGCCGCTACTTCTGTTACTCTATGCCTGACTCCTGACATTTCATCCTTCGTTAATCAAGCAGACATATTATCAGGTTAAGAATCAGACTCAACTATTAAGAAACATAATTTGCTAATGACGCTAATTTATGCTATAGTGCGCCGCATAGTATTCATCATATACTCTTAAAAGGTACTGTAGCAGTACATATGAGGAAGCATAATAGATCTAGTTGATCATTTAAGTTTGAATAAGAGTATCCCAAAGTTTTAAAAAACTATTGGATGAGGTGGAAACTCTTAGTCAAACATCTGAAATAAATCCGATGTTTAATTAAAAAACTTAACCCGAAGAATGATTCTTTGGGCAATGATTAATTATATTTTTATTATGAAATTTACAGAACTTAAACTACCAAAAGAAATTAATGCTTCTCTAGAAAAATTAAATTTTGAAGAGATGACTCCTATCCAGGAAAAAGCAATTCCACTTGCGTTAGAAGGAAAAGATATCCTTGGATCAGCGCAAACAGGCACAGGTAAAACAGCTGCTTTTGCTATTCCTTTAATTGCAAAATTAATGGCGAACAAAGAGAGCAATGCAATCGTTTTAGCACCTACTCGTGAACTTGCAAATCAAGTAATGCAGACTGTTCAAAGCTTGCTGCCACCTGAACTATACAGGGAAACTATTTTATTAATTGGTGGTGCACCAATGCCTAAACAATTGAAAAGACTTAGATCTTTTCCAAGAATTGTTGTTGGAACTCCGGGCAGAATTAATGACCACTTAAAACGTAAAAGTCTGATTCTTAAAAAAACTGATTTCTTAGTTCTAGATGAAACTGACCGTATGTTGGATATGGGATTCTCAATTCAAATTGATGAAATTGTAAAACATATGCCAGAAGTTCGTCAGACATTATTATTCTCGGCTACTTTACCTAAAAATATTTTAAAAGTTGCTGATAAATATTTGATTAACCCTGAAAGAATTGCAGTTGGTGGAGACTCAAAACCAGTTGAAAAAATTAAACAAGATTTTGTTCATCTAAATACTGATGAAAAGTACGATCACTTAATAAACCAATTAGAGACCCGTACAGGTTCGGTAATTATTTTTGCTGCAACAAAGATTTGGGCTAAAAAAATTGCTGATAAATTATCACGTGACAATCATCGTGCTGATGCTATTCATGGCGACTTGAGACACAGCAAAAGAGAACAAGTTCTTGCTGCTTTTAGAAGAAGCAAATTTAGAGTTCTTGTTGCTACTGATGTAGCTGCGCGTGGACTTGATATCCCTCATATTGAACATGTGATTAATTACGACCTACCTCAATGTGCTGAAGATTATGTACATAGAATTGGCCGTACCGCAAGAAATGACGCAGAAGGTTCAGCTTTGAGCTATATAAGCCCTGCTGATAAATCAAAATACATGATGATTCATAGATTGATCAACCCAGATGCTAAATTACCTGAAATGAAAGCGGCAAATTCTAATCGTAGAAACCGTAACAAAGGTAAAGGTGGATTCAGAGCGGGAAAATCTGAAGGTAAATTTGGTAAACCAAATTCTGGAAAAAGAAATTTCGGTGAAAAATCCGATTCTTTCAGCAGAGATGGAAAACCATCTTTTGAAAAAAGAGAAGGTGGATTTGATCGTAAAAAGAGATTTGGCGAAAAAGAAAGATTTGGCGAAAGGTCTGAATTTTCTAGAGACGGTAGAAAACCATCTAAATTTGGTGGTAAAAGAAAATTTGGTGAAAAGCCTGAATTCTCATCCGATAACAGAAAATCATCTAGCTTTGGTGGTAAAAGGAAGTTCTCTGAGAAATCTGAGTTTTCAGCTGATAGCAAAAAGCCAATTAAGTTTGGTGGCAAAAATAAATTTGCAGCTGCAGCTAAGTCTGAAGGAAAGCCAGCTAAGAAATCTTTCTTTAAAAAAGGTTGGTTGGGTAAGCTAACTGGTGGTAAAAAGAAAAAAGTTAGCTAGCTTTAAAAGAAGCCAAGCGGTTTATACCCTGTTTTAGACCTTACTAGATGTATTGCTACGACTAGTTTCACTAATAAAGACACAAACATAGCAATTGCAATACCATATATGCCATACATCTTGGTAAGTATTGTTCCTAGTACCAGCAATATTCCGAGCTCCCATATAGTAACTTTGATGAGAGATCCTTCGTGACCAGTATATGCGATCATAGACAGCGAGCTTCTCCCTACAGAAAACATTGTGTAAGCTCCGCTGACTATGCCTAATATTATATAGGATTTTTCAGAGTAGAAATCTTTACCAAAAGTGCCGAGAATAGATTTGCCAAAACACATAACCACTATAAACAAACATAGTGAAGTTAAGAAATTAGCATATGTTGTTGTTGTCAGAGAAGATTGCATCTTAGCTCTATCAGTTTTGTAGTTAGCTCCTATCAATGGAGCAAGCATTGTATTTATACTGTTAAATGCTGTTGTTATTATAGCGCCAATAGCTAACACTGCGGCGAGCTCTCCTACTTCTTCCTCTTTATTACCAAATATTTCTAAAATATAAATATTAAGACAACCAATAATTTTAAAAGCTATCTGGTTAACCACTAATCGATTCGAAGTTTCTTGCCATTTATCACTTGTAATATTTAACTTTTCTTTGCTAAATATTTTTTTAAAAACCACTGGGAGTTTTTTACTAAAAATAAATATTTCAAATATTGTTAGAATGATAAAAGCTGCAGCAATTGAGAAAATGAATAAATTATCAGTTATTTGATTATTGAAAATTCCAACAGCCATATAAACTATTAGCAGAATCAATAAATATGCTACCGAACCATTCATTAAGTTTGATAAGAAAACATTCCTATTAGCTATTAAATAGCTATTAATCAGAGGAGGTATGGCGCCAATAGGCGCAAAAAATAACACATATACTGCTATATGATATGTAGAAAAATGCTTTATTTTTGTTAAATGCAAGAAGCTCATACCCAGAGCTATAATTGCTATAACAACTAAAATAATTACACTGGATTTAAGAACTAAATTAAAATTCCATTTTATATAGTCAGCTGCGGTATGCGACTCATTCTTTGAAAGGTAGCTTGATAAGAACCTTTTTGACGCAGTGTCAGTTCCAAGAAGCATAATTGAACTCACAAGAAGAAATGTTTGTAGACCAACTGAGAAATCTCCGTACAAATCTTTTGATACAAGTTTTGCTAAAACAACATTTAGAAAGTACCCACTAAAAAAACATATAAATGAAATAACGCCAAGAACCACTGCGTCCTTATAACACTGATTAACCTTATTCATCTTTTACCTTAAATTGACACAATAAAAGTATGACTGAATTAAGGATATGTGAAAAGAGTTAGTAATTATTTTTAAAGACTCTCGAGATTCGTATCAAATAAAACACCGAAGACCTTGTCCTCAATATTGATATCCTCACAGAGCTCGTTAAGGGCTCTGGCTTGTAGTGAATATTTTGTTCCCATCTCAATTAGCTCTATACAGCGCTTCTCAGGACCTTGTAGCTTGTCTGAAAAAGGTGAAATAATTTTTGTACACTGAGTTTGATCTGGAAATATAGACCGTAAAAAAATTCCAAAAGTTTTATTGTCTAACTCCTGTAGCTCAAGTGAATCTTTCATATATTTGGCACCGCCACTCGTTGCATAATGGCACATAAAAATCTCTGTATTGGTTTTGCAATCACCTAGCTTGTGATGCAAGCAATAAGATTTGGAAGCAGGTTCAAAAACTTCTGAGTTAAAAAAAGCACGATATATATTAGCCACGCAACCATAATATTTAGTTATAATTTTGCTATATATTGTAGTGCATGATGTACTGGTCTGTGTCATCTATTGCCTCATAAATTATGCAGGGCAATGTAAATAGTTTGTTAACAATTGTCAATCAAAGGGACGGTCCGGAATATTCATATAAAAACCCTGCCAGCATAAATAAAGAATATGAATCCAGGGCAGCTACATCAAAAAACCCTTGGGGCTCTTGCGCTTCAGGTGCGTGGACTTCCCTTTGTTGGATTAGACTTTCTTCAATACCATTTTGCAGATTAATGAATTCCTGCTGCTCAGCCTCTGTAATGCTTTCCTTCAGAACCTCCTCAACATAATTGCAATAAGCCTGGCTTGACTTGCACCAACTAGTAATTTGCTCATGAAAATTTTCAAAAGCTACCACACCATCATTTTCTAGCGCCTCTGCTATTGCTGCACCAACATCATGAAATCTTATTGCTTCAACAAGCATTGCCAACTGAATAACCATTGGCCTAGTGGTCAAAGTATAATCTTTCTCTAACTGATTGGTGACCGCTGAATAATTTAAGCAGAAAAAATTTACTTCTGGCAAAATTCCAGGATATGCAATAAACCCTTCTTTATAATCCGCTTGGTTGTATATCTCTTCACCGTTCTCATCTAGCACTGCTTCAATATATAAATTATTGGGGAACTTGCCTGTATTCTCATCCACAGCATTATTTAAAACAAGGCAAATAGTTCCTCCATTCAGCTCAACTGGAACAAATATTTGATCAATACTTTGCTTTAGCCGTTCGCTATTTATTTCATCTCGAATGTTTGTAAGAGAATCAGCAAATTTCGGGCCTAAATATAATGGAGAAGTAGTGAATGATGGCATGGGATCTAAACCTATTATTAGGTATTAGAAGTAGAACACTCAGGGCCAAAAACTTCTACACAACATTCACCAACAACGTTGTTTGCATTCTCATCATTAATAGAAGTTCTTTCTGAAAAGCAATCCAAGAATGATTTAGCTTTCATACATCCAGGATCTTTTTGTAGAGAAAGTAAAGGAGGCATAACTCCAACTGACAACCCTTGATCATACACCTGCCTACACAGCAATTCGTGCTTCGATTGAAGATCCTGAACAGAAGATTTATCTTCGCTGGGGGATGAAAAAAAAGACTTAAAAATACTAAACATGCTCAACCTTTTTATTTTAATTGTAGCTGTATATAACCTGTAAAACAAAAACAATCAAGTGATTACAAGCTAACAATGGATTTGACCAGCAACTGAGAACATTTCGTGACTGTATTCAGAACATAAATCTAGAATATCCTCTTGCTGAGCATCAGGGTGACTAATACGCATACACCAAAGAAACTCTCCTACTTCTTCATAATTAAAAAATACAGGAGGTTTAAATGATAATGCAGTACTAATAATTTTGTTCCATATATCAGTTATAGTAGCGTTATGACTGTCAGATATATTCGCATAAAGATTGTAATTTTTATGGTGAAATACCGCTTTATAACTACAGTAAATTTTCTGAGCATCTAACTCTCGCAAGGACTCGTCTTCTTCTCGCATCTGCAAGAATAATTTTGCATCATTATCAGAAATTAAAGGCATCAAATCATCTATCAATCTAGATAATTAGTTTTAAACCATAAAACCAAATATTCCAAGAGCAGTTTCAGATATAAAAAAAACCAGGCGCGAAGGCCTGGCTTTTAAATAATTCATCAATCCTTCTTAAACAAAAAAACTATCAGAGTTATCATAAGCATCTCCTGAAACAAGGGCACCTTGAGATATCACTTCTTGGTAGCAATTTTCTTCAATTTCATAGAATTTC
>JAVKEN010000016.1:0-34581 GCA_040221415.1 Rickettsiales bacterium
ACCTAACTTTTCTATTATAGCAGCTTCAATTTCACTAGGAAGACTAAGTCCTGTACTATTAACATACGTTATTGAATATTTTACTGTCCCATCTGCATCTGTTTTTTTTACAACTAAACCAGCTTCTAACTTTTCACTTCCAAAAACCACACTCCCAAGAGGAATTAAAACTACCAGAGCATCAGAATCCTTTATTGCATCCAAATAGATAGAGAATCTTGCTGTAAGGTCAACCTCTTTTTCAAATCTCTCTCTGTATATTTCAACTAAATCAAAAACTTTTGCTTCAACAGAAAAATTATTAGATAACCTGGTGAGAATCTCCTTGATATCTTGACTTTGAATTGCTTTTGATAGTCTGATATCTTTCATCCTAGATGGCGGGCGTCTACCTGCAGATCCTTTTTCTAAACCCTCCTCTTTTGACTCAGCTATAGAAACTTTAGACTCTGTTCTTCCTCGAGCTCTTCTTCGTGTTTTTCTTGTTGATTTAGGCTTTTCACCTACGGCACTGCCTAACCCCTCTTCACTAAAAGAATCTTTTTCCTCTTCAATAGAGATCTCAGCTCTTGATCTACGCTCCTTACCTTTTCTTCCCATACAAAAAATTAATTTTCTTTAATTATATAGGGCAAATAGTTAACAATTGGTTAACAGGCGCTTGTGTGCTACTTCTGGCAACAAAATAATTTAATATTACTGCGATTATTTACTGACTTATTATGTTAATAGTTGCGTTTTAGCAACAAGAGGTAACACTGAACAACCCCGGTCAGACAAGGATTAGGAGTTCTGTTAAGATTTTTATGCTAATTTTGGAGCAAAATAAAAAAAACCGGGGCACATGACCCCGGCTTTCTAACAATCAAGTTTGTTTTAATTGTTTTTTTTGCATCGCAATTACAGTTAAAACAACTAAACCTGTAAAAAATTTTAAGTCCGAAGGAGCAAGGCCACACAATAAAACAATCCCTTGAATTTGCTGATAGATCAACGCACCAATCACAGGAGAAAAAAGCTGTCTAGTAATGGTTCTATTGCTTAATATTGCTTCCCCTATCATTAAACTAGCTAGCCCATGAATTACTATCCCCACTCCCATTCCAACATCAGCATATTGCTGAATTTGAACCATCAAACAGCCTGCTAAACCACTTAAAGCTGCAGCAAAGAAAAAACCGTAGGTAATGTTTCTGTTAACTTTGATTTTACGCTTTACAGCAAACACTCTATTTAAACCGGTAGCTCTAAAGAGTAATCCATATTCAGTGTATAAGAAGCAAGAAAACATTATTACACACAGACTTAAGATCAGCAAGATCCCTAACAAACCTACGTGTGCACTCTCAGGTATCATAATATTTGGTTTGCCAAGAATTCTAAGATTCACGCTATATGCCATAGTGCTCAAAATAATACCTGCTAGCAAACTATTAACTTTCATGCGAATTATTACTTGCGATGTAGCAATACCCATAAGACCAGCGCAAATCACTCCTAAACCTAAGGATATTAACTGGTTAAAACCAGAGGAAGCTAAGCCTGCATAAATAACGGCTCCAAACGGGTATGATCCATCAACTGTTAAATCAGGTAAATTTAAGAATCTAAAAGGCACCATTATAGCAAAAGAAATTATTGCCAGTATCAACCCTTGTTGCACTCCGATCAGAATAAACTCAATACTCATCTTAACCTCCTACTAATAAATTTTTGTCTTCAAAGTGGTGAAATAAATCTAGAAGCTCGGGTATTTGCAATTTCTGTTTTTCCTTTCCAGATAGATCCACAACTATTCTACCCTTACTAAGCATTATCAGCCGATCTCCATACTGAACAGCATCTTCTAACTTATGAGTTATCATAAGAGATGTTAATTTAGACTTTCTAATTTGTTCAGACGTATACCTCATAAGCAAGAATTGCATTCTGGGATCAAGAGCCGAGGTATGTTCGTCAAGCAGCAGAATTTGACTATCAGACACTAAAGACATTAAAACAGCAATCATTTGTTTCTGACCTCCCGAAAGACTTCTCAGTGGCTGATCTATATATTCTTCAATACCTATGCCCAAACTCTCTATTTGTTTTTTTATTAACTCTCTGTAACAAGAATAAAATTTGAGTTTGGGTGTTTTTATAATGCTTAGCGCAATATTCTCTAACAATGTCATTTCAGGGATTGTAGCGATATCTGTGTTCTGAGTTACATGTGCCACATCAGCATGAACTTTTACTATACCAGCACTAGGTTTATATTCTTGACTGATTAACTTAAACAGAGTTGATTTTCCCGATCCGTTAGAACCAAGAACAATACAAAACTCTCCCTCTTGAATTTTCAAATTAACATTGTTTAGAGCTGGCACAAAAACACCATCAAATTTTTTTGTTAAGTTTTTTATTTCAATCACATCTACCCCACTAGGTTTGAATTTTTTGGAATTTTTATGCTAAATTTTTTTGCTAGTTTTTTATTTACAAAAGCTTTGTGATCTTCAGCATCAGGATAAGACGGTTTTAATGAAGATACTTTTCCCCCATTAAGTATTTTTACAGCTAATTCTCCTGCATTTCTGCCAACTGCTATATAATCAACTCCAAAACTCGCAAGAGCTAGTCCTTCTTTAACAGCTTTCGACTCCATGTTGAAAACAGGTATATTCATTTTTCTAGCTTCAGCAGAAATACTTGGTAAAGCTGGTTGGATAGGCCCGCTAGAGCCAACATAGATAAAATCTACTTTACCTTTGAATTGCTGCATTCTGACTGGAATGTCCCTAGACTGATCTACAGGAACTGCCACAACTTTAAAACCAGTTTTATCGCCTGCCTCTCTCATCTTCCTAAGTAAAACATCATCATTGCTTTCTGCAGTAGAGTAAAGCAGACCCACTTTGCGAGCATTTGGTAGAAGGGTTTTTGCGAAGCTGAGCAAGATCTCCAAATCCTGCATATCAGAACTGCCAGTCATATTTTTCCCAGATGTTTGATGGTTGCTTATTAGGCCTGCTTGCACAGGATCAGCAACATCTGCATACACTAACGGGATGTCTTTTAGCATTTTTTTTGACATCTGCGCTACAGGGGTTGTTAAAACTAACATAATTTTAGGATCTTTAGCCTTCAAACTAGCCAGCATTTGGGGGATCAGAGAAGGATCAAAACTTACATCTAAAACTTCAAACCTAATATTTTTATTTTCTATAAAGCCATTTTTAGCAAGCTCCCTCTTAAACCCCGAAACTGTATCTTCCAGAGTTATATGAGGGCCATAATTAGCTATCGCTATCACTGGCAAGTGGTCTTCTTTCTTGAAATTAATAAAAACAAAAATTGCTATACTTATTAGTACAACGGTTACAACAAACTTCTTCATTTTATTCTCCATTTATTTTTTGAGTACGGTGTATAATAAAAATTTAGAGTTTTTCTTATAGAAAAACTTTTGCGTAATTTATTGGCCAAACGGCCATACACCATGGAAAACTAAAAAGTCTGAATTATTTTGTTTGTGAAATGATATATGAAACATTAAGAATCTAATTAAGTTGAAAATATGGCAAATGGTTAAGCGTCTGACTAACGCCAACAACCCCAAACCAATAATTTTCTAACTTTTAGATTCAACATAATTATTTACAATTCATATAAATGATATGCTCCACATGTTAAGCAATTTATTTTTTATGTCAAGGAACTTAAAAGAAAGCATAAAAAAAACCGGGGCACTAGGCCCCGGCTCTCTAAATAAATTTCTATGATCTGGGAATCTAGAATTTAAATAACTTTCTGAAAGTAGATTTCTCTTCTTTCTTTTCTTTTTTAGGCTCTCTGTCCGAATCTCTATGATTCTTATCATGATGTTTTTTGTCACCATGCCTTGAATCATCTGATCTTCTGTTGCCACCACCACGTTTATTATCAAAACGCTTGCCGCCACGATCATTACGATCAGAGCGTTGTGGACGATCACCACGATCTTCTCTCTTAGGACGAGTATCTTCTAACACTTCACCTGTTTCTTGATTTACAAGGCGCATGCTTAATTTAGCTTTACCACGATCATCAATTCCAACAAGTTTCACTTTAACAGAGTCACCTTCGGAAAGATGCTCTTCTACTGAAGAAATTTTTTCATCTTTGATTTCACTAATGTGAACCAGACCTTCTTTTGATCCGAAATAACTAACAAAAGCTCCGAAATCCATAATTTTAACCACTTTACCATCGTAAACTTGGCCAACTTCCGGATCATCGATAATATCTTTGATCATTTTTGTAGCAATATCTGCAGATTCACCATTTGGTGCAGCAATAATTGCCATGTTATCATCATTAATATCGACTTTCGCTTCACTTGCTTCACAAATAGCTCTAATCATTTTACCACCAGGTCCAATAACTCCGCCTACTTTGTCTTTTGGCAATTGAATTTTTATAATCATAGGAGCATGCTGGCTAACTTCTTCACGAGAAGTAGATATAGACGCTGACATTCTATCTAAAATATGTAACCTGCCAACTTTCGCCTGATCTAGAGCTACTTTCATAATATCAGGTGTAATACCAGATATTTTGATATCCATTTGCAAAGCTGTAATACCATTATTTGTACCAGCAACTTTGAAATCCATATCACCAAGATGATCTTCGTCACCCATGATGTCTGAAAGAACAACAAAATCTTTTCCTTCTTTTACAAGACCCATCGCAATACCTGCAACAGGAGATCTCAAAGGAACACCTGCATCCATCATAGATAATGATGCACCACAAACTGTAGCCATTGAAGAAGAACCATTTGACTCTGTAATTTCAGATACAGTTCTAATTGTGTATGGGAAGTCTTCTTTAGAAGGAAGCATTGGATTCATGGCTCTCCATGCTAACTTACCATGACCGACTTCTCTTCTTCCAGGAGGTCTAAGCATTGTATTCTCACCTACTGAATATGGTAAGAAGTTATAATGCAGCATGAAATTATCACGATAGTCACCAGCCATAGTATCAACTATCTGCTCATCAGTAGTACCACCTAAAGTAGTTACTACGATAGCTTGAGTTTCACCACGTGTGAACAAAGCAGAACCATGTGACCTTGGAAGATATCCAACTTCTGTTTCGATTGGACGCACAGTTTTAGTATCACGCCCATCAATTCTAGCTCCATCTTTCAAGATGTTTCCACGTACGATATCCTGTTGGATTTTTTTGTAGATTTTCTTGATGATGCTAATATCAATTTCTTCGTTATCTGCGAAAGCTTCTTCTACTTTAACTTTAGCAGCGCTTAATTTATCTGTGCGAGCTTGCTTGTTAGTATCTTTATAAGCTGCTTCTACATCTTTTTTAATGACTTTTTCTACTTCTTTAACAAGTTTTGCATCAAACTCAAAAGGAGTATAATCCCAAGCTTCTTTTCCAGCTTGTTTTTTCAAATCATTGATAAGCTTAATTACTGGTTGTAATTGTTTATGACCTTCAGTAACAGCTTCTAGCATTTTTTCTTCCGAAAGTTCACTAGCCTCAGACTCAACCATAAGAACAGAGTCATTCGTACCAGCAACCAAAAGGTCTAAATCTAGTTCTTTAATTTCTGTCACAGACGGATTAAATACAAGTTCTCCTTCTTTCATTCCAACTCTTATTCCAGCAATTGGACCTTGGAAAGGAACTCCTGAAATTGTTAGAGCTGCAGAAGCACCAATCATTGCAACCATATCTGGATCATTCTTTCCATCATAAGAAAGAACAGTACAAATCACCTGCACTTCATTAAAGAACCCTTCTGGGAACATTGGTCTGATTGGTCTATCGATCAATCTTGATGTTAGAACTTCTTTTTCGCTAGGTCTTCCTTCGCGCTTAAAGAATCCACCTGGAATCTTACCAGCAGCAAAGTACATTTCTCTGTAATGGACGGTTAATGGGAAGAAATCAATTCCTTCTTTTACTTCTTTAGAACCAACCACTGTACAAAGTACTTTGGTTTCTCCGTAAGTTGCAATTACAGCACCGTCTGTCTGTTTTGCTACCTTACCTGTTTCTAGAGACAAGTGCTCTCCGCACCAATCCATCTCTAATTTTTTAATATCAAACATTAATTACCTATATTATTTTCTTAATTTCAATCTAGAAATCAAATTGTTATATCTTTCAGCGTCAACTTTTTTTAAATATGCTAAAAGATGCCTTCTTCTTGACACCATAATCACAAGACCTCTTCTTGTATGATAGTCTTTGTGGTGTTCTTTCATATGTTCAGTTAAACTAAGAATTCTGTGCGTTAAGATTGCACACTGAACTTCTGGTGAACCTGTGTCAGATTCTGTTAAGCCATAATCTTTAATGATTTTGCTTTTTTCTTCTTGTGTAATCGACATCAATAACTCCTTATTTAATAATTAAAAACACGATTTGGTTGTAATTTATTTTCATTCAACCAACCTACAGCAACTAACTTACTCTGATACCTAGCTCTCACTCGAGAACTGCAATTCTTTGTGATTTCTATCACTCTGCCTTGTTTGATATCAGCCAGTTGCTGCTTATCCAATGGCACGGCCAAGATGTCGTCCAGCACGTAATCCACGGGATAAAAAACCTTAGGCTCTGATTGCTCCTCGCCTAAATTTCCGGGTGCATTATGCACCATTTTATCTAAAAAATCCAGTTTTATTATATTATCTTCACTAAAACATAAATCTTTGGTTCTCCGCAAATAGATTAAATGACTCAAACAGCCAAGTTCAGCAGCAATATCTTCGCCCAAACTCCTTATATATGTTCCTTTACTGCATTCAACCACTAATTTTGCTGTTTCTCTGTCAAATTCTAAAAGCTCAAGCTTATGTATTTTTATCTTTCGAGACTTCAACTCAAACTCTTCACCTTTTCTTGCTAAATCGTAAGCTCTTTTACCATTCACTTTCAAAGCTGAATATTTCGGAGGAATTTGTTCTACCTCGCCACGAAACTTTTCTAATATATTTTCTAAATCTTTCCTATTAGGTCTCTTATCATTACTATCAATTATCTTGCCGTCTGAATCTAGAGTATCTGTTTTTTGTCCAAACTTAATTACGCATTCATATGTTTTAGTAAATGAGTCGCTAATAAAAGGAATGGTTTTTGTTGCCTCACCTACTGCAACACATAAAACACCAGAAGCAAAAGGATCCAGCGTACCTGTATGGCCTATTTTTTTTGTATTAAGGATTTTTTTTATTTTCGCGAGAACTTTGCCACAAGTGTAGCCAACTGGCTTATCTATTGCTAGCCAACAATTACGCTTATTCATTCAATAAATTGTTCATTTTATGAGCTGTATCAAAGCTATCGTCATATCTAAACTTGATTTCAGGAGAGAATCTAAGCTTAACTTTTTTATTTATAATATTTCGCATTTTGTACGAAATATCATTCAAAAATCTTATGAGCTTATCAACATCAGCTGGACGACCAATCATTGGCACAACAAAAGCCTCAGCATACTTTAAATCCGGACTCATTCTAACTTCAGTAACAGTTAGGTGTAAACTCTCAAAAACAGGGTCATGCAGCTCTTTTGTAAGAATAAGCGACAATTCTCTTTTGATTGTTTCACCGACTTTTAGCTGTCTGTTCGAAGGCGCCTTAGATTTTGACATTAGAGTTTTTGTTTTTCTTCAACGAGTTCGTACACTTCAACTTTATCGCCTTCCTTAATATCGTCATAATTCTCAAAAGCAACACCACACTCATAGCCTTTTTGAACTTCCTTCACATCATCTTTGAATCTGCGCAAAGTCTTCAAAGCTCCTTCATGAATAACAACATCATCTCGAAGTAGGCGAACTTTTGCACCTTTTTTAACCATACCATCAGTAACATAGGATCCAGCGATCTTGCCAACTTTTGTGATATTAAATACCTGCCTGATTTCAACTGTACCAAGGTAATTCTCACGAATAATAGGTTTAAGCATACCAGACATAACAAGCTTCATATCATCAATTAAGTTATAGATGATCGAGTAATATCTAATGTCGACATTTTCTTTTTCAGCAAGAATTTTAGCTTGAGTATTAGCCCTCACATTAAATCCAATAATAATTGCACTTGAGGCCTGAGCCAAAGTCACATCAGACTCATTGATTCCGCCTACACCTTTATGAAGAACTTTAACTTCTAACTCTTCATTGTTAAATTTTTCTAGACTACCTGAAATTGCCTCGATTGAACCTTGAACATCACCCTTGATGATCAAAGGTAAATCTCTCTTAGTTTCATTGCCGGTAGATTTTGCAAATAAATCCTCCAGAGAAGATTTTTTAACTTGAGCATTTTTCTCAGTTTTTAATTTACGTTCTCTATATTCACAAATTTCACGTGCTTGCTTTTCAGAATCAACAACATCAAATTGATCACCTGCCATTGGCGACTCTTCAAGACCTATAATCTCAACTGGCAAAGAAGGTCCAGCCTCTTTAATCATTTGATTGCGATCATTTGTCATATTTCTAGCTTTACCGAAAGTATGACCAGCAATAACAATGTCACCTTGCTTTAAAGTACCATTCTGAATAAGAACAGTGGTAACAACTCCGCGCCCTTTAACAATTTTTGATTCAACTACTGAACCTTTTGCTGACCTACTTGGATTTGCTTTCAGATCTAGCATCTCTGCTTGCAAAAGAATTGCATCAACAAGCTTATCTAGATTCATTTTAGATTTTGCCGAAACAGGAACAGCCATTATTTCACCACCCATTGACTCAGTAACCAATTCATGTGAAAGTAACGCTGTCTCTACTTTATTCGCATCAGCCTCAGGCTTATCCATTTTATTAATAGCAACAATAATTGGAACTCCAGCTGCTTTTGCGTGGTTTAATGCTTCGACTGTTTGTGGTTTAATTCCATCATCAGCAGCAACAACAAGTACAACAATATCTGTAACTTTGGCACCACGAGATCTCATCTGAGTGAATGCTTCATGACCTGGAGTGTCAAGGAAAGTAACTAAATCTCCACTTGGCACTTTTACTTGATATGCGCCAATATGCTGGGTAATTCCACCCGCTTCTCCGCCAGCAACATCTGCTGATCTTAGCGAGTCAAGCAGCGTAGTTTTACCGTGGTCAACATGACCCATCACAGTAACAACTGGAGGTCTAGATTTAAGATCTTTATTGTCATCTTTTGTTATATCTAAAACATTCTCGACATCAGCTTCTGTAATACGCTTAAGTTTATGACCCATCTCTGATATCACCAGTTCGGCTGTGTCAGCATCTACAGTTTGCTGAGCATTTACAATCATTCCAAGTTTCATAAACTCTTTAATTACATCAGCGGCTCTTTCAGCCATTCTTGATGCTAACTCACCAACAGTAATAAATTCTGGCAAAGTTACTTCACGAACAATTTTTTCACTAGGATCTTGATCTTCAGCGGCTTTTCTTGCTGCTTTTTCACGAGCACGCTTAATTGAAGCCAAGCTTCTACCACGCTCTTTCTCATCTTCAACGTCAATATTTTGAATCAAGACTTTCGATGAGGTTCTTCTGCCTCCCATCTCATACTTGCTTTTCTTAATTGGAGTTTTTAAACCAAGCTTTTTAGAAAACTTACCACCATCCTCTTCTTCTTTAGGAGCAACTTTTACTATCGGTTCAGCTTGCTTAAACTCTTTTTTAGGTTTTTCAGCAGTTTTTAATGTAGCAGCTTCAGCAGCAGCTACTTCCTCTGCTTTTTTTCTTTCTTCTTCTTTGCTTTTTAAAACAGCTTCCTTTTGCTCTTTAGCTTTCTGAATCAGCTCTATTTTTTTAGAAGCCTCATCTCCATGATGAGAAGTCGCACCAGCCGCTGCAGATCCTAAAGGAGTGTTGATTTTAAGCATCGGACGAACACGTTTACGCTTAACCTCAACCATAACTGACTTTCTAGCCGAGATAGAATCCCGTCCAGCAGATGGTTTTAACGTTAGTTTATTTTGTTCGTTCGAATCTGACATAGTTCTTCTATTTTAATTATTCGCTAGCTTCTTCTTCTGTTTCTTCAGTTTTGCTTACTTCTTTAGCATGGTTAATCAACTGAATTACTTGCTCTTTTGATAACCCACTATCAGGTAAAATGCTATTAAATTCTTCTGGAGAAATCTCAGCTAAATCCTCAAAACTTTTGATACCTTCTTTTGCAAGAATAAGCATATACTTAGGTAACAACCCTAGAGTATCGATAATTTCTTTATCAACACCAAGAGCTTTAATTTCTTTATTAACTTCAACATTTTCTTTTTCAGAAATTTTTTGAGCTCTAGAAATTAATTCTTCAGCTAGTTCTTCATCAATTCCCTCAATTCCACCTAGCTCATCAACGCTAACATAGGCTAAATCGTCAATATTAGAGAATCCTTCAACTGATAGTAATTGGGCAAGAACTTCTTCCACACCTAATTTTTCAACAAACAGATTTGTAGATGAATTGAACTCTTCAGCTCTTCTCTTTGATTCTTCTTCGTCAGTAAGAACGTCGATGCTCCATCCAGTTAATTGAGATGCAAGCCTTACATTCTGGCCTTTTCTGCCAATCGCAATGCTTAGTTGTTCTGCAGGCACAACAACTTCAATACGGTTTTTATCTTCATCAATAACAACCTTGCCAACATCAGCAGGAGATAAAGAATTAATTACAAATTTTGCAGTATCTTCTGTCCATTGGATAATATCAATTTTTTCACCACGTAATTCGTTAATCACACCTTGCACTCTTGAGCCTCTAACACCTACACAAGATCCAACTGGGTCGATTGAACTATCAGAAGTATACACAGCAATTTTTGATTTCAGTCCTGGGTCACGTGCGATTGCTTTAATTTGAATCACCCCATCATAAATCTCTGGAACTTCCTGAGCAAATAATTTAGCCAAGAATTCATTAGACACTCTAGATAGCATAACTTGGTAGCCTTTATTATCTCTCTTAACTTCTTCGATATAAGCTCTGATTCTATCATTAGGCTTGAATGTTTCGCCACGAATTGTGCTATCTCTTCTCATCATTCCTTCGCCACGGCCTAAATCAACAACCACACTACCAAACTCTACTCGTTTAACGGTTCCATTGATGATTTCACCAGCTTTATCTTTGAATTCTTCATATTGTTTTTCACGCTCAGCTTCACGCACCTTTTGCATGATAACTTGCTTAGCTGATTGTGCGGCAACACGTGCAATATCAATTGGAGGAAGAGGATCTTCGACTTTATCACCAACTTTTGCTTCAGGATTTCTAAGCTTAGCTTCTTCAAGAGAAATTTGCGTGTGATTATCCTCAATATCTTCAGCCACTTCTCTGATTCTGAAAATAGATGTTGCGCCTGATGTTGGATTGATTGTGACTTTAATTTCGTTTTCAATACCGTATTTCTTTCTACTAGCTACTGCGATTGCACTTTCTAACGCTTCAATAACTAGCTGCCTAGCGATATTTTTTTCTCTTGCTACAGCGTCAGCAATCTGAATAATTTCACTACTAAATTCACCTGGTTTAATCATCTTTTTCTCTTTTTTGGTTTAGTTTGTTTATTAAATAAAAATCTTTCCTTATCAAGATTTGCAGAAAGCAAATTTATAAATTCTATTTCTAATTGCTCGCCACCATCTTCTGATTCAAGGTAAATATTGTCATCTTTAAGATCTATCAATTTACCTCTGAATTTTGTTGTATCTCCAACTTTATGTTTAGTTTTAACTTTAACTTTTTCGCCTTTAAATTTTTCAAAATCCTCAGGCTTCACAAGCGGCCTATCAATTCCTGTAGAGCTTACCTCAAGGTTATATTCCCCTTCCACGGGTTCTTCAACATAAAATAAAGTTGAAAGCATATTGCTGATTTTCTTACAATCATCAATTGTAACTGGCTTTCCACCTTGCCTTTCAACCATTATTTGTAAATTCTTACGAGCTAATCCACCATCATATCTGATGCGCACTATTTCATAACCATCGTCAGCTAATGGTCCTTTAATAATATTTTCGATACGCTCGTTAATCATTTTTTCTTTCAGCTATTAAAAAAGCGGGTCGAACCCGCTACATCAAAATCCAATTTGTTCTGAGTTTATATATCAATCCAAAAACAATTTCAACTCTTTTTCACCAAAAGAATAACAGAGAGAGCCCTTAAACTCTCTCTGTTATTAATATGAAAACAGTTTACAAGCTAGCCGCGCCCTTTACCGCCTCTTTTAGCAGCACCAGCAGCTCCTCTTTTAACTGAGGATGAAGCATCACGAGCAACGCCAGCTAATCTAGCGCCTTTAGTTGCTTTCTTTGCTTCCTCAAGGACTCCTTTAGAAACTACAGGAGCTTTCTTTGCTTCCTTAGTGGACTCTCTAGCAACCTCGGGAGAAGACACATATGATCCCAGCCAATTGTACCAATCTTGCTTTCTAGTTAAAACCTCCTTCAAATCACGGTCTTTTGTGCTAGCCAACAAGTCACTAATTAACTCTTGAGGCAATTCTTCTGTTTTCATAGATTCAATTGCATCTAATCCCATCTTGCTAAATGACTTACTATCGCTGGTTACAAAAAATTCAATTAGATTCTTAGCAACCTCATTTTGTCCTTCTCTAATAGCACTTTGAAGCACTTGAGCTAGATCAGCCCCGGTTAAACCTTTTTCTTCTGAAGTAAACAAATCTCTAGCAAAGTCAAACTTGCCAGCCGCAACAGCTGCTTTAGCAACTTGCACTATATCTTCTTTTGCAAACTCCCATTTTTCCGAATCAAGAATTTCTCTAGCAAAGTCAAATGCGCCTTGCTCCACTGCGACTTGCATAATTTGTACTAAATTCCTAGCTTCAAACTCCTCCTCTATAAATTTTGTATCAGACCAGTACCCCACACCTTCTTTGTGAAAATGTTCAACCTTTTCAACTCTAGAGTTAAGTATATCTCTTGCAAGATCTACATCTCCAGCTTTTACAGCTGCAACTACTCCTCTCATACGGTTAAACCTCATCCCCCAATCTTTCTCTTCATAAGTTGCAGTGTGTACTTCTCTTGCAAACTCTGTTTCACCCTTATTAAGAAGCTCTATAATCAAATCCTCAGACCCAGATAATATTCTTATTGGTTCGTCACGCATCATATAACCAGTACCCATCCTTAAAGCCTCTTCCCTAGCATCTTTATCGGTATCTACTTTATTAAACATCTCACGTGCAAACTCAATATCTCCAGATCTAACAGCTGCTAATATTAGTGCAGCCTTTCTTTCTCCACTACGTTTGATATCTGTCTTAATACTTTCAATGTAGTTTTCTACAAACTCCCTTTCACCAGCGCGTGCAGCCACTAAAAGAACTTTCAACCTCTCTTTTCCGTCAATCGCTTTATGTGCATATGTATTGCCGGCATCTGGACCTATTTCTGCATCCATCATTTCTCTTGCAAAATCCATTTCTCCAGCGTTGATTGCAGCTTCCAATATTGCGCCTCTATACCTATAACTTTCAACGCCATTATCTTTATACTCACGCAGCATTATTTTCTTAGCAAATTCAAACTCTCCTCTCTCAACTGCTTTGATAGCGATATCTCTTAGTTCTTCGTCATATCCTACTTTTGCAGATTTCGCATACATGTCTGCAAATCTTTCAACCCTATCACCAAGGCCTTCTGCTTTTATTTTTTCAACAACATCGGCAGCAACTTCTTCAAGTACCTGATATCTATCAAGATCAATCAAAACCCCTGATTCTTCTACGCTTAGACCGGCATCATAAACAGCAGTGTTGAACATATCTTGCACTCGAGCCATAGCTCTTTCATCCTCAGGGGAAAATGTCTCTCGCCTAGCCGCGCCAAATACAGCGTTAGTTGCTAACAACATAAGCCCCATTGCATTTAATATCTTCATAAGAATCTCTCAGTTTTTTAGTTTATGTTATAAGTATACCCCCCCTTTTATTAACAAATGGTTAACAAAACCAACATCAAACCAATTGGACAATTCTATTCCCTTATGCTAAAGCTTTCCTCTACAACTAAAGAGGTTGGGGAAATGAGTTTTGATGTATCTATTATAGCAACGGTTTATAACAAGGCAGAGTACTTGCCAGCTACAATTCAATCTTTGCTAAATCAGCTTGAGAACAACGATCTTAAGATTGAAATCATCTTAGTTGATGATAATTCAACTGATGACTCAGTAAAAATTATTCAAGAAAACATCAAAGATAATAAAGATGTATCCCTAATTACAAATAAAGAAAACAAAGGCCCGAGCATACGTGTAAATCAAACTGCCGAAAAAGCCAAAGGTAAATATCTTCACTTCATTGATGGTGACGACATAATGCCTAAGAACTGCACCAATGCATTATTCAAGATAATGGAGAAAACAACGGCAGATTTCCTTTACGGTGAATATGAAAAAACCAAAACTACTGGCGATAAATTACTCGACAAAAAAATCAAAGACGGCAAGATGACATATACAGCATCAAATTCGCCATTACATATCATTCAAACTGGTGGGTTTGCCAGAATGAACCTAATGACAACAAAAGATTGTTTTGAAAAAGCTGGAGGTTGCGACTCTCTGGTTTTCATTCAAGATGAATCATTACCAATTCGCCTGGCTGCACACGCAAAGAAAGCAATCAAACTAAAGGAAATTATTGCTTACGTCCCAAAAACAAAAGACGATAATTTGTCCAATAACAAGCCCCAGCAGAATCATGATCGCTTTTTCTCTTATTATAATTTCTGGCATCAAAGCCCAAAAGAAGCAAAAGCAATCGAAAATTATGTTTACCGCAAAATGGTTGGCTCATATTGGAAATATCTGCGTGATCACAGCATGTATAACGCACTTTCAACTAAAGCCTTCTGGTGGTATCTAAACAGTAAAGCTCCTACCGCCAAATTTAATAAGTTGATAGTCGACCAGATTCATCACTTCTTCAAAAACGTTGAAGATGTCAGACGTATTTAGCTAAGCAAAGCCAACATTTGTTTGGTTTACAAACACATCGCCAGACAAAGTTTGACTACCAGATTCCAAAGATGCAACGACAGGCAAGCTACTAATATTCTTGGAATTAAATTCCATAGTATTAACAGCTGCACATTCAGCAACAATTTCAGTGTCAAATTCTGGGTTAAACTCAACTGAATATTCGCCCATATTTTCCGGCAAGATTATTTTGCCAATTTTAGTTCCATGCGCAAGCAAGAAATGATCCCTGCCAACTTCACTCACGTGGCCAATGCCTTCATTTAAATCCAACTTGATGTTCTGCCCTTCAGCACCAGATAAATCAAGAATAGCTGGCTTGCAATCCCATATTGTAAAAATCGCTAAGTTTGGAATATTATAATTATATAAAGGAGTAACTTTTCCCTGACCGTTCATAGAAAAAATCGTTACCTCTTCATTACATCTTGGCGTGTATAAATGCTGTAATGCTAGAATATCAGTTGGCATCGGCGAAATAGGATCAAACATTCCTGACCCTCTTGCTTGAGACAAGACTGTGCCATGATGAGATAAAGAATGATTTGAATGTCCTGTCCACTTTCTAAATTCAGTTGTTCTATCATCAAACATCACACTATCTTCAGGGTGATCAAGAAAAGCATGGCCTACTCCATGATGCACTTCAGAAATGAAATGTGCACTGCCAATCATCTGCTCAAAAGTTTGCTCCTCATATGTTTGAATACTCAAGTCAGTACTAATAGTTTGACCATTATTCCACACTGGTGCATCAACAGGTCCTCCCCCTAAATCAATTGTGATTTGAGGGTTTTCTTGTGATCTAGCAAAATTTATATTTGCATATCTACTCCACAAACCAACGGACTCTTCAACAAAACTTTCAAATAAAAAACTTTCTTTAACTCCTTCTTTATCATTAAACAGAATATTCTCTAAAGCATGCTTATTGTTCTGCAACTCACCAAATGTACAATTGCCAAATAAGTTTAAACTGTTATCTGTAAAAAATTTTGGGGAAACATCATCCTCCGAATCAAGCATCTCTTGATACCTAGGTAGTGCATAGTTTCTGATTTGAGGAATACTATCTATTGCTTCTTTACAAAACTTAGAGTTTTTTGGCTGCAATTCATCCCACTTCTTCTTAAATAAACCTAATTCCCAATCTTCAGAGTTTTGATAATAACCTTGTTTGTTTTGTGGTATGTAATTCTCTGATAATGAATATTGTATTATATTTTGATTTTCTCCACTCACTTCTCCAAAAACATAGTCTGAGAGCAAACTAAGCGCATAAGCGAAATTACTTAAATGAGAATTTGAAAATTTTTCACTAATGTGATCAAATCTATAAGTAAGCGTCACCGGTTGCCCTGTGGCATTATTCCAATTATCCCACCTAAGGATCATGTCAACTTCTTGGTTACCGCTTGTAAATCTATGCGGAGTAAATTCTGGTCTTAAAAAATCTGTGATATTATATGACATTGTGTGCCCCTTTAAAACAAAGTTAATATACATACACCTTTTTGTAATTTTTGCAATTTTTATAATAGCTTATATAATTACAATTGAAGGATGAATGATGTATTTTTGATATGGCTGACGATGACTTTGTTGACACTATGCCAAAGCTGACTAACATAGCTGGCGGTCCAACACCCGAAGACAACAGCGAAGGTGGCATGCATAGGCCCATGGTATGCTTTTTTTCTATAATAGTTGTAGCTTTCTGTGGACTCTTGCTATTCAAATTCTTCAGCTCTCGAAGCAATAACGCCATAGATCATGACACTGACGAGGAAAGTCATAACCATTTACGACACAACAACATAACAACCAACATTACTGGGGATTCAAACTTCACAACAAACACAAATGAACCAGAAGGAGCCTAAAATGACAGTTAACCCCCAAAATCCTAAGGAACCCACCTCTTGCAAAGAAATGATAGCCATGATGTGCTGTTTATCTTTTTTTTTAGTACTGCTTTGTATTGAGTTTAATCCAGCAGAACTTTTTGGCGAAAGTGATAGTGATGACTCTTCTCACCGCGATCATGGTAACATACGAGGTAATAATGACAATCCTGACAACTCAACAACAACGGGAGACCTCAACGACACAACATCTGATAATTGACAATTATTATATTTAATGATAGTTAATCTGCGTTAATATATTGAGGAGCGCGAATGACTGCACGTATATCCCCAGAAGATCAAGAATTGATTAATGACGGAGTAATGACGGCCGAAGAAATACTAGCAACTGATGAATTTCTTGAGGGTCCCGACTTTTCACCTCATCTCAAAGCTGTAATAGCTGTTTTAGGTTGCACATTTGCTGCATTGTTAGTAGTGGCTGCAGTTAATGTTGCACATTCATTTACCCATTCTCCAGAAGATCATTCATCAGATCACGATCATAACAACTCAACCTCATTCCTAAGAGGGGCAAATGCAACAGATGACAATCTTACCATTTCAGGTGATATTTCAGAGGCGAATATTACTGCAGATCTAGCTTAGAATTATTACCTTGCTGCCCTACAAGTAAATTGCTAATCTTTAATAAAGAATGATGAGTTGATGATATGTATGGCACAAGAAACTTTAATCATTTACCTGCTCGCTTTAAGTGCTGCTGTGAATCTATTTGCTTTGCTTTAGCCGTAACCTTTATATCAATAATCTCTCTGGCAGCGATTGCTTGTATTGGCTATGCAATTTACCAAGAGACTCAGCAAGATAGTCCAGATAGCTCGAGTGGCAATCACAACTCAACCTCTTCGCTCCGAGGCTTAAACCAACAAGATATATCCGGCGACCTTACGGACACACCGCTTGAAGAAATATCTATCTAGAACCTTGATTATTCTTTATAATTAAATAACTGAGAATGATAAGAATGCCATGTGTTACACTCGACAACAAGTTGCGCCAGCTCCCCAAGGGACGGCCATGCAAAGAATGCTTACAAGAGCACTGCATGAATCTGACTCACCTATAGCTTATGGAGGTAGCGACTTTGAAGATGAGTCTGCAAATTTTTTTTCCTGGATAAAAGCATTGGGATGCGCATGTTGCGCAGTTATAATAATAGTTGCAATAGTCAGCGGAATTATGGCTCATGCTGCAAGCACATCCGAGTACGATGAAAATCACCACTCAGAACACAACTCTACATCAACCGAAAATCATAACCTCCTCAGACATGAAGAAGCAGCTTTAGCTGGTGAAATAGCAGATTAATATTTGCGCCCTCAATTTTTTGCTATATCCTTATTGCGTTGAAAAAATGATGAGAAATTTATGTGCAAAAAAGCATATGTAATCACTAATAAACCTGTGTTTTATTGCCTTATAACGACCAGCTGCTTGTGCGTTATGGGTGCTGCGGTTGGCTTATTTTTTGGGTTCAGCGAATTATTACATTCCATCCCGATAAAAAATGATGATTATAACTCTCAATATAATGCTACTGAGCCAGAACAAAACCATGTTGGCCAAACAGCTGATCCAGATATATCTGTCTAAACAACTATTTTTTGTGTTGCAATCAAAGCTGAAGAATGATGAATATTTATTATGTGCGACAGCCGAGAATCTCGTTGGATAATGCATCCTTTTCCGTGCAAACAATGTGTTGCTGAAATAGTTGCAACAATTGGAATCGGTGCCTGCATTGGCTTAACAATTTTAGCCTTTGCATTTATTCCTTCACCTGAAACTTGGTTTGATTCTTCAGATGATTCAACAACAACTGGAGATGTTGAGCACTCCCACCTCCACGGCAATTCTTCTGATTTCGAGAACTAAAATTATTTTTTTAATCGGTTGAAAATTCATTTCACATTAGATAGCATCCTTCACACGTAAATACAGAAGAAAAAAGAGGGAAGCCATGATTCTATCTATCTATCAAAAGAAAAAACTAATTTTAGCAATTATTTTATTTTCCTTAGGATCACATACCATCACCTCAAATGCACAGATTATTGGAGGAGGAGGCTCTTCGTTACTTCCAGCCGTTCAGGCAATAGGTAACAGTCCTGCATACGGAGCAGCAACAGTAATTGATGCTAATTCTAACTTGTCTGATTTGTTTAGCTCTATCTCTGGTAATGCTAACCTTTCCGCTGCTGCAACTGAAACTCTTCCTATTCTAACAGGGGGAAGTGCAATGGCTGTTGGCAACTCTTTGTCTAACATGAATAACATTATCCAATCCAGATTATCCCAAACTAACTTTGCTGATGATGTTAATAAAGCAAGTGTAGATAAAAGATTCTGGGTGCAGCCTTTTAGAGGTTGGACTAAACAAGGTAATGTTGGTCCTGTTCAAGGTTATAAAACTGATAATGCAGGCGTGCTAGTTGGTATGGACAGAAACGTTAAAGATAATCTTCGTCTTGGCTTTGCTGTTGGTTACTCTAAATCTAATGTTGGTGCTAACCCTGCTACTGCACGTCATCATATGGATGTAGCTACCCATCAATTAATTGGTTATGGAGGATATAAAGTAAATAACAATACTGAAGTTACTTTCCAGATTGATGGTGGTTATAACAACACTAAAGGTAGAAGATCTATTAGCTCTCAGTCTACTACTGCTTTATCTGACTTCGACTCTTATAATGGTCATGCTGGGGTCGGTATAGCTAAAAATATTAAACTAAATAATAAGTTCTCTTTAACTCCTTCAGCTAAAGCTGATTACACTTATATTCAGGAAAAATCTTATAATGAAACTGGAGCTAGCTTACTTAATCTACTGGTTAAGAAAAATAGCAGACAAGAGCTCCTTACTTCTGCTAATACAAGGCTAGATTACTCTATAAACAAAGCTTCTAAACTCTTTGTTAATGCTGGTATTGCTTATGATGCTATTAATGACAGAGCTAAGGTTACTTCTGCCTTCTCAGGAGCTTCAGGTAGTAACTTCAACACTAATGGTTTAAAACAAAAACCTTGGATAGGCCGTGCTGGCCTTGGAGTTAAATACACTCCTAAAACCGGCTTAGACATCTATGGCTCCTACGACGCTGAACTCAGAAATAAATACTCTAACCAAACTCTATCAGCTGTCCTAAGAATCAAATTCTAGAAAACTATAGCTTGAAGGTCCCGGGGTAATATTCTACAATTAGTTACCTACTACTTGAGCTATGAAAAAATTATTTAAATTCGTCATAATTTTATATACCCTCGCTGCCTTATCTCCGGCGAGTGCTCGCTATATTTATGTTCCTTTTGATAAATCGATGCAAAAGCTTGAGAATGCTCCTGTTTCTTATAAATATAAAGTGCTTAAAGATTTATATGATCAACACAACCCGGATATTCTACATTCTCTAGATGAAGATTTAATCCCAAAAACCATTCACCAAATTTGGTTAGGACCATATAAACTGCCGAAGGAATTCAAAAAATACAGTCAATTATGGCAAGAGTTACATCCAGATTGGCAATATAAGCTTTGGACCGAGAAAGATGTTAAAACACTTAATTTCCCTGATCGCGACCTATATGAAAAAGCCTCTTCATATCAGGAAAAATCTGAGATTCTCAAATTTACGATCTTAAAGCAATTTGGCGGGCTATATGCAGATGTCGATTATAAGCCAGTTCGCAAATTTGATTATTTACATCATACTTATAAATTTTACGGAGGAATTTCACCTCCTCCAGAAAAAACCAACGATATTCATATTTCTACTTCGATCATTGCTTCAGAGCCAAATAATTTAATTATGAAGCTAGCACTAAAGCGTATTCGTGATGTCTGGGATGACGCAGAAAAAGAATTCCATAAAGAAAAGCATGTAGACAACACTGATATCTCACTACTTTATAAAAAGCGTGTAGAGGAAAGTTTTAATTATATAGTTGCTAATAAAATTCATTACGTCCAAAGAGCAATTATTCTGCCGCCAACTTATCTAAATATAATAATTCGTAATAAACTTGTTGATCCTTACCTCGAAGCTATTGGTATTAATTCTCGTCAAAGATTCTTTCACATTATTCACCGTGAGACTCTTGCTTCAGAACGTAAAGATGGCACACGCTTGGTTAGCAATTTAAGCAAAAAAACAATTGATGAGAATTTACTTTTGAGAAATTTCAAGAAAGCCAAAACTCTTGTCCTAGATTTCTATCACAAATATAGTTACTGATTCGCTGGATCTTCCATAAAAACTTGAGACACCTAAAAAGTCTGTATTATCTTAATGGAGAATCTTCTAGGGCTACTGCGCCAGATAACATTGAATCGAGCATACACTCGTCGAACAAGCCTCCTAGACTACCGGCATCTTCTTCTTCATAAACAGAATCATGGTCTGCAACTCTAATATCAAGATGCACGAACTCAAATTCTTCATGCAACCTATCAGCAAGATTGGCCGCTGCTGCATCTCCAATATGAGCAAACTCAATTCCTATATCGCCATCGCCAAAAACTCTGACAGCGCAATCATCACCAAATTTGCTTGCGATATTTTCTATTTCTTGTCTATTTTCTTCATTTGCCAAATTCATAATTCATAACCATATTCATCATGAAACTCCCCTAAAAGAGTGACCAGACACAATAACGCCCCCCCTACAGAGCTAAAATCACAATCCAGTGGCACTCCACCTCCAGCAACAGCGCCTCCATGAGAGTTAGGTATCCCCAACCTCGCGGTTATAAAACCCCGTAACATTTCTTCCAAGAATGGTCTGTCTGGAGCTTCCATATTATTACCAAGGTGCAGTTCCTGAAACACCATCATGACTAACAGGACCCAAGCCAGCTAAAAATGCTGCCCTTGCATCGAATGGTGATGGATCAGCTGGCGGGTTTTCTCCAAAAGCACTAAAAATCGTTTCTTCAGATGCTGGGTTATCATCATCTTCCTCACTCTCAGATGAGCTTGGCTCATATCCAGATTCACCCTCTTCACCTCCTCCAATTCCACCACCCCAAGCGGCAGCTCCCTCTCCTTCATCTTCTTCTGGGTATAAAAATCCTGCCACAGCAGCTTCAGCACTCATTCGATAACCCACACCATCTGCACCAAACTCTTTCTCAAAATATGTTCCCGTGTTTTGGTTATTAACCGCAACCCATGAAGATAAATAATCATTAGCCCTTAAATCATCGATAAAATCTTCAATTTCCCTTGGGTGTCTATCTGTGAAGGTGTTTAATTCCAGATGCGGGTCTTCATTATCATCAAGCATTATCTCGGCATTATCAAACCCATGTTCTCTGCAAATTCTCTTAAAACTAGACATAAATTTCTCCTTTCATTATTAATCAACAGGATGCGTAGCAAACCCACCAGCTAAAAAGCTAGCAATCAGCGCATCTCGACCATCACCTAACACAGCATCGGGAAGAACAACTTCATAGCGTCCACTGCCATCCCCATCTTTACCTTCATTGTCAGACTCTTTTCCTTCTTCTTCGCCTCCTCCAATTCCACCACCCCATGCAGCCCCGCCTTCCCCTTCACCTACTATATCTTCACGGAACTCTTCTTCAGCCCCAATCAAGCCAGCCGCTTCTGCTTCTTCTGCGGACAGGTTATATTGCAACTCACCGTCTTCAGTAAATACACATCCCAATACAAAACCCGTTGCTGCATTTCGGATAGTCACCTCACCTTCAACAATCTTATTTTCAAATAAATTAAAGGCTAAACGTTCTACATATAAAAATGGAAAACCTCTAACGCTATTTAGCTCTATGCCTTCATCTGAAAGGACAGCCTCTGGAAAACCACAATCTCTACAAATTTCTTCAAAACTTTTAGGCATCAACTTTCTCCTGAATTCAATTTCAACGACTAACCTCTAAATCACCTGTAAATTCAACTGGACCAACTCCTGCCAATAATTGCACTACACCTTCAGCTTCTTGGCCTGCATAAAACTCAACATTCATTTCTTCTATCTGGCCAGCTACAGCGCTTCTTATATTTCTTCTTGCACCTTCGTCAATACGTCCAGTGTAAAAAATTACAACTTCATTACTATCTGAATCAACAATTACCTTTGCACCCTGAGCCCCATGACCTTCAGCAGCTGCTTTAACCAAATTACGGATATCATCAAAACTAGGCATGGCTCGTTACCAACCTCCTTCTTCAAATCCAGCACCTGAATGCTTAGGTGTCGACTCTCCAGAAAAACCACCACCTCCATGCGCGCAACCAGCTTCTAAGCCATCATTTTCTAAGCTTCCGCCCCATCCTTCACCAGCTCCTTCTGCACTGCCTCCTACGACTACAGCCGCACCAACACCGTACAACATCTCATACGCTGCTTCAGACATATGCCCAGACAAAATAGATAATCCTTCTTCTGTAACCCTGTAACCGAATTGAAGCTCACTACCAGCTATTACTACAACTATTTCTTCTCCAGCAAAATACTCTCTCATAGCAATGACCAGCTCTTGAATGGTTCCAACTTGCTCAACACTAAAAAAAGGAACGTTTAAAGTCAAAACGGCGCGCTCACCTTCTTCTTGATTCAAACTTGCATCTTCAAAACCATATTCTTCACAAATATCTTTATAATTTGGCATCAACTTTCTCCTTATTTTTAAAATTCAAAATCTGTGCGTGAATCAGGCTCACGCTGCCCTCCTAAAGGACTTGCACCCTCAACTAAGCTTAAACTTCTCATCACCTCTGATGGAGAAGGTTCATATCTATTATCACATCCACTTTCATCAGGACCATATTCTTCGTCGTCATCAAAACTTCTTAGCAAAAATCGTGGATAAATAGCTGGTCTAGGTGTAGGGGTTGGGACAACAACAGCTTGATATGTTTCGTCATTTAGTCCATTTGCAATGACTACATTGTCTCCCCAGAAATACCCTTCCATACGCACATAATCCATAAACCCATTTATCTGCTCATAATGGGATTCTAGGTCAGCATAGATCGTCAAAGTAAATTTGCGAGAAAACCGGTAGTACTTGGGCTCAACTATTAATCTTTGGCCAAAAAAACCCTCGATAAGCCCCCCTATATTATCGGGCGTAACTCTATAAATCATATCATTCTTCCCTTCAGCTCTAATTCGTTATACACCCCTCTTCCAAAATGCCAAGATTTTTTTATGACATTTCTTCTATTGCACCCACTACAGGAACCTCTTCTAAACGTATCTCTGGCTCTCCTTCACCACTACCTCCAACAACCACACTCTTATACCACGGGTCGCAATCTCCATCCCATTCATCCCATTGCTCTTCCCATGGAAGCTCATCTCGATTTTCTACCAAATGATAAATTTTTAACCCATCAACACCAAAATATTCACGACCAAATGATTCAAATCTACTAAAAATTTCATCAACCCACCTTTGATTTTTTTCTGGAAGCATAACATGAATAAAAGTAGAAATTTTTGAGTTTTTTACATAATTTACCTTAATTCGCCCACCATGTTCTACAACTTCTGTATCTTCAGAAAGATCAGCCTCAAACTGTTGATAAACAATAACCTTCACTTCAGGAAAATATATTATTTCTAAATCCTGTTTTATTTGCTCTATATCAGGAAAGGGCATTTCATCTTGAGGTAATCTTGGCATCTAACTCTCCGATCCATCAGGTATTACTCCCCAAATCTCACCTAAAACTGGGATATATCTTTCATGTTCTTCACCTTCTCCGCCTCCACCAACACGGGTATAAGTAAGCGTCGGATCTCTTTCATCCCAGGCAACTCCAAATTCTTTATCCCATTCATTAACAACTTCTTCAGCGTCACTCATTTCTTCTTTACAATCAAAACCCTCGTATACTTTTTCTTCTCTAGTCTCAACAACATGAACAGGTTCAGTTACATCGCCTTTCTCATCTCCTTCAGATTCTGGAATATCACTTCCAAATACATAATCACGCACAGCTACCCATGAATTAATTTCTGCAAATTCTTTGAGAATATCATCCTCTTTTACTTTTCTTAATTTCTTACCTTCAAACCATGTGCCTTGGCGATTCGGATCATCCCATTTATCTTCCCATTCAGAATGTACTGGTGGTTGTGGTTGTGGTTGTAGCATTCTAAACTCTGGATTTTCCTCAGGGTTTGCCAAATATTCTCCTACATTAGGAAATACATGCTTAGCTTCTTCCTGACCCGTATAATAATGATAATAACTCGAACCATCCCAAAAAAACTTTACTGTATTATTAGTAGTTCCAGATTCTACGCAAAAGACAAAATTATTCATTATCTCTTCAACAATTATCGGCTTAGCACGTTCAAATGCTTCTCGCGATTTCTCATAATCAGGCACTCTAACCAATGTTTCTTCACGCAATTTTGAATTGTAAAAGTCCTTGTAAGGATGCCTCATTACTAAAAAACACGGGTGATTAAATGCTAAACACACATCTCCTTTTTTACTAAAAGAAATCTCTATTTTTAATAGAGGGTGAATTCTATGGACATATTCTTGAATCTGAAGTTCTCGAGTCTTACAGTTGTTTTTATTTACTATTCTTGGCATCTATACCTCCGATACTCCATCAATTACTCCTCCAATCTGACCCCAAACTGATGGCGGAGGAAATCCACCATGATTCTCAGCAATCTGCCTAACATCACCACCTATTGCAATGACAACTCCAACCTCCGCAACTCTTTCATGTTCTGCTTGAAAATCTTCTTCATCAGCAACATCATCATCAACTATCCTCAAAGGAGCACCAAAATGCACCTCGCCACCCAGAGCCTCAAATCTTTCTAAAATTGACTCTCGTTGCTCTTCAGTAATTTCAGGAATAGTTATGGAAATAAATTCATCACCTTGATCAATTTTCTTTCTTTGAAAACCTTCAAGACCTAATCGCGCAATAATTTCTGCGTCTGTTAATTCCGGCATAGCATCTCTCATCATTCATTTTCATAATAATATAAAAATTTGGTTTTTGAATAAGTTTGTGATAGTTATTTACAAAAAGTGAGGACACCCATGACAAAATCAAAAATTATTATTGCACCTATCATTGGCAGAGGCTTTGATGAAAGCTTCGATGCATTTGTTAATCTAGTAGAAAAATACGGAAAATATTCACATGCTAATGCATATGCTTTGGTGAGCGCAGCTTACCTTTCAGACGAATATGTTGGAATTGAAGTCAATGCGCTTGGATTCACAAAAAATCCAGGGACTATTTCTCAATATAAAATTGGCGAGTTAACTGATTATGAATTTATTGACTCTTTACGAGAAAAATTGCCTGTTTTAGAAAAAGCTCATCATCAAGAAATTATCGACGCTTGGGCATTAATGTCTCTTCCAACTACTGAGATTTCTACAAAATATTGCGCAGCAATTAAGCATGGTTATAAATTCATGTTTGTTTCTTATACAAACAATATCCAGGCTGAAAACTTTAAGGATGGGCTTCATGTAGATTGCCCAGAATTTAAAGAAGATGAGCATTATTATGCAGTTTCATACAAAAGCCCGAATAAATTTACTAATCATCACCATTTGGCTTATGAGTCTCTTAGTGAAAATCATTTAACTGATCAGTGCATATTTTCATGTCATCTAGGTGTTCATAATCTTCAAAATGCAGAATATTTTACTGATATGAATCAAGAATTGAGCGGCTGTCTAGATACTATGGTAGAAAACGCTGCTGCAAACGCGTAATCACCTATTTAAACAGAAGTTATTCCAACAGCCCGGTCACTCCAGGTCTCTGCCCTGAGTCTACCTCTCCTCACGGCACGGCCTTAATGGATCTCGCATCAAGTGCGGGATGAAATATATTAAGAGCAATCGCTAATCCTTACGTCACTCCGAGATTGACCGTCAAACTATTAACTCTACCACTCCCAAAGTTGACATAATGTACATAATTACCTATTATATACATCATATACATTATATTGAAATAACATGGAAATAATAAGCGCAAAAAATGCAAGATCAAAATTTGCCGAGATTCTTGATTTATCTAGAGACTACCCGGTGACTATCCAAAAACATGGAAAAGACTTTGCAGTACTCATATCAAACGGAAGATACAAAGAGTTAGTTAAGATGGAAGAAGAGATGCTTTCATTAATTGCTGCTGACATTGACAAAAAGAATGAGTATCTAAGCAAAGATGAATCTAAAAAAATTATAGATTCTATTCTAGATGCTTAACCTTATCTTAGAAAAAAAAGCAGCTAAGCTTCTTACTTCGTTACAATCAAAGGACTTATCACTAGCTAAAAGATTGATAATCAAAATCAAAGAATTGCAAGCTAACCCATTAGATCCTGATTCTAAATCATTAAAAGGCAGCAAACTCTACAGAAGGTCTCGAGTTGGAAAATACAGAATAATCTATAAATATAGTGACTCAGATTTATATATAATACTCATAGCGAAAAGAGATGAGGTCTATAAATATTTCATGCGCTCTTTATAGATATCGACACCTCCTACTCTGCACGCATTTTTTGTTCAAACTTTGATACCCTCACTCGGAGCTGATAAAAAGAAAGCCAGAGCCAACATTTATTCCGAATAATGCGTGATATCGCCAGGAATGGTTTCGTAACTTCTGGCATCTTCTCCCGATGCGCCGCCGCCTGCACCGCCGCCACTTCCGCCATCTACTCGCACTTCTATACCTAATGCACGAGCAGTTTCATCATCGATAGTAATACCCCCCTCTTCAGACACAGGGCTATTTGGCGGAGCAACTAAAACAGGACTGTCGTCATCATCACTTTCTTCAGTGTATTCAAACCTTCTAACCTCTAATTCACTAATTTCAAATTCCGCTGTATATTGTGGATCCTCTGGATTCTCACCATCTATCATAACCACATTAAAAGCAAATCGTAAACCTGCTTCATGCAGTTCAGAAGCCACTCTTTCTCCCTCCTCTTCACTAATATCACGGTCGGAATTAAGAAGAATTATAAACCGGTCAATTTCTTCACCATAAAATATCACTGCTCGTGGGAATCCATTATTTCTGATAATGTGATTGAACTCTCTTCTGAACTCTTCGCTTTTATAATTATTCCTTGTTACTTCCATATATTTCTCCTTTTTAGAATTAGTTCCAAAGAGAATGAACATCAATTGTTAGTAGATCAACTCCCATAGCGGCTGCAATTTCTTCTGGCTCCATAAAAGCACTAAGTAATCCACCCCGCAAATCATCTGCTGTGAAAGTTTCCAACTCTTCAACATCTCCTTCTCTATGCATTCTTGATTCTACTCCCTCTTCTGCATCTATCGCCTCGTCTCCTTCCTCAGCTGTCTCACCCGTTTCTTCTACAGCCTCTTCTCTACTTTCATCAATTGGGGCTTGCTCGGCAGTTTCATCTAAATCTTCTTCACCATCCATCCAATCGTCATCATCTTCTTCAGCCGCTTCACCTATACCGTCTTCTTCACCTCTTCCGCCAGAACCTTCTTCATCCTCTTCTCCTTTTTTCTCAGCAAGTAAAGCATCGAGATAGCCACCCACATGATCGTGTACAGCTGCACCTTCGGCAATCCCTTCACCAGGAGCTCGCATAATTAGCTGGTCGAAATCAAAGCCCACCAACAATACGGTTGCTGCACGCATTTCTACTGCATTTAAAGCTCTGTTAATCAAAACATGGACCTGCCCACCTTCCTTAATTATATCAACATCATCAAAACCATTTGCAGACAACAAATCTAAATAATGCTGTTTATCATGCATAAATTTTTCACGTGCGATTAAATCTCTGTCACCAGGCAAAGTAAATATTTGTGGCGCTCTAGATTCGTTTACAATCAATCTCACATTAAAAGCAAAAACATAATTTTCTTTCAAATAATCAAAAATCGCATTCGCCAATCGATTGGGAATTCTGCCCCTCATATTCAAGTGAAAATCAAGATGACCGTCCCTAAATTCAGCATCAATTACATGTCTATGATTATTGTAACAATGGCGCACAATATTTGCAGCAATTCCGCTTTTTAACTCATCGACATTTCTACTTGCAATTCTTCTTGGCATAATTTTCTTTTTTGTTTTTTAAAAAAGAAACTTCCTCACCAATCCCAAAAACTTCCTCCGGCAGCAGATCCACCTGCCAAATCCCATCTAGCTATAAGATCTAATAACTCGTCATCATAAAAACGGAAAACGCCATCTGGCCCAGACTCAGCTACGACCACCTCTTCTTCATCAGTGTCCTCATCACCGTCATATCCAGAATCATCACCTTCTTCAACACCATCACTTAAAAACGCTCCACCATCATGGGTAATTCTTAACTCATACTCTGGCATGCCTCCTGGCATTCTCTGAATCAAGATCGGTGCATCAAAATCATATTTCGCTCTTAATGAATCAACTAGTTCTTCAAGGCTGGACTCATCAATCTCAACATCTTCATTCATATTGATGATGAAAACCCCTCCACTACGAGATATCATAGCATGCTCAAAGCCAGCATTATATAAATTTAGCTGTATAAAACCTGAATGCAGCCATAAATTGGCTGAGGTAATTAGTGTATTAGGCATGTCATCATCATTCTCAACTTAATATGATTATAGCCTAAATTAACTATTTCTAGCAATCTGAAGAATTAGCCGTGAAAATATTTCTTAATATTATCAATAATAATTGCCTTGGAAAAAGGCTTGGAAATAAATTCTGCAGCACCCAGATCATGAGATTTTTTAATCTCCTCTGGGTCAGTAAGGCAGCTATTCATAATCACAGGAATGCCTTTAGTTTTTGGATTAGATTTTAATTTTTTAAGAACATTCATTCCATAAATTTCTGGCATCATCAGGTCAAGAAAAACTAGCCCAACTTTATCAGGATTTTTTTCAATATATTCTAACCCCTCACGAGGACTTGTAAAATCTTCAACGTCATATTTCTCAGATTCACAAATCATTACCAAGCTGATAAGCCCTGGCATTTCATCATCAATACAAACAATTTTTTTATTTTTCTTGCTCATCTTTCTCTTTCTCCTGAACGCGTGGAATTACAAATGAGAAAGTCGCGCCCTTTTCATTATTATAAGCCCAAACCTTGCCTTTATGTCCAACAATTATTTCTTTTATAATTGCAAGACCAAGCCCTTTACCGTTATTAGAATTTTTTGTGTTAGTGCTTCTGATAAATGCATTAAAAATAACTTCTTCCTCACCAAATGGAATCCCCATTCCTTCATCTTCAACGCTCACCATCACCATTTCCTTACCATCCCTGCCGACCCTAATGGTTATAACGCGTGATTTTTCATCGCTATATTTGATCGCATTGCTCAGCAAATTATTAATTACTTGATGCATTCTGATTAAATCAAAATCAAAAATTTCCGGAACCTTACGATCATAAAGCAGTTCTATTCTTATCTGCTTCTGCGTACTGATAAGATATATATTATTAGTCTCAATACATTGATCTATCAATTTTCTGAAATTATTTTCTTTGAAATGAAATTGAATATTTTTTTGACGATAGCTAGAAAAATCAATCAAGTTATTCACCATCTCTGAGAGATTATAAGCAGATGCATAAATCATTGATAGAACTGCTTTAATGCGCTGCTTTGTTAAAGATTCATAGTTATGGCTCAACTGCTCAGCAAGACCCAGAATACTATGAACCGGAGTCCTAAGCTCATGACTAATATTGCGAACAAAATGTCTATTAGTCCCCATCGATTGAACAAGTTGCTTAGACTTATTTTCAAGTAAAGCAGAGAGCTCTAAATTCAACTTGTTTTTTTGTTTAATAACATCAATGTGATATTGCTGTTTATTTTTGGAAAACAATGATCCAACAATAAAAATACATGTATAAAGATATAGACCAATATGCTGCAACTCAGGTGGGATATAGAGGCTCTCAAATTGGTGAGTCATCAAATACGCTGATGCCCCAAAAACCACTCCCAGCGATATAGAGATGATAAACATAAACCAGTCTATAAGGAGAATAACTATAAACAGCCCTACACCGAAGTTAATTATCCACTCTTCCGAAAAATGGTTTTGCAGCAATAAATATGTGCATAAGAAAGGTAAAGAATATGTTATGACGAAATACCAATATAAAGGTAAATATTTTTTTAATTTACGTGGAATAAATTTATGAAAAATGAGAGGGATGCACAAAATTGTTGCTGATGCACGAAGAAACAGATTCTCTTTCTCAGGCACACCTTCATAGAAGGTTCTAAAAATATAAGCTAAAGGGTAATTAATTATTCCAAATAAGCCAAAATACAAATATTGTTGGCCATAATTTACAACTCTTTTTGTGCAAAATAATGCAAGCTTTTTTAACACTTTTTAATAAATGAAAAGACTACCATTCTATTATTAGCATCTTTATACGTTTTTAACAAATCCAGGTTGTGTTGGGAAAAGATCTTTTCAAGTTGGAATGTGCTAAATTTACGAGATCTCACAATAAAGTATTTTTCACCTTTTTTAATTGTAAATTTTGCGCCTTCATACTCAAGATCAATATTCTCCGAAGAAACAAAATAATATTCAACCTCCTGAGTATATTCATTCCAATTAAATCTCAGTGCAATTCGGTCTAAATCAAGCTCAAGGTTTAATTTCTCGCTCACAACAATTAAGCTATTAAGGAATAGCGATTTAATATATTTATTGTTATACGCTTGCTTAATAGAAGAGTAATCCTGATTTGTATCAAGCGTAATCAAGATCTTGTCTCCTACATTCATATTTTTACTAACATTCTGCAGAAGACCATTCATTTCGTCTTCACTAAAATTACCTAAGGTCGAACCAAAAAATACGAATGTATGTTTTTTATTTGCACTTTTTAAAGTTTTAAAACTGTTAAATGATTCAACAACATAACTACAAAATGGTGCGTTTTTAGATTGGCTAGCAAGCTTTGCAGCCGTTTTTGCGCTTTCTTTACAGATATCAACGCTGATATATTTTTTTAAACTAGGTAGACTCTCTAAAATAGGTAACGTTTTCTTATTGAAAGAAGATTTTGATCCAGGTCCAAGCTCAACTAAAATATCTGTATCTGCCAAATCTTTAGAAATTTTAGGTAAATTTTCTTTTATTACCTTCGCTTCTTCTCTGCATAAATAATATGGGCGACATTTGGTAATTAAATCCTCATATGCGTTGTCTTCATTAAGATAAATATATGGGGTTAAATTATGGCTATTAGTTCCACTCAACAAAGAAGTGAAATCATGCAAAATCTTATCTGTATGGCTTAAGATAAAATATGGGTCTGAGTTACCCCACACTGGCATTGGAATTTTATGTAGCCAATTTCTTACTGCTAACATCGATGACTCCTCTCATTTTCTTACCCCAAGCTATTTAACCTAAGGTTAACTATTTTAACAAAGATATACTCATAGTAGAATTTTTTCTTCGCTTTCGCAAATCAAAATATAGTTAACATTTATTAACTAAATTGATTAAGAAGTCAATAAAAACCTTTTTCTAGAAATCTTCTAAAAAAAAAATTACTATCACAAACTATGGGAAGAAATCTGACGATACATCATACAGATTACAAAACTTTAAAAGGTGATTGCGATCTACCTGGTGATAAATCAATTGCTATTCGAGCATTAATCATGTCGGCAATTTTTTCAGACCATCCGGTTAAAATCTATAACCTGCCAAACTCTGAAGATGTAAATGCTTGTGTGGACGCTCTTGAAAAACTTGGTTGCAAATTTGAAACCCATAAAAAATTTCTTTTATTTTTCCCTGCAAAAAAGTGGCAAAATGCTACTGTAAACGCGCAAAATTCTCGCACAACATTGGCTCTGGTCATAGCTTTGGCTGCTGTGAAGCATATAGAGGTAAAAATTGTTGGGGATGGGGTATTAAGCTATCGTTCTCTGCGTGATATACTAGATCTGACGAAGCAGTTTGGAGTTGAGATAGAACATACTAATTTCAAATTGCCCATCGTCGTAAGAACAGGTGTGTCGACATACCCTGAGGAGGTGTTCTTAGCTGGCTCTGCTCAATGCAAGAGTCTAGCAATTTTGCTCGCTGCTGATTCACACCAGCACACTGCTTTTCGTGAGGCAGAGCCAAGCCGAGACCACACAGAAAGATTGCTGATTTGCAATGGTTGGAAGAAATCCCCGCGAGGCATTAGGATGTTTGCGATGGAAAGGCTTACTGACCAGCCATGGATGGACGAGATATATATTCCGTCAGATCCCTCTTCGGCAGCATTTCTGATGGTGCTTTCGGCTTTTGCCAAAGATACACATCCGATTAAACTAAAAGCTGTTTGCTTGAATTTGCATAGATTGGGTTTTTTAGAAATATTATATTTAAATTATGCTATTTCGAATATTCGTTCTCAATCTGGAGAATTAGTTGGAGACATTTATTTAGAGCCAGGCATAGAAGATGCTGGCCGAATAGATTCAAGATCAATCAATAGTAATGATTTGATTGATGAGTTTCCAATACTTGCAGTCGCAGCTTGCTTTTTAAAAGAAGAATCGATTCTTCGCTTACCTGAGCGATTACAAAACAAAGAATCAGATCGTATTAAAGCTATTCTAGATTTACTAGATAGATTTGAGGTTAGTTATAGTTATAAAGATTACGAATTAAGAATTAAAGGCGGCACTGCTGCCAAACATAAACATATTACATTAGAAGAATGCATGGATCACCGCATTCAGAAATCTGCTATTATTATGGCAATTCTGACCGAGTCATCCATCACGCTTAACCATTCCGAATACCTGAATGTCAGCTTTCCTGGTTTTTTGATCTTGTTAACTAGTAGTTAATTTTTATTGACTTTTGTGTAATTATAAGTTAGAATAATCTCATGAAAATTGGGAGGCATAAAATGGCACAGCATAGTAAAGATTTTAAAGCAGTTTTAGTTTCAGGTTTTGACACTGCCAATATGTTCGATTTCAACGGTTATTATACTAAGCCAGATCATTTAAACTACAACTTGACTGGTTTACCTGATAAGGAATTTTTAAGTTCAATACAAGAAGCTTCTATTTCAGCTTCACCAACATCATTCAATGCTATTTTTATGCATGGATCTTTAAATGAATATGGTCAACATACATTATGCTATAATTTAGAAAATTGTGAGTTTAGTGCAGATCTAATTCGCGCTTTAAACCCAACGAGTGAACCAAGGGTAACGGAAGTTTATTCTTGCTATTCCGGCAATAGTTATAGCTTACCAAAATATCTAAGCAATGAAGAAATCGTTATCACTTCAAGTTTAGAAGATTCAATCTCATTTGATATGATATCTAATGAAGTTTCTTCTGATAGTTATTCAAAGCATTCAGTAACAACGAACCCATATGAAAAGTTTTTACTTACATTACCTACAAGGGCAGGCTCAGCAGCAAAATTTATTACTGGCGGCAAATTTTTTGAGCTTAAGCCAGGTCTAAAAGTAATTTCTGATTACGCTACAGCAGAAAATTTTTTAAAAGACTCAGTGGAAAAATTTATTGAATTTTCTAATGGCCAAACTTGGCTGTCTGAACCAGTTAAATTAAATGCTGATGATTATCAATTTTC
>JAVKEN010000017.1:0-11489 GCA_040221415.1 Rickettsiales bacterium
ATCAGAAGAGGTTAAAAAATTTGCAGCTTTATATGCATTGAACTATCTCGCACTATCAGGCCAACCCTGGGACCAAACCCATTTAGACGAGATTATGAGATTCTTAAAAGATCCTGAAAATCATACTGATGATTTAAAGGAAACAATAAATAGTGAGATAGTAACACATTTCTCCGGAAATCTTATTCTTCATCCAGAAAAGTTTGACCTACTTTTAGAGAGTGGGCTTGATCCAAATATAAAAGGCAATGATGATATGCCTATTATTATTGCCGCATTAATCACTGGAGGATATAAGCAAATTGAATCCTTACTAAAAGCTGGAGCTGATCCAAATGTAACATACAAAGGGTTCTCTACGATTTTTTATGCATACGTACATGATGAGAGCGATAAAATCTTAGATTTACTTCAAGAGTATAACATCCAACCTTCTAGAGATTCTTGGGTGGGATGGATTGCAGAAAACTTTATATCATTCTCTCTTGGTTCCAAAGAATATTCAGATGATGATAAAGAAATTCAAAGCACAAATAATGATGAAAGCTTTGTCGATTGGTTATTTGGCCCAGATGAGGATGACGAAGATGATGATGATGAACCAGATTTTATTGACTGGTTATTTGGCCCCGACGAAGCAGACTCTTCTGAAAAAACTTCAAATGAAGTTGCTGGAAATGATGAACAAATTATCGGCGAAGAAATATAAAAATTATTAACTAATAGTTGACATTACTTAACTACTTTGTTACTATTATACTCATGAGGAGGGTAAATAGGAGGAAGGCAAATTCTTATTTAGATGCTCCTGGTATTTTTAACTTAATTAAGGTTTTAGTTATGAAAAAACTATTAACTACGGTAGTAGCATCTTCATTTTTACTTATGTCTTGCAGCCATGAAAAAGTTGCAACACACAAATTAACTGATGCAAATTTATCTTGTCACCAAATCGTTGCTGAAACAAGCGAAATGAAAGCTTTGTTGAAAGACATCAATGGTAAAACAGGTTTCTCAGGAAGAAACGTTGGTATGGGTCTTGTTTTCTGGCCTGGTATCTTTGTTAACCAAATGAATGCTGGTGAAGCGGAAAATTTAGCTAATAAAAGAGTATCAGTTCTTGCTGAGCTTTATTCTAAAAAAGGTTGTGGTAACAACAAAGCAGTTGTAAAAAAAGCTTAACTACAATTTAGCATAAAAAATTTAGGCGGGATTTATCCCGCCTTTTTTATTTAGAAATTTCTATAATTTCTGAGTCAATTTTTACTCACGATTATAAACCATATAGTAATACATAAAAAAAGCCCTGAAAATCAGGGCTTTTAAGCATTCTACAAACTTAATAATTAAGCTGCGAAATCTTCTTGCACTTCTCCATTAGCACCAAGTGCTTCTGTCTCAGCAGAATCTTGCATAGCTCTATTGCAATCATCACTTGTAACAACCAAATAGCTATGGTGAACTTGTTGATTAAGAGCAGTTAAAGTTAGTATGTTTTCTCCAAAAACTGACTCAGATGTAGTGGTGCCATTCTCACCCTTAGATCTAAAATATAGCTCATTAATTTCTTTTAGGCATTCGTCATAAATTCCACCCGCAACTGCACTCGGATCATTTTTACAATCTGGCTGTCTTTCTTCAAAAGACATTGAAAAATACTCATTATAAAAGCAACTAAACGCTTCATTGTATTTAGTTAACATATCGCTGAATTGAAGGGCTACACCCATTGTAGTATCTGTCATATAGTTAATAATAATTAATTAAGATTAACCATTTACACCAAGTAAAACACCTTGTCAATCACTTCAAATTATAAGTCAACGCCATATGGAAAGCATGTTTGAGAATATCGACTGGCAAATCTTGATCCACAGCCAATCTTATTTCGCGGTTGCCAATAAAATTCAACTTCCCCTCATAAAGAGTTCTAAGCCTTGCAATCATTTTAGTTTTGCAATTAAAGAATACCGAAACATAGTTCGGATTTTTAGCTTTCCAATCTATTCTGATTGTTGTACCAACAGTCTTAGATGGGACAAAGCTTGGCTCGCCCCATTTCAGACATTCTGTAATTTCGGTAATATTAGCATCAGAATTTGCTACCTCAAAAATCAGGTTACGTATTTGTGATAATTTATGTTTAGCCTCCGCTGGATAGTTTGATACTAGTTTATCAAAACTATAATTCGCCATTTTCCATTAAATCATCAACTTTACCTGAAACAAAACTAGCAGCATAATTAACGCCATTTTCAATTTGATTTACAGCCCATTCAGACGCAACATGACATGGCCATGTTTTACCTTCTGCAGCAACTTGATTTAGTCCAACGCCGGCTTCTGCAACATTCAGCCCAAGACCAACAAAACCACCACCAAAATACCAGTTTGTACCATATATTATAGAAGCCGCACAAACAGCTTCACCACCAGCAACAGCTATATCTTTTACACTATAATCAGTAAATCTTTCTGACAATTTAACAGATGCCTGCTTAGATGCCGCAACAGTGTAATTATGCGCTGATGAAACAAAGCTAGCACCCATTTCTTGTAATCCACTAAAATCTAATTTAAATTCCATTTTTCCCTCTGTGATTTTTTGGAAAGTATATCCGGAAAACTGCATGTTGCAAATTTTTTTACTACTTCTATCAAAGGTATAAAAGATTTCTTTCCACAGTAAGTTTTGCTTGATATTATTTATTCACAGTGTATGAAATTACACGGCCTCTCCTATTGAAATCAATATATTGAAGACATGAAAGATAAACGTTTCCCAACCATGAACCCGCTAACAGTGACTGTCATCAATATGATTCTTGCTAAGCTCAAGAATTTAGCAGATTATCAAATAAATAGATTAGCGGATGATTTAGGAATCGGTTTTAATCTTGACGATATGATTTGCTATGTTACAGGTTGCAGCGAACAAAATGAAGATAATGTATTAGAGCTGGCGCGAATTTATTCTGCAGTTAACGAAGTTTCATCTTTTCACCCAATCCTTAGGTACGACCCAAGAGAGACTGCTGTTGCAGAAATGAAAAAATTTTACGGAATGATGAGAAAACGTAAAGTACTGCCGCCAAGCAATCTTCCAAAAGAAATTTACAACCAACTCAACGAGCTGACATCTGCATACAGCAAATGGGGTGACAGTTCCACTGTAAGCTTGAGCAAAAGCATGCTTAACAAAAAGAAAGGCGACTATGGCTTCAGAAGAGTTTTAGATGATTATGAAAATGAACAAGTTGGCCGTGCTGCTTCCGAATTAAGAGAAACAATTATAGATTATGCAATGCGAGCTGATCCTAATACTGAATCTGGCAAAGAGGTGTTTGTGATTTTGTCTTACTTGCTTGGAGTCTTTAACTCGCTAAAAAGCGATGCTTGCAATCAAGAAAACGCCAAACATTTTGCTAAATATTTACATAGCTTCAACCCTGGTCACCATGATGTTAAAGATTGGCAGATAAGATCTGATGTTGAACCAGCGGATGATAGTGAACATGATTCAGGAAATTGTTTTTACGATGCTGTAATCGAAGCACTGGGCGAAGGTGCAGTCATGAACGGGGCGCCTCTTACAGTTGAAAGGTTGCGTAATCTTGTGCAAGACAGAATAAGACTTCATGAGGATTTAGGCTCAGATGAGTATAGATTATTAATCGAGTCTCAGCTTCTAACATATGTTCTTACCGAAGATTACGTAGGACTTGATGCTGCACTTGCCGAGTTCTTAAGATTAATCCGTGTTAAAACACCAGATTTAAAAGGAAGTAAGGCTGACCCTAAAGTCACACAGCATATTTTGGATCAAATCAGAGAATCACATCTAGTAGACACCTATGTAAATACCATAGGTGAAAATGGCAACTGGGCTGATAATGTTACAATTGGTGTGCTAGCTCAAGTGATTGGAGATGTTACGATTATCATTCATAACACACAAACTGGTTTAGAGACTCGAATCGGCGAAGGTGCGCGTGAAATCCATCTTGATTATACTGGCGACCATTACATCCCAAGAGAAGCAGAAGAGGATGCAGAGCCTGAAGAAGATTCCGGGCCAGGTCACAGTGAGGCTGCTGAAGAAGATGTATCTGACGATCCTGAAGATTCTGATAATGAAGTGGAAGTAGATCCAGAAGTGGTCGAAGCAGCATTCGGAGCATCACCCCCTATGAGAGCCTTTTTTGGAGCACCTTTGGTGGCTCCGTCTCTTCCAAAAGAATTTGATACTGAAGCCGCTGCACCAGACGAAGATGATAACGAAGCTAGGGTTGACTCACCTCCAGAAGAGCAAGATGACAGTGCAGATATCAATGCTGAAGATTTAGTTCCAACTGATGCGGGTGAAGAAGACCCAGCAGCAAAACTAGCCGGCGATACCATGGAAAGCACTCACAGGTAAACTTAAATTGATTTATAGCTCGTCCGGTGTATCCGAATGCGAGCTATCACCAAGAAAATATTCTGAAATTTTGTAACAAGGCGAATGACCTTCTTGATCAACTGGCAAGAAAAGCATTACCCCAAACAAAGCTACCCTAATCTTTATGAAATTAGGATCACGAACTGCTGGAATAACTGGTTCAAACAAATTAACTGAAAGAAGCCCAACTCCAACAGCAGCACTGCAAACTACTTCGCCAAAGTTATGTCGAGCTTGGTTCATTGCACTTTTTTCTGCCATCATTGCCTCAAATTTTTTTTAAATAAGAAGCACTTATAAACGTTTTTTTTGAAAAAGCAAATTTACTCTTTCGAAGCTAGGAGTTTGTCTTTGTCTGGTAAAGGCTCTAGAGTAAATTGGATAACTTGTCGGACTCTTTTCCTATCGGCGGCGTCATCTTTACCGCTGAAAAAATCAGCGAATATATCACGTACATCGCGAGAGAAGTTACTCCATAAAACATTCCCTGTTTTTGCATCAACCAAAGTCAGCATAATAACTACTGTGTCAGCATCATCGTTATTACTTCTTGAGATACTATGATTGCCCCGATTTCCCATAGCTTGCAAAGCATCAAGCAAGAAGCCTGCTGCTCTAGCGCTATTTTTTTTCACATTATTAACATAATTTATGTATAGCAAAACATCGCTTTGAGTTGTTTTGCCTACGCTTCTTGAATACCTGCCTGTATTACGGTGAATGTTATATGCTTCTTCTTTTTGCATTAATTCACCACTCGTATAAAAATCACCTGTAGCTTCATCTAAACGGTCTTTGGACCTGTCAAAATCAGCAAACGCTTTTTTCTTTCTCAAGTCACGCTTACGTACTAGTTTTGTTCTATAACCTTTCTCCTGAAGAATCTTATTCGCTTCATCGGCTACAATCTCCTCAACGCGGTATTCATAGTCATATTTGCGCTCCCCCGAGCCACCTAAACCGACAGTTTTAACTTCTGCTTTTGCAGGCAGTACTCCAATACAATTTGCTTTACTTAAAGCAACCTCGCAATCTGGATGGCGCCTTTCTGTAGTTAAGTGGGCACACGAAACTGTAAATAATAACAGTATTAAAAGAAACGAATGTTGAAATATTCTAGCCATTAATCCACCCAGTGTTATGTTAACTTAAATTAGTCAGCAGCAATTACGCGTGCTCTTTTATCAGAGAAAATCACGTATACTTTTTGACCTTTTTGTAATTTAACATCTCTGCCTTGGATCACAGTAACCATGCCACTCGTAGTAGCTGAAGAAATTGCATCACGCATAATTTTAGTTCCTTCAAAATGGTCGAATTTAAGCTTAGATGTATCAACTTTGATTATATATTCATATCCTTGCTGTTTACCAAGCTGGCCTTCGATTGCAGCCCCAGCAACACCACCAGCAATTGCACCGCCAATAGCTCCAGCATATGCACCTTTACCTTTACCCATTCCAGAACCAGCAAGGCCACCTAATGCAGCTCCACCAAGCGTACCTGTTGAATTATTTCCTAATCTATCTGAATTCTTAATTGTCACTACTCTTACATTGATGATTTTACCTTCCATTGTCAGGCTTAATGTAGAGTCAGCAGTATAAACATCGCTGTCTAGATCCCTAGCACATGAGGTTAAAAACAAAACGGCAAATAGAATTACAGATAATTTTTTCATGATGGCATATAAATTAGTTAGCATTAACTTCCATTATACAGGCCTCATTTTTTTTTGGAAGTAGAAATTAAACGTCCAAAAGTGAATTCACTGCTCTAGAATTTTACTCTTCTACCCAACTATGTCCATTTACGCCATCACGGCCAATCATATGCTCGTCAATAGGGCAAATCTCATGATGCTTCATATATGACTCAAACTCGCCATTATCTGAGCTAAGAACTTCTTTTAGTTCAGGGCAAAGTCTAACAAAATCTTCATTAAATTCTTCTGTGACCAACTCTTCCATCGCACTATCTCTTTCTTTATCAGCAGGCAAAGGATAAACAACATCAATATTTCCATCTTGGTGCGCAGCCTGAAAGTAACTGTAACCAATTGGGTCAGCCGTAGCTTTATCTGTAAAACTCGCAATCGAAGTATTATACAATTTTTGCAACATCTGACTTGGTTCAAGCAAGTTCTTTCTGACAGTCTCTTGGGCTGTTTTGATAACTGGATGCTGAGGGACAGCACCAAACATAAAATTATCTATCGAGAACGAATAGCTAAGACTGAATGTGGTGCTGAAAAAATCATACCTGACAGACTCACGATCAGGAGTCCTTGAGAATTCATAATTTATGTCAGCATATACTCCGCCCATATGATTTACTAAATCATAACGCAATGTGTCACTAGCTATACCCCAATGTTTTTGCGCAGTATGATCCACTACTAAATCATAATTAGGTAAAAATTCCTTTATTTCACTAAATTCTCTGATTTCTATGTTACTGCCTTCTAAAGAGTTTACTGATGGCTCAAGTATAGACTTATCATTCACCCAAATAATTTGTTGCCAATCATAAGATTCAGATGATTGAAGTAATGCATTTGTTTTTTTAGCATTTTCTATATCTCCATCTTTCATCTGACGCGGCTTATCAGGAGATGTTAACCAAATATGGTGCATAACATGTGGAATCTTTACTTCATCTGAGGCTGGAGCATTTAAATTGCGATATTTCAAATCAAGCAACTTCTCTGGGTTTTCACGAAAGTAGCTACCAGATCTGACAACAGATTCTCCTTGATAAGATTCATTGGATTCTTCACTCTCCTCTAATAGAGCTTTTATATAATCGCAATCAACCTCCCAGCCAAACTCTTCAGCAAGGATCTTTAAAGCATCAAAATCTCCTTTGCCTAATAAAGATTGTTGGGTAGTTTCTTGTGAAATATGGTCAGAAAACTCATTCAAAATTTCAGCAGTAATTTTTTTGATCTTATTGTTTAATTCATAATTTATTTTACAAATAAGGTTTCCAGAAGTATCAGATCTTGAGGAACTAAGCTCACTTTCTAAATGCCTAACAATTTCTATTAAATAATTTTCTGCATTATTCTCATTAATAGCATACGGTCTGAGCTCCTCTAACAAATGAAAGTTTGTAACTCTGAACTCATCTCCAAAGCAAGTATCAATTGCGGCTCCTTTATCTATTGCAGCTTTTGCTAACTCAATTTGTTTATCTTTATCCGACTCCTCATAAATGTATCTACTAATAACAGTTTTTAAGAACTTATTAGCAGTTTCAGGAGTTAACAAAACTGATTGTAGATTATAGAGGGAATCAAGTTGAAAATACCCTGATTTGTCTTCAAACACCTTGTTTATATCAGCACCCATTTCAATTGCAGCTTTTAATAACTCTAATTGCTTAGGTTTATCTTTATCTCTAATTCCAGCACTTAATAGTTTAGAGAAAAACTTATTAGCAGTTTCGGGAGTTAACAAAACTGATTGTAGATTATAGAGGGAGTCAAAGCCAAAATATCCTGATTGGTCTTCAATCACTTTGTTTATATCAGCACCCTTTTCAATTGCAGCTTTTGCTAGCTCTAATTGCTGAGACCTGTTTAATTCATCACTTAAAACAGTATGGGTAACTAATTTAAAAAAAACATCTGCTGTTTCAGAGGTTAATAACATTGATTGCAGGTTAGTAAGGGTTGTTGTATAGAACCAACCATCACCATCTTGCATAGCCCTTTTAACATCAGCACCCTTTTCAATTGCAGTTTTGGCTAACTCTAATTGCTGATCTTTTTGCTGATCATTTATTCTACAACGTATAACCCTAGTTAAAAACAAATCAGCTGTCTCTGGAAACAAAAGATCCGCTTGTTTACGTTTCAATGCATCAACACGATATGCATAATGAGCAAAGATCTCCTTCGCAGCTTCTACTTTCGCTGGATCAGTTGGAATTGGGATTTCTAATGTTGGTGCTGTTGTTTTAGCAGATACTCCCACTGGCTCAAAAGAGCCATCAGCTTGAACTTCAATAGTTTGTGTTTGATTTGATGCGGACATACTGCCTCCTTATAATTCAAATTTACTAACCAAAAGTGAACTCACCAGTTTGGCAAGAATCACCTACAGCTTCAGCAACTCCGTTGTTTGCTGCAGCTAATTGCTCTTCTAAATTATGGTAATATGCGTCAATTTCTTTTGCAGATTCAGCATAAGCTTTGCTTGTTGCAGTCTCAAATGGAACATATGTTTGCTGCTCATGAATATATTTAGACACTAAAGATTTGTCGCGATGCTGTTGCATCATCCGTGCAAAATTATCAAAAATATTCATCTGACGTGACCACGATTCATGATCAGCCATTAACTTGTTTTCTGGATCTTGACCATAATGCTCTGGGTGGAATTGGAAAGTAACGTGGTTGCCATTATAGTATGATTGCACTACACCTTCTTCTGATAAAATCCCAATTTTACCAGCATGAGTTACATCTTTAGGCGCATAATGATGCGCAGTTGAAATATCAACAACAATTTCCGGGTTATAGTTCTCATCTGATAAATATTTACATTGCTCTTCTGAAGTCATCATCATGAAATAAGGCATACTGCCAGTTTTTACATAACCTTTATGCTCAGTACCATCAGCATATTTCTGAACTTCAACCAAGCTTTCACCCTGACTTAAAGCATGATACTGATTACCCAAACACATTCCAATTAATGGAGTCGCATGTTTGTAGGCATATTCGTAAACCCTTAAATAAGTTTGTTCAATCTTCCCAGAAGGTTCAAAATCACTTATATCAAAACCCTCAGGTTTTTTGGGGTAAGAATCTCCTCCACCTGGAATCATAAATCCATTCAATTGTGATAAGAACTCTTCAGTTGCATTATCATAATCAAAAGTCACAACCCTAATGTTTGGGTGCTTCAAAGCCATTACTCTTGCTGCTGTAATATGATCAATATCCCAGAAATCTTTTACTACGGGAATACCCATGTAAAATTTATCCGAAGAAAAATCTATGTCTTTGTCCTTATAAAACGGATCGTTGGAATGTTCTAAAGCCTCACTAAATATCTCATCAAAATCATCACGGCTTTTAATTACAAGAGATAATATATCAATTGGGGTTTCGTATGCAGCATTTAATTGATCGGGAGAATAGCCCTTATTTGAAAGATCAATAAATGCCTCATAGTTGCCTGATCTAGCAATCTTATGAAGTATAGTGTCTTTAGATAAAAGCTCTTTAGCCCTAGAAAGCTCAGGAAAATATGCTGAAATTGACTCAAAATTCTGATTGTCAATTTTTGATAAAATAAGATCTTCTATAGCAATATTTTCAAGAGAATTATTGTATTTAACGCCTGCAGATTGCAATTCTTCAATACCTTTTTCTTCGTTAAAAATAATGACATATTGCCATAATAAATTTTCTTCTTTGGGGGATAATTTTATGTAAGTTCCTACTTGATCTAATAGCTCCTTAATTTCATCTTTCTGCGCATTAAGATTTACTATTAAATCCTGTATATGCTGGATGTCTTTTTCTGATTCAGGAATAGGTGGTCTGACTATTTCACCGTTTTCTTGCAACTCTTTTTCTAACAATAATGCGGCCTTGCTGTAACGACCATCTTGAATCAACTTGTCACTAGTTTTCACTTCCCTCTTCCCCCCGGGAATTGTAAAAACATTATTTCCTAAACCTTGTTGAAGCAAAAATTCAAATAAATCTTCATCAATGTGTCTGCCGTAACTAGTAAAAAGAATTAAATCTAGCGCACTGAAAGAGTATTTTTCTAGAAGTTCTCCCAATTTATTTAAGTCTACACCGGCCTCAATCAAAGCATCAACAATTGTAATAGTTTTTTCTGTTTTCTCACTCAACACTTCTCCCAGCAACGATTCCCCATCCTTGTAATAATTAGGGGACATACCTTGCTCTAGCAACAAATCTAACAATGTTACATCCAAACTTAATGCAATAGCTAAACTTTCGAGTTTAAGATTAGAGTAACCATGCTCGGATAAGAATTCTCTTGCAGCTTTAGCTCGCAGAGGGTTCCCATCGATACTAGGGGAATAATATTTCCCAACTATTGCAGTAAAATAAATACTTTCTGATACTTTAGATAACAGCAAATCTTTGCATCCTAAAACTAGATTAGTTGAACAATCATACCTATCCAAAAAACTATTTACATCTGCGCCCATATCAAACGCGGCTTTTGCTAACTCAATTTGTTTATCTTTACCCGACTCCTCAGAACTGTTTCCACTATTAACGGCTTCTAAGAACTTATCAGCTGTTTCGGGGGTTAATAAGGTTGATTGTAGATTATAGAGGAAATCAAGTTGAAAATACCCTGATTTGTCTTCAAACACCTTGTTTATATCTGCACCCATATCAACTGCAGCTTTTGCTAGCTCTAATTGCTTAGGTTTATCTTCATCTCTAATTTCAACGCTTAATATTTTAGAGAAAAACTTATTAGCAGTTTCGGGAGTTAACAAAACTGATTGTAGATTATAGAGGAAATCAAGTTGAAAATACCCTGATTTGTCTTCAAACACCTTGTTTATATCAGCACCCTTTTCAATTGCAGCTTTTGCTAGCTCTAATTGCTTAGGTTTATCTTCATCTCTAATTCCAACGCTTAATAGTTTAGAAAAAAACTTATCTGCAGTTTCTGGAGTTAACAAAATTGATTGTAGATTATAGAGGGAGTCAAAGCCAAAATATCCTGATTTATCTCCAATCACTTTGTTTATATCAGCACCCTTTTCAATTGCAGTTTTGGCTAACTCTAATTGCTTGGGTTTATCTTCATCTGTAACTCTAACACTTAATAGTTTAGAGAAAAACTTATTAGCAGTTTCGGGAGTTAACAAAACTGATTGTAGATTATAGAGGGACCTAAAGCCAAGATATCCTGATTCATCTCCAATCACTTTGTTTATATCGGCGCCCTTTTCAATTGCAGTTTTGGCTAACTCTAATTGCTTAGGTTTATTTTCATCTGTAACTCCAGCACTTAATAGTTTAGAAAAAAACTTA
>JAVKEN010000018.1:0-53611 GCA_040221415.1 Rickettsiales bacterium
CTTCAATTATAATTCTACTCCTTTATGCTTTTCATAGAATTGTTTTATACTTGTCTATTTATGTAAGCGATCATGCCCTGAGCGTCGCTTCCATAAAAAGATATTTATGCAGTATTCTCATTGGCATATTAGGTTTAGTTCTGTACCTATGTAAGAAGACCTTTCTTCAAATGTCACAAAAACATTATTTGTCTCTAAAAAAGCGCATAAATTTGATTCTTTTGATTGCAGTTATCGCTTTAGCTGGGAGGTTTTATAAAAAACCATACTTGATTTTACCAGACGACAGAAAGTTGATTGTCAATGAAATGAACATAATTTACCCTCATCTTAAAAAAGGTAAGAAAGTATATATATTGCCTCATAATTTTTATGTCGGCGACTGTTTTCAATATCACTTTGAAAGCACACCTTTTGCAAAGAGAACAAATATACAAGAATGCTTTTCTGCAATAGGTATTGAAAATCAAGAAATACATGATGCAGCCGATGATAAACTAGATAAATTTGATGCTGATAATTATGACATTTTATACATTCCTAGATCTGATAAAAAGTTAGAGAGAAAATTGAAACAAGAATTTTGTGGAAATAAAATTGATGGAAATTTATTCGTTAAGAAAGAAAACAAATTTGTTCCAATTCAATAGATAATCTTGATATAAAGTTGCTATTTCTCATAGCCTAAATAGCATTTTTTCCTCTTGAAATAAACCTTGTTAAATCCAGCATAAATTTTATAATACGGAACTTAATTTTGTACTGATATTAATAATGAAGTTTCTTAATTGCCTTTTCTTGATTATTGGCACTGCCATAGGGACAGGAATATTAGCTGTACCAGTTGTAAATCCACAAGCTGGATTTTATTCAACTATCATGCTGATTTCTACAACGTGGCTTTTTATGACGATCGCCTCATTCATGCTACTAAGAGCGGTCTTGGCTCACAAGCAAGGAATAGACCTTATTAACATCACTAGAAAAAAGCTTGGGGATTTCTGGCAAGTTGTTGTTGGTGGCAGTTACCTATTACTTCTTTACGCGTTACTTGCTGTTTACATCTTAGTTGGATCGGCATGGCTTGATCAATGGACAGGCCAGCATTTATTACTTACTGACTCTCAATACCAAATGGTATTTACCTTAATTTGCGCATCATTCATCTATCTTGGCGTTCATTTCGTAGGTGGTGTTAACCAGCTTTTATCAGCTGGCGTCATCATAACACTCTGCATCGTTATTACGCTTGGTATGGGCGATATTCATAATTTTAATTTGCTCAGTAATAATTCATATAACATCCAAAACACTTCTTCAGTAATTGTAACAGCATTTGGGTTTGCAGTAATATTGCCAACTCTTTCAAGCTACACAAAACGAAACCATTCTATTTTGAAAAAAAGCCTGTTAATCGGAAGTATTATTATCCTTTTATTAAATATTTTATGGGTCACCGTATGCTTTGGCGTTCTCGGGAAGGACGCCCTTACTCTTATCTCAGGGAGTAACAGCGAGGGCCCTGAAATTATTTTAGCACTACAAAATACTGTCAAAAACCCATTAATAGGAGTAGCAGCAGGTTATTTTGCAGTATTTGCATTATTCTCTTCATTGATAGGTGTGTCATTGTCTCTTTACCATTTTATTATTGATAGCTTTAAATTAAGAAAAACTAAGTTTTGCAAGATCAATGGCATAGCTCTAACATTCACAGTGCCGTTGCTAACCTTATTGATACAGCCATCAAGCTTTATTGCAATCCTTGGTTTTGCTGGGATTTTTGTATCTGTAGTTCTAGGTATCTTACCTGCCATGCTTGAGATCAACATTAATAAAAAATCAACCAACACAACTGATGTAATCTTCCGTTATCTTGCGTATTTAACGTTATTGTTCTTTATAACTGTGATTATAGTCGAAATAAGCAAATATTTTAGTTGAATATGAAATTTTTGAATTGTCTTTTTCTTATAATAGGAACTGCAATAGGCACTGGCATTCTTGCTATCCCAGTTGTTAATCCTGAATCTGGTTTTATTTCAACTGCATCAATAATTATTATCACATGGGCTTTTATGACCCTGGCTGCGTTCATGCTTCTAAGAGCAGTTTTAACTCATAAAGATGGTTCAGACCTTATCAATGTAGCCCACAAAACCCTGGGACGTTGGTGGCAAATAACAATCGGCGGAAGCTATTTATTACTTTTCTATTCTTTGCTGGCGGTTTACATACTGGTAGGATCTTCATGGCTTGACCAGTGGACTGGAGATTACCTCTCATTGACTGAGTCACAATATCAAATGCTATTTACATTGATATGTGCAGCAATTATTTACCTAGGAGTTCATTTTGTTGGCAGTGTGAACCAAATATTATCAGCAGGAGTTATAATTACATTATGCATGGTTATTTTCCTTGGAATAAATGATATGAATTCCGAAAATCTTTTATCTGGTTCATTTAGCAAAATTCATAACACATCGTCTGTTATCGTTACTGCTTTTGGTTTTGCTGCTTTATTACCTACTCTTGCAACCTATACGAAAAAAGACAGGCCCCTTCTTTTCAAAAGCTTACTAATAGCAAGTTTTATAATTTTGGTCTTTAACTTATGTTGGGTAACAGTTTGCTTTGGGATATTAGGAAAAGATAAGTTGCTGCAAATAGCCGGAAGTGATAGCGAAGGTCCAGAGATAATTCTGGCTATCCAAAACACATTAAATAACCCAGCTATCAGCATAGCTTCAGGGTATTTTGCAATCTTTGCTCTTTTGTCTTCCCTTGTTGGAGTGTCTATATCCATGTATCACTTCTTAATTGACAGCTTCAAGCTAAGAAGAACTAAGCACTGCAAAATAAACGGGATAGTTCTAACTTACACAATTCCTTTATTGGCTTTATTAGTAAAACCTTCAAGCTTTATTGCAATTCTTGGATTTGCAGGTATTTTTGTTTCAGTGGTTTTGGGAATTCTGCCTTCTATGCTTGAGCTACGAATTAACAATAAATCTGACAAGCTATCCGATGTTATTTTTAGATTTCTAGCCTACTTGACTCTTATCTTCTTTGGCATTGTAATTGTCGTTGAAATTAGTAATTATTTTAATTGAATATGTTAAACGGACCAGAAATAGCACCGAGAAGCGGCAATTCACCTAAAAATTTAGTGATCTTCATGCACGGAGTCGGAGCTGATGGAGAAAATATATCTGATATATGCAACGTCTTAAATCGTTGTGTTCCTGACACTCATTTTTTATGCCCTAATGGGCCTTTTCATTATGACATGGGCATGGGAGGATATCAGTGGTTCAGCTTACAAGACAGAACTGAATCTGTGCTTCTAGAAGGAATCAACAAAGCACTTCCAAAAGTAAACGAATATATTGATTATCATTTAAATAAGTTTAATCTGACAGATGATAACTTAGCAATCATGGGTTTCTCTCAAGGATGCATGATGGCTCTCCACCTTGGTTTAAGAAGGCCAAATCCTCCCGCATGCGTAATTGGATTTTCTGGAGCACTAGTTGGAGGAGAATGGCTAAAAACTCAAAAAACCAACAGCCCGCCAATTGTCATGGCGCATGGTGATCAAGACCAAGTTGTCGAACTGCATAGAATGGAGCAATCAGTTCAAATTCTAGAAACGATGAATAAAGATATTGAGCCACATATATTTAAAGGCTTGGCACACGGTATGAATGAAGATTCACTAACGCTTGCAGCTGACAGCTTGAAAAAACATCTAAATCAAATATAATTTGACTTTAATTGAGCCAAAACTTATCTTCTGATGCTTACAAATTCTAATTATTACAATATGGTTGATTCTTTTTTTGAAGTATTAAATGCAGTAGACGAGTTTTTTTGGTCTTATATAGGTATATACCTAGTAGTTATATCTGGTCTGTATTTTACTATAAGAAACAAAGGTTACCAATTCAAAGTTCTCAAGCAATTTTCTAAAACTTATACTGACTTAAATAAAGTTTCACAAAATAAAACTGATCCAGGTATCAACCCATTCAAGTTATATTTTGCCTCAGTTGGTGGAATGGTCGGACTTGGAAATATAGTGATTATCATCACCTCTGTAACGCATGGTGGACCTGGAGTTCTTGTGTGGCTGTGGATTGCTTCTCTGGCTGGAATGATGATTAAATATTCAGAGATTTATTTAGGTGTGAAATATCGTAAGGCCAATAAAAAAGGTGGGTATGATGGTGGTCCGATGTATTACCTGCAAGCAGCTTTTGGCAATAAATTTATGCCAGTAATCGCTTGTATAATGCTTTGCATTTATGGGATTGAAGTCTCTCAGTTTAAAATTATTACTGACACAATTTCTCATACCTATGAAGTAGATGCTAAAGCAGTAATGGCAATATTATTGTTCGTTACCTTATATACAGCAATTGGTGGCATTAAAAGAATGGCAAATTTTTGTTCAGTATTAATGCCTCCTTTTATGATTATCTACATAATCATGTGCCTGTTTGTCATTATAAATAATTACGATGTTTTACCAGAAGTCATGAAGACTGTCTTTATTAGCGCCTTTAAAGGTCATGCTCCTGTTGCTGGCTTTGTTGGAAGCACTTTCTTGATGGCTGCGCAATTTGGTGTCGCAAGAGCTGTATACTCAGGTGATATCGCGATTGGTTATGACTCTGTGGTACAAAGTGAAACCAAAACAAAACATCCAGAACTTCAGGGGAAACTAGCAATCTTTTCTCAGCTGACTGATTCATTTATTTGCACGTTAAGCATACTGGTGGTATTGGTGACTGGGGTTTGGTATGACCCATCTATCACAGACCCTTCTGGATACGTAATAAAAGCTCTGAGTGCACATTTCCCTCACATAGATTTGTTTATGAGTTTATTGTTTTTCCTAGCAGGTTTTACAACGGTAATCGCATATTTTGCAGTAGGCCTTAAAAGTGCTAAATTCCTTAATAAAACATGGGGCAAAAGAATTTATTTAATATATGCAATTGTTGCTTTCATTACCACATATTACACAACTCAAGAGAATGTAATCACAGTAATGAGTTTGTCAGCTGGTGTTCTGGTATTAATAAATATTCTTGGAATATTGAAACTTCAATCCAAAATTAAGTTTATTTAAGCTACTGCTGCATTTTGATCATCTTGCGATTCATCACCTGAAATTTCTGCATCATCATTTGAGAACTCTTTAAATTCTTTTTCAAATGAAGCGTCAAAATCATCTTCACTCATAAAGCTTTCGCTGTCAAAACTTGTGATCGTTGCATCGTCATCATCTTCTTCATCAGAAAGATCTAATCCAGGAACATAATAAATTGATTCTTCTTTTTCTGACTTCTCTTCCTCGGAAGACTTTTTGGTATCTATCTTTTTTCCTAACTCATTAAAAAAACCTTTAGGCTCTCCTTGAGGAGCATCCGACGAAACATCTTCTTTTAGTCTTGCACCAACTATAGGCCCCTCATCTTCAGGCTTTGGAGCTATAGTTTCTTGCCAATCAAAGTAAAGAGACATCCAGTCAAAATACAAAGCTAATAAGGTTGCGAACTCACCCCAAAATTCAGCTGTGTGAATTTTCTCAAAGTAGATTTTTTCCCACTGACGATCAAGCTCTATTTCTTTTAACTCAAGATCTTCGAAATTTTCATGCTTAGGACTTATCATGACAAACCTCACGATAGATTATATCTATGATTATCGCAGATCTAGGTTAACAAGAGGTTAATTTATATTATCCTCTTCCTATATCCTTTTTATCATCTTTTCTAGCTTTTTTAGCGTCCTCTCTTTCTGCAAAAAAACTTCTTCCAGCACTACTACTTGAACTTGCAGAGATTTGCTCTTTTCTGGGGCGCTTTACACCTAGTCTGGCAATTTCATCTTCATCGGAACTAACGACTATCTCGAGATCAGTATCACTCCCAGAACTTAGGACAATTGGCGAATCAAGTTCTTCACCCTCTTCTCCTTCTTTTCCACCTCCCCCACCTCCAGCGGCACCATCCATTCCAACACCTGGCTCAGGAGGTTTTGGTGCAAGATCTTTTGGAGGCTCCCACTCTAGCTCTGACTCTGAATCACCTCCAAAACCCATAACCTCTTTTATTTCTTCTTTTTCAGCCAACTCTGGGTGATTAAACTTTGCACCTATAGAGTGTAAATACCGCACAACATCCACATTATCGTTATCCATGGCAAAATCTAATGCAGTCATTTTATCATCTGTATCATTTTTAGTTTCAAAATCTTTATTTGCTCCTCTGCTTATCAAGACTTTTACGCATTGAATATTGCCCTTTGCTGCAGCCATAGCAAGAGGTGTTGTGTTTTCTGTATTACGAAAATTCACTTCTCTTTGATTAGCACGTAAAGCAACTAACTCGGCTAGACCAAAATAATCATTCTCAATTAAATGAGTAATTAAATTATTACCATCTGTATCCATAGAGTTTATCTGCGCTCCTTTGTCAAGAATAAACTTCATCATAGGGCCAGCTGCACTTGACTCACAGGCTTTAGTAACATCAAACGCAACTACGTTTAAAAAATCTTGATATATTTTTTTACTCCACGAAGATTTGAGCTCTTCTAGCTTTCTTTCTGCTTCCTCTTGATCACCTTTCCGAAAGGCAGCCATGAATTCTTGTACAACTGTCATTTTTTAAACTCAAATAATTTAAGAGTATGAGCTTATCTTAGAAACGTTAATAAAAAGTTAAATGAGTAAGAATTTGGAGCGGGTGAAGAGATTCGAACTCTCGACATTTACCTTGGCAAGGTAACGCTCTACCCCTGAGCTACACCCGCATTCTTTGAATACCAAGAAAATATAATCGATCAGAAATAATTTGCAAGCAAGGATTTCAATTTCTTTTAGTCTCTAACTTCAAATTCGGCCTCCTCTAGCTTTAGGTCTTCTAACAACAGATGTTCTTGATTTGCCATCGCCAGACATTTGGCTAGTCTTCATTGGAGCTTGCATTTCTTTTATCTTATTTCTTGCAGGTCTTGCGATTTCTCGAGCTGCATCCCTAGATTCCTTGAATTTAGAAGGTGCTTTCATCGTAATCTCCTCTTTCACTGCTCCAAAATCATCTAGACTTTCCCTAGGAGAATCCAGCTCAGGAGTCTCTCCACGAGACTTCATCTTTAATTCTCCGCGGTCATAAGCATCTTGAGTATCGAGAAGAAATCCTACAAATTCTAATTTATCTTCTGGTCCACATATTTCTTCACACAATTCAAGAACTGTCATCGCACCTCCGTCCTTGATATGGTTAGTAGGCGCATCAATTCTCGCCCCAAATCGTATCAAATTTGTAATAGATTCCTTGATTTCTTCTCTAATTTCAGGTTTTTCTCTCGCTCTGTAATATATTTTAGCAGCTTCGGTAATTGGAAGATTAGTTATCCCTATATCATCTTCAAAATAACTATTTAAAAAATCAGGATCTTTCTCTAAAACCTTTTCCAAAGATGGTATCCACTTATTATCTTCTTTGAAATCACCCATGCTTGCATCAACTGCAACATACCTCAACAAATATGAAGGACCCGTTTTATCTTCACGTTCTTTTGCCATAATTATCTATAAATTAAAAATTTGACTCTAGAATACAAACAATATATTAACAAACCCTTAATTTATTGAAGAGTAATATGATTGGGCATTTTGTTGCAGTTCCTTTTGAGTTCGCTATTAAATATGGTTGCGAACTTATCACTCAACCATTTACATACGAACAACAAAAAGAAGACACTATTTCATCTGATAAGCAATGTGATGCTAATGAACAATGGTATCAGCATACAAGTACAGTTGGATGTACTGCGGCTTCAAAAGTTGCTCACGAAGTAATAGAATATGCGGTTGACCAAATCCCCATATATTTTGGTGTAAAACTTACATTAGATGCTTTAGGTGCTCACAGAGAATGTGATCACGGCATGACTCCCTCTCTTATTGGCGCTACCATGGGAGCATTTGCAGAGATAATATTTGACCAACATAATATTCTTTACAATGCTGCCATTGGCTACGCAGTTAATTTAGTTGGAACTTTAGGCGTGGATGAAATGATGCACCGCATGGGAGATCATCATGACCATTTTGGCAATGGGTATACAGCTTAATTTCCAAAATTTAGATATGGTTTAGATATATCTAAGGTTCAACTTTATTTTCATATATACTATATCACACTGATATACAGGATGTTAACACCCCCTGAAATAAAAAAATTTAAAAGCGCTTGGCTAATCTGATAGCTAGTTTGCAGCCGGATTTTACCACTGAAGACAGAATTGGATATGCAGAGAATTTTTCAGCATCATTTTCTAAGGCAGTTTCTTTATGACCAATTTCATCTTCACGAAATTTTGTGATTTTACTTTTTAATTCCTTTTCAGAATCATTTAAAGAGTCTATCTGATCTTTATAATGATCGGCGATCACCTCTTCTACTGCTGTAGTGCAAGCCATTGCAGCCTTGGTTCCCATTTTTGCTGTTACAGCGCCAAGCGCATAGCCAATTGTGTGAACTAATGGATGTAGAATCGTTGGCCTGGTTTTTCTTTTGACTATTTCGTTTTCAAAATAATCCAGATGCTCAACTTCACCATCAGCCATCTCTTGAATAATTTTTTTAGCTTCTGGATCTTTTATACAGTCCAACTGACCTTGATAAATTCTTTTTGCGGCATACTCGCCTGCATGATTAACACGTAGGATTTCTGCTATTTCTTCTTTTTCATCAGCAAAGTGTTCACTCATTTTTACATCAGATAGTTTGGTTGTAGATAAATAATAGAATAATTTATTGAAATTTCAAAAATTAATCCTATTCTATAGCCTAGTTTTCAAAAAGCTGCGGGTGTGGCGGAACTGGTAGACGCGCTAGATTTAGGTTCTAGTATCGCAAGATGTGGGGGTTCAAGTCCCTTCACCCGCACCACAAAAATAAAAAGGTGCGTTTTCATGCAGATAAAAGAGACTCAAAATAAAGATCTTGAAAGAAAATATGTTGTTAATATTAGCGCTAAAGATTTGGCCGCTGCTATTGATAAAAAAGCTGAAACAATGGCAAAAGACATTAAGCTGGATGGTTTCAGAAAAGGCAAAGTGCCACCAACAGTGGTTAAGAAGCTTTATAAGGACTCTTTATACAAAGAAGTATCAGAAACTTTAATTCAAGAAGCTGCAGAGAAAATTGTTAAAGACAATAAACTTAAGTTAGCTACACAACCTAAGATTAATATCAAAAGTTTTGACCCAGAAAAAGGTGCAGAAATTACTTTTGATGCAGAATTATTCCCAGAAATTCCAGAGCTTGACCTTAAAAAGAAAGTTAAGCTAACAGATTATAAATTTACTTTGGACCCTAAAGAAATTAAAGAGTCTGAAGATAGATTGTTAAATATGAATAAAGAGCTGAAAGATGCTAAATCTGGAACAAAAGCTAAAGATGGCGATACAGTTTTGATTGACTTCACAGGGTTTAGAGACGGCAAAGAATTCCCTGGTGGGTCTGCAAAGGATTATAAATTAGAACTTGGTAATGGCCACTTCATTCCTGGGTTTGAATCTGGGCTTGTTGGCTGTAAAGAAGGTGACAACAAAACATTAAAACTTAAATTTCCTGAAAATTATGGCTCTAAAGAGCATGCCGGAAAAAAAGTTGAGTTCAAAGTTGATGTTAAAAAAGTAATGCATGCTGAATTGCCGAAATTTGATGATGCATTTGCTAAAAAACTTCATCTTAAAGACGCAAAAGACTTAAAAGAAAAAATTAATGAGTCTTTAGAAGAAAATTATAACAGCATCAAACGTGCTGTAATGAAAAAGGATTTGTTTGATCAGCTTGAGAAATTAGCAAAGTTTGATTTGCCTCCTTCTATGGTTGAAGGCGAAAAGAATGCTCTTGTAGCTGATGCTGAAAGAAATGCTAAGGATAAAAAATTATCTGATGCTGAAAAGAAAAAACTTGAGAAAACTTATACTAAAATTGCTGAAAGAAGAGTGAAGCTTGGTATGATTCTTTCTGACATTGGTCAAAAAGAGAAAATTCAAGTTGAGAATAAAGACATTAATGCTGTAGTCTCAAAACAAGCACAGCAAATGCCTGGTCAAGAGCAAGCCATTATTGATTACTACAAAAACAACCCAAGAGCTCTTGAGGGAGTTAAAGGACAAATCTTAGAAGAAAAAGTAGTTGATAAACTTATCGCTGATGCTGGTAAGAAAGAAGAAAAAATTACTACTAAGAAGCTAATTGAACTTTCAAAAAAAGCTGACGAGTTGCAAGCTTAACTTTAAATTAACTATTTGATGTTAGTTTATTACAAAAAATAAGGTTTAAAATGGCTGAACAAGAAATGAATTTAGTACCAGTTGTAGTAGAGCAAACTAATCGTGGAGAACGTTCTTACGATATTTTCTCGCGTCTACTGAAAGAGAGAATTATTTTTGTCACTGGGCCAATTCATGACACAATGGCTTCGCTTGTTGTGGCGCAATTACTGTTTTTAGAAGCAGAAAACCCAGAAAAAGACATTTCCATTTATGTGAATTCTCCAGGAGGATCAGTAACTTCTGGACTCGCGATGTATGATACTATGCAATATATCAAACCAAAAATCTCTACACTTTGCGTTGGGATGGCGGCTTCTGCTGGATCATTATTGCTTATGGCTGGAGAAAAGGGGAAAAGATATTCTCTGCCAAATGCGAAAATTATGATTCACCAACCGCATATTAGCGGAATGCGTGGTCAAACTACAGATATTGAAATTCATGCAAAAGATTTAATAGATACTAAAAAGAGACTTAATAAAATCTATGCTGATCATACTGGACAGAAACAAAGTACGATTGATGAAACAATGGAAAGAGATCGCTTCTTCAATCCTGATGAAGCACTAAAATTTGGTTTAATCGACAAGGTTATTACCAATAGAGCAGAAAAATAAGCTGGGAGGCTTGTTATGACTAAAAAAGACGATACTAAAAAAGAATTAAATTGTTCATTCTGTGGCAAAAGCCAGTTTGAAGTAAAAAAGTTGATTGCCGGACCTTCAGTCTATATCTGTAGTGAGTGTATTGAGCTTTGCCAAGACATTATCACAGAAGAATTTGGTGCGGGATCTTCTGACAAAACTTCATTGAAAGATGTACCTAAGCCCTCTGAAATCTTCTCAGTCTTGAACGATTACGTCATCGGCCAGGAACGAGCTAAGAAATCTCTAGCTGTTGCAGTCTATAATCATTATAAAAGGCTTAACTCTAAGGGCACCTCTGATGTTGAGATCTCAAAATCTAACATCATGCTAATTGGTCCCACTGGTTCTGGTAAAACTTTACTTGCACAAACATTAGCAAGAATTCTTGATGTACCATTTACTATGGCGGATGCAACGTCTTTGACTGAAGCTGGTTACGTTGGTGAAGATGTTGAAAATATTATTTTAAGATTACTACAATCTTGCAATTACAATGTTGATAAAGCTCAACGTGGTATTGTATACATCGATGAAATTGATAAAATCACCCGTAAATCAGAAAACCCATCGATAACTCGTGATGTTTCTGGTGAAGGTGTACAGCAATCATTATTGAAACTGATGGAGGGTACAGTTGCTTCTGTTCCGCCTCAAGGTGGTAGAAAGCACCCTCAGCAAGATTTTATCCAAGTAGACACAACAAATATCCTATTTATTTGCGGTGGTGCATTTAATGGGCTTGAGAAAATTATCTCTAACCGTATTGAAGGATATAAAGTTGGTTTTGGTGCGCAACTTAATGACAAAAAGGAATTAGATAATATTTTCAGCAAAGTTGAACCTGATGATCTTGTGAAGTTCGGTTTAATTCCAGAGTTTATCGGAAGACTTCCAGTGATTTCTACTCTTGAGAATTTAGATAAAGGAGCATTAACGGCTATTCTTACTGAACCTAAGAATGCTCTTGTAAAGCAATATAACAAGCTTTTTGATATGGAAAATGTCAGCCTTGAGTTCACTGATGATGGTATTGCAGCGATAGTTGAAAAGGCACTAAAGCGCAAAACAGGCGCACGTGGTCTTAGAGCTATTATGGAAGAAAACCTGCTCGAAACAATGTATGAAATTCCAGGTCTTGAAGACGTTAGTAAAGTTGTAATCGACAAGAGTACAATTAATAATGGAACTAAGCCGCTGATTGTTTATAAAGAATCACAAACAAAACAAAAGAAATCTTCATAGTTCATTCTACCACTTGAATTTGCTATATGAATGATTATATGATTAGTATAAACAAAAAGAGCATTTTCAATGGCAGAAGAAATCAAATATCAATTTAGCCCATTAGTTCCACTTAGAGATATAGTTCTCTTTCCCAAGATGATAGCACCTCTGTTTGTGGGCAGGCATAAATCAGTGCAAGCTATTAAATATGCTCAAGAAAGCAAAAAAGATCTGATTCTGGTTACCCAGAAGAATTCTGATATTAACGACCCTAAAGAAGAAGATTTATATAAGGTTGGCGTAAAAGCTAAAATTGTCCAGTCAATTAAACTTCCAGATGGAACTCTAAAGGTTCTGGTTGAAGCTAAAGAGCGAGTTAAGTTAGTCCAAGTTATTTATAACAAAGATCATATGCAGGTCATGGTCGAGAATATAGCTATTGCTGATGATACTAGCATGAAATCAAAAGCTCTCGCTAAAGCGTTGATTGGCAAGTTTGAAGAATATGCAAAACTTAATAGCAAAATCAATCATGAAGCTTTACAAGTTTTAGAAAATGCCACTGAAACTTCACATATTACTGACCTTGTTGCTGCTAACTTACAAGTTGATATTGCCAAGAAACAAGAAATTCTAGAGATCACTGACGTTAAGAAAAGGTTAGAAACAGTAATTAAAGATACTCAATATGAAATCAGCTTAATCGAGACTGAGCACAAAATTCGTGATGATGTCAAAACTCAAATGGAAAAGAATCAAAAAGAATATTTCCTTAATGAGCAACTAAAAGCAATTAACAAAGAGTTGGGCCATCAAGAAGATGTGAAAAGCGAGGTTGCTGAGATTGAAGAAAAGATCAAAAAGCTGAAATTATCTAAGGATGCACGCAAGAAAGCGGAGAGTGAGCTTAAAAAATTAAAGATGATGAACGGTATGTCTGCTGAAGCAATGATTACCCGTAACTATCTTGATACTTTGCTTTCATTACCATGGGGTAAGAAATCTAAGCTGAAAAATAGCATTCCTAGAGCTGAAACTATATTAAATTCAGATCATTACGGCTTAGAAAAAATCAAAGAAAGGATCCTTGAATATTTAGCAGTTCAAAAGAGAACTAAGAGCTTAAAGGGACCGATTCTTTGTTTTGTAGGCCCTCCGGGTGTTGGTAAGACTTCCCTTGCAAGATCTATTGCAGAAGCTACTGGTAGAAAATATGCTCGCTTCTCTTTAGGAGGCGTGCGAGACGAGGCTGAAATTAGAGGTCACCGTAAAACATATCTGGGATCTATGCCTGGTAAAATTCTAAATCATATAAAGAAAACGGAAACAACAAACCCGGTTCTTCTACTTGATGAGATTGACAAAATGGGCATGGATTATCGTGGCGACCCTGCTGCTGCATTGCTGGAAGTGTTAGACCCTGAACAGAATGATAAATTTATCGATCATTATATTGAGGTAGAATATGACCTATCAAACGTACTATTTATAGCAACCGCGAACTCTTACAATATCCCCCGCCCTCTTCTTGATCGTATGGAAATTATTAGAGTCGAAGGATATATCGAAGATGAAAAGGTTCAGATTGCTAAGAAACACTTACTGCCTAAGCAGCTCAAAAATCATAAATTAACTAAAAAAGAATTAAAAATTAATGATGCTGCATTATTAGACATTATCAGATATTACACTAAAGAATCTGGGGTACGTAATTTAGAAAGAGAAATCTCAAAAATCGCAAGAAAATCTGTAATTAAAATCGAAAGAGATGGCGTGAAGAGCATCAGCGTCGGAGCAAAGAACCTTGAGGAATTCCTTGGAGTAAGAAAATTTGACTTTGGTAGGTCCGAGAAAGATAACATCGTTGGTGTTACAACTGGTCTTGCATTCACAGAAGTTGGTGGTGACATATTATCTATTGAAGCACTTAGTCTGCCAGGAAAAGGCAGGGTGAAGGCAACAGGTAAACTTGGCGATGTGATGCAAGAATCCGCACAAGCAGCTTATAGCTATTTCAGATCTAACTGTACTAACTTGGGATTAACGCCTCCGCAAGTTATGAAGAAAGATGTGCACATACACGTTCCTGCTGGGGCTACTCCAAAAGACGGGCCGTCAGCTGGTGCAGCTATTTTCACATCTATAGTTTCTTGCATGACGGGAATACCAGTAAATAAAACAGTAGCAATGACTGGTGAAATAACTTTAAGGGGTAGGATTCTACCTATCGGCGGATTAAAAGAAAAATTACTTGCTGCATTAAGAAGTGGAATAAAAACAGTTCTTATTCCAGAAGATAATAAAAGAGATTTAAAAGAAATCCCTAAAAACATCACTGAAGAACTTAAAATAATCCCTGTAAAGCATGCTGACGAAGTGTTAAAGCGTGCCTTAACAGACACACTCACACCGGTAAAATGGTCCGAATCATCTGAAATAGAAGGATTTATTGAGAAAAATAAAGAAAATAGCGTTGTAACGCATTGACAGAAGTAGTTTTTTATAGAAAACTAACCTATGTAATGCTTGCGTTAGTAGGAATTACACCAAATTTGTTTAACTAAATATGGGTCTATTAAGATGAATAAACAAGAACTTATTTCAATGATTTCAGATCAAACAGGTCTTACTAAAGCTGACGTTAACAGAGTTGTTGATGGCTACCATGAAGCTATCATGCACGCTCTTAAAAAAGGCGGCGATGTAAGATTAGTTGGTTTCGGTACATTCCTAGTTGGCCATAGAGCTGCTACAACAGGTCGTAACCCAAGAACTGGTGAAGCAATTAAGATTCCAGCTTCTAAGCGTCCTAAGTTCAGACCTGGTAAGCAACTTGTTGATGCTGTAAACTGAAATACAGCCTTAACAAAGGTACCATACAAATAAATTAAGCCGCTTTTTAGCGGCTTTTTTTTTGCCCTTTTATGTTATAAACAGACCAAATGAGGAGAGAGCAATGATAAAATTGGCTAGTAATCACGAATATTCGTCTAAAATATTTGCCTGTGACTATAAATATTTCAACAATTTATTAAAAACTCAAGAGTCACAATTATTAGATACAAGGTTCTATATGTCTCAGGAAGTATCGTTCTCTGCTATATGCGCTGCATCAACAGCTGGATGTAATAGTTTAGTAGAGTTATTCTTAAATTCAGGTGCTAAAGTAAATGATAGATGCGTATACGGGACAACACCACTCATTGCAGCAGCTAGAGAGAATCATCCTAATACTGTTAGTAAGCTTCTTAACTATGGTGCAGAACCTGATTTAAAAAGAGTTGATGGTATTTCTGCTGCTCATTTGGCTGCTATAAAGAACTCAGTAGATATTTTACGCGATCTGTGGGAATTTGGTGCAGATATTGATGCAAAAAGTAATATAGGTCACACACCACTGCATTATGCTGCTTTTTTAGGGAATCAATACTCCGTAGAGTTTCTAATATCCAAAAGAGCTAACACTAAGGCTCTTGATAATGCTGGAAAGTTACCAGCTCATTATGCAGCGGCTAAACAACATGATTTCATATTCAGCCTCTTGATATCAAATTACGCCACCCAGAGCAATGATTATAATTATGAATCGATTACTTTCCACTTTTATCCGAATGAAACTTTAAGTGGAAATTATGAAGTATATAATTACAACGGTTCTGATGTAATTCAATTATGATGCCATTTTTATTAGAAATTTAAATGGATAAGTCAGAATCATAACTGCAATCAAACCCCCTACCCATAAAGATACAAACCAAATCCATTGTCTTATTTTTTTGTTATTGGCCAGGTAGTTCTTAATCTTAGTCGTACATTTTTTCATGAGAACTTTTACCACGAAACACATAATAACAATATCCTGTATACCCCAGAATCACTGGCAACAATATAACAACTCCTATTAAAACTAAGGACAAGCTAGGAGATGCCGCTGCTGCATCCCAGATATTATAATTATATGGAATAATCCATGGATACAAACTAAGAGCCAACCCAATATATCCCATTAAAAAAATACCTATGGAACCAAAAAACGGCCTGTAGTCACATTTCTTTGCATAGAGCTCTCTCCACACAAATGCAAATAAACATGCTGTTATTAATGGTATTATAGATAAATAATAAATATTTGGTTTACTAAACCAGAAATCCTCAACGCTAAGGTCAATCAATGGCACGATAATACTCACTAGGACCATAAATATAGCAACCATACCCAGCGCATAAAAAGCAACTCTGCGAGCCCAGTCCTGAGTCTGGTCATCCGTTTTCATAATTATCCAGGTAGAACCCAAAAGCGAATATCCAAACACTACAGCAATTCCAACCAAAGTGCTAAATCCAGAAGCCCAGTCTAATGGCCCTCCAGCAAAGTTCCTCCCATCTACTGTCACACCCTCTATAAATGCTCCTAAGATCATACCTTGAGAAAATGCTGCACCTAAAGAACCAAAATGAAACACATAGTCCCAAATACGTTTATTCTTCTGTTCGGATTTATATCTAAACTCAAATGCAATACCTCTCATAATAAGACCAAATAGCATTATAAATATGGGCATGTAAAAAGCGGATAGTAATATTGAATAAGCCAGAGGAAATGCTACAAACAACCCTCCTCCACCAAGTACAAGCCAAGTTTGATTACCATCCCAAAATGGTGCAATCGAATTCATCATTTTATCACGTGCTTTTTCATGCGGAGCAAATGCAAATAGAATACCTACTCCCAAGCCGAATCCATCTAACAGCACATAAAGAAATATTGCAGTTGCAATAATGAATCCCCATAACAAAGGTAAGTCTATATACGGTGAAAAATCAATCATTTAACCCTTCCTTTTCTGCGTTATAGCAGATAATTTTTCATGTTGATAAAACTGATCAACATCCTTTGATGAGCCAATGCCTTTACTTATTATTCTGAATATATAATAGATCCCTACTCCAAAAGAAATTGTGTATATCACTATAAAGGTTAGTAATGACCAGGCTACTTGTGGGCCAAGAATAGCCGGCGAGACACCATCTGCTGTTCTTATTATACCGTAAGCAACATAAGGTTGCCTTCCTATCTCCGTAACAAACCACCCAGCTAATAAGGCAATGAATCCTGAAGGTGCCATAACTAACCACCAATAATGTAACCACTTGCTAGTAAATAATTTTTTACGAAGATACTGAATTGCACTCACTAATCCAGTGCATATCATTAGTAATCCAATTCCTACCATCACTCTAAAGGAAAAAAATACTGGAGCTACAGGCGGAAGCTCACTTTTCTTCCAAGTTTTCAAACCACGTATTGTACCATCCCAGCTATGCGTCAAAATGATACTACTTAAGTGCGGTATTATAATTTCATCATAATTCTTTTGTTTTTCTTGATCTGGAATAGCAAATACACGTAAACCAGCACCTTTCTCAGTTTCCCAAATTCCTTCCATGGCAGAAATTTTAATTGGTTGGTGCTTTAAAGTGTTGAGACCATGTGCATCACCAATAAAAGCCTGTATCGGAGCCGCCAAAAATGCCATTAAAGTTGCCATTGCCAACATAATTTTTGCCTGCTCTACACATTTTTTCTTAATTAGATAATAAGCCCCTACACCTCCAACCACAAAGCTTGTAGTTAGATATGCTGCAGTAATCATATGCATGAACCTATAGGGAAAAGATGCATTGAAAATAATATCTAACCAGTTTAAAGGCATTAATCTGCCATCAGCTGCAACTTCGTATCCTGATGGTGTTTGCATCCAACTATTAGCAGATAGAATCCAAAACGCAGAAATCAAAGTTCCAACAGCAACAATGCAAGTCGAAACAAAATGCATTCTAGGGCTTACCCTACCCCAACCAAATAACATAATACCCAAAAATGATGCTTCTAAGAAAAATGCAGTTAAAACCTCAAACCCAAGAAGAGGACCTATAACATTAGAGACTTTATCAGCAAATACAGACCAATTTGTACCAAATTGGTAAGACATTACGACACCGGATACTACACCTAAACCAAATGCCACTGCAAAAATTTTGATCCAAAATTTATATAGCTGCTTATATGACTCTTTTTTCGTTACTAACCATCTCCACTCTAAAACAGCCAAAAAACTGGCTAAGCCTATCGTAAATGCAGGAAAAATAATGTGGAAACTAATTGTAAAAGCAAATTGTATACGTGCTAGTAATAGAGGATCAAATTCGATCATAATTATATTTACCGTTTTAACAGATGAAGTATAAAGCCCTGCTATCTTGTTGTCTATGCATCGCGAAGGAAATTCAAAAAAACACTGGATTATTTTTTATGAATCACATATATTGGTTTCGTCTTTAGGGCGGTTAGCTCAGCTGGTAGAGCACCTCGTTTACACCGAGATGGTCGGGAGTTCGAATCTCTCACCGCCCACCATTTATTTTCTCAAGTACTTTTTCTACTGACTCAGCGACAGGTTTTGAGCTATCTATTACTAGATCAGTGTCATTCCATGGTTGATAATCTCTTGCTTCAACTTTTTGCCAATCAGGCAGCTTTAGTTCTTTAATATCAGACTTTCTTGTTTCCACTCTATTCCTGTGCTGATTCTTATCAGAGCAGATAATTTCAATTTGCAAAGCTTTAGACCCAGCTCTTTTAGCAACTGCTAACCAGTCATTTCTTGTGATCTCAATTGGATTTACGGAATCAGCAACAACGGTCATGCCAAGTTTTAAATTATCTTCTGCTAACGCATAGCCAACAAGATAACCAGAATCAATGGCCTCATCGACATTTAAGCTCGATTTCGTTATAGCATTTTCGATACTATCGATCCTAATATGCACAGCTTTGAGTTTTTTTGCTATCTCTCTTGCAATCGTTGTCTTGCCAACACCCGGCAATCCTCCTAAAATAATAAGCATGTTAACCTTTAATAAATAAATTAAACAAAATGTCTTTTGCAAATATTAAAGCACAATTTATGGCTTTATTTAACTTCATAAAAAACTTTATATTATCTTTAGTAGATGCAGCCGGTGGCATCTTAAGCTTTATTTTTATTGTTATTTTTTGGCTGTTAATAATAATTTTCTTAATAGATAACTTTTTTAAGGTCGCTGTAATAACTCTGCTGATCTTAATATTATTGAAAATTAAGCGCTAATTTTACATTAAGACGTTGATGATGGCTGCATTGATGTAGTTAACTAAGCTTCCGGCTATTACTGCCTTCATGCCAAATTCAAGGATCTCTAGTTTTCTCTTTTCTACGAGAGCAGTATAAACTCCTATCATTACTCCGATACTTCCAATATTCGCAAAGCTACTAAGCGCGTATAGAGACACCATCCTGGATTTAATCGTAAGATCTGGAGCTACTTTAACAAGCTCAGTAAACGCAATTATCTCATTCAAAACAAACTTTGTGCCAAGCAACGAACCTACTTTTACAGCCTCATTCCATGGAATACCAACAATCCATGCAACTGGACTCATTAAATATCCAAGCAATGTCTGAATAGTAACTGGCGCCATCTGACTTGGAGTGAAGTAAGCAAATATACTATTGATTACATCAATCAACGCGACAAAAGCTATCAACATCAGAATTACTTTTATCATCACCTTTCCCCCGTCAATAATACCGCTATACAAGGCATCTAAGGTACTGTCATACTTTCTGGTTTCTACATCTCCAGCTTCAGTGATTTTATCAAAATGCTTTTCTGGAACAATAATACGCGAAATAGTAATTGCACCAGGAACACTAATTAGGGCTGCAGAAATAATATGCGATAAAGAATGCGGGATAACTGGATCAAGAATTATTGAATACAGCATCATTACAGAGCTGGAAACACCAGCTGCACCACATACCATTAGTGAAAATAATTCGCTTTTTGTTAAATGTTTTAAATATGATTTAACAATTAGAGGGGTCTCGCTCATACCAGTGAAAATATTTGCTGACACACCTAGACCAATTGTACCGCCAATACGCAGAGCTTTTCTAAACATACAAGAAAAACCTTTGATTAAAATAGGCAGAATCTTCCAGCGCATCAAAAGAGCGCTTATTGCTCCAATCACAATCAATATAGGCATGCCATGAATAGCAAGGATAAAGCCAATATTGCCATTTGACTTATGATCTCCCAACTTACCAAACATAAAACTCGTCGCTTTAAGGGTTGATTCACTTACGGACGCAAGCATCTGTCCTATAAATATAAAAAATTGAGTTATTGCAGGAATTTTTAAAATCAAAAATGCCAAAAAAAACTGCAGAAGAAAACCACGTACAATATTGAGTTTTTTAATCGACCTCTTCTCACCACTCATTAAAAAAGCGATTGAATAAAAAACTAATAAGGAAAGACCTAGATGAAATAAATTATTTAACATATACCTAAAATGTGTCTTATCTTTGAACAAACCATATCGATGGCCACCTGATTTTTTCCTCCTCTTGGAACTATTACGTCAGCATCAAACTTTGACGGACGAATAAACTCTACAAACATTGGTCTGACTGTTTCAACATATTGCTTCATCACAGACTCAACATCTCTTTCTCTTTTTAGAACATCACGCTTAATTCTTCTTAATAAACAAAGATCTAAAGGAGCATCTATAAATATTTTAACATCTATTCTTTTTAAAATCTCCGGAATAGCCAATATTAAAATCCCTTCCAGAATTAAGATTCTAGATGGCTTTATTGTTTGACTGTTATTTGACCTTGTATGTTGCGCGTAATCATATATTGGCATTTCAATCTCTTCCCCAGCAAAAAGCTGATCAAGATGACTACATAGAAGATCATGATCAAATGCATTAGGATGGTCATAATTTGTTTTAAGTCTTTCTTCGAATCTGAGATGGGATTGATCATTGTAATAACTATCTTCTCTGAGGACTCCAATACAGAAATCTTTAAAATAATCTATAATTGCTGAAGAAAATTTTGTTTTACCAGAGCCAGAGGCACCCGCAATTCCGATAATAATTGGCTTATCTTGATTCTTCAAACTCCTACCTTTGATTGACTGGCTTCAACTTAGATCATAGTACAGCATATTAACCTATGAATGTAGATATTTTTTTGCCTCATTATAACCAAATAATTTGATTAGATTTTTATATTTTTCTTCAGACTCCCTATCATTCTTGACTATTTCATTAGCTACATTGCTTGCTTCAAATAGTAAATCAGAATGGTATTCGAAGTTAGCAACTCTGTAATTAGGCAGACCACTTTGCTTCGCTCCTAAAATATCTCCACCTCCTCTAATTTTAAAATCTTGTTCTGCTATATAGAAACCGTCTTCTGATTCCTTAAGGGTCTTCAACCTTGCAGTGCTAGTCTGACTGATATTTTTAGAGAACATAAGAATGCAGTGAGATTGTTTATCCCCACGACCTACTCGACCACGAAGCTGATGAAGTTGAGAAAGTCCAAACTTTTCGGCTTTTTCTACAACCAATAAAGTGGCATTTGGCACATTAACTCCAACCTCAATAACTGTTGTTGAAACCAGTACCGATTTTCTACCCATCACAAATTCGTACATCACAGCCTCTTTCTCTTCAACACTCATTTTTCCGTGAAGCAATGAGACTTTATCACCAAAGATTTTTCTGAGAGTTTTATATCTAGTTTCAGCTGCCGGGGATGTATCATCTGGCAACTCCTCATTTCCTTGAGAACTGATTAGTGGACAAACCCAATAAACCTGCTCATTCAACGCAATTTTCCTCTTTATAAAATCTATTATTTCTGGCTCTCGTGATTCTGAAATAGTTCTTGTGTCTATTGGCTTCCGACCTGCAGGTTTGTCCTTGATTGTTGAGATATCAAGATCACCATAAATCGACATAGCAAGCGTTCTAGGGATAGGAGTGGCACTCATGATTAAAACATCGCATTTATCTCCCTTATTCATCAGCTCCATTCTTTGCTGCACACCAAATCTATGTTGCTCATCGATAACAACCAAACCGAGATTCCAAAACTTAACATCTGGTTGGAATACTGCGTGCGTGCCAATAAGAATATGTATTTCCCCATACTTAAGGCGATTAAGAATATCACGACGCTTTAATTTAGAAGTTTTACTAGTTAGAACTTCAACAACAACATCACGATTTTTTACTAGCTTCTTTATATTATGTAGATGTTGCTTAGCCAGTATCTCAGTTGGAGCCATCAGCACTGACTGCATTCTATCCTCACGAACATTCAACATTGCCCATAAAGCTACAATCGTTTTGCCTGAGCCAACATCACCTTGCACAAGACGCATCATACGGTAATACTCACCTTGATCTTTCTCGATATCTTTAATAGCTTGCTTTTGTCCCTCAGTAAGTTCAAACCCAGCTTCTTTTACAACATTCATTGCCAACACCCCATAAAAGTTAACCTCTTTACCTTTTGTAAGTATGGAGCGATTTTTCCTTATAATTTTTATTGCAATTTGACTTGCCAGCAATTCATCAAATGCAAGTCTTTTTACATTTGCAGATTCAAGATTTATATCAATTTCTGAACTTGGATTATGTACATTACTCATTGCTTCATACCAACCACTCCAAGAGTGGTCCTTAAGTATTTTATCAGGTATCCATTCTTCGATAGGACTCGTGTTGATTAAAGCATAATTGACAGATTTCGAGATAAGTTTTGAATTTAAACCAGCAGTCAAAGGATAAACTATGTCAAGCTTAGCAATTTCTTTTACATTATTATGCACCATAGGATGAATAATTTTGTAGCTACCAAACCCACTTCTCTCAATCCTCCCTGAAACAATTGCTTTTGCACCATTCACTAATCGCTTTGAAAGATAATGGGCAGGAAAATTAAAATACATTAATTCAATATTATCTCTGCCATCAGAAGCTTCTATTTTGATGTATCTATGTCTACCACGTGTTGCATACGAAGAAGATTTGTTTACAGATAAAATTTCAACATTCAATACAACCTGGGCTCTGTCTGGAACTTCTGATAAGTTTGGATAAAAATACCTTTTCTCGACCCGAAAAGGGATATGATTTAAAAGGTCAAATTTCGTGTTTAAGCCAATTTTAGAAAATATCTCAGCAGTCTTATCACCAATACCCGGCAATGTACTTAGTGGCCTTAAAAGAAAATCAACTGAGTTGCTCATAATGATAATTATAAATCATTATGTATTGTAATGCGCCCTTAATTTTTTCTCAACATGTGGCGAAACAAATCCTGAAACATCACCTTTTAATTTCGCTACTTCTTTAACCATTCTCGAAGCAATAAACTGAGTTTTCTCAGTGGCTGGAAGAAATATTGTTTGCACGTTATTATCTAGCTTAGCATTCATCGCAGAAAGTTGAAACTCATACTCAAAATCAGAAACTGCCCTTAGCCCCCTAATAATTAGATCTGCATTTTGACCTCTAGCAAAATCTACTAAAAGACCCGTAAAAGATAATGCTCTAATCTTTTTACCATTCTGATTTACACTTTTAAGACTTTGGTTTACAAGATCTAACCTTTCTTCAATTGTAAAGATAGGGTTCTTTGTAACATCGCAAGCAACGGCCACTATCAACTCGTCCACTACATCAAGCGCTTTTTCAATAATATCTTGATGACCATAAGTAATAGGGTCAAATGTTCCTGGATACACACCAATCTTATTTGACATACTAGCTATCTTTTTGATTTTGTTCTGTCTCTTCACTTACTTCCACTGGTGCAGAAGATTCTTCAGAGACATTATCAGCTGCAGCCCCAGATACTTCTCCAGAAACAGCCTCTCCCTCTTCATCGGATAAATCCTCAGAGTCATCACCAGCATCAGAAATTTGTGCAGCTGCAATTATTTTTTCATTTTTAGCTGTTCTAAATAATGTAACACCTTGAGTATTTCTACCAGCAACTCTAACATCATGAACTTTCGTTCTAATCAAAGTTCCCATATCTGTTATTAACATGATCTGATCATTCTCAATGATAGGCATGCTAGAAACCACATGTCCGTTTCTTTCCGAGGTAATTATATTTATGATTCCCGAACCACCCCTGTTAGTTATACGATACTCATAAGCAGAAGTTCTTTTACCAAAACCATTTTCAGTAATAGTAAGAATAAATTCCTCATTGCGAGCCATCTCAACAATTTTATCATCATCAAGTTCCGAAGATACTCTTGCGAGGACTTCTCTACTATCTTCCATTGTCTCCTCACGCAGAAGTGAACGCTCTGCAACAGGTATCTTAACAAACGCTGACTTTTCTTCAGTCGTATAGTTAGCACCACTTAAAACCGCCATAGATATGACAGAGTCACCAGAAACTAATTTCATGCCACGTACACCATCAGAAGTTCTGCTTTTGAAGACACGAACTGCTGACACTGGGAAACGAATACATTTACCACCAGATGCTGTTAATAAGATATGATCCGTGTCACGGCATAGCTTGACCGCAATAAGGTTATCATCTTCATCAAGACGAATTGCTATTTTACCATTTGACTGCACACGGTGGAAATCCGACAAATCATTTCTACGTACGTTACCTTTACCTGTGGCAAACATAATGTGTAAATCATTCCAATCTTCTTCATTCTCCGGTAAAGGCATTACAGTTGTTATCTTTTCACCTTCTTTAAGAGGGAAAATATTCACAAGAGCCCTACCTTTTGATTGCGCAGAACCAATAGGAAGTTTATATACTTTTAACTTGTATACCTGACCAATATTAGAAAAGAATAGAACTGGCATATGAGTATTTGCTACAAACATATCTGTAGTAAAATCTTCATCTCTCATAGATAACCCAGAACGGCCCTTACCACCTCTTCTTTGAGCTCTGTAAGTGGATAACGGCACTCTTTTAATATAACCACCATGAGTTACAGTAACAACCATCTCTTCTTTTTGAATCAGATCCTCAATATCATGTTCGAACTCGTTTTCATCGATACTCGTTCTTCTTGGAGTAGCAAACTCATTTTTAATCTCAGCCAACTCTTCTTTTACTATTCCTAAAAGTTTAGCCCTTGAGCCCAATATTTCTATCAGCTCTCTTATTTCTTCAGATAACACTTTTAAGTCAGAGCGAATTTTTTCTTGCTCCATGCCAGTAAGGCGTTGTAGCCTCATCTCTAAGATTGCCTTGGCTTGTTCTTCTGTAAACTTACATTTCCCATCGACAATTTTATTCTTTTTGTCACCCACAAGATCAATCAAAGCACCAACTTCACTAGCAGGCCAATTCTTCTCCATCAGCTCGGCTTTCGCTGCAACTGGATCTGGTGACTGCCTAATAATACGAATTACTTCATCAATATTTGCAACAGCTATAAACAAACCAATCAACAAATGAGCTTTGTTCCTTGATTTATCCAGTAGGAATTTTGTTCTTCTTGAAACAACCTCTTCTCTAAAAGAGATAAAGGCTTTAATCACATCAAGGAAACTTAATACTTCAGGCTTACCGTTATTTAACGCAAGCATGTTAACACCAAAAGATGTCTGCAATGGAGTAAATTTATACAGCTGATTCAATACTACATCAGGATAGGCATCTTTTCTGATTTCAATAACAACTCTTACGCCGGATTTATCAGACTCATCTCTTAAATCTGTAATTCCTTCAATTTTTTTATCACGAACCAACTCAGCAATTTTTTCAATCATTCTTGCCTTGTTAACCATGTAAGGCATTTCAGAAATAATAATAGCTTGCTTTCCTTTGATGTCCTCAAATTCAGCTTTACCTCTTATAATTACTGATCCACGTCCAGTTCTAATAGCTGAAGTTAAGCCTGTCTTACCAAGAATCACCCCCCCTGTTGGGAAATCAGGACCATGAACTACGTCTACTAAATCGTCTTCCGTAATATTTTCATTATCAATATATAGGTTGCAAGCATCAATAACTTCTCCAAGATTATGAGGAGGAATATTTGTAGCCATACCAACGGCAATACCGCCAGCTCCATTTACTAAAAGATTTGGAAATCTTGCAGGAAGCACAACGGGTTCTTGTTCTGAACCATCATAGTTTTCTCTGAAATCTACAGTGTTAGAGTCTATGTCTTCAAGAAGCTTATGAGAAACCTTGGCTAAGCGCGATTCTGTATAACGCATAGCAGCAGCAGAGTCACCATCCATTGAACCAAAGTTACCTTGGCCATCCACAAGAGGAATTCTCAAAGAAAAATCTTGAGCCATTCTTACTAAAGAATCATAAATTGCAGCATCACCATGAGGGTGATACTTACCCATAACCTCACCAACAATTCTCGCAGATTTTTTGTAAGGCTTATTGTAATCGCAGCCAGATTCTTTCATAGCATAAAGAATCCTTCTGTGTACGGGCTTTAAACCGTCTCTTACATCTGGAATAGCACGGCTCACAATCACGCTCATTGCATATTCCAGATAAGATTTTTTCATCTCATCTTCAATTGAAACTTTTACAATACCAAAGTCTTCAGTAAGAGTTTTATCTTCCATTTAAGTATTCTTTAATTTTAAGATATGTGTTACAAATTTGTTGTTACGAACAACAGAGGAGAGTATATAATATGTTTACGGTAAATAACACAAAAAATTAACATTATGCACTCAAATTTAGTGATTTTTAATTCCCTGACACGAAAGGAAATTACCAGGTTCCTTAAAGTTTACCATCAAGCCATAATTAGCCCAGTCATAACCGGCTTAATATTCTTCTTGATTTTCAGACTTGCAACAGGAAATGGAGTTGAGAAATTTAGCGGATTAACGTACACAGTCTTTGTTGGATCTGGAATAATCGTAATGACAATGATGCAACAGTCTTTCTCAAATTCCTCGAGTTCAATTACAATCAGCAAGGTTCATGGGACTATTGTAGATTACTTGGTAACTCCTATTTCAAGTCATAATTTTGTATTATCTTATTCTGCGGCATCTATTATAAGAGGTCTGCTTGTTGGAGCTCTATTGTTCCCGTTTATAAACTACTTCGCACATTTCAAAATACACAGCCCCTTAATATTAATGTTAAGCACTATTCTTGGAGTCAGTCTACTATCAATTTTTGGTGTTATAGTTGGCCTTATATCACAAAATTTTGAGCAAATGTCTTCATTTACATCTTATTTAGTTACGCCGCTGTCGTTTCTATCAGGAACTTTTTATTCAATTAAAAAATTACCTCATTATTTTGAAAGCCTTAATCTGATCAATCCTTTATTCTATTCGATTGACCTTTTTAGATATGGCATGACAGGTTATAGCGACAGAGGAATTACTGAAGGACTCACAATTCTATTCATTGCGAATATCGCGTTATATTTAATCGCAATCAGAATTTTCAAAACAGGATACAGAATAAAAGAGTAATTAAAAATTTTCTCCGAGATACACTGAACGAACTCGTTTGTCCTTAATAACCTCCTTAGGAGTGCCACTCATAATTACAACCCCATCACTTATGATGTAGGCTCTGTCAATTATATCGAGCATCTCTCTTACATTATGATCTGTTATTAAAACCCCTATTTTTCTTTCTTTCAAATGATAGATCAAATCCTTGATATCGCCTACAGCAATTGGATCAATCCCAGCTAGTGGTTCATCTAATAAAACAAATTTAGGATTAGAAGCTAAGCATCTTGCTATCTCTAATCTCCTTCTCTCGCCACCAGATAAATTTATAGCCGAAGCGTTACGCAAATGAGAAATAGAAAACTCTCCTAACAATTCATCAAGCTTCTTGGCTCTATCATCGTAATCCTCTTCAACTATTTCTAAAACAGTCATTATATTTTCTTCAACAGTCATACCTCTAAAGATAGATGGTTCCTGCGGAAGGTAACCAATGCCTTTTCTTGCTCTTTGATACATAGGCATCTCTGTGAGATTAGCATCATCCATTTTAATCTCACCCACATCAGCACTCACCAAACCGGTAATCATATAGAAACACGTAGTCTTGCCTGCGCCGTTAGGACCCAAAAGACCAACCACTTCACCTGTTTTAATTTCTATATCGACCCCTTTTACAACTGGTCTTTTATCGTAGAATTTTTTTAGATTTGTAGCTTTTATGGTTGTCATTACTTATCTTCTATTATGATTCTTACTCTTTCATCTTTTGCTGTTTCGCCATTATTATTCGGCATATTGAGAATTGTCACAAGTTCTTTTTTCATATCATACTTTATTTTATCCGCCTCTAGATAACTTCCATTTTCCTTTATCTTTACATTATCCCAAAAGTAAACAACCCTATCTTTAGCAATATACTCGCCTGAGTCAGCGTTAATAACCCTAACTTCATCATTCATAATAATTTTGTCATAGAACCTTATTTTGTTAATTGACAGATTTTGTCCATCAAAATCTTTTTTCTCACCTCCGTAAAAAACCTCCATTTTATCACATTCAAGTCTATGCTTACCACTATTAACAACTACCTGCTCTGTATAAGTTGCAATTTGAGTATCAAAATTTACATTCATCTTCAATGAGTCTATGACGATGTTTGTTGCCCAGCAACTCGAAGCTATAAAAATCTGTATAAAAAATATAATCGCCTTTAAATTCATAGCTTCTGGTTATAAATAATTGTCTTTACAGGTCCTTCAAAAAAAATCTTTTTTTGCCGTGAGTAATTGATAAATCCATGCTCCGATGAGAGCTTTAGTTTTGCACTAGTTAAAAGGAACTTTTTATCAGTATAAAATTCCATTTTTCTAAAATTAACAAAGACCTCTTCAGTAATGCCTCTATAACCATTACTTTGGAGCATCTCAACGTCATCATAGAACTTAAAGGTTTTAGTTGAATCATTCATCAGCCCTTTTAGCGAAGAAACAGTAAAATATGTTTCCTCTTCGTGGTCTTGGTAATATTTAAAAAATACTTTTTTTAAAGAATACTCCTCATCACTAATTTGGTTGGCATTATCAGAGCTAATTTGATATTTGTTACCAGCATCAGAAAACCCATGATAAAAAGGCTTAACCAGGTAAGAATAGCTATCTGATGCTTTTTTTTCGATATCTTTCTTATCTGAGGAAAAAAAAGAAAGTAAAAGCAATGTTAAGGCGACACTGAGGCCAAAAAATATTTTTTTTGCTTTATTTCTTGAAATCATTCTTCTGAATCAATTTGCTTAATCCCTAGCATTATACAATCATGCATATGAATAACTCCTTGCAGAGCTCTTGTATTATCGACGATAAACAGACTAGTGATTTTCTTGTCATTCATAACCCTTAACGCTTCAACAACTAGCATATCAGTAGTTATTGTAGTAGGACTTCTACTCATCACCTCTTCTGCCTTCTTTTGTGCAAGATCATGACTCATATGCCTCCTAATATCACCATCTGAAATAACCCCAACAAGCTTACCCTCTTCGAGAACTGCAGTTACACCAAGGGATTTTTTTGTCATTTGCAATAAAGCTTCAGACATATTAACAGAAGCGGTCACCACAGGAATTTTTTCTCCCTGTCTCATTACGTCTTTTACGGTTAAAAGAGAGGCTCCAATTTTACCACCGGGATGTGTTTTTTTGAATTCGTCATTCGTGATATGTCTTTCGCTTATTATTGCGGCAGCTATGGCATCTCCGCAAGTAAGCATCATACTAGTAGAAATCATAGGAGCTTTTAAAGAAGTCCCTTCTCCATGATTTGGAATTAAAATCTTAATGTCTGATTTTTCATACAAAGTAGAGTTTTTATTGCCAACTATTGCAATAATTCTGTTACCATTTTCATTAGCGTAATTTAACAAATCGTATATTTCCTGCGACTCACCTCCATTAGACAAAACTACAAGTACATCTTGTTTTGTAATTAGCCCCATATCTCCATGACTAGCTTCGGAGGGATGCAAAAAGACTGAAGGCACAGAAATTGATGACAAGGTTGATGCTATTTTATTTGCTATGTGACCACTTTTGCCAATTCCAGATACAATAACCTTCCCTTTACAGTCCAAGATCAATTCAACAGCGTCGACAAAACCATCACTTAATTTATCTGACAAAGACTCCAAGGCTTGAACCTTGCTCTTCACCAACTTTTCTGCCGCAGTAATAATGTTTTTTCTGTTGTACATTTCTTTATTTATAAGCAAATATATCTTTCTCTACCCAACCTAAAAGATCTAATTTTGCTCTTGTGATTATAAAGTCACAGCACTCTTTGTGAATTTTAGACCTCTTTTCTTTTTCGAGCATTTCGTTTAGTTTGCCTCTCAAATCATGCAGGTGTAGAACATCTGAAGCGGCATATTCTTTTTGCTCACGAGATAACTTCTCAGCCCCCCAATAGGAAGATTGCTGAACTTTAGATATCGACACACCTAATAACTCTCTGCACAAATCTTTCAAACCATGGCAATCTGTATAAGTTCTACACAACCTTGATGCTATTTTTGTGCAATAAACATTGGGAGTTTCAACGCCAAGAAAATGATATATTACTGCTACGTCAAACCTAGCGTAATGAAAAATTTTTGCAGAGCTAGTGTCTTGAAGTAACTTTTTAAGGTTAGGAGCATCATATTTGTCTTTTTCAAAAACTACTAAATGAGCATCACCATCTCCAGAAGAAATCTGCACTACACAAAGCCTATCCCGCAAAGGATTCAACCCCATAGTCTCGGTATCGATTGCTATATCGCCTTTCAAACCATGGTCAAAAGGCAAGTCATTTTTGTGAACGTGAATAGTTATATTTATATCTCCTATATTTGATCTTGTTTATTCTATCTAAAATTATATTATCTTATATATCATTTTGGCAATTTTTCAAATTAACTTCAAAGCATGAAAAACAAAATTGTAACAATTATTGGTGGCTCTGGTTTTATAGGCAGCCAAATTGCCAAAGACTTGCTTAAACTAGGGTTCCTTGTTCAGATTATTTCACGTGACCCTTATAAAAATCAAGATCTAAAAACAGCAGCTGACGTTGGCCATCTATATTTTTGCAAAGGTGACATAAATAACATAGAAGAAATAAAGAAACTTGTATCTTCTTCTTACGCAGTAATAAATTTAGTAGGCGTGCTGTTTGAAAAGGGTAGACAAAATTTTTACTACACACACACTAGTTTTCCTGGCAAACTTGCATCCATATGCAAAGAATTAGAAATTCCAAATTTAATACATTTTTCGGCATTAGGCGTAGATAAAGCGATTTGTTCTAACTATGCCAAATCAAAATACAGTGGTGAAAAAAATATTTTAGAACAAAATAGTAATGCCATAATTTTCAGGCCAAGTGTAGTTTTTGGAAGAAATGATGACTTCACCAACAAGTTTAAATCTATACTGAAATACTCTCCCGTCTTTCCCATGATAAAAGATGGAAGCACTAAATTCCAACCAGTATACGTAGGAGATGTCGGTAAAGCTATATGCAAAGTTATGCAAAACCCTAAGCAGTATTACGGAAAGACAATTGAGCTTGGTGGTGCCAAAAAATATACTCTAAAGAACATATTAGAAATCATTAAAAATCTCACTAAAAGTAACTGTATGTTGCTTGAAATGCCTGAAAAGCTAAATTATTATACGGCTTACCTCACAGAGTTTATGAGCAAGCCTGTTCTTACTAGAGACCAGGTAGCTTTGATGAGATACCATAATGTGGTATCTGATCACTCAAAAGAACTAAAATTTCGTGACTTGCAAATTTCTCCTGTCGATTTTGAAAAAACCGTGTCACAATATATTAAATAGGTAAAGAATAAATGAGTAAGTTTAATCTAATATTTTTGATGGTATTTTTATCTTCTTGCGCAAACATAAGCAAGGGAGACTGGAGTCTGTTTTCAAAAAATGAAACTACAGAAACAAAACAAGAAAAGAAAGAGGTAAAGAACTATCGTTTATATGAAGTTCTAAGAACCGATACAATTGCCTCTATTGCTCGCAAATACAAGGTCACTGCTTCTGAAATAATAATGCTAAACAGAGTACCGAAGCCATACTATCTTGAGCCAGGCAGTTTAATTAAAATACCAAAGAATCATGATGACATGCGCTATGATGAGGACTCTTCATCAGATAATGGCAATACTAGCACAGTAAACATTGGCCCCGCAAAACCGGTGAAAGAAAGCCCTAAAGATAGTGATGACGAACAGAAATCAAGCGATGATAATGAAAATATATCTAAAGATGATCGCGATTTCAAAAAAACATCTGAAATTCAAAAGGAAGCTTCTAAGCTTGAAAGCCCTGATAAGCCAGTATCAAAATCTGTAACAGATAGTGGCAATATAGAGCAAAATCAAATCTCAGGTGAAGCAAAAACTTCATCAGAAGAAGAAAATAAGACTTCGCAGATTGTAAATGATTAAAAAAGCCTTTATTTTTTTGTCATCTAAATTATTATTCCTCAAAACAATCTGATACTTATGATTAACATTATTTTTCCTGATGGGTCAAAAAAAGATTTTAGCAAGGGCATTACAGGCTTTGAAGTAGCGCAATCTATTAGCCCCAGCCTTGCAAAAAAAGCATTAGCAATAAATGTTAATTCTAAGCTAGTAGATCTTTCTTTGCCAATCAATGAAGATGCGAAGATTAAAATCATCACTCCTCAAGACCCTGAAGGGTTGGATATTATAAGACATGACAGCGCTCATATATTAGCGCAAGCTATTAAAAACCTATTTCCTGAGACTCAAATAACAATCGGCCCGGTAATTGAAAACGGGTTTTATTACGACATCCTTCCAAAAAAACCATTGTCTGAAAATGATTTAAGAGATCTCGAAAAAGAGATGAAGAGAATCACTCAACAAAATTACGAATTTCAACGTGAAATTTGGACAAAAGACAATGCGATCAAAATGTTTAAGGATATTGGTGAGGATTTTAAAGCAGAAATTATTACAGACATAATCCCAGATGGTGAGGATATATCTCTTTATAGACAGGGAGATTTTATAGATTTATGTAGAGGACCTCATGCCCCCTCAACAAAGCATATCAAGCATTACAGGCTAACTAAAATCGCTGGCGCATACTGGAGGGGTGACAGTAACAATGTGATGCTTCAAAGAATTTATGGCACGGCCTGGTCTACAGAAGAAGAGCTCGATGGTTATTTAAAGATGATTGAAGAGGCTGAAAAACGTGACCATCGTAAAATTGGAAGGGATTTGGACTTATTCCATATACAAGAAGAAGCTCCTGGTATGGTGTTTTGGCACAATAAAGGATGGGCTGTATACAGAATTGTAGAAAATTACATTCGTAATAAGATTGCTCAGCACGATTATATTGAAGTCAAGACCCCTACTTTAGTTGATAGAAGTCTATGGGAGAAGTCTGGTCATTGGGAGAAATTCAGAGAGAATATGTTTGTCAGTGAAGATGAGGATAAAAGAGTAATGGCCTTAAAGCCAATGAATTGCCCTTGTCACATTGAGATTTTCAAAAAAGGCTTAAAAAGCTATAGAGATCTTCCTTTAAGAATGGCTGAGTTTGGTAGCTGCCACAGAAATGAGCCGTCTGGATCATTACACGGATTAATGAGAGTACGTGGATTTGTCCAAGATGATGCGCATATTTTTTGTACTAAAGACCAAATCACTTCAGAAACTGTAGCTTTTTGTGATTTATTAAAGGAAGTGTATAAAGATTTTGGCTTTCATCATATCAGTATTAAATTTTCTGACAGACCTGAAAAAAGATCGGGCTCTGATGAAATTTGGAACGAAGCTGAATCTTCATTAATGAATGCTTTGAAATCAACAGGCTTGCCATACACTATCAATAAAGGTGAAGGGGCATTTTATGGGCCAAAATTAGAATTTGTATTAAAAGATGCAATAGGCAGAGAATGGCAATGCGGTACTCTACAAGTTGATTTTGTTTTACCAGAAAGACTACAGGCCTCATATATCGGAAAAGATGGTGATAAACATGTTCCTGTTATATTGCACAGAGCAATTCTAGGTTCACTGGAAAGATTTATTGGTATATTAATTGAAGAACATGAAGGTAAATTTCCTTTTTGGCTTGCGCCAGAACAGGTTTCTGTGCTAAACATCACCGATGAAGTTAGAGATTATGCAGTTGAAATTAATGAACTCCTTCAAGAGAAGCAGTTTAGATCTGTTCTTGACATTTCAAACGAAAAAATTAACTATAAAGTAAGACAGCACTCGCATCAGAAAATTCCTGTTTTAGTTATAATCGGAAAGAAAGAAAGAGAATCTAGAACAGTTTCTATTAGAGAGCTAGGCTCAAATGATACAAAAACAATTAGTTTAAGCGAGTTGTTTACATATTTAAGTAACAAACAAAGGAGTTTAAGATAAGCAAGAATTTACCCAAGAAAAATAATGAAATAACTGCCTCGTCAGTTAGATTAGTTGACCAAAATGGTGAAATGCAAGGCATAGTTCAACGCGATGCAGCAATTCAAAAAGCGTCATCTTTAGGATTAGACCTAGTCGAAATAGCTCCAAACTCTGAACCTCCTGTATGTAAAATTTTAGATTTCGGAAAATTTAAATACGAAGCTAAAAAGAAAAAGCAATTGGCTAAAAAGAAGCAAAAAAATGTTGAGCTTAAAGAGATCAAACTCAGACCCAATATTGGCGAGAATGATCTAAACATAAAAATCAAACAAATTACAAAATTTTTGACTGAAGGTCACAAGGTCAAGATAACAGTTCGTTTCCGAGGCCGTGAAATTACACATAATGAGCTAGGTATAAACTTAGCCAACACAATTGTAGAGAAAACTGAAGAGATTTCTAAGCCTGAATCCGAAGCAAAAGTCGAAGGCCGTCAAGTTGTAATGGTTCTTGCGCCAAATAAATAAGACTAAATAATAACGTGATAAATTAAACACAGGCAAAATCACTTAGCGTGAGCAAATTGAGGTTCAAATATTGACTCTGAACACAATAAATAGTATCAGAATAGATAATTAAACTTAAATAAGGTGTCCTTATGAAAACTATTAAATATGCCGTTGTTGCTGGTCTATTAGCTACTTCTGCTTTGACAGCTAGCGCTGGAGGCAAGAAAGAGTCTAAGCCAAGCTACAATGACTTCGTATTCAAAGCTAGATTAGGTTATGCTTTCAACTCTGATAAAATTAAAAATCAGACAAGCACAACTAAGCATGAATTCAAAAATAGCTATACAGGTGAAATCGCTGGCGATTATTTCTTTACACCAAACGTTGCTGTTGAAGCATCTGTTGGTTACATGAGAGGTGATTTAAAAAGAACAGCTACAAATGCTAACAAGAAAGAGTCTGTTGCAATTGTTCCTGTTACTGCTTTAGCTCAATATTACTTTATGCCATCAGCTGAAGTTTCACCATATGTTGGTCTTGGTTATTCATACCAATTCGCTTCTGGTGGACCGTCTGGTACTAAAGTTGATAATGGTGGTGGTATAGTTGGTCAAGTTGGTCTTGATGTACCTATGAATGATACATTCGGTCTAAACCTTGATGTAAAACACACATACAAAGCTAGCCACGATCTTAAATACAGCGGCACAAAATATAAAGCTAAACTATCTTCAACAACTGTAATGGCTGGTGTAATACTTCCATTCTAATTGTTTTAGTTTAGATAACGAGATTAAGCCCCTTATTTTTAAGGGGCTTTTTTTTGACCTATACCTATGGACTTTATTACAAAAACTAAATAAGAAACCTTTACGAACAAGGTAATAAAAGTATGAATCATTGATGCTGGGCTTGTTAATAAGGATATTAACATGCTAATTATGCTAATTGGGTAAAAAACAAATACATTTGTTCTAAAAAAACTTTTAAAATTCTCCTCTTTGTAAATAAAAATCTTCATCAGATAAGATATAAAGGCAATTTCCAGTATATATTGCACTGTTTTAATAATAAGTAAGATTAATAAAGATATACCAAAACCAACCAATATAATATTTCTATTAATAAAGTTTTTGATATCTGTCAGAATCTGCGCATTTAAATCTAAGTCCTTTTTTCCAAATAGCTGAGAATAACTAAAAGAAGTATATTCATTTGATAATCTTATGCTAACCTCATGAGGTGAAAAAATAAACATTGGTGATTTGACCTTACTTCGATTAAGAGAGATATTATCAGAAACAAAAGCTGCTAACTCTCTATCACTATCAGATATCAGGAAAGGCTCTTGAAACTTTGTCACCATTACATTGTCTTTAATTTTCATTTCAGGAAATTGGCTTATAACTGTTTCTAATTCAGTTGAATTAATCATAGATTTTGTGACAAGGTAGTTGCCATAGGCAAATGGCAAAGAAGAAAAAAAAACTAAAATAAATAAAAATTTAAATCCATATCCTTTTAAATTCTTAAACACATCTAGATAAAACTCTTTTGAATAAAATGAGTATTTAATTATTTGAAAAAAACGCGTCATTCTAGTAACTTACTCTCGTTAGATTTAATGTTTCTATAATCTATTCTATTAAACACAAAATTTAAAGAGTCTAATGTTATTTGATAAAGCCACTTATAAAGAATTATCTAATGCAATACGATCTCTTACGATAGACGCTATTGAAAAGTCAAACTCTGGACATCCTGGAATGCCACTAGGAATGGCTGACGTAGCAACAGTTTTGTTTACAGATTTTCTAAAATTCTCACCACGAAACCCAAATTGGCGAAATAGAGATAGGTTCATTTTATCTGCTGGGCATGGATCAATGCTTCAATATGCACTCATGTACCTTACTGGATATGAAGATATTACTATTGAAGAAATAAAAAATTTCAGACAACTAGGTAGTAAAACAAGTGGTCATCCAGAAAACTTTCTAGCTGAGGGGGTAGAGACATCAACTGGACCATTAGGACAAGGGTTTGCAAACTCAGTTGGAATGGCAATCGCTGAGAGATATCATAATGCTAGAAACCCAGAAATCAATCATAAAACTTATGTTGTGATGGGCGATGGTTGCATGATGGAAGGAATCTCACATGAGGCGGCTTCTCTTGCTGGACATCTTAAGCTAAAAAACTTAATAGCACTATATGACAGCAATGATATTTCTATAGACGGCTCTACTTCTTTAACATTCTCTGATAACACGCAGAAAAGATTTGAAGCTTATGGATGGAATTATATCCAGATTAATGGGCATGATTATAAGGAAATATTCTCAGCTCTTTCAAAAGCCCAAGATTCTGACAGGCCAATCCTAATCGAATGCAGAACCAAGATAGGATTCGGGTCTCCAAACAAAGAAGGTAGTGAGAAGAGCCACGGCGCCCCTCTGGGAAAAGATGAGGCTGCTTTAACAAAAAAACATTTAGGAATAAATACAGCAGAATTTGAAGTTGACCCTAAAACGCTTAAATTATGGCGTAATGTTGGCACAAAGGATATCTGTGAAGCTTCTTCAGCGCCTGAAAATTTAGATAGCTTATCAAATGTTTTTATTCAACTAAAAGAGGACTTTACTAAAAATAAAGTAAGGGAGGCAACTCGTGTTACATCAAAAAAGATCATTGAGGCTATTTTAGACAGAAAGGATAACATAATTGGAGGCACTGCTGATTTAGGTGGATCAAACGGAGTTATTACAGCCAACACTAGAGTAATCAACGATAAAAATTATAACGGAAATTTCATTCACTATGGAGTAAGAGAGCATGCAATGGCGGCAATTTCAAATGGTCTGGCATTATATGGGGGCATAAAAGCATATAACTCTACATTTTTAGCTTTTTTCGATTACATGAAACCGGCTGTGCGTTTGTCAGCGATTATGAAACTGCCCGTGACCTATATTTTTACTCATGACTCGATCGGATTAGGTGAAGATGGCCCCACTCACCAACCAATAGAGCAGTTGGCCGCTTTACGCTCGACTCCAAATTTAATATCTCTACGTCCTGCCAACTCAATTGAAACTGTTGAATGTTGGGAAATAGCTATTAATAGTCACTTGCCAACCGCTTTGTGTCTTACTCGACAAGGAGTATCTCCTTCAACAAGGCATGACACCAAAGAAAATATGTGCAAGAAAGGAGCTTACATAGTGTCAGAGTCCAAGCAAAACCCTGATGTGACTATTTTCTCTTCCGGTTCAGAGCTAGAAATAGCTATTAGTGCTCAAAGTGAGCTAGAGAAAAAAAATATTTTTACTAGGGTTATTTCTGTGCCATCATTTGAGTTGTTTGATCAACAGAGTTTAGACTATAAAAATGAAATCCTTCATAACAGCTCTTTAAAAGTGGCAGTTGAAGCAGCATCAGAATTTGGGTGGCATAAATATATCGGTTCAGACGGAATATTTATTGGAATAAATGGTTACGGACTATCTGCTCCAGCAAAAGATTTGTATGAGCATTTCAAAATTACAAAAGAAAATTTAGTTAACCAAATAATAGAAAAAATACGAGGTAAAAATGTCAACTAATATTGCAATTAATGGCCTTGGAAGAATAGGAAGATGCGTACTTAGAGCGTTCTTTGAAAATTCTTATCCAGATCTCAACCTAGTTGCTATTAATGTTTCAACTAAAATCGAAGATTTTATTAATCTTATTAAATATGACTCTATCCACGGACGATTTGCTTCAAAAGTAGAGATCTCAAATGGAAATTTAGTTGTGGATGGTAAAGCCATTAAAGTATTCAACTCAAAAGATCCCAAACAAATACCCTGGGAAAAAGAAAATATAGACATAGTGCTAGAATGCACAGGTGCATTTAAGGATAAGAGGTCTGCAACACAGCATATAAAGGGTTCAGTAAAAAAAGTTCTGATCTCCGCCCCCTCGCCTGATGCCGATGCCACAATAGTATTCGGAGTAAATAACGCTGCACTAGACGCTAAAGACACAGTTATTTCTGTTGGCTCATGTACTACTAATGCGCTTGCCCCTCTTGCAAAAATTATTGACGAAAAGTTTGGCATTAACTCAGGATACATGACAACAATCCATGCATACACTAATGATCAAAATATTGTTGATAATCGTCACAAAGACCCTAGAAGATCAAGAGCTGCAGGGTTATCAATGATACCTACTTCTACTGGCGCTGCAAAAGCTATTGGCTTGGTTCTTCCAAGCTTAAAAGGCAAATTGTCAGGATCAGCTGTTAGGGTGCCCACACCGAATGTTTCTATGGTTGATTTAGTAGTGACGACAAAAATGAATTGTACGAAAGAAGCGGTAAATAAGGCTGTATTAGATGAAAGTAAAAACTCTCTTAAGAATGTCTTAGACTATGCTGATACTGAGCTTGTTTCGATTGATTTTAACCATAATAGTCATAGCGTAATATTTGATCCATTTGAAACTTCAGTCACTAATAACAATTTACTTAGAGTCGTTGGATGGTATGATAATGAATGGGGCTTCTCATGCAGAATGCTTGATTTAGCCACTATGATGAATAAGTTTTTATAATGAAATGAAAGAATTTTATTCTGTAAGAGATTTCGATGTCTCTGGGAAAACAGTAATTTTGCGAACCGATTTCAATGTTCCAATTATAAAAGGGAAAATCACGGATGAAAGCCGCATTGAAAGATCAATGGCTACAATCAAGTATTTAATCAACAACAAAGCAAAAATAATTGTTCTTTCCCATTTTGATAGGCCACAAGGTAAATTCAATCCAGATATGTCGCTAGCACCGATCGTAGACTCAGTATCAAGCTTATTAGGTAACAAGCAAGTTCATTTTGCATATGACATAATGTCTTCTGCTGCAGAGAAACAGGTACACAAACTTACACCAGGTGAGATTCTTATTGCTGAAAACATACGTTTTCACCCAGAAGAAGAGTCTAATTCAAAAGAATTTGCAAAAAAACTAGCAGGGTTAGCAGACTTTTATATAAATGATGCTTTTTCATGCTCACATCGCGCGCATGCATCAATTGAGGCTATAACAGAATTTCTCCCTTCTGCTGCAGGATTATTACATGAAGAAGAAATAAACTCATTGAATAAATATATAGATTACAGCAAGAAAATATTTGCAATTACAGGTGGGGCTAAAGTTTCAAGTAAAATAGATCTTCTGAGTAACTTGATTAAAAAAGCATCTTATCTTGTTATTGGCGGAGCCATGGCTAATACATTTCTTAAAGCAAATGGCTTGAATGTGGGTAAATCATTATATGAAGAAGATCAAATTAGTACAGCTAAGAAAATCTTGAATGAGGCAACAAAAAATAATTGCCAGATAATACTACCCTCTGATGTTGTTACAGCTAAGAATAAAAAGTCTGGGCGCCATAAATCCCGAGTAGTTGATTCAAATAAAGTCAGTAGCAACGAGATGATACTTGATATAGGACCACAAACAATTACTGATATTATAGAAAAAATGCTTAATGCAAAAATTGTTATCTGGAATGGACCTTTGGGTGCATTTGAATACAGACCTTTTGACATTGGAACTACAACTATTTCTAGAGCTATAGCAAAATATACAAAGCAAAAAAAGATTATTAGCGTTGCAGGTGGAGGTGACGTGGTGTCCGCTATCCACCAATCAGGTCTAGAAGACAACTTCTCGTACATTTCTACTGGTGGTGGAGCTTTTCTTGAGTGGCTATCAAGCACAAAAATGCCTGGGATAATTGCGCTTAAAAAAAATTATGAAAAAAACCATATATCAGATTAATTCTTTTCAAGAAACAGATAAAGTCGAAGGCAAGCCTTTTACTTTTCCTTTAGCTTCTCATCTGTATTATGGGCTTGAATATGTGGTTGCAGGTTTAGATTTGAACCCAGAATTATATAATCAATTTTATATGAATATTGGCGACCATTTCGTAATGATTTTTGAAATTTGTCATACAAGAATTAAACATGTAATTACAAAAACACTGCCTGAGAAAAACTTACTAAACCTTTTAAAGAAACATAATATTAACCACATTCTAGATAAAGACTTAGTTATTCAAGATGATATATAATAATTCTGAGATAGACAAATTTATTATTTATTTAAAGCCTAATCAACCAATTTTAGGGATTGATTTTGGAGAGAGATTAATTGGAATTGCTAAAACTGATAGAAGTAGATTTCTATCTAATCCTTATGCTGTGATTAAAGGGCCAGGGTTTGACGATATCAGTACTATTGTTTTAAAAGAAAAAATATGCGGCATTGTGATTGGCTATCCATTAAGTATGGATGGCACTGAAGGTGAAAACTGCAAAAAGGTAAATAAGTACAGTGCTGAGCTACTTAAAAGATTTAACCTTCCAATCTATCTACAAGATGAGCGCTTAACTACAAAAGCCGCTAAAGCAGTCTTGAAGGACTCGCACCTTTCACGAAAAGAAAAAGATTTTTTAGATAACAAAATTGCGGCTTCAATTATCCTAGAATCCTTCTTAGATTTTGCGAAAAACCGCTAAATTCATATTGACATTACAAAAAAATTTGCGATATTAACAGGGTATTATTTATTTGTGGGAGTTATAGTGTTCAAAACATACAGCCTAAAACATAAAGAAATTGATAAAAAGTGGTATCTAATCGATGCCAAAGATGTGGTTTTAGGAAGACTTGCATCTCATGTTGCAATGCTTTTAATGGGCAAAACCAAGCCTTCATATTCGCCTCATATGGATTGTGGTGATTATGTTATTATTATAAATGCAGAACACGTAAAACTTACAGGTCGTAAAATGGACCTTCATGAAGGCAAAAAGTATCATTGGCATACTGGCCACCCTGGTGGTATTAAAGAAATCAGTGCAAGAGATCAAAAGAAAAAGAATGCTTCTAAAGTGGTAATCAAGGCTATTGAAAGAATGATTACACGTAATAAACTTGGAAGACAAAGAATGACACATTTGTATGTGTATAACAATGAGGCTCACCCTCATGAAGCACAGAAACCTGAAGCTATTGATATGGCTACTTTAAACCCTAAGAATAAAAGATAGTATCTCATGACAGAAATCAAAGATTTAGTAGAAAAAGTTGAAGCTACAGAAGAAGTTAAAGTAGAGGCTCCAAAATTAGATTCTCAAGGCAGAGCCTATGCTACAGGGAAAAGAAAAGATTCAGTCGCAAGAGTATGGCTTAAGCCAGGAAAAGGGGTTATCACTGTAAACGGGAAAAAAATCGAAGAGTATTTTGGTAGAAGCGCTTTAAGAATGATCTTAAAACAGCCTTTAGTTGCTACTAGATCTGAAAATATGGATATTATGGCTACTGCTTCTGGTGGAGGCCTTTCTGGTCAAGCTGGTGCAGTGCGTCACGGTATTAGTAAAGCATTAGCAATCTACGATCCAAACTGTAGGCCTACTTTAAGAAAAGGTGGGTACCTTACTAGAGATAGCAGAGTTGTAGAACGTAAAAAATACGGTAAGAAAAAAGCTCGTAAGAGCTTCCAGTTCTCGAAGAGATAATTCAAAAAGCAGAATATTATTCTGCTTTTTTGTTATTGGATGGGTGGCCGAGCGGTTTAAGGCACCGGTCTTGAAAACCGGCGTGCGTGCGAGCGTACCGTGGGTTCGAATCCCACCCCATCCGCCACTTTTTATCAAAAATAATACTTGATGTTTAAAGTTTCTGTAAAAGGATTAGTTTTATTTGTTACTGGAGTCAGTAAAAAAAATGGTATAGGATACGCTTTATCAGAAGAGGCCATTCAGAGAGGAGCGAAAAAAATTTATGTTACTGCACGTAATATTTCTCAACTAAGTGACTTAGTAAAAAAATACCCACAACAAATAACTCCTCTAAAGCTAGATGTTACTAACTTAGACGAAGTTAAAAAAACTTCTAAAATAGCAACAGACACAGACATACTGATCAATAATGCCGGACTGGCTGGGTCTTCTGGATGCATGGATAACTATAATGAAGAATTGGCTAAGCAAGAAATGGAGATTAATTACTTTGCTCCTCTTAGGCTTATGAATGAATTATCAAAAACAATAACTAGCAGTAAGAAAGGAGCGGTTGTAAATATCATTTCTATAGGCGGACTCTATCCATCACCTGCACATGTCACATATTCAGCTTCAAAAGCAGCTTTATACTCATCAACACAGGCAGCTCGAATCGAAATGAAAATCAAAGGAATAAATATCCCAATTTTTGGAGTCTATCCCGGTCCGATTGCTACTGATATGACTAAAGATATTAGAGCTATGAAAGAATCTACTGAAAATTTAGCAAAACGTGTTTTCGACGCTATGGAAAAGGGAGTTTTAGATATTACAACAGATGAACTATCTGACCATTTCAAGTCTTTTTTAGAAAAAGATGCCAAAACTATAAAAGAACTGAAAAAAGCTTTTTCTAAATAAAAGGTATGATAGAAAAAAATAAAAATTCTTTACCTTCAAAACAAATAAATCATTCAATTGTTTCTGACTCTTATAACTGGGTTAAAGAAAATATAAAGGCAGATTTTCAGGTAACTAATAATACTAAGCGGTATATAAGCTCATACGGCTATGACTATTTAAAATTAGTAAACGGAGATAGCACCTACACGCCAATCCCTGAAATACTCTTAGAGCTATGCAAAGAAATTAGTTACGCTTTTCAAGAACACTCTCTGCCGAATTGTGAACGTTATCAAAATATTATTGTATCAGTATATAACAGTGGCTTTTTGTTAGAACCCCATGTTGATGTTAACAAGGAGAGCAAATCACTTTCTAAACCAGGCTTCTATTTTGGAAATATTGTACTTGGTGTTGTATTAAAAAAAGATGAAACTGGCCATTTATATGTATCTCATGATTCAGATCCCTTTACTCCAATTATGGATTTAGAAGAAAAAGAGGGAACTGCCTTCTTGTTACAAGAAGAATTTAGGTTTAGACCTTATCTTCATGGAGTGACTAAAACTACTAATGAGAGAGTATCAGTAACATTTAGAACTGTAGAATTAAGTGGCAATGAGTGGCATCAAGGTGAAGAATTATGAAAATGATAAATAACCATGACAGAACAATAAGAACTAACCTAGCTGCTGCATATAGGATTATTTCTTATTTGAAGATGGATGATCATACATACACTCACCTTTCTGCACGCTCATCTGACGGCAAAAGCTTTTATATATATCCTTTCGGAATGCTTTTTGAAGAAGTTACCTCTTCAAACCTTATAAAAGTCACTTTTGATGGCAACGTAATAGAAGGAAAGGAAAGCGCTTATAATAAAACTGGATATATAATTCATGGTTCCATATATAGGAATAGGCCAGATATTAATGCAATTTTTCATTTACACACATCACCTGGAATTGCAGTCTCTTCTAGTAAAAATGGCTTGTTGCCAATTAGCCAGTTTGCTTTGCATATGTATAAACAGGTTAGCTATCATAATTATAATTCTCTCTCGCTTAACTCTAAGCACGGAGAAGCGCTTGTTCATGACTTAGGTGCTAATAAGGTCATGTTTCTAAGAAATCATGGCACAATAACATCAGGTAAAACTATTCAAGAAGCCATGTTTTTTACTCATCACTTAGAACAAGCATGTAGAACACAGGTTTTATGCAACAACGTTAGGGATGTCATCTTACCTGATGATCAAACATGCATAAAAAGTAGAGATGATTTGCTAAGATTCGAAGAATCTCTTGGGGATAGAGATTGGCACGCGTGGATAAGAAAATTAGATCGCATTTGTCCAGACTATAAAAATTGAGATTATACTCTTTAAATCAAACCTCTCCTTTTCGAATTCAGTAAAACTTCAGGTATCCTTGGTTGACAACATCAGCTTTAATTCATATAAATAAGTGGTCTTATTTTGGGGCGTAGCCAAGCGGTAAGGCAACGGGTTTTGATCCCGTCATGCGCAGGTTCGAATCCTGCCGCCCCAGCCACATCAAGTCATTACAAACTAGGTTCTTTCCTGTGGACGCCAATTAAGCAGAAACTTTGGCAATAAGTCTTTAAGCATTGGCTCTATTTTATGAGAATTCTTTTGATAGATAACCCCAATTACAATTGTAACACTCCCTAGAAAGACAAGGCTGAAAGCAAACATATACCCACCTTTAAAGAGATGAGATGCCAAGTGCATACAATACCAAAATATTCCTACAGCACCAAATAATGCCACTATTCTTCTGCGAAGATAAATTGATAAAAGTAAAATGAATATATTAACGACAAAATAAATAAATTTATGTATCTCATTATAACTCTTGTCAAAAGAGATGCTAAACCAGAATATTAAGGTTCCCACCAGATAAGGCCAAAATGCTAAATCAACTTCTTTATATTTCAGATCCACAACATACGAAGTAATTAACATCAAAAAACCAAATATAAGAGAAAATTGCCTGATATATTCGATCTTATGATTCAGCATATACTGGACATTAATATTAGGAGTAATGCCAAAAATATAGTAGCTACTTATATCTAAAGCTAAATACCAAATAATTACACTAAGAGGTAACGTAATCAGTGAAAATTTATAAAATCTTAGGGCTAAAAGAGATGCGCTGGTAGCAACAACAATATAAAGCCAGACCTCTTTTACAAATAATTTAGCACTCGCAATTTGGAAAATATTACTCGCAGGCCAATCTCCCAAAAGCTTTACATACTCGCGCGCAAAAAAGGTTATAGCCACAACCGCAGTCATGATAAATAATCCAGCCTGCATTTTTGCTCCTTTAACCCGCCACAACAATTTACCTGCAATGACAAATAGAACTACATACGAAGCTAACAGCCCCATCATGGCCGCACTGTTCTTCCTGAATTCAAATAAAAACCATACTAATGAGCCTAGTATTAGCAATCCAGCCAAGTAATACATCACCTGCAATGACCCAGATCTCTCTTCAGATGAGTCTTTTGACTCCAGATACTTCCAAAGCTTCTCTGCTTGATTTGTATTAATTATTTTGTTAGAAGCTGCGCTTTTAAGATCGAATTTAGTAATTTGCATGTTTGTTTACTCATATTTCATGAGTAGATTGTACAAAGTTTATTATTTTTTTAAAACTATTAAATAATTCAAACTTTTTTCAACGTATTTTCTTTTAGCCTATAGAAAATAATGCCTTTTACGTATGCTGCAATTTCTTTTTTGTCCTTCGTGGAGTTTTGCTTGGAAAATATAAAAGCATCATTGGCTATCTCGTCAATAATAGTCTTTGTCATCTCAACCCTCTCCTCAAGTAATGCTTGATAAGCAATATCAAATGAAAGATGGTACAACGCATGGTCAAACTTTGAAGAAGGCGCTATTAGCAGATAGTCAGCTGGGATATTAAGGGACTTAGCAATCTTAGTAATTGCATCCTTATTCTTTGACCTACCATATATTATGTTATCTACTTTTGATTGAGGAAGCTTACTCAATCTAGCAAGCTCAGCTATTGAAATTTGACGCTTCTCTAAATACTGTTTGATTAACTTACCAGCATTACTCATTATTTTTTGTTTCAGCGAATATTTTAATTATATCTTTAGCTATTTCTTCACCCTTAGCATTCGGAATATAATGCTTTATGAATTTACCGTCAGGTCCAACCAAGTAAAAAAACGATGAATGATTGACTAAATAATTGCCTTTATCTTTCTTCGATCCTTCAACAGTTGAATAATATACCCTATACTTCTTTGCAACTTCACTTACTTCTTCAGGAGTACCTGTGAAAGCCATAATTTCAACACCCATAGAATCAAAGTAATTTTTTAATACTTCTGATGTATCTCGCTCTGGATCAATTGTAATAAATACTAGCTGTAATTTTGAATATAAATCACTGTCTTTAGATTTTATATCTTCAAGTGCCGTAGAAACCTGCATTATACTTGCAGGGCATATATCAGGACAATTAGTAAATCCAAAATAGACCAACAAATATTTTCCACGTAATGACTTGCTATCAATTTTTAAGTCATCTTGATTAGTAAGGACAAAATCACCACCAAACTCACTAGGATTTAATTTAGCCTTTTCAAGAATATCTATGCTGCCTGCTTTCGGCTTAGGCTCTGGGGTTTTGGTAATAATAACTACTAAAGAAAACAAAATTAAACACACGCCTAATATGCTAACTATTTTAAATAGGTTTTTTTTCATAAATAATTTTTTAAAGATGCAATCAAATTTTCCAATTCATAATAAACTTTATTAGATGAAATGTAAAAAAAAAGGTGCTGAAAATCAGCACCTTTAAGAACTTAAAATCTTTTTTTAGCCACACATGCCAGCATCAGCATTTCCACCTGTTCCAGCAGAAATCCAGTTAACGATACTTGCAGCACCGAAAATCATACCAATACCAACTGCAGTTGCGATAGCTAAAGGCCAAGATAGTTTACCTATAAACAGGCCAATACCCAGAACTATAATGGCAATTGTAGCAATAGCTTTACCAATACCACCGCTTAATTGGTTTACAACGTTACATAAAACCTGTGTAATCGCATCATTATTTGTTGCAGCAAGTGCAAACTCTGAAGCCATAAAAATCCCAAAAATAGATAGAATCGATACGGCAATAAAATTCTTAGATAAATTTAACTCAAACTTTTTCATAACATTTCTTCCCTTATAAGTTGTAGTTACACACATTTTAAATTGTAACACTATTAGAAAATTAAAGTCCAGGTATAAAATGAAATTTTTTTCGATTCATACGCTTTAATTTCAACAAGACGATGCTAAATGCAGCTTTTTTATCACATCCGTTGTAATTTAAGATCTGCAAGCACACAGTAACACATAGCTTCCACAACAGGGATTGCCCGTATTATTGTTGTTGGATCATGCCTGCCTTGCTTTGACTTTACTACACCCTCTTTACTGTGCAAGTTGCCTTTTATTGAACTAGGCGGCTTTGTTACGAATCTAATCACTATATCTTTACCATTACTAATTCCGGCGTCTATACCCCCCTCATCTATTTGGTGATATTCACTGCCCAGCAAATCTATACCCTTAAACCCCAAACCAAACTCTACTCCTTTTATAGAGTTTATTGATAAAATTGCTTCTCCAAGCCTTGCAGATAGTTTTCTATATATAGGTTCACCGAAGCCTGCTTCTAAATTTTTTATGACAACCTGCCCAACTCCACCAAGAGAATCTCTTTTTTGGGAGCACTCAATTATAATTTTCTCCCATTCACTCAGAATATTTTTATCCGGACAATACAAATGGTTTGTTTTAGCAAACTCATAATCAAAACTTTCGGCTTTCACTTTACCAATTTGAATGATTGAAGAACAAATTTTTACCTTATTGCTTATAATCTTTCTAGCAATAGCTCCAGCTATGACTCTACTAGCCGTCTCTCTTGCACTAGCTCTACCACCACCACGTGGATCTCTAATGCCATATTTAACCTCATACACATAATCTCCATGACCTTTTCTGAAGTTCTTGGAATGATTATTATAATCTAGTGGTCGATGATCTTGATTCCAAATAATTGTAGAAATTGGTGCACCCGTTGTCTTCCCTTCATAGACCCCAGACAAGATTTCAATTTTATCTGGCTCGTTTCTAGGGGAAACAAACAAAGAGCCTCCTGGCCTTCTTTTGTCTAAAAAGCCTTGAATATATTTTTCTGAAACATCTAAACCAGCAGGAACTCCATCTATGACACATCCGATAGCTTTTCCATGACTCTCCCCCCAAGTGGTAAATCTAAAAAAATCACCAAAACTATTACTTGCCATTAAGACTATACAGTAGAGATGTCTGGAGCGTCTACAGCCTTCATTCCCACCACTCTATAACCTGAGTCGACGTAAACTACTTGCCCTGTAGTCCCAGAACTCATATCACTTAATAGGAATGCAGCCGTATTACCCACCTCTTCAGTAGTAGTATTTCTTCTCAAAGGAGAATTATACTCGTTCCACTTTAGAATATATCTAAAATCCCCTATACCTGATGCAGCCAAAGTTTTAATTGGCCCAGCTGATATAGCATTCACTCTGATATTTTGAGGACCAAGATCCATTGCTAAGTATTGAACACTCGTTTCAAGAGCAGATTTCGCCACACCCATCACATTATAATGCGGCATAACTTTCTCAGCACCATAATATGTCATGGTGATTATGCTACCGCCATTTTTCATTAATTTGTGAGCTCTCTGAACAACAGCCGTCAGAGAATAACAAGATACATTCATTGTAAGTAGGAAATTATCCATCGTTGTGTCAACGTACTTTCCTTTCAACTCTTCCTTGTTAGAAAACGCTATTGAATGCACTATAAAGTCTAAACTTCCCCACTCCTTCTCTAAATCTTCGAATAACGTATCAATCGATCCCGGATTTGTCACATCACACTCATACACCAAATTAGAACCGAGCTCTTTTGCTATCGGATCAATTCGCTTTTTGAGAGCTTCACCTTGATAGGTAAATGCAAGATCAGCACCTTGTGCATGTGCAGCCCTAGCTATTCCGTAAGCTATGGATCTTTCATTAGCTATACCCATCACAAGGCCTCTTTTCCCTTTTAAAATATCTCCACTGAAAATTTTATTACTCATTACTAAAACCACTTATAATCTTTTTAAATCTCTGAAAATATAATCAATATCTCCGATGATAGCAAATGTTTGTTATTTTTTATAAAAGTTTTTTGGCCATCTTCTGTGAAGCCAAAACCATTGCTCAGGATGCTTTTCTATCCACCTTTGATAAAAAGCGTTTATTTTGGCTGTTATAGACTCTAAATCATCGCCCTTTGCAATATTAATCGGCTCCTCAACATAAATATCATAATCCGTGCCTTTGCTAAGACCCCTCACTGACATTAACGGCAATAGATCAATGCCACGTTGTAAAGCAAGTTTTGAGGCTAATATTCCGGTCATTACTTTATGACCAAAAAAATCAGATGCTATGCCGTCATTCTGCTTTTGATCAGATAACAAACACACCAGTCTATTATCTCGCAAAGAAGCAATGATTTTTTTTACTCCGAATACAGATTTTGGTATTTGCTCAACACCAGATTGCCCTCTTATCTTCAAAACGGCCTGGTCAATGTATGGGTTGTTAATTTTTCTATAAACTACCGCCATATTGCAACCAAGGCTGGTCATCTTTGCTAAGCTATTCTCCCAATTGCCATAATGACCTGTCAGAATAATAGCCCCCTTATTTTTCTTAAGTGACTTCTTGACGTTATTGAAGCCATGAATCTTCACATGCTTTTCCAAGTATCCTTTTGATAATTTAAACGTTTTTGGATACTCACCAACCACTCTTCCTAAATTACACCACATTTTTTTAATTATTTCTTTTTTCCTTGATTGAGACATCCTAGGAAAAGCAAGGCCTAGATTTTTATAAGCAACAGAAGTTACAGGAAGCCATGGACCTATCGATGAAAAAAGCTTTCCCATTAAAAGCGAAGACATTCTGTACGGCAAAAGACGCATGAATAAATACACCACAGAGAAAGATAGTAATTCAAAAACGTGCTTAATTTTTTTCATTTAAAACTTTTAATAAATTATCATCGTTCTCTATTTTCAGCTCATATTCAACAACTAAAATATCTTTCTTGTCATGTATTTTAATTGCGTCCTTCCTGGTAGTAACAAGTTTTGCGTTCTTATCTTTAGCAACTTTTTTTAAATACTCTATATCATTATTAGTATATTGATAATGATCAGGATAATTTTTTGTTCCAACTAATTCTGCCCCAAGATGCTTTAAAGGCTCATAAAACTTCTCAGGGAACCCTATGCCACAAAATGCAAATAGCCTACTTTCTAAATCCACCTTACTATCAGAATGTGCGGTAATTAAAGGTTTGCCATATTTCTTTAAGCATCTCAGAAAGTTTTTATCTTCTGAATTCACAACCACAATAGCGTCTACTTTCTTTATAGCGCTGCTAATAAACTCTCTGAGTGGGCCAGATGGAATAATAAAATTATTCCCAAACTTCTGCAAGCCATCTACAACTAAGATAGCTTTGTCTTTATAAAATCTATAATTTTGCAAACCATCATCGACTATAATTATATCTGCCTTGCTGTTTTTTGCGGCATATCTAATACTGCCTAATCTTGTTTGTGCAATGTACACATCAGCAATTTTACACATCTCAAACGCTTCTTCCACCACAGCGGAGTTGTATTTCGAATTAGAAGTAATATGGAATTTTCCTCCTGAATTTGATTTATAGTTCCGCACAGCAAAACAGACTTTTCTTCCTTTAGAAATGAGCAATTTTGCTAGAGCTATTGAAACAGGTGTTTTTCCGGCACCTCCCGCAACAACATTCCCTACACATATTATTTTTTTGTCAAACCTCTCCTCTCTAGAAAAAATTGAATCTACAATTGCAAAAAACCAATAAGCAAGACTGAAAGGTAATAATAAGAATGATGCTAAATTCTTCTTTTGCCAAAACTTTATCATTCTTCCTCCTTGCTTAGTTGAGAGAATATTTTTTCAGTCATTTTTGCTTTCTCTCTAACTAATTTGAAGGCATTTTTTCCGTATTCTCTAACTAATTCAGGATTTTTTAAAAGTTTAGCAACTTCTTTATCTAACTCACCTATATTTTTTACTAAGAAAATTGCTTTGTCTTTTTGAAATTCATCCACTATTTCATTAAAGTTGTAATGATATGGCCCCATAAGGCTTGCCTTCGCCTGAAGAGCAGGCTCAATTGGGTTATGACCGCCAATATCTTGATTAAGAGAACCTCCAACAACATTTACACTTGAAACTCTAAAAAGCACTGGCAGTTCACCAATTGTGTCAGCAAGGTATATTTGAGTCTTGTTATCAATTTCTTGCTTTTTAGATCTCAATTTATAAGAAAGTTTGTGATTGTTAATTATGTTAATTATTTCATCACGTCTCTCTGGGTGACGTGGAGCAATAATAAGCAATAGATCAGAAAATTCTTTTTTTAATTCTATATATTTTTTAATCAAGACCTCTTCTTCATTTTTGTGCGAACTAAACAAAAGGATAGATTTCCTTTCAGAAATCGCTTTACTCAGTTCTTGAAAAGCATATTCGTCTATTATTGGTTTCTTTACATTATATTTTAAATTGCCCAAATATTTCGCATTTCTTAAACCAAATTCTTTTAAGAAATTTAAATCACTAACGGTTTGGGGATAAAAAAACTTTATTTTATTTAGAAAGCTTTTAGCAAAGCTAGAAAACTTATTCCATTTGACTCTTGTTTCTTTAGATATCCTAGTATTTATAGAGATGATATTTGCTTTCTTAGAAGTCTGGTAAATTATTACTGGCCAAAACTCAGATTCTACAAACACAGCTAAATCCGGCTTCCATTTATTTAGAAATAGCTTAATAGCAAAGTAATTCTCTAATGGAATAAATTGATGCACCACCTTCTCGCCATATTTCTTTTTTATGGCTTTTGCAGAATTTAGAGTATAGGAGGTGAAAACAATTTTGATATCTCTTGCATGCAAGTAATTAACTAAGTTAGATACAGACATTGCTTCACCTACACTTGCAGCATGTATCCAATAAAGTTTGCCTTGAGGCCTTGAGACAAAAGAAAATCCTAACCTTTCATGGATTCTATATAGATCTTCTTTACCCACTACCCCCCTATATAATAAATTCACCAAGAGCACCGGCAAAAGCAGAATATTTATTATTGTGTATAAGAACTCAATCATTATCTATACCTGACATAGAATCAGCTTTTTCACATAGACTGTTCATCGCTTCCTCAAAATAATCCTTGGTCATTTCTTCTGAAGAAAATCTTTTATCTTTAGGATCTATCCTCTTTCCAAATAAAAAGATAATGTTACTAAATGGCAAAGGGAAAACAAACTTATCCCAAGAATTCATGATTCTTGCTTTCGATATCGAGAATGTAGTTGGGCATATTTGCAAATCAAACTTTAAAGCAAGCTTAATGATGTTGCTTTGGCCAACTTTTTGTCTTGGTCCTCTTGGACCATCGGGAGTAATAACGATATTCTCTTTGTTTTTATTCAGTCTGCTCATTCTCTTAAACGCCTGAAACCAACCTTTTGAAGAGGACCCGCTAATTATGCCATAAAGAAAAAACCTCATTACATACGCTATAATCCTTCCATCACGGTGTTGTGAGATTAGTACGTTAGTCTTTTTTCCTAAATAACTTTTAATAAAGGGCATCATGGCTAGCCTTCCATGCCAGAAAGCTAGAATGAAGTGATTGTTTTTGTAAAACTCTTGATCACTAACATCTTCAAAAATATACTTCTTTCTACTAGTAAAAAAAACAAGCTGCAGATATAAAAATATAAAAAAAGATAAAACGACCTGAGTGAATTTTGATCTTAAAAAATTTTTTATTATTTTTTTCAAAATTTTCTCTTAAAATATAAGTTCTTAATTGTAGCACAAAAATGTCAGATCGTAA
>JAVKEN010000019.1:0-33522 GCA_040221415.1 Rickettsiales bacterium
TTTTAGAACTTTGTCTTCCAAACCTTTTACATCCTCATAAGATAAATTATGGCCATTCATCATTATGACAAAAGAATATTTATTTTTTGCAAGATAGTAGCCAGCGATCGTTGAAACGTAACTCTTTTGCATCGTACCAGTCTTAGCTATCAGTTTTCGACTAAACTCTTTAACTTGTTTTCTGTATTTTAAAGTGCCTTCTACGCCGTGCCTTGGCAATGACTGAGAAAAAATCCTAAAATAACTCTTTGATTTATATATTTTATTTAATAATTTATTTACCTCATAGGGAGAAACTAAATTATACTTTGATTCCCCGGGTCCATCATATATTCTTACATACTTCTTTCTAAAACCGTTCTGAACTAAAAATTCATCAAATAGTTTTTTGCCATTCTCATCACTTCCTGGTTCTCCAGTATATTTTGCAGCAATAGTTTTAAACAAAGATGCTGAATACAAATTATTTGAATCCTTTAGAACCTTGATTAGCATGTTTCTAAGAGTTGTAGATTTATGTACTTTAACTACTTTGCCTCTAGCTTCTGAGAAGATAAACTTTCCTGAAAAATTGATATTATTACTTTGTAAGTAATGACTTATATAAGAAACAACCATTTTTCTTGTATCAGGAAGAGCAAAATTTAATTTTGTAGATTTCTGAGAGCGAGCTAAACATCCATATACATGAAATTCATTTTCTCCCATGTATTCTGATTTGTACGGGCATGTAGATTTGCTTTCTTTTGTCACCTTGACAGAGTTTTTGATCTTTAACACCTGAGGGTTATTTATTTTTACTGCAGATTCCCTACCAACTGTACGAGCACGTTGGCTTGCTTCTACTCGATTCTCATTTATAACTATTGTGTGCTTTGGAGAGGCGTAAGACCCAAAATTTTGGTCATCCCACGAAAACCCTCCAGGGCTAGTCCATTTGTTATCAAAAAAACTATCATCAATAACAATATCTCCTTCCAAATAACTTATTTTATTCTCTTTTAAATAATTTAATAAATCATACAGATCTTCTTCAGTAAAAGAGGGGTCTCCAGTAAATTTTAGAGATAGGTTGCCTTCAAATTTTTGATTACTCTCTTTTCCCTTTGCGTAAAGAGTTGTCTTAAAAACATAGTCTGATCCTAGCTTTTTAAGAGCGAAATAACTCAAAAAGATCTTTGTGACACTCGCCGGAGAAAACATCCTATTAGGATGCACTTGTATGATGTTCTTATTTCTCTCCAGATCCGTCACGATCAAACCGTAACTTATATCTCCTTTTTCTTTTATTGCCTTATCTATCTGATTTGCTAGGCCTTGGGCACAACCATCCACAGAAACACATGTGAAAAAGATTGTAATTATGATAGTGAAAAGGCTGTAGTTCATATAGTCACGCAAATAATCCTTAGACTAACATATAAAAATACGAGGTTACACGTAAATATGAAAAAAACTACGAACTTTCCAACTTTAATAATTTCTGATAGTTTATCCTTCTTTAAGTAGAAAGTAGATGGTTTGCGATAATACTTTTAAAGACTGCATGAGCAAGTTTGCCACAGGTGTTACAGTTGTAACAACAAAGATATCAGGCGAACAAATAGGTGTTACTATTAATAGCTTTGCATCACTCTCTTTAAAACCAAAACTTATTATGTTTAGTCTCAAAAAAGGGTCCTTCTGTTATGATCACTTTGTCGCGACAAAAGAATTCGCATGCAATATTTTAAGCGAATCGCAGAAGCAAATCTCAAATATTTTTACCAAAAAAATAGGCTCTGATCAATGGGAAGATGTCGAGTTGTTGCAGAATCATAGTTTACCATGTTTAAAAAATTCCATTGCTTACATTTTATGTAAAACTGATAAAATTATTGATGCTGGAGATCATTCTATTTTTATTGGAAAAGTTACCTTAATAGACTTCTTAAATGCACAAAATTCTCCACTAATATATTTTAATAGACAATACAAAGCATTTAAAGATGGGAATCTATAAAATTTCTGATCATAGAAATTTTTTATACAGCTTATTCAAAGGATTAGGTAATAGATACTCCGCAAAAGAAATGGAGGAATTAACCATATTACTCCCAAGTAAAATATCTTGTTTCTATTTAAATAAAATATTTTTTCAAAATTTAAAAATAAACGAAACAATCTATCCACCTAATATTATCTCACTTGATGATATTGGCAACTTAATCAGGAACGACAATAAGAAAGTGGTGATTGGGCCTGAAGAACAATTAGTGGTCTTAAAAAACTTTCTTACTGAAAAAATATCTAATATTAAACTAACTGATCATGAGTTAGTTTATACTGTCAGACAAATTGTTGACTTAGTAAACAAATTTAGAATTGATGAATTCCCATTAGAAGCTCTAAACGAAATATATGTAAACCGTAATAGCAACTGCTCTGAATTTCTTTATCAGAGTCTTCAGTTGGTAGGAAGTCAGTGGGAAGAATTCTTGTCGGAAAAGGGCCTGATTGAATCAGCAGAACACAGAAATAAGTGCGTAGACAAATTTATACATCTAACTTCAGATCATAACAAAACCATTATTGCTGGTTCTAATGGAAGCATACTTTCGACAAGACGCTTAGTAAATCATTGTTTAAATAACAAGGGTAGATTAATTTTTAACAATGCAATACCAATAAACAGCGCCAGCAATTGGATGCACATAAACCAGCAACATCCTAACTTTTGTATTAAAGATTTTTTTGATTCAATTACCACTAACTCTACTGAGATTAAGTTATGGGACGAAAATGAAAGCGAACGACATACCCCTACTAATATCTCGGCTATAATTGCAAATGATATACCGAAAACTCAAATCAGTTGCACGAATGAAAATAACTATGAACTTATAGAAGTCAAAAATGATGCCGAACAGTACTTTGCTGTTGCAATTAAAATTCAACAAATTTTAGAACAAGATCAAAGATGCAAAATAGGTCTAGTAATAAATAAAAACTCTAATATTCGTACAATAAAAAATCACTTGGAGTTTTTTGGTATCAAATACCAACTTCTAACTAGCGAAGGAATGAATGAAACCCACCAGTTTTTTTTATTAAAACAAACACACAAATATATAATTGAACCGTTTAGCATCAAGAATCTGTTATCAATCTTAAAAAATAGATTTGTTAATTTTGGCTTTGAAGATGAAATATTTGATCAACACATTGAAACCCTTGAAAATAAATATCTAAGAAGAATATGTGCTTACACCTCGTTAAAGGATTTGCTTTATGAAATTCAAGAAAATGAATTACATAATTTGGTATTTGATTTTAATCAAGCTATTACTAGCCTAGTATCAAATAGAGGCTCTTTCTTTAAAAGATTTAATAAATTCATAAAGTTTTTAGACCCTAAAGAAAATAGATTCTGGTGCGACTATGCAGGTGCTCAAATATACAAAGAGCTAAACACTTTTTCCACTTTAGAAAAATGCATTAGTAAGGACCCTTATACCAGTTTCATTCAAATACTATCCAACAAGAAAATCTCTTATAGTACTGAATCGCAATCAATCTTAGTTGGCTCTCATATAGATTTTAGGCTTTTAAGCTGTAATTATTTTATATTGCCTGACTTTAATTACGGAACATTTCCATCTATAAATCAAAAAAGTCCCATTTTTGATTCAGCATGCGATAATCTAACGCATGAATTTCTTAGAGAGAGTTTACAAAACAATGACTATATGCACTTATTGGATACTGATAATGTAATCTTTATAAGGCAATTAGAGTCCCGAGGAAATAGAACTATGAGGTCAAATTTTTTAGAAAAATTACTACTGCTAGATCAAGGAAATTATGTAAGAATCAATAAAGAGGTGCCAGAAATTGTTCGCACTTCGTATAAGAAAAATATCAGAAAGATTACGAATAATTCCGCAGCTTACTCAAATGACCCAGTGCCAAACAATTTATCGGTAACAGACATAGAGAAATTAATGCGCGATCCATATGCATTATACGCAAAGAAAATTCTTAATCTGAAAAAAAAGGTTGATATTGATAAAAATCCTGACCAGGCAGATTTAGGTAATTTAGTACATAAAACTATAGAACTATTTGAGAAAAAGAAGTATCAAACAGAAGAACAGTTTTATTATATAGCTAGCACATTAGCAAATAAATATTTGCCAAATCAAGTAATAGAGAAAATCTGGAAACCAAGGTTCAGGTCAATAGCTGGTTTATATATTGAAAAAATAACTTCACAGCAAAAGGTTGATAAAAAGTTAATTGAGCAGAAAGGAAGTGTAGTCTTAAATGGTATTCAAATCACCGCTATCGCTGATCAAATAGTTCTTAACAAGGATGGGTTAGCCGTTCTAGATTTTAAAACCGGCGCAATACCAAAATTAAACGATATATATATGGGTTATTCTCCCCAAATGACGATCGAGGGGCTGATGGCAGAAAATGGAGCATTTGGGCTACAAGGTCAGTCTATCCAGCTAAAATACATTCAGTTTTCTACGGGTCACAATTACTACAAACAGACAATAATAGAAAGCCCTGGAGCTCGAATAGAAGAGGCTCGAATCGGCCTAGATAGATTGCTAAAACTATACACAGACAAAAAATTTAAATTCGTAGCATGCCCTAATACAACTATTTATCCAAACTACAACGACTACCAACATATAGAAAGAGTAGAAATCGTATAAAACAAACATTGAATATTGCAATTTTAGGTTTTATAAATTTTTAATACAACACAGTAAGCATTGGAAAAAATTTTGTTTATTTTACATTACATATTTTCTACAATTTTTGTTCTAACATTATTTGTTAGTCCTGCAAAAGCAGAAAAATCTCCTGCACACTCATTTCAAATAATTTCCGGGAACGTTACTGGGGTTTATTATCCAACCGCTGGTGCTTTTTGTAGAATTATCAACAAGAATGAGAAAAATTTGTATTGTTCAGTAAAAATAAGCGAGGGCTCTTTTTCTACGATTGAAACTTTAAAAGACCTTCCAAAAAGCTATGCTCTTATACAAAATGACATCGCAGAAGAAGAGTTCACTACTCAGAAACATCGGAATATTAGAAAAGTTCTGAAAATTTCAGATGAGATTTTTACTATACTGGTAAAGCAAAATTCTGATATTAAAACTTTTGAAAACTTAATAGGAAAAACTATCAGCTTTGGAAACAAGGGTAATGGTGCTGTTGCGGTTTTTAAGAAAATCTCAAAAACTAAGAAAATTCCTATTACCGACTTCAACATTGCGTATATGGATCCTTCCCACATCGCTGAAGCTTTATGCTCCAATGAAATTGATGCAGCAATCTTTGCTGTCTCACAACCTAACGGCTTAGTACAAGAAGTACTTCAGCAGTGCGACACTAGATTTCTACCCTTAAGCAGAAAGACCATTAATGTAGTGACCTCGAAGTACAAAAACTATAGTAAATCTTTTATATCCAGCAAGTATTACCCCATTCCAAGCGATGCTCTGACGATTTCTGTTGAATCTTCACTATATTCAACAACAACAAACAGCACTGAGAATGTGTATTTATTCACAAAAACTATACTTGATAATATAAATAGCGCGCATGCTTTGCATCCTGTTATGAAAAAGTTTAAATCAAAAACAATGCTGCCTAAAAAAGGCATTATACCAATGCATCCAGGTGCACAAAAATACTTTCTGGAAAAGAATTTTTTTAAATAGAAAAATTTACTACTTGTTAACTTATTTATTTTACAATCTCATTTCGACTGATAAACAGCAAAAAGCATTATGATGAGAATAGTATTTTATATTTTTAGTCTTCTAAGCCTTTCTTTTACTTACTTTTTATATCAATTCTGGCCAGCTGCGATATATTTACTATATATTTTGATACCAGTAATCATCATAGGAATATATGATGTTTTATCTATTAAACATACTATTCTAAGAAATTACCCCGTTCTAGGACACTTCAGATATCTATTGGAGTACATAAGGCCAGAGATACAGCAATATTTTATCGCAGATGATCACAGTGAAAAACCATACAGCCGCGAGATAAGAAATATTGTATACCAAAGAGCAAAAAATGTGATGGATACTGTACCATTTGGTACAAAACAATCAGTCAATCGTATTGGATTCGAATTTCTGGAGCAATCTTTGAAGCCAAAATTTATCCCTCCTGAGCAAACACGAGTTGTTATTGGAGGTCCTCAGTGCAAGAAACCATATAGTGCATCTATCTTAAATATTTCAGCAATGAGTTTTGGTGCTTTAAGCTATACAGCTATATCAGCATTAAACAAAGGTGCAAAACTCAGCAAATGCTATCATAACACGGGGGAAGGAGGAGTTAGTCCATATCATCTCTCTGGAGGAGGGGATTTGGTATGGCAAATAGGCACAGCCTACTTTGGGTGCAGAACAAGAGATGGAAAGTTTGATGCAAAAAAATTTGCAGCAAAAACTAAGAATCCTGTTATTAAAATGATTGAGCTCAAACTATCACAAGGAGCAAAGCCTTCACACGGAGGAATCTTACCTAAAGAAAAGATCACAAGCGAAATATCTGAAATTCGTGGTATTCCATTGGGTGAAGACTGTGATTCTCCTCCTTCTCATTCTGCGTTTGATACGCCTATTGAGATGATGCGCTTTGTCGGTGAATTAAGAAAATTATCAGGTGGTAAGCCTGTTGGATTCAAGTTAGCCATTGGTAAACCAGAAGAATTTATGTCGATATGTAAGGCGATGCTAAAAACGAAGATTTATCCAGATTTTATTACAGTTGACGGGTCAGAAGGTGGAACTGGAGCAGCTCCGTTAGAGTTCACCAACCGGTTAGGTAAAACTATCAATGAATCTCTTATTCTTGTACATAGCTGTCTTGTTGGAATAGGAGCTCGAGATAAAATTAAAATAATCGCTTCAGGAAAAATAGCAACAGGCTTTGACCTAATTGCCAAATTGTGTATAGGTGCAGACTTGTGCAACTGCGCCCGAACAATGATGTTTGCACTAGGTTGCATACAGTCTCTAAGTTGCAATACAAATAAATGCCCTACTGGTATTGCAACACAGAACTCTTTTAGAGCTAGAGGTTTGAATATTCAAGACAAATCAGTTCGTGTGTCTAATTATCACCGCAATACAGTAAAAAGCTTTAGAGAGCTAGTTGGTGCAATAGGGATAAATGATATTAATGAGTTAAGTCCTTCATTATTACACAGAAGAGAAACAAATAGCGTCAGTAAAAATTATCTAGAATTATATGAATTTGTTACTAATAAATGTTTTATGAACAAGAAATCTAAAATACCAGATGCCTACAAAAAATTCTGGAATTTAGCTTCTGCGGAACAGTTCTAAATAACGCCTATCTCTTACTGTAAGCAAAAAAGAATTTCTAAAACCTTTCTTCAAATATTGCAATTCTTGGAAGCTTTCATTCACTACTCCGCCCCCAAGCGCTCGGACAATAGCATGTCCTGCTGCCACATCCCACTCACAAGTATCTTTGTTTCTTGGAAAAACATCGTATACACCTTCGGCCATAAGACAAAACTTTTCTGCACCAGATATTTTCTGCACCTTATTAACTTTTATGTTTTTCAAAATATTTGAAATAAATATAGGATCAGACCTTTGACTAATCACAACATTAACTATAGATAAATTAGTATTAGTTTTATTAATTTTTGACACCCTCATCTTATTTTTCTTAAAAACTGATTCCCCGTCTGTAAAATACACTAATCCGCTTTCTGGAAACGCTATTATACCTATTTTAGGGACACCATTTTCTATAAATGCTAAATTAATAGAGTAATGTTTTTTATTCTCGATAAAGGCTTTGGTTCCATCAAGAGGATCCAACATCCAAAAATTTTTCTTTTGAAGCAATGTTAAATCGAGAGAGACAGTATTCTCTTCTGAAACAACTGGATTATCAGGAAACTTAAAGCGGAGAAAATGTGATATTTTATTGCTCACATGAATATCAGCACTTGTGCACTCTGTCCCATCTTGTTTTATACTAACGCAAAAAATCTCTTTTTTTATATTTAGCAGGTCCGCACAAGCTTCCTCTACACATGACACAATTTCATGAAGATCAATTTTCATTAAACTACAATAATGCTTTGGCCAAACTGTTTACCACTTTCAATATCCTGATGAGCTTCAACCACATCTTTTAAATGATACTTTTTAAAGAAATGTGGCTTGATGAGCTTCTTCTGTAATTGGGCGAAGATTTCATTAGCACTTAATACAACTTCCATTTTATCTGCCTTGTAATGAAAATAATTAGGGCATGTAACAAAAGAGGACTTGCTATATATGTTTTTAAATAAAATTGGATCTGGCATTCCACTAGTAAACCCTGCGCACACAAGAAGACCAAACTCACTTAGCGCTTTTTGTGATTTATCTATTGTATCTTTACCAATCAAATCATACGCAACACTAACACCCTCTCCTTTTGTGTATTCTTGTATTTTGTCTAACATTTGTGGATCATTGCTGTTTAAGACTAATCCAGCCCCAGCCTGTTGCACTACTTCTTTATGGCTCTCCTGAGTAACAGTAGCAATTAATTTAGCATCATACTGCTTGGACATTTGGCAAATCAGAAGACCAACTCCTTCCGACGCACCTTGCAATAAAAGATAGTTGTTTTTTCTTACAAAGAAAGTTCTTCTAGTCAAATAGTGTGCTGTCATTCCTTTCATTAAACATGCAGCAACATCATCATCATCTACGTAATCAGGAATAGAAATTAGTAAGTTCTGATGTATGGTTCGAGCTTCAGAATAAGCGCCCCTATCCGGATGCACATATGCTACCCTTTCACCTATACTAAAATTTTGTACATTCGCTCCTATTTCTTCAACTATACCACAAGCTTCATGTCCAGGAGTAAATGGTAATTCGGTTTGTAGGAATCCACTCCTTGCCAAGACATCTAATTCATTTAAGCCTACAGCAGTATGTCTTACTAACACCTCATCAGCACCCACAGATAATTCGTCAGCCTCAACCACGTCCATGACTTCTGGAGCGCCATATTTTGTTATTTCTATTTTTTTAACCATATGATTTGTTAATAGTTATTAATTTGTTATAATCTCAAAAAAATTATCAATACAAGGCATTCCGTGGATATCTTCCTTAGTTTATTTGCATCTTATATTGTTTTTATTCTACCCATAATAATTTTTGTTATAAATAGTTATTATGATTTTCATCAAACTAATATCAATGAAAAAAAAATATAAGAGATTTTGCATATTCATGCTGTCATTTGCATTGCTATCTTTAGGAGTAGCTCTGGTTCTAGGTAGCGCAAAACAAAACACAATGTTTTTTGTTGAACCCACACAAATTCTCAATAATAAAAACTTGTATATAGATAAAAAAATCAAATTGGGAGGCATTGTGAAAAGAAGTAGCACCTCCTTCACAAAGAATGAATTTTCTTTTTTACTAACTGATTGTAAAAACGATATTAAAGTAAAATATCGAGGTTTCTTGCCTAATATGTTTAGGGATGATCAAGGAATTATTATATATGGTAAATATAATGGCAATTATATAAATGCCGAAAAAATCTTAACAAAGCATGATGAGTACTATCGCCCAAAAAATGGTAAGATGGCTGCATTAGATAAAAAATGTGGCGGATAATGTGTTGATTCTATATATAGGAAAACTTGCTTTATATGGGGCTTTCTTATGCTCAATAATATCCACTATTCTACAGATAAAGAGTAAGAACTCTCTCTATGCACATAAGGCTCATATATTATACGCCAGTCAAATTACAATTTCTCTCTTATGTATTATATGTGCTTTTGTTACAAATGACTTCTCACTAAAAATAGTCGCAGATCATTCACACACGGTGCTTCCACTCATATATAAATATACTGCAATTTGGGGTACAAACTCAGGATCATTATTATTACTTAATTTTCTTGTGCTAATATCTGCAATATTTGTTAGAAATTTTTCAAGAAATTCAAAGTTAATTTTTCTAATTATATGTTTTTTACTCACATCACTAATTGTTAATTCATCACCTTTTATCAAAAACACTGATCTCATTCAATCTGGAAAAGGCTTTAATCCTCTTCTGCAAGATATAGGAATCGCCATACATCCACCAATTTTGTATTTTGGTAATGCGTTACAATTTATTATTTTTGCTTTGCACTTTGATATAAAAAGTAAATTTAATATCATGCAAATAAACAGGATTTCGTGGTGTTTCCTAACTTTAGGACTAACGTTAGGAAGCTGGTGGGCATACAGAGAACTAGGTTGGGGAGGGATATGGTTCTGGGATCCTGTGGAGAACTTATCCTTACTGCCATGGTTGGCATCAACTGCCTTATTACATATGAGGAATACTTCTCCATATTCACTATCATTTAAATTAGCATGTATTCTAGGTGCTTTTTCATTTGTTATAAGCATGAGCCTAATCAGACTTGGATTGGTTGATTCAGTTCACAGTTTTGCTAATAACTCCAAACAAGGATTTATATTTATTTCAGTTGTTTTATTTTTTGGAATTCTAGCTCTTAAATCAATCGCAAATTCGACTCAACTTTTATCGAGCAAAAAACATCTAAGACCTGAATACTTAATGTTATCAAACAGCGTATTGCTTCTATTTACAGGAATCATTTTATTGGGCTCTGTAATTTTTGCACCTATTTATCAATATTATTCTCAAAACAAAATTGAATTAAGCTCATCATTTTATACAGATTCTTTAACACCTTTATGTGTTTTATTGTGTGTTTTGATACCTTTTGCATATAAAAACAAAATAGGATTTAAATTTCTTTTTCCTGCACTTATCTCTTTTGTGTTGTGGGTGCTCTTTTTGACGCTTTATTCTTTTGAACCTTTAGCATCAAAAGTTTTATTACTTACGTCAATAAATGTTATAGTTTATTCAATATTTTATTTTAAGAAAAGAAGTATACTACAATTTTTTGGTCATATTTTTTTGGGAGTTTTGCTTATTTCTGTATTGATGCATTATAATTGCAGCAAATCTAAAATATTAAATTTAAACGAAAAGGAGTACGGGCATTTTGGGCCATATAAAGTCAAAATTGTCTCAACAAATATATACCCTCATAATAATTATATTGCTAGAGAAACTACTGTAGAGATACATACTCCAAAGCAAAAACTCTTTCTTAAGCCAGAGGTCAGGTTCTTCCCGGTCGAGAATATGTATACAGTCGAAAGTGATATTGTGAATATAAACTTATTTGACGAGCTGTATGTCACATCTGGCTCTATAGATAATCTAGTGCATACAATTGAGATAAAGTTGCAGTCAAAAACTAAATTGATCTGGATAAGCGCATTCTTATTAGGAATCACTGGTTTAGCATCGTATTTTAAGAGAAGAAGAAATGAAATTTAGGTCTTATGCCAAAATAAATCTATTCCTGCACATAACTGGAAAATATGGTAACAACTTTCACAAATTAGAAAGCCTAGTTGCATTTTGTAAGGACCTATATGATGAGATATCCATTGAACCAAGTGCCAAGAATCAATTCCATTGCTCTGGAGATGGCATAGAATATATTTCTACAACGAACAATATATTCTCAAAAACTCTAAACATTTTGTATAAAAACAATGAAACACAGAATTATAAAATTACTGTGAAGAAAAACATTCCGATTGGCGCAGGATTGGGTGGAGGTTCATCAAACGCGGCAGCTTTTGTAAAACAACTTATAAAGACAAAAGATATAGTGGCAGGGCCTGATTTAATAAAGACTCTCAATCAAATAGGCTCTGACGTTCCAGTATGTTACTACAATAAGATAAGCTATTTTAAAAGCGATGGAAGTTTAATATTTCCAGCAAAAATTAACTTTACACCATATGCTATACTGTTATTTCCAAAACTACATACATCTACTAAGAGAATTTTTGACATGGGATTTAAGAATCTTAGTTCAGCTCAACCCATCAAGTATAATTTTGAGAACTATGAAGAATTAGTAAACAACTTGCAGAGAAAAAGAAATGATCTATATGAGAACACCAAATTAGATTCTCCTATAATTGAATACTTAGTAAAGCTATTACAATCTCAGAATGGCTGCGACTTAGCAAGAATGACAGGGAGTGGTTCTGCTATATTTGGATTGTTTAAAACAAAAAAACTAGCTATAAATGCGTATAATAATCTTAAACAAAACAAAGATATATTTATTGCAATGACAGGATTAAATTGATGTTTAAACTGATTAAATCTAGTAGAGGAAAAAGTACTGCGCCTACTTTAACAACGAGATTATTTTCTGGAGTGATTGATTGTACAGTTGTTTTATGTCTATTGCTTCCAATTCAAAGTTTATTCACAGGGGAAGGTGCAGATAATAACTATTTGATACAATCTATACAAAACTTGAAAACAGTACAAGAGATGAATAATTCTGGCAGCAGTATTGAGTTGCCCTCTGGAAAGCAGCTATACGGCGTTATTATTTCTCAATTAATTCAAATCTTGGCAATCTCATTTTATGTGATTTTTTTCTGGTTTAAATACCAAGCGACCCCTGGAAAATTCTTAATCTCAGCAAAAATTGTATCGGTAACGAATGGAGGAAAACCTACCAAGAAGCAGCTTATAATTAGATATCTTGGATATGCTTTATCAGCATTGCCTTTATTTATTGGCTTTTTTATTATTCCTTTCAACAAAGAAAGTCGTGCACTGCATGATTATCTGTCAGGTACTAAAGTTATTAGTACAAAAAAATGATAAATAAATTCTTTGGCGTTTTAGGACTTGGATTATCAGGAAAAGCAACAGTAGATTTCTTTAAGAAAAATAATTTTAAATTTATCTGTTGGGACCAAAGTCTTTCTGTGAAAGAGCAGGTAAAAGTAGCTGGCTCGCAACATTTAAGTGATCCTGAAGATGAGCAGTGGAATAAGATTGACTATTTGGTCAGGTCTCCAGGCATACCTTTGAACCAAAACAATGCTATCCTTAATCGAGCCAAAGAAAATGATATCAAAATAATTTCTGATATCGAGTTGTTTTACTTGCTGAATCCAGAAGCTAAATATGTTGGAATTACTGGTACAAACGGCAAGTCAACAACAACGCACTTAATTCAACATGTTTTAAAACTATCCAACTTAAACTTTTCATACGGGGGGAATATTGGTAAACCAGTAATGTCTCTACCAAATATAAATCATTCTGATTATATATATGTATTTGAACTATCTTCATACCAGCTTGCATCGATAGAGAAAGCTCATTTTAACATAGCGATACTTCTGAATATAACTGAAGATCATATTTCTTGGCATGGCAGTATGAACAACTACATTTCAGATAAATTTAAGATTTTAAAGAATTCAAGTTTAGATGATTATTTTATATTTAACTGTATAGATGAAAACATTGTTCACAATATTCCTACAGATTGCTCTGTAATCAAACAACCTTTTTCTTGCTCAAAAAAGAATAACACTTACATAAAAAATAATACTATATACGATTCACAGTCAAAGGAGGTTGTGTATTTACCATATAATAAATTTCTAACCGGAAGTCATAATTCTGAGAACATAGTAGCAAGTTATATAGCTTGTAGAAAACTTGGTGTAAGTAGTGAGACATTCAAGAATGGTATAAAAAGCTTTGTAGGGCTTCCTCACAGAATGCAACCGGCAGGGCAATATAAAAATGTTCATTTTGTCAATGACAGTAAAGCAACAAATTTTGAATCATGTGAAAAAGCGTTGAATAATATGCATTCTAAAATCATATTGCTGATGGGAGGCATAATGAAAACATCTAATGATTTTAAACTGATTGCAAAACATAAAGATAAAATCCTTAATGTGTTTTCTTTTGGTCAGGATAGTAAAGCACTAAAAAAAGGCTTGGATAAATTACAAATAAATACTGTCCTAGAAAACAGCATGGAATCTGCTTTAACGTCAGCTATTTCACTAGCTTTACAACAAGAATTCTTAGTAACGATTTTATTATCTCCTGGATGCGCTTCCTTTGATCAATGGAAAAACTTTGAAGAAAGAGGGAATAAATTCTTAGAAATAACACAAAAGTATGCTCAATCTGACTAGGCATATAAAAGGAATTCTGGCTGAGAAAATAGCTCAAATTTTTCTAAATATAAAAGGATATAGAATTCTAAACAAAAGGTATAAAACTAGATTCTCTGAAGTAGACTTGATTGCATATAAAAATAGAACTATAATATTTATAGAAATAAAATACAGAAAGCAGTTCTCTCTTGAATTTAACCCTTTATCACATTCACAATTAACAAGAATAAGAAAAACAGCTAATATATTTATTACAACGCATAGAGCTTATGTGGACTGTCAAATAAGGTTTGATGTAATTTTAATAAAGTTTTTTTCAATAAGACATATAGTTAATGCTTTCTAGAATGCTATTTTTTAAAAGAGTTACGAATAATATCTTTGTACAAGCATGTATCAATTTGATTAAAAACAATGGAATCGAATTCTCTGGATATTTATCCTATTTAAGTATTTTATCCATTTTCCCATTCACATTTATTCTTATATCTACAGTGTCTATTTTAGACAACACCGAATCTGGAGCGCGATTTATAAAAGATTTCTTTTCTATTATGCCTACATATTTGTTAGATATTCTCAAACCTCAGATTGATAATTTATTATCCGGCCCACCTTCAAATCTCTTTAGTATAGCGTTTATTGGAGCCATTTGGACTGCCTCATCATTTGTAGAGTCTTTAAAACAAATTTTTAACAACATATATAAAATTGAGGACCAGCCAAGCTTTATTCTAAGTAGAGCGTTCAGTATTATCCAATTTATTCTGGCTATTTTGGCGATATTATTAACAATGACTGCATTTATAATATTGCCAAAAATATTCAAGTTTTTTGAGCTAAATTACGGAATTAAAGTGCCTTATTTAGGCAATGAGTTTATGAGGTTCTTTTTCTTTTCTGTAATAATGATATGGATAATCTCTTCTGTTTTTTATTCTCTAACTCACAAGAAAATATCTTTCCTATCAACAATACCTGGAGCTTTTGTATCTTTAATTATATGGTACATAAGCGCTGAGGTTCTAAGTTACTATGTAAACAACTTTCATCAAATTAATGCCACGTATGGAAGTATAGCCTCAATAATTATAGTTTTATTTTTCTTTTATGTAGTGAATTTTTCTTTACTTTATGGAGCAGAAATTAATTATCTTCTCTTAAAACACAAATATAGAGCCTTATCTCTTACAAAGCCTATAAAACCATAAAATTAAGAATATGATAGAGCTGACTAGAACGATAGTAGGGCCAGTTATAGTATCAAGATGATAGGAGAGCATTAACCCAAAAACAAGAGATAATATTGAGATAATACCAGACCTGATAACCATACCAGAAGGAGAGTTACTTACGCCGGCAGAAGCTGCTGCTGGTATAATAAGCATTGCAGTCACCATCAATACTCCTATGATTTTGATTGATAGAGCTACAATTAAAGAAATGATTACACAAAACTCAAAATTAATTTGATCGGGCTTGTAACCAAGCACGAAAGCCATTTCTTCATTTAACGAGCAACACAGAATCTGCTTCCATCTTTTATACAGCCATCCTACTACAGATAGAAAAATACTAGCAGACACAACTAAATCTACCCTGCTAATCAAAAGCACATCGCCAAATAGGAGTGACATCAAGTCAAAGTTAATTCTTTTATACAACCCTAAAAAAACAATCCCTACACTTAGCAATGTATAAGAAACTATTAGACTTGAAACATTAGTAAATTTTATGTTCCTCATAAAATAAATAATTACACCAAAAACTGTGGCATAAATTATCAACCCTACAGTTATATCAAACGATAAAATGAATGATAGCAATACGCCAATTAAAGAGGCATGAGAAATAGCTTCTCCTAGAAATGATGAATTCTTCCATAATGCCACACATCCTATGCAAGAAAGTGAAGAGCATAAAAAAATGCCTGTCAAAATAGAATATACAAACAAATAATCAATGCTCATGATCGTGGTGATGCTCATAATGTGAAAACAACGCAGCGCTTTTTCCAAAAATCTTAGTGTACTCTTTATTTTTGTATATATCTTCGGGTGTACCAGAACAGCATAAGTGGTTATTCATGCAGACTACTTTATCAGAAGATTTCATCACAATATGTAAATCATGAGAAATCATTATAATTGTTTTACCAAATTTTTTATTTAAATCATTTATAGCTAAATAAAACTCTTGTTGGCCGTTAACATCCAGGCATTGGGTTGGCTCATCTAGGACTAAGACATCAGCATCAGTGAAAATGCATTTCGCAAAAAGTACACGCTGTAGCTCTCCTCCAGATAGATCTGCTAATTGTTTTTTTAACAACCTCTTCACTTTGTGTCTTTCTAAAAAAGACTCACCTAGTTTCTTGTTGCAAGCAAGATGTAAGAAGTCTTCAACTGTCACGGGTAAATACTTATTATGCTGGAGTTTTTGAGGCATATAGGTGAAAGTCATATTTTCATTTCTTTCAACTTTGCCTGAATTAGGCTTCAATAAACCTAAAATTATTTGAGCTAAAGTTGTTTTACCACCTCCATTAGGACCAATGATAGTCAAAATTTCTCCCTTGTGAATTTCAAGGGACATTTTCTTCAAGATGCAAGAATTTTTGTTATAATAGTAAGAGACAGAACTGAGCTGTACAGCAAACGAATTCACAAATTAACTTTCAATGACTTCTTTTTCTAGAGAGCTTTCGGTTTTAATGCCAAGGTTCTCATTTTCGAAATCTTTTAGCATATACCCCCTTCCCCAAACAGTTTCTATGTAGTTTCTACCATTTGATGCTTCGTATAGTTTTTTTCTTAGCTTACAAATAAAAACATCGATAATTTTGAGCTCAGGCTCATCAATACCGCCATACAAATGGTTTAAGAACATTTCTTTTGTCAAGACTGATCCCTTTCTCATAGCCAAAAGTTCAAGTATTGCGTATTCTTTACTGGTTAAGTGGACTATTTTTCCATTCACTTCCACGGTCCTATTATCAAGATTAACGCACACTTTATCAAACCTTAAAACTGATTCTGAATGGCCTTTAGATCTTCTAACAATAGCTTGTATTCTAGCTATTAGCTCGCCTCTATTAAATGGCTTTGTTAGATAGTCATCCGCACCAAAACCAAGACCTTTGATTTTTTGTTCAACACCAGTAAGTCCAGATAATATAAGAATAGGTATTTTCACTTTTGCCGATCTCAACCTAAGTAGAACCTCATAGCCGTCAATATCAGGCAACATAAGATCTAGAATTATAAGGTCATACTCATACAAGCGACCTATCTCGATACCTTCTTGACCCAACTCTGCAGTATCACATACTATCCCCTCCGACGCCAATGCAAGCTCTATAGATCTTGCAGTTGGGTTGTCATCTTCAACAAGTAGCACACGCATAAAAACCCTTACCTATTTTATTATTACCAATGCAGCCTTCTCTCGAAGTAAACATTAAAGTATATCAAGGTATATTAATACAAAGAATTTAAGAAATTAAAATACAAAATTTAATTTTTTTGTAATTTTACCGTTTTTGTTAACAATTAAGTAATAATCTTCGAATATACTTAAAACAAAAATTAATAAATTATGCTATCTCCAAATTTAGAGACTACATTGCAAAATGCAATAAACTTAGCAAAAGCGTATAATTTTGAGAGCGCTTGCACAGAGCATCTGGCGCTTGCTTTGTTGGATGATCCAGATGTGAAGATTTTCCTTTCTTCCATGAAAAACATAAGAATCGATGAATTAAGAAATTGCATAAAAGATATCATACCACAAAACTTGCCATCGGATATACAAAGTAGCGTCTCTCCAAGCGTTTCTTTTCAAAGAATTGTTCATAAGGCTGCTATTCAGGCAAGCCTTTCAGGCATTTCTGAGGAAATAAATTCCTTAAATATATTAGCAGAAATCTTGTCAGATCCTTCTGAAGATTTGCGTGAAATATTTGATAAATATAATATCTCAAGAATTAAAATTATTAATTACATAATTAATGGATTTCATCAAACAACAATTGAAGAAAGGATTGACCCTAAAGAATTTACACAATTCGCAATACCTACAAAAGAGTTAGGCGATTCAAATTCAAATAAATCATCTGCGCCAGACGTCAGTGCTATAGAAAAATACTGTGTCAATCTGAATCAAATGGCAGTCGAAGGAAAAACTGATTCCCTTATAGGTAGAAAAGATGAAATAAGTAGGCTGACCGAAATTTTATCAAGAAGAAATAAAAACAACCCTTTATTAGTAGGAGAGCCAGGAGTTGGGAAAACTGCCATAGTTGAAGGCCTTGCAAATAGAATAGTACACAAAGAAGTCCCTAAGTCCTTGCAGGATTGTATAATCTTTTCTTTAGATTTAGGGGCCATTTTAGCCGGAACTAGATACAGAGGAGACTTTGAAGAAAGAATGAAAAAAATTCTTCAGGAACTAGAAGAGCTAGATGGAGCTATACTTTTTATTGATGAAATTCATAATATTATTGGGGCAGGATCAACAAATGGAGGAGCGCTTGATGCAAGCAACCTTCTTAAGCCCCCTTTGGCACGAGGTCAAATTAAATGTATAGGATCTACCACCTTTAATGAATACTCTAAGCATTTCTCAAAAGATAAGTCTTTAATTAGGAGATTCCAACAACTTACTATTGAAGAGCCCTCTATTGAGGGAACTATTGAAATACTTCAAGGAGTTCAAAAATATTACGAACAATATCACAACGTAAAATATTCAAAAGAATCTTTAATGGCTGCTACCGAATTATCTAATAGGTACATAACAGATAAATATCTTCCAGATAAAGCGGTGGACGTTATTGATGAAACAGGAGCTTTTTTATCAATATATAAAGATAATAAAACCCCTATAAAAGTCAGTGTAAAAGACATAGAGCGCACTGTATCTAAAATGGCTAAAATTCCTGTATCAAGAGTAACAAAAAGTGAGGCTGATAAATTAAAAACCATTGAAAGCTCTTTGAAAAAGAAAATTTTTGGCCAAGAACAAGCAATTAATGCAATTTGCTCTTCAATAAAATTATCAAAGGCTGGTCTACATAGTGATAAGAAGCCCATTGGCTGTTATCTTTTCTCCGGACCTACTGGAGTAGGAAAAACTGAGCTTGCAATACAGTTAGCCAACGAATTAAGCATGAACTTCATTAGATTCGATATGTCTGAATATATGGAGCAACATTCCATCTCTAAGCTTATTGGAACTCCTCCTGGTTATGTTGGCTTTGATGGAGGAGGGCAATTAACTGAAGAAGTTGCTAAACACCCATATTCAGTAGTACTTATTGATGAAATAGAAAAAGCGCACTCTGAAATATATAATATTTTGCTTCAAATAATGGATTACGGCACTCTTACTGATCATCAAGGAAAAAAAATAAACTTTAAAAACACCATTATAATTATAACAACAAATGCTGGTGCCAAGGAATTAGGTAAGTCTGCAGTTGGGTTTGATAGAATAAGTAATAACACTTTTAGTGATTTCAAAAAAGAAATTGAAACAAGCTTCTCTCCAGAATTCAGAAATAGATTAGATGGAATTATCCCATTTGCGTGCCTAGATAAACCACAAATTATTTCTATAGCAGGTAAATTTATAAACGACTTAAAAGATCAACTAAGCAAAAAAAATGTGAATTTTGTAATATCAAATAAAGCCTTCCAACACATATATACTCATGGTCATGACTATAATAATGGAGCAAGAGCAATAGACAAAATGATAAACAAAGAGATTAAAACTGCTATTGCAAACGAAATTTTGTTTGGAAAACTGTCAAAAGGAGGAAAAGTAAGTGTCCAACTAAATAAAAACAATCAGATCAAATTTGAGTACAGCAATTGCTCCGAAAAGAGCAAGTTAGTAAACACTATTAGCTAGCTTTCTTAACCTGAGCTTTCTTCTCCGAGTCTTTTTTTTGCTCAGATGTTGTTTTAGACTTTGATTCAGAAGGTGTTTTTGCTTTTGCTTTCTTGCTTTTCTCTACTAGCTCAACAACCGCCATAGGAGCTGCATCACCAGTTCTGAAACCTGCTTTAATAATCCTTATGTAACCTCCAGCCCTAGACATGTTCTCCGGACCAACTTCCGCAAGTAACTTTTCTACTGCAACAGTATCATTTATTTTGGACAGCAAATATCTACGCGAGGCAACTGTATTAACTTTAGCTTTAGTAATTAATCTTTCTACTATAGGCCTAACTACTTTAGCTTTTGCTAAAGTAGTCTTAATCTGAGCATGTTTTATAATAGATGCAACCATATTGGCAAACAAAGCCTTTCTATGCGCACTCGTTCTATTAAGTTTTTTCAGCTTTATATTATGCTTCATAATAACATCTAACTATCAATTAAACGGATCTTCGTACTTTTTTACTAACTCTTCTGTATTCTCGGGTGGCCAACCTTCCACCTTCATGCCAAATCTTAGACCTAGAGAAGAAAGAACTTCTTTTATTTCATTCAAAGACTTTCTACCAAAATTTGGTGTTTTTAACATATCCACCTCTGAATTTGTAACTAAATCACCGATGTAAACAATGTTATCATTTTTAAGGCAATTTTGGGAACGCACAGACAATTCTAACTCATCAACTTTTTTCAATAAGTTCTTATCAAACGGCAACTTATCTTCTGCTTCTTCAATCTCTTCAACTTCTTCTTCAAATTTAATAAAGATTTGAAGTTGCTCTTGCATTATTCGCGCAGCTAATCCTATAGCCATCTCAGGCGTAACAGAGCCATCAGTTTCAAGATTTAAGATTAATTTATCGAAATCTGTAAATTGTCCCACACGGGCATTTTCAACAGTATAAGAAACTCTTTTTACTGGAGAAAAAATAGCATCGACAGGTATCAAACCTAGAGGAGCATCTTCAGGCTTATTCATTGATGCTGGCACATAACCTTTGCCTGATTGGCATTCAAATTGTATGTTTAAAGACGCATCTTTATCCAAGGTGCATAAAATATGATCAGGGTTTATAATCTCAACTTCAGATCCAGTTTCAATCATCCCTGCAGTCACAACACATGGACCTTTAGCTTTTAAAGTCGCAACTTTTGACTCTGCGCTGTGCATCTGAATTACAACTCCCTTAACATTCAGAATAATCTCAGTTAAATCTTCTCTCACTCCCGGAATAGAAGAAAACTCGTGCAGAACACCGTCTACTTTCATAGAGGTAATTGCACCACCCTGCAATGAGGATAACAAAATTCTTCTTAATGCATTTCCAAGCGTTGTCCCAAAACCTCTTTCTAAAGGTTCCGCAACAATCTTTGCTTTACACTGGTTACCAGCCGAGTCTTCAATCAATTTAATTGAAGGTTTAATTAAAGAATTCCAATTTTTAGATAATAAAGCCACTTTAAATTCCTTGATAATTAATTCGTTACACTCTTCTTCTTTTAGAAGGTCTTACTCCATTGTGCGCAATAGGAGTAACATCTTTTATGCTTGTTATAACAAGACCAAGAGCCATTATCGCTCTAACAGCAGATTCCCTTCCTCCTCCAGGTCCTTTCAACTCAACTGATACAGTTTTAAGACCCATCTCTTGAGCTTTTTTACCAGCATTCTCTGCAGTCACTTGTGCAGCGTAAGGCGTAGATTTCTTAGAGCCCTTAAACCCCATACCACCGGCTGAAGACCATGCAATAGCATTACCTTGTAAATCAGTTATTGTAATAATAGTATTATTGAATGAAGCATTAACATGCACTACACCTATAGGCACATTTTTTTTCACTTTTTTCTTTGCTTTTACTTCTGCCATCACCTACCTATTTCTTCTTGTTTGCAATTGCAACAGCTTTGCCTTTTCTCGTTCTAGCGTTAGTGTGCGTGTTTTGTCCTCTAACAGGCAATCTTTTCCTATGTCTTATACCCCTATAACAACCAAGATCCATCAAGGTCTTAATGTTTATAGACACCTCTCTTCTTAAATCACCCTCAACCGTATAGTTTTTTTCAATAATTTCTCTTAGCTTTGAGATTTCCACTTCTGTAAGCTGACTCACTCTCTTATTATCTGGGATTTTAGCTTCCTGGCAGATTCTGGCAGCTACAGAGTCACCGATACCATAAACATAAGTAAGAGCAACAATCACTCTTTTATTTGTAGGGATATTAATACCAGCTATTCTTGCCATCAACTGAACCTATTATTACTTTTATTTAGAACCATGCATAATATTATAAAAATCTCTCAAGTCAATACGTTTTTCAGTATTTTCACGATTTGCTCGAATATACTGCTTGCCTCCAAATTGCCGTCAATTTTGTGCAGTATTCCCTGCTCCTTGTAGTACGGTAAAATAGGAGATGTCAATTTTTGATACTCATCGAATCTATTCGTTATCACTTGCTCGTTGTCATCAGGTCTAGTTTCGAATTGCGTTCCACCACATTTATCGCATACACCCTTAATTTTAGGCATCTTAAACAACTTATTGTAATTAGCGCCACAATTTTTACAGCTAAACCTATTGACCAGCCTTTTTAACAGCCTATCTTTATTGACCTCAAGCTCTATTACGCAAGAAATTTTTTGAGTACTTTTTTTAAGAGCTTCATCAAACTTTTTTGCTTGAATAAGAGTCCTTGGAAATCCATCTAATATATAATTTTTTTTCCCATTTTTTTTCATTGCTGACTCAACAAGCTCAATAATAAGCTCATCATCTACTAAGTCACCGCTTTCTACTATATGCTGTATTTTTCTTCCTAACTTCGTTTTAGCTGAAATCTCCGCCCTAAGAATATCACCCGTAGAAAGTGCCTTAAAGCTAAATAAGGAAGATATTTTTGCAGCCTGAGTTCCCTTACCTGCACCAGGTGGGCCGAATAAAATTATTAGCATTCTACCTCCGCAAACGCGCCTTTTTAACTAAGCTTTCGTACTGATAAGAGAAAAGAGAAGACTGTATCTGCGTGAACGTATCAAGAACTACATTCACTACTATCAAGAAACTAGTCCCACCTAAATAAAAAGGGATATGGAATTTTGATGACAAATACTCAGGAAGAACGCATATAAAGGCTATATAGATAGAACCAATTGTGGTTAAACGTGTAAGTATTAAGTCAAAATAATTAGCGGTGTCCGTCCCTGGCCTATAACCATGCACAAATGCACCATTTTTTTTAAGGTTATCTGCTGTTTCTTTTGAGTTAAATACAATCGAAGTGTAAAAAAAAGCAAAGAAAATAATAAATGCAACATACAAAACAAGGTATAGCAATTTACCCCTGCCCAAATACAAAGTTATTTCCTGCCATATGGAGTCTTCTCCACCTGACTGATTCATAAAATTTGCAATAGTTAAAGGAAACAATAGTATTGAGTTTGCGAAGATAGGAGGAATTACTCCCGCGGTATTTAGCTTCAAAGGCAGATGAGTACTTTCACCACCAAACATCTTATTGCCTTTCTGTCTTTTAGGATACTGAATAGAAATTCTTCTATGAGCTCTTTCCATAAACACTATAAAAAACACTGTGAACGCAATAGAGGCAAGAATAACAATAAGAGTTATTGGCGCCATCGCACCAGACCTCACTAGCTCAAAAACGGCAGCAAAGGCTTGGGGCAGTCCGGCTACTATGCCTGTGAAAATTATCAATGAAGTGCCATTACCTATGCCTTTTTCTGAAATTTGCTCCCCTAGCCACATCAAGAACATCGTTCCTACAGTTAAAGCAGTCACAGTAGAAATTCTGAAAAACACTCCAGGTGACGATACTATAGGTCCAACGCTTGTAGAAAGCTTTTCTAAACTAACCGCCACACCATAAGCCTGAGTGATAACAAGTATAACCGTCAAATATTTTGTCAATTGGTTTATTCTTTTTCTACCTGAAGCACCATCTTTTTTCATTTCTTCAAGAGGCTTTATAGTTACTGTAAGTAATTGCATGACAATTGAAGCTGTAATATACGGCATAATAGCCAGAGCAAAAACAGACATTCTAGATAGCGACCCACCCGAAAGCATATTAAACATGCCTAATACTCCGGAAGCATTACTATCTGAAAATTCATTAAGGGATGCAATATTTATTCCTGGTACGGTAATATATGAACCTAGCCTGCATATAAATAAGGCCATAAGAGTAAAAAAGATCTTCTTTTTTAACTCACTGGCTTTTGTAAAAACAGAAGGATCAAAGCTCATACCAAACTCTATGAAACTTTAGGTTCAGAAGATAACCCTAGTTTCTCAGATGCTGACTTCGAATAATATTCAAATTTTGTTTTTATTTTTCCCGAAACGCTTCCAACACCCAAAATCTTTACCTCATAGCCTTTTTTAACAAGGCCCAACTTTATAAATAATTCAGTGTTAAGTTCTTTTTTAGGATCAATCAACTTTATATCAATAAGTTTTTGTATCCCGGAAAGATTAAAAGTTTTAATTTTTTTCACATTTACTGCATTAAACCCACGCTTAGGTAAACGCATATGTAAAGGCATCTGCCCACCTTCAAAACCTTTAATTGCCACACCAGATCGAGATTTTTGTCCCTTCATACCAGAACCAGCAGTCTTCCCTTTACCAGAACCAATACCTCTACCCACTCTTTTAGAAGGCTTTCTTGCTCCTTTATTATCTTTAACAGAGTTCAACTTCATCTTATAACCTAATTAATTTTGATCTACTCTTACTAGATGTTTTACTTTAAAAATCATGCCTCTAGTTGATTCATTGTCAGGCAAAACACTAACTTTATTTATCTTGTTTAACCCAAGACCAATCAAAGTTTGTTTTTGGTCTGACTTTTTACCAATAGCACTGCCTATTTGAGTAACTTTAATTACATCTGATTCACTTTTCTTGCTCATACCAAACCTTCAATTAACCTGCTAACTCAGAAATTTTCTTGCCTCTTTTTTCAGATACTGCCTTTGGAGTCTGAATTCTACTAAAAGCTTCGAACGTAGCTTTTATCATAATATGAACATTTGAAGAGCCCATAGATTTAGCAACAATATCATGAATGCCAAGCATTTCAAAAACAGCTCTCATAGGACCACCGGCAATTACTCCTGTACCAGGCTTTGCCGCTCTTAGCAAAACACGGCCTGCGCCAACATGCCCTTCCACATCGTGAAACAAAGTTCTAGAATCTTTCAATGGCACTCTTATCATGTTTTTTCTAGCTTCTTGAGAAGCCTTAGCTCTTGCCTCAGCAACTTCTTTTGCCTTTCCTAGGCCATAGCCAACTTTACCTTTACCATCTCCGGCAACAACCACAGCTGAGAACCCAAATCTTCTCCCGCCTTTTACTACCTTTGCAGTTCTGTTTACGGCAACTATGGCTTCTTTAACATCACTTTGGTTTTCTTGTTTATTCACTGAATGATTTTTACTCATATTCTCTCAATTAAATCCTTATAATTCTAAACCCGATTCTCGTGCAGCATCCGCTAAACACTTTATTACCCCATGAAACTTATAGCCACCTTTATCAAAAACTACTTTCTTAACGCCTTCAGTTTTTGCTTTTTTTGCCAATTCGCTTCCAAGCATAGCTGCTGCCACACCATTTTTCTTGTTTTTAAGTTTCACAAACTCTTTTTGTTGGGTTGATACCGCCAAAAGAGTTTTGCTCTCATTGTCATTAATAATTTGCACATGCAAATGATGGTTTGATTTAAAAACCGTCATTCTTGGCAAACCCTTAGAAACTTTTTTTATTTTCTTTCTAACTCTCTGCTCTCTTCGTGCAAACTTATCTTTACTAGTTAACATTTAAAATAACCCTAATTATTTCTTCTTACCTTCTTTGCGCAATATTTGCTCACCTTCGTATCTGATACCTTTACCTTTATAAGGCTCCGGTGGTCTTTGCTTTATTATTTCCGCAGCCACTTCACCAACTTTCTGTTTATCAACTCCAGAAATAACCAACAAAGTAGGTTTTTCAGCCTTAATAGATATTCCTTCAGGTATCTCGTACTTTATTTCATGACTGAAACCAAGATTTAAGGTTAAATATTTATTATCTACAGATGCTTTATAGCCAACTCCATGTATCTCTAACCTCTTTGAAAAACCTTCTGACACTCCTATCACCATATTATTCAAAAGACTTCTAGCAAGCCCCCACATTGCTTTGGCTTTTTTTGAATCACTCAATGGAGAAACTTTTATATTCTTATCTTCTTTTAAAAAACTTACCTCTTGCGGAAAAACGCCGCTCAAAGATCCTAGTTTTCCAGAAACCGTAACGTTTGAACCTTCGAAATTTGCGCTCACACCTTCAGGAAGATTAATCTCTTTTTTACCTATTCTTGACATTACCAACTCCTAAAAAACTTGACAGATCACTTCTCCACCAACACCTTTTGCTCTTGCATCACGATCCGTCATGACACCAGAAGGGGTTGAAATTATCGAAACACCTAAATTGTTATATACTGGCTTCATAGACGAAATACCTGAGTAACTTCTTCTTCCTGGCTTAGATACTTTTTTTATTTCCTGTATTACCGGAGATCCATCTTTGCTATATTTGAGCTTTACATCCAACTCTTTAATATCGCCTCTTATAGAGCTCACAGTGTACGAAGCTATATAGCCCTCTGCTTTCAACACACCAAGAACAGCTTCACGAAACTTAGAATACGGACTTTTTATAGATACCAAATAGGCACTCTGACCATTCCTTATTCTTGTTATCATATCAGCAATAGAATCATTCATATATCTTACCAACTTGATTTTTTTACGCCTGGAAGATCGCCACTAGATGCCAACTCCCTTAATAATATCCTAGACAGACCGAATCTTCTGTAGAACCCTCTAGGTCTTCCAGTTATTTGGCATCTATTTCTTAACCTAATTTTCGCAGAATTTCTAGGTAGCTTAGCCAACTTTAACTGCGCATCAAACCTTTCTTCGATTGATGCCTTTTTGTCCATAGTAATCGCTTTTAACTTTGCTCTTAGAGAGGCAAAAGATTTCACTTTTTTTTGCCTATTAAGATTTGTTTGTATCGCACTTTTTTTAGCCATAACTACAATAACCTATCAATTAAACGGTAAATTAAAACCAGACAAGAGAGCCTTACCCTCTTTATCAGTTTTAGCGCTCGTAATAACGCTTACATTCAAACCTCGAACTTTTGAGATTTTGTCATAATCTATCTCAGGAAACACAATGTGCTCCTTTATACCAATGTTTAGATTTCCCTGACCATCAAAATTCTTTATCGATAACCCCCTGAAATCTCTTACTCTAGGAAGTGCAACCATAACAAATCTTTCTAAAAAATCAAACATTCTTGATTTTCTTAGAGTAACTCTACAACCAATACTCATACCCTCTCTAAGTTTGAAAGCAGCAATAGACTTCCTAGCCTTAGTAATAACAGCCTTTTGACCAGCAATTAAAGTAAGCTCCTCAACCGCTGATTCGAGGTTTTTCTTATCCAGAATAGCATCACCAACACCCATGTTTAGTGATACTTTTACCAGCTTTGGGATCTCCATAGAGTTTTCATAGTTAAACTCCTTAACTAATGATTGCTTAATCTCTTTGTCGTATAAATCTTTAAATCTTAACATTGATTTATTCACCTAAAATTTCATTTGTTTTTCTTATAAAACGTTTTTTGGTTTTATCAACCATTTTACGCCCCAACTTAACGGGAGATTTAGTTTTTTCATCATAATAAGCTACATTCGATATATGAATTGGCATAGCTTTCGTAACAATACCACCCTTAGATTCTCTTGTAGGTTTCTGATGTTTTTTGACTTCGTTCACACCACTCACTAAACACCTACTGTCAGCAGGAAACATCTTCAAGATATCGCCTACCTTACCCTTATCTTTTCCTGCAACTACTACTACTTTGTCACCTTTCTTTATTTTAAACGCAACCATACTATAACACCTCCGGAGCTAATGAAATTATTCTCATGTATTTTTTAGCTCTCAACTCCCTTGGAACAGGACCAAAAATACGAGTACCAATAGGTTCGTGCTGCTTATTGATCAAAACAGCAGCATTAGTGTCAAATCTTATAGAACTCCCGTCCACTCTCTTAGTTTCTTTAGAGGTTCTTACAATTACCGCAAGTTGCACCTCTCCTTTTTTTACTTTTCCAGTAGGAGTAGCCTCTTTCACCGACACAACTATAACATCTCCAACGCGTGCGCTTTTCGCCCCACCTAGAACTTTGATGCATTGCACTTCTTTTGCTCCAGAATTATCAGCTACGCTTAACTTACTTTGCATTTGTATCATTTGAACAAACCTTTATTGCTTTTCACTATATATAACTTGCCACTTTTTTGTTTTTGAAATTGGCTTCGACTCTACTATCTGCACAAAATCTCCAACCTGAAAAGCTTGCTTTTCATCATGAGCATGGTAACGCTTTGATCTTCTTATAATTTTTTTATAAATTGGATGTGTATATGTTCTTTTCACATTCACGACCACAGTTTTTTCTGCAGCATTACTAACCACTTCACCCTTCAATATTCTCTTAGGCATTTTCACCTCCTGCTTTTGAAGAATTTTCATTTAAAACTGTAATTAACCTTGCAATAGTAGCTTTAACTTGTCTAATTCTAGCAGTATTAGTTAGCTGACCAGAAGATTTTTGAAATCTCAAATTAAAATGCTCCTTCTTTAATTCTACAATTTTTCCTTTGATCTGCTCAATTTTCAAAGATTTTATTTCTTTTATTTTCATGCTAGACCTTTTCTATTCTTTTCATAAATTTTACCTTAATAGGAAGTTTCGCCGAAGCTTTCTGTAAAGCTTCACGAGCAACTTCTTCAGGAACCCCCTCAACTTCAAACATTATCCTACCAGGCTTAACTCTTGCAGCCCAATATTCAACAGAGCCTTTTCCTTTACCCATCCTTACTTCTGCAGGCTTAGAACTCACAGGTAAATCTGGGAAAATTCTTATCCACATTCTACCAACCCGCTTCATTGTACGAACAGCCGCTCTTCTAGCAGCCTCAATCTGCCTTGCAGTTATTCTTTCCGGCTCCAAAGCCTTGAGACCAAAACTACCATACAGCAAAGATGTTCCGCCTTTAGCCAAGCCGTGTATTCTACCTTTGTGCGCTTTTTTATATTTTGTTTTCTTTGGAAGCAACATTGTTAAATTCTCTAATTATAAGTTACTAACTCACCTTTATAAACATGCACCGTCACACCTATAACTCCGTATGTTGTGTTAGCTCGTGCAACACCGTAATCTATATCCGCTCTAATTGTATGCAAAGGAATTCTGCCTTCCTTATACCACTCAGTTCTAGCAATTTCTGCTCCACCTAATCTTCCTGCACAGCTAATCTTTATCCCTTCAGCTCCAAACTTCATAGCAGACTGCATAGCTCTTTTCATCGCCCTTCTAAAAGAAACTCTTTTTTCTAGCTGAGTAGCAACCCCCTCAGCTACGAGCTGCGCATTTATCTCAGGCTTCTTAACCTCAACTATATTTACAAACACCTCTTTTTTTGCAGTGATCTTAACAATTGACTGTTTTACCTTTTCAATATCAGATCCCTTCTTACCAATGATTACCCCAGGCCTTGAAGCATGTATTGTAACATTTATCTTCTCCGCAGATCTTTCAATCACTATCTGAGCAACACCCGCAAAGGAAAGGTTTTTCTTAATATACGCTCTAACCTCAAAATCTTCTTTAATAGCCTTGGAATAATCAGCTTTCGAAGCAAACCATCTTGAATTCCAATTCTTATTATAGCCCAATCTTAATCCTATAGGGTTAACCTTCTGACCCATAACTCTACCTTTCTTCTACTTCTATTGTTAAATTACTAAACGGCTTAAGTATTTTAGCCCCCCTTCCCCTAGCTCTTGCCTTGAACCGCTTCATAGTAAAAGATTTACCAACAAGAACTTTCGACACATACAAACTATCAATATCCATATCATGGTTGTTCTCTGCATTAGCAATCGCTGAATTCAGACAATCTCTTAAATAGGAAGATACTTTTTGCTTCGCAAAAGTAAGCTGCACTAAAGCCTCTTCAGCTTTCATGCCTCTAATAAGAGAAGCAACAAGATTTAACTTTTGTACACTAGTTTTAATCGACTTCAACTTAGCGATAGCAACTTTATTTTTTTCTTCAGCTATTTTTTTTTCACTCATAAACTATCCTTTATTAGCCTTTCTATCTCCACTATGTCCTTTAAAAACCCTAGTAGGAGAAAATTCGCCTAATTTATGACCAACCATTTCTTCTTTTACCGGCCCTACTGGTACAAACGACTTACCGTTATACACCTCAAAGTTCAGACCAACAAAGTTTGGTAATATTGTTGATCTTCTAGACCTTGTTTTAATAGGTTTAGCATTTCCTGCTTCTACAGCATTGTTTACTAACTTCAACAATGATTTTTCTATAAATGGTGGCTTCCAAGACGATCTAGCCATATCTACTTACTCCTTTTTCTCACGATGAACTTATCAGTTCTTTTATTATTACGAGTCTTCTTACCCTTCGCAGACTGCCCCCAAGGAGAAACTGGATGCCTTCCTCCAGAAGTCCTACCTTCACCACCTCCATGCGGGTGATCTATCGGATTCATCGCAACACCCCTAACTATAGGCCTCACCCCCTTCCACCTACTTCTTCCAGCCTTACCAACTTTGGTATTTTGATGATCAGAGTTAGAAACCACACCTATTGTGGCATAGCAATTATCTTCAACCAATCTTACCTCGCCAGACCTTAATTTTATAAGCACTCTGCCTGAATCTTTACCAGCCACACTGACCGACGACCCAGCTGATCTAGCAATTTGACCGCCTTTTCCAGGCTTTAACTCAACATTATGAACAACAGTACCTATTGGAATATGCTTCAGAGGCAATGCATTGCCAATTTTTATGTCCGCAGACTCTCCAGCGTACACTTTATCTCCCATCTTCAAACCAGCTGGAGCAATTATATAAGACTTAGTATCTCCAGATGAAATTAAAGCAATAAAAGCAGTGCGATTAGGGTCGTACTCTATTCTTTCTACAACAAACTCTAAATCACGGTTTAGTCTCTTAAAGTCTACTATTCTATACGACTTTTTATGCCCACCACCTTTTCTCCAAGAAGTAATACGCCCAAAATTATTTCTACCACCAGTCTTAGAAATTCCAACAGTTAAGGATTTCTCTGGAGAACCTTTCCATAAAGAGCTTCTATCAACTTGTATAAAATTTCTTTTTCCAGGAGTATCTGGTTTAAACGTTTTTAATGCCATTATTTAACCCCTCCTGATATATCGATCTCATCACCTTTTTTAAGAGAAACTATAGCGTATTTAACGTCCGCTCTTTTACCCTTTATTCCTTTGAATTTTTTTTCTTTACCCTTTCTAACAAAAGTTCTAACCGAATCGACAGTAACAGAAAAAATTTTCTCAACAGATTTTTTGACTGATTGCTTATTAAAACTCCTGCCGACTTCAAAAACATATTGATTTGACGAACCGAGCATGGTTGTTTTCTCACTTACAACCGGCTTTTTTATAACATCATACAAAGAGGTATTACTCATTTTACAACCTTTCTTCTAATATCTTTACTGCATTTTGAGATAAAACCAGGAAGTCTTTTCTCAAAACATCCAGAACATTTAACCCCTCAACCGGAATAGAAGAAACTCCAGATATATTTTTATGAGCTAGGTTAAAATTTTTTCCATCTTCATCATGCTTAACTCCAGCAAACAAAGCATCGACTAAACCTAATTTATTAAGCTTTAATAACAAATCTTTAGTTTTATGTGACTCAACTTTGTAGTCACTCAAAATAATCAACTTCTTTTCTTTTAGTTTTTGCGAAACAACCATTTTAAGAGCCAGCTTTCTAACTTTCTTCTGTAAAGAATGGCTGTGATCTCTTACAACAGGCCCAAAAACTGTGGCACCTCCTCTGTGTATATTACTTCTTAAACTCCCGTGCCTTGCATTACCAGTACCCTTCTGTTTATGAGGCTTTTTAGTAGTGCCAGAAATTTCACTAATAACTTTTGTTTTGTGATTTCCAGAACGTTTCTTGTCTAGCTGCCACTGAGCAACTCTCTTAACAATATCAGACCTCACCTCGCAACCAAAAACATCTTTATTAAGAGTCAGCTCTCCGCAGTTCTTATTATCAAAATCTATAATTTTAGCTTTCATTTTGCTCTGCCACCTCTACATTCTGCTGTTGATTTTCAGTAAAACAAGGATACGGAGCTTCAGCCGGAACCGCTCTTTTTATAGCATCTTTCAACATCAAGACACCACCCTTATGACCAGGCACACTCCCCTTAACCGCGATTAGATTATTTTCCAAATCTATATCAACTATTTTTATATTCTGCTTCGTAACTTGTCTACTTCCCATATGACCAGCCATCTTCTTTCCTTTAAAAACCTTACCAGGATCCTGACATTGACCCGTAGATCCATGCGATCTATGTGAAACCGACACACCGTGAGAAGCTCTTAATCCACTAAAATTATGCCTTTTCATAACGCCGGCAAAGCCTTTACCAACAGAAATACCAGTCACATCAATATACTGCCCCTTGACATAATGCCTTACATCTAGCACCTGTCCTCCTTCTAATACAGCATCTTCAGAAACTGGAAATTCACATATCTTATTTTTTGGGGCAATTTTTGCTTTTGCAAAAAAGCCTTTTTTAGACTTACCTATCTTATTAGAATTACAGTTAAAAGCACCCACTTGAAGTTTGAAGCCATTTGAATGCTGCTTCGCACCAACCACCTGGCAAGAATCCACCTTAAGCAATGTAACAGGAGTCATCTGCCCATCACTGTCTAAAAAAGAAGACATCCCTAATTTTTTTGCAATCAAACCTACTCTCATTACACCCCGTCAACTAACTTAATCTCAACATCAACCCCAGACGCCAAATCAACTTTCATTAAAGCGTTAACCGTTTGAGGAGTAGAGTAATCAATTATAATAAGCCTTTTATGCTTTCTAATTTCAAATTGCTCTCTAGATTTTTTATTTACATGAGGAGAGCGGTTTACCGTATACCTCTCTATACTAGTAGGCAAGGGAATAGGACCACTTAACTCCGCACCAGTGCGATTCACAGTACCAACTATCTCCTTCGAAGCACGATCAAGCAGACCATGATCAAAAGCTTGCAATCTAATTCTAATTTTCTGACCGCTCATACAATAAACTTAATTATTTAATAATTTTCGCTACTACACCTGCTCCTACAGTTCTACCACCTTCACGGATAGCGAACCTCAGACCTTCGTCCATAGCAATAGGTGATATCAACTCTACTTTCAACTTAACATTATCTCCAGGCATA
>JAVKEN010000020.1:0-24514 GCA_040221415.1 Rickettsiales bacterium
TGTTGTAACTTTACTGGGTAACTTAAAATGGTTTGTGCTTCTGAGATCTCAAGTTATTGACTTAGACTTCAAAAGATCGTTTTGGATATATTACATGGGATACACCTTTAATTACTTCTTGCCTGGGGGAGTGGCTGGAGATGTTGTTAAAACTGGATATATAATAAAAGAAGGAGGGAAAAAATCTAACTCTGTTCTTTCTATTTTAATAGATAGAATAATGGGAGTGTTTTCAATGATGCTTCTCATAGCTACATTATTACCATTTTTTCTTAACTACCTTTTAAATAATGATCTAGAATTTATCAATCATTATTCTTTTCTCATCCCATATATAATATTTGTTATTGCTTTGTCATCAGGACTCTTAGCTATATTCTTCTATATATTAAGAAATAAGATTTTATATAAAAAACTACTTTCCTTCTTTCGTAAAAAGAAACAAAAAAGCCGGTCACATGAAATAATATTATCTGTCATAAAGGCACTTTTTTTATATAGAAATTCTGTTTCAGCTATAGTACAAAATATCTTAATTGCTGCATTTATTCAGATTTTAATAGGTTATTGTTTGTTTGTCATTGGAAGCTACATATTATCTGGTAATGAATCGACAGTGCTTTCTAATATTATATCTAGTACTATTACTCAATTAATCAGTATTATACCAATCTCTCCTGGGGGCATAGGAATTGGAGAGGCAGCATTTGGAAAATCTATGTATTATTTAAACAATAAGACTCTTATGTCTTATGCAACAATTTATCTAATATATAGAATATACAATATAATATTTGGGGTTCCTGCAATAGCGATGTTTATATTCAAAAGAAGTAAAGCAAAGTCAAACCACAAACTATTCACCTAATGTTTGATAAAAAGCAGATAATGTATTTTTACTGCCATTAAACGATTCTATGAGCTTGACATTGGCAACGTATTTCTTTTATTTTCTTAAACATGACTAGAAAAATTTAAGGATTAAAACCATGCAGAAGCTGGCAGGGGTCTTTTGGAAGAATAGTTCGAATCCCCCTCCCTCCACCAGTTTAACTGTTTCTAACCTACTCTCAGCTCACTTTTTTAATTTTTTTATTTTCTTCTTAATACCTTCCATTAGAGACATTGAGTACACTTGACTCATCTTGCTCCCACCCTTTTCAACACGATCTTCAAGTGCATGGTTATATTTTATATTATTCATAATTGAAATTAACAATTAATTATTGACTCAATATTGGTTAGCATTACAATTCATTTTATTATAAATCAACCTACATGACATGACTGACCCAATCGAAGCATATTCAAATTTTTATATGAATGATTCAGTAAATAAAGCAGGATATGATATCCCAGAATCGTTTATTGCAAGAGTTTTTTTGTCTAAAAGTCCAGTGAAATTACTAAAAAATTATAATACCAATAACAAGTCTATATTAGATGTTGGCTGTGGAAATGGTAGGAATATTCCTTTTTTTAAAAGTTTGGGCTTGAAAACTGTAGGAACTGAAGTTAGCAAAGACAATGTATCAAAGTTAAAAAGAAAATTTCCAAATAGTAGTTTTTATCATTGTTATTCTGACAATATGGAAATGTTCAAAGATAATAACTTTGAATTTGTGGTTGCAGTAAACTCAATATATTATTTAAGGCAAGGCTGTGAGTTAATTGATAACATCAATGAGTCTATAAGAATTTTAAAACCTGGCGGGGCCTTAATTATGTCCTTTATAGGAAATAAACATTTTATAATGAAAAATGCAAAAAGAGACTCTGGCAATAATGTTATTATTTCTAGCGATCCTTTATCATTTAGAAATGGCTTAAGATTAAGACCAATATGGTCACAAGAAGATTTAGAAAAATTATTAGAAAAATTTACTACGATTTTTAAATATAAAACTGGTGAAATTTTAGATAAAGTAGATGATGTGACTAGACATATTTTATATGTAGTATGTTATAAAAAATAATTTTGAAAACTTAATATTAAACATGTTTGATAAGCCAAGAAATATATATAAAAAGAAGCAATTTGATAATTCTATGGAATCATTAAAGGATATTTATCCAAGAAATTACTGTGGAGACAATATGTTTATTGCTAGCAGGAATATGCATTTTTTTGAAGATATTGATTTTCAAAATTGTGTCAAAAAATTTGCAAAAGCAGAACCTTATATTGGCATGTCATGGAGAATGCATATTATTACTTGGTGTGTAAAACAGACTCAAAATTTAAGTGGAGACATTGCCGAATTCGGAACATTTCGTGGATTCAAAATGAGGTTTATGATTGAATATATGGGGAATAATCTGCGTAATAAAATTATTTATTTATTTGATACCTTTGAAGGAATTGATATAGATCAATCTGTGGGTTCTCCTATTAAACCTGATGATCACCAAAAGTCAGGACTATACGATTATGTCTGCAATAGATTTAAAAACTTTAAGAATGTAAAAATTGTAAAAGGCAGTGCACCAAAATCAATTGAGAAAGTTAATATTAATAAATTATCTTTCATACACCTTGATATGAACAGCTGGATGGCAGAAATAGGTGTATTAGAAAAAATGTGGGATAAAATTGAAATTGGAGGAATTATCCTTCTAGATGATTTTGGTTTATATTCTCATCGCAGTCAAAAAGAAAAGGAACTGATTTGGTTTAATAAAAAAAACCACTCTCCACTAGAACTACCAACAGGTCAAGCAATTATAATTAAACATGTTTAAGTATAGTGATACATATAAATCTAGCTTTATAACTAATGTAAGAAATGCTGTATATTGCAAAAAGGGTTTCTTTATTATAAAGGATTTTATTGCTAAGGATATTGCTAATAATGTAATTAATAGATGGCTGTCAGAGGGTGTAGAATATTATTTTGATGATTTTTATAAGAATAAAGATGTAAATTTTTTAACTCCTAATTATTTGATCAAAAGACCTACTCCAAATGATGTGTCTTTTTGTATTAATATTTATAATAAACCTATCGACCAAGAATTGAATGACATCACAATTGAGGCACAAAAATTTAGAAATATTGTAGAACAAAGACCTATGTATTTTGGCATCAATAAAAATGATGATCTTGTTTTACAATATAGGCTATGTAGGACTATTTCTTCTGGAATAATAGTTAAGAAGCACGCTGATTTTTTTGAAGAACCAAGACATGACCCAACTGGATCTCATGATTTTGATCCCAGAAGATGCCAATTAACTCTAATTCTTTCTGATTATGGTTTAGATTACAAAAATGGTGGTTTTTATTTTTATGATAACGACAATAAAGAATTACTATTTGGCAAGGATATAAAAGTTAAATCTGGAGATTTAATTATTTGGAAATATTCTAATACCCATAGCGTTAGGAGTGTAAATGCCTTAACCAATAAAGGATTCTCAAGAATTATATTTCCACAATTTGATAATATAAAAAATAAAGAAATAATCTCATGAAAATCCCTGATAGTTATCCAAGAAAATTACAAAATATTTTATATGAACATGTTTCTCATAATATTGCTCCCTGTTGGTATGAGATTAATTATTTAAATATTAAGTCTGACTTTGATAAATTTTTAATGAGCTTAAAACAAGAAAAAATAATAGTTTGTGATATATTTGGTAGATATATTACATATGCTGGAAATAAAAATATAAAGTCCGTTTCTATTTATGATATAAGAAAAGACTATTACTCTGTAGCAAAATTATTGTACAAAGACAAAATAAACTATTTTGATATTAAAGATTTTAATATTGATTACTATGACCTTATTTTAATTAATATGGAATTTGGAGGAGTTGCAAACCATGGGATACCCAATAACTTGAATGATAAATTTAGGTATGGAGTAAAAATATTCGGTTACGAGTATAATTATAATAAAGATAAAGATATTTTGTTTTATAGAGATAACTCGGGAATAAATAATATGATTGATAGGTTCAAGTTCAAAAAACTTATTACAAGCCATATGCATGAGGGTTATAAAGTAAACAAGAATGAATTTGTAAATTTTTTTGATCTTACACTGAATTACAAACAGTAATTTTAGGACTCCATTTTGGACATGATGCTACTATTATCCATAATAAAAGATGTAAACATAGAAGTTGATGATATTGATTATTGCTACTTTAACTCCACTCAAGGAATTCAATACATACTACGCAATAAAGATAGTTTAGACATAAATTTTAACCTTACCAAAGATCACAGTAATATTTCCTGCACTTTATAGTAGATAAACTCAAAATAACTCCTCAACAACTTGCAGATCCAAAAGCAGGATGGCTTGACTCTTTAGCACAAAAAAACCGACCTCTTTTTTGGATTTTATTCAGTTGATACTACAGCAAAAGTTATGAGTCTTATTTGGCTAAGTCATATAGCTTTTGATAGAGCCTTGGGATTTGGATTGAAAGAGGGTATGAGTTTTTATCATACGCATTTGGGTGAGATAAAATCATTTAAGTTCGGAAAAAAATAAATTTACTTCCTAAAGATCTCACTTAAAAAATATAAGCCGCAAAACTCCTACACAAGAAAACCCTATATTAGTATAAGCCCTGTTTGCCAAAGGGTTTGAGGTAAATAAAATGACATTATCAATTTTTTGTTTTTTCAACTCTTGAAGTAACAGGTATATAGCCCATCGAGCAAAACCTTGATTTCGAAACTCTTTAGGGGTATACACTCCACCAATTTGTGCATAGTTTTGATGTCGGGCGTTTACACCACACATAGAAACCGGCTGCCCATCATGAAACAAAACAAAATAATTTTGTTCAAGATCAGGTTGCTCTATAAAACTGTTAACATTTTTATTTATAATTTCTTTATCTCTAATATTTAGAGCTTCTTTTTCATACTCACAACACCATTTATAGAGTAGTTTAGTATCCATATCAGATATAGGCTGCAATTTTACATCCTTGTACAAACTTGTTTTTGGCTTTATTAAATTGTTAATTTTTAAACTAAACAAGTCTTCGCATCTATTTGCGTGATATTCTTTGTTTAAAAATTCTAAACGGCTTCTTAAAAATTCAGCTTGTTCATCAGCACCAATAATGCCATTTATCTTTCTTTTTACATTTTGAATGAAATATTTAGTCAATGTTTCCAAATAATCTAAGTTGTTGCATTGCAATAAAATTATCCCATTCCATGCATGAGATAAAACTCCTAGTAAATTAAATTTAGAATCAAACATGCCAACATATTCAGCTTGATATGTTTTTCCTTTATATTCCAAACCACCTTTTTTAATGTTACTAAGCATAAACATATTAAATTTAGTATCTTTTCGAAGAAAATGGTTCACTTCCTCACGGTGGTTATTGTCTAGAATAGTAACGTGCATGTATTTATCTAATGATTCTTATAATCTTATCTCGGCACCTCTCGCCCTTTTCAATAGTAACATTATATTTCTTGATGCCAAACTCCCTCGCAATAAGCTCGATGACAGCTTTATTAGCCTTACCATCTTCTGCTGGTGCAGTTACATAAATTTTATATAGACCCTCACCATTCTCAGAAGTAACCCTTGTCACACGATTATCCTTCGCTTTAGGTGTAACCCGGACTTTTAACTTAGTAATTGAGTCTTTATAATTAAATAGGTCGATCATATATAATTTTCTTGTAAAATGCGTAAACATTATATAATGTGGACTTGAACTAATGAGTTTACAAGTTTTATATATCCTCAAGTTGATCTAAATTTCCAATAAATTTCTTCAGCCATTTTTATACAAGACTTCAGTAGATTTTTTATTTCGAATATTTTTAAGTTAAATAAATGAGTTATTATGAGAAACGGTGTAGTTAAATGGTTTAATACAACAAAAGGATATGGCTTTATTGCTCCTGAAGACGGTGGTAAAGACGTATTTGTTCACATTAGTGAAGTTGAAAAAGCTAATATTCCTCAGTTAGATGAAGGCCAACAAGTGTCTTTTGAAGAAACTGAAAACAGAGGTAAAACTTCTGCTACAAATCTAAAAGCTGTATAGTATTTGGATTTATCTATTAAACTGCAATTTATTAATTGCAGTTTAATTGCTTTTTTGATAAGATCTCTCATACTTTATTCCCCAATACAGATATGAAAAGACTTATTTTAATATTCTTATCTATATTTGTTCTTTCTGCGCAAGCAGAAAACGAGCTGCATAAATCTGTTGATTTCGATTATCAACATCAAGTAGGAAAACAGACGTTTCATCAGTCAAAAGATCAAAACTTTAAAGAAATCCACAGATTAAAACCATTAAAAGAAAAAGAACCTCTTGATATTGGAACTTATTTTTATGATATTAATGGGGATGGAAAGGATGAATTATTTATCTTTGTGAATGATCATTTGTTTTGTGGCACTAGAGGATGTACAACAAAAATAATTGACTTTTCTGGTCCTAAGCCAGCAGAAATTTTAAACATGCATACTTATCATAAGGTGCATGTCCTTAAAGATAAAACTAATGGATATAATAACCTAGGAGTTGAGGGTAATGAAGAAACCCATATCAAACCTGGCCTTACTGTTTTGTATTGGGATGGTGTTCAATATCGCCGTCTATCTAACGCTCAATCACAATAGTAAGCCCACAGATTATTTATTAAAAACTATCACCCCTGAAGAAAGACGCTTCATGGATGATCTTGCACACCGTGAATCTGGTGGCAACTATAAAAAAGTTAATAGATTCGGTTATTTAGGGCGCTATCAATTTGGAGAAAGCGCTTTAGAGGAACTTGGCTACTACAAGAAAACAGTTAGAAGATGGGGGCCAAAAAACCATTGGCAAGGTGAGTGGTTGGGGAAATATGGAATCCACTCTAAAAAAGACTTCCTATTAAACCCTGAGATTCAAGACATTGCAGCAAAAGAGCTTTTTATTCGTAACTGGAGATATATCAGGATTTTGGGATTCCATAAGCTTATTGGTAAGAATGTCCAAGGAATTAAAATAACACAGTCAGGTTTGATTGCAGGAGTCCATCTAATGGGTGTTGGTGGGCTGTCAAATTTCTTAAAAGGGAATAGCTCTCAAGATGGCTTTGGAACAGATATAGGCGAATATATAGAGAAGTTTAAGAATTATAAACTAGCTCTCAAAGAGCACCACACAAACCAAGCCTAATTATCTTCTATAAAAATCTTTTAACTACTGGGATTCTCTTTAAAACAAGAGTAATGAGCCAGCTTGAGAATAATGATAGCGAGAACACAATATAGAACTTTTGAGAAGCTCCTAGTTTAATGTTAACTAATAAATATTGCATCCATACGATAATTATAAAATGGAAGATAAATATCCCAAATGATTGTTCGGAAAGAGAGCTTAAAAATCTGCTCTTTCTATTCGCAAATTTTCCAACTGTTGCTATCCAAGCTGAGGAGACCATTGCGGCTAGGAACACAAATAAAGTGCAATATAAGAAGTCGCTCAAGTAATCAGGCTGAGACTTCGCCATAAATTCACGATAATATCTAAACAATCCAAATAGCATGATGCTGATAATAATTCTAAACAGCCATGTATCTACCAAAAAGTGATTGTCTCTGGTCACTAAATTACTGAATTTTTTAGTTCCTCCGGCTAGAAATCCAAATGCAAAAAAGCAAAAATATAACAAGCTTCTTTTCTTCTGAAACCATATAGGGCCTAATTTAGACATAGCAGCGACATTGTCACTCGGAATGAAAATATATGACAAGAAAAACACCAAGGTAGTTGTAGATAAGAAAGTAAGTAGAAAATTAATTTTTCCTGTATTTTCAATCTTACCTAGCAAGTTATTAACCGCTTTAGGGCACAACTTATATGCCATGGCCGCAATGAGATCAAACATAAACAAAGCTAATAAGAACCATATGGGCCCAGGAACGCGGTAAAAGTTCATTATGTAGTCTTTTGAAACATACTCCATCAAAGTAAGATTACTGTTCTTCAGTAATCCCACAGGGTAATAAGATAGCGGCATCAAAATAGTAATTGAAAAAATAAAAGGTACTAACAGTCTGTTAAATCTTGAGGACATATAACTCATTGCCCCTTTCTTTTTTAAAGACTTCATTACGAAAAACCCAGAAACCAAAAACATTAAGGGCATAAAATAGATGTCATTAAAGCTCTCAAAGTAATCAAAAATAAATAGCTTGTTTTTATCTAATATTTGCGCTGCTGAATACACATAGTTATGCCCATAACCTTGAGATAAGCTGTATGCTAAGGAAGCATGATGAGCTACAATCAGTACAATTATTATTGTTTTTACATAATCAAGGAAATATACTCTTTCACCAACTTTACTGACCATAATGCTAACTATTTAATTTTTTGATACTGTTATTTTAATTATCATAATCAATATATGTCAAAAGAATTTAAACTCATCATTGGTAATCTCAACTACTCCTCATGGTCATTATGCTCGTGGCTTTGCCTGAAATCTGCTGGTTTTGAGTTTGAAGAAGAAAAGATATCGCTTGGAATTAAAGGATCAAGAAAAGTAATAAGACAATTTTCACCATCTGGATTTGTTCCAGCCTTAATTCATAATAACCTTACGATTTCAGATTCACTAGCTATAGCGGAATATATAAATGAGCTAAGTAATAATTCACTTTATCCGAAAGGCATAAAAGACAGAGCAAAGTGTCGATCAATAATTTCTGAACTCCACAGTGGCTTTGTAGACTTCCGTAAAGAAGTTCCAATGAATATAAAAAAGACCTTTCCAAACGCACAGCTTTCTTTTGGGGCGAATAAGCAATTTGAGCGCATTCAAGAAATTTTTGAAGACCTTCTTAAAAGAGATGGATTTCTTTTTGGAGAATGGGGTATGGCCGACATTTTTTATAGTCAGGTAGTAATTAGAATAGTAAATTATAACCTCCCATGTTCTGATACAATAAAAAAATATTGCAACAAAGTGCTGTCCAAAAACTTTATTCAAGAGTGGATTGAAAAAGCTAAGCTTGAAAAGGAATCCATAGAAATTATTGATTCTTTACAAAAGTAATAATTTTTCTATAAATAACCATATGAAAAGATGTAAAACTTTAGCTGTAAAAGTAGGGAATGTCACAATAGGAGGAGATCATCCCGTTATAGTTCAATCTATGACTAATACAGATACAGCTGATATTCATTCAACAGTAAAGCAGATAAGAGAGCTTTCTGATGCTGGTTCTGAAATAGTTAGACTAACTGTTAATAATCAAGCATCTGCTGCTGCTGTTCCGTATATAAAAGAAAATTTATTACAACAGGGATATGATGTACCTATAGTTGGATGCTTCCATTACAACGGTCATCGCCTACTACAAGAACATCCTGCTTGCGCCGAATCTCTAGATAAGTACAGAATTAACCCGGGAAATGTAGGTTTTGGTAAAAAGCGTGATGCGCAGTTTGAAGAGTTTATTGAGGTGGCCGTCAAAAATGACAAACCTGTAAGAATAGGGGTAAATTGGGGAAGCCTTGACCAAGATCTGACGACTAAATTAATGGATGAGAATTCGAAAAGAAAAAATCCTAAATCTTCAAAAGATATAATGCATGAAGCACTCATCACTTCTGCACTTAACAGCGCTAAAAAAGCTCAGGAAATTGGCCTCAATAAAGACAAAATCATAGTCTCATGCAAAACAAGTAAAGTTCCAGATTTGATTCAAATATATGAATCTTTAGCAGCAAAATGTAACTACCCTCTTCATCTAGGGCTAACTGAAGCAGGGATGGGGGTTAAAGGGATTGCTGCTTCAACTGCTGCCTTATCTATACTGCTAAATAAAGGAATTGGTGATACTATTAGAGTTTCTCTTACACCCGAGCCTGGTGCTTCGCGTACAGAAGAAGTAAGGGTTTGCCAAGAAATCTTACAGTCTCTTGGACTAAGATATTTTAACCCACAAATTACTGCATGCCCTGGTTGCGGCAGAACTACTTCAACTGTTTTTCAAACTCTAGCAAAAGAGATTCAACAATTTCTTCAAAAACAAATGCCTGTATGGAAAAATAAACACCCTGGCGTTGAAAATTTGAATATTGCTGTCATGGGATGTATCGTGAACGGTCCGGGAGAAAGTAAGCATGCTGATATAGGTATTAGCTTACCTGGAACGGGAGAATCCCCAGCTGCTCCTGTATTCATTGACGGAGAAAAAAGATGCACCTTAAGAGGCAATAATATTTCTCAAGAATTCATGGATATTGTAACAAAGTATATCGAAAATCGCTTTTAATCTTTTATTAACGAATCACTGCTAGTATTGACCTAGTTAATCAAAAAGGTTTCATTATGAAAAATAAATTTATTGCTGCTGCAACAGCAGGCTTATTGTCTTTAGGAGCTACAAGTGCTCTTGCAAACACTTCAGCAGCTCATTCTGCCAGCACCGGAGTTAGTATACATTTAGTAGGCGCAAGCTCAAGCGGCTCTAATAGTTGTGACTCTAATGGATGCAAATCAAAGTCTGGCAAAAACAAGGATAGTAAAGATTGCATGGTGAAATGTTATGGCGTTGCTAAAGCTGGAAGAAATGATTGCGCTTCTAAAAGCGGCTCACACGCATGTGCAGGACTAGCAAAGTCTGATTGCGATAAAGGTGAGTGGATTGTAAAAAAAGCATCAGAATGCGTATCTACAAGTTGCAATGGTCAACAAGGAACTTATGATTCATGCATGAAGAAGAAATAATCCTCTCTGCAGGGATTGGGTTAAGAAGCCCTCACCATAACCAGGTGCTAAACCAAAAGCCTAAAGTGCCTTGGTGGGAAATCCATACTGAAAATTTTTTTGCTAAAGGTGGTAAGCAAATTGCTTTTTTAGAAGAAATAAGTAAGTCTTACCCCCTTAGTTTTCATGGAGTAGGCTTATCTTTGGGATCCATTGATTTACCTTCCAAAAATCATTTAAAAAAAATTAAAACCCTTACAGATAAGTTCAAACCATTTCTAGTATCTGACCATATATCGTGGAGTTCGGTAAATCATGAGTTTGCTAATGATTTGTTGCCAATTCCATACAACGAAGAATCTCTTGAAGTTATTTCTAGAAATATAAAAATTGCACAAGATTATCTAGGCAGACAAATTATTGTTGAGAATCCATCTGCTTATTTAGCCTTTTCTGTTTCTACTATGCCAGAAGAAGATTTTATAAATAAACTACTAAGCAAGACTCAATGCGGTCTGTTGTTAGACGTAAATAATATATTTGTTAGTAGCTCTAATAATAATTATAATCCAGCAGATTATATTAATAATATTAATCTTAATTCTATTAAAGAAATTCATTTGGCTGGCCATTCTATACTTAAAACCAAAAACTTTACCAAACTACTTGATACACATAATGATTTTGTACGTAATGAGGTGTGGGATTTATATAGATACACTTTAAAAAAGATTGACCGCAAAGTGCCAACATTAATAGAATGGGATGCAGATATACCTGAGTTGGACGTGTTGATAAAAGAAGCAAGTAAAGCTCAAAAAATTTTAGATAGCACCAATGAATCTCAAAGAGTTACAGCGTGATTTCCTAGACAATGTGATAAGAGGCAAAAGGTCTAGGAGCCTACTAAACGTTATACAGTCTGATTCTGTTCAAGACTCTCTGCAAATTTATCAGAACAATTATAAATTCGGTGTGTTAGATGCTATCAAAAATAACTTCAGAACTTCTGAAAGTTTTATGGGGGAAGAAAAATTCTCAAAACTATGCTTTAAATGCATTGATAACAACCCCTCTCGAAGCGGTAATTTAGATGATTATGCATTAATATTTTTTCAATTTGTCAGAAATTCTAATGTGAATAGTGAAATTGAAGATCTGGTAACTTTAGATTATTATCAATCAATAATCTATGATGACGCAGATCCTTATTTTATGGAAGAATCTGAATATAGCCATATAGAACCAAGCCAGCTTAATAGGGTTAAGCTAGAATTAAATCCAACACTTCGTAAATTTACTCTTTTCAATGCAAACTCAATCAGTCTATGGCACAACTTATTCGAGAACAAAGCTGTAACTAGACTCTCTGCCCGAGCTAAAAAATCTACTATAGCTGGATTTAAGAATCATGAACAAACACACTTCATGCCTCTTACATTTGAAGAATTAACCTTCTTAAATTGCCTAGAGAAAAGAAAAACTCTTCAGGAAATTTTTGAAATAATGGAAAAACATAAATCAGCAGACCGTTTCCAATATATTTTGCTAAATTTCATAAAGAAAAAATTAGTGAATAAATTTACCTTTAATTAACTTTTTACTTGTAACATCTATTTAAATTTATAAGGAGAATCATGTTTAAATGCTCGAAAACTAAAAATTGCCTAATTTGTATGTGTGGTTGTATTGGCAACTATGCAAAAAAAATCAGCTTTTTACCAAATTTTATAGTTAGGCTATATCTAGCAGAAATATTTCTTAACTCAGGTATGGCAAAATTAGATGATTGGAAAGGAACATTGTTTTTGTTTCAGTACGAATACAGCGTTCCTGTAATAAACTATGCTGTTGCTGCTTACATAGCTCTAACAATGGAGCTAGTTGGATCTGTATTTTTAGCAATTGGATTCGGTACAAGGCTAGTCTCTTTAGCCTTATTTGTTATGACGCTAATAATGAACTTTTCTTATGTTGAGTCCACTGAGAATTATTACTGGATGCTTCTATTCTCTATGCTATTTGTATATGGTGGTAGTAAGTTATCAGTAGATTATTGGCTTAAAAACCAATTTCTTAAAGGAAAACATAAAAACTGCTAAGTCTAATTTAAATTAAAGAGCAAATCAGAATTCAATTTTCTTGAGTTCCATTTGCTCTTTGTTCTTTTAGCTTATGAATGCAGTTATTATATTCAAAAGACCCCTTGGCAAATCCATAGCTTGTACAGACTTCCTGATCAGATGTTGCAGCACTATTTCCACCGTTAGCACATGAGGCTAAAAATAAAAACACTGCAACTACTCTAAGCATCTTCTTCCTTCCTTTCTAAACTACTCAGCTGCCGAAGTATTAACTTCCTCAGAAGGAGTTTCAATCACAGTCTCAGATGTTTCTTCAACTATAACTTTCTCTACAACCGGCGACTCTTTTTGATCGATATCTGCAGCTGCCTTCTTCATCTTAGACAAGTATAGACCTGTACCAGCAGGAATTAATTTACCCACAATTACATTCTCTTTTAAGCCATGAAGCCTATCTTGCTTGCCTGAAATTGCTGCTTCCGTTAACACTCTTGTAGTTTCCTGGAATGATGCAGCTGAAATCCATGATCTGGTCTGCAATGAAGCCTTAGTAATACCTTGTAAAATAGGTGAAGATTTAGCAGGAACAAAGCCTTTCTCTATAAATTTAGCATTCAATTCTTCAAATTCAGGCTTATCGTAAATTTCGCCTTCAAGCATTGTTGTTTCACCAGAGTCAGTAATCTCAACTTTCTGAAGCATTTGTCTTAAAATAACTTCAATATGCTTGTCATCAATTTTTACACCCTGCAATCTATATACTTGTTGCACTTCCGATACCATATATCTAGCAAGAGCTTCTACACCCATAACTTTCAAGATATCTTGAAGCACTGGATTACCATCCATTAGCAAATCACCTTTTTTAACAAAGTCACCTTCATTAACAGAAATATGCTTTCCTTTTGGAACAAGGTATTCAGCAGGAGAAATTGATTCGTCACTTGGTTTGATTATAATTCTTCTCTTAGCTTTATAATCCTTACCGAAATGTACAACACCTTCGATCTCACTAATAATAGCGTGGTCTTTAGGCTTTCTAGCTTCAAACAACTCAGCCACCCTTGGAAGACCACCTGTAATATCTCTTGTTTTTGTAGATTCTCTTGGAATTCTTGCGATGATATCACCAGCATGAACTTCAGCTTTATCAGTAACGTTAAGAATAGCACCAATTGGTAAGAAGTATCTTGCTTCAAGACCGTTTGAAAGAACAATCATGTCACCTTTACTATCTTCAAGAATCAATCTTGGACGTAAATCAACACCTCTTGTCTTTTGCTTCCAATCAACAATTACTTTATTTGAAATACCGGTTTCTTCATCAGTCACCTCTTTTACCGACATACCATCAACGAGATCCTTGTACGCTATTACACCTGATTTCTCAGTGATAATAGGAATTGTATATGGATCCCAATCAGCAAGAAGATCTCCGATCTTAACCTTTGCATTCTCTTTAGCATGAACTCTTGCACCATAAGGAACTTTATGACGAGATTTCTCATTATCTTTTTCGTCTACTAAAACAACTTCACAGTTTCTACTCATTACAACAAGCTTACCTTGAGAATCAGTTACGAAGTTCTGATGCTCATATTTTACTATCGAATCATGAGTTGCTTCAATAGTTGAAGTCTCAATACTCCTTGTAGCAGCACCACCAATATGGAACGTTCTCATTGTTAACTGTGTGCCTGGCTCACCAATTGACTGTGCAGCAATTACACCGATAGCTTCGCCAGCACTAATCATATTGCCTGTCGCAAGATCACGACCATAACATTTTGCACAAACGCCTTTAGCTTCACATGTCAACACTGAACGTATTTTCATAGAATCAATACCAGCTGCTTCAATTTCTTCTAAAGCATCTTCGTCAATCATTGTTCCAGCTTCGATGATTATTTCATCAGTAGTAGGATGTTTGATATCATTTGATGTCACTCTTCCTAAAATTGAATCAGCAAGAGGAATAATCACCTCACCACCTTCAATAATAGAGTTCACTACAACACCTTTCTTCGTACCACAATCTTCTTCAGTGATAATACAGTCCTGCGATACGTCAACCAGTCTTCTTGTTAAGTAACCAGAGTTAGCAGTTTTTAACGCTGTATCTGCAAGACCTTTACGCGCACCATGAGTAGAGTTAAAGTACTCACCAACACTCAATCCTTCTTTGAAGTTCGATATAATTGGGGTCTCAATAATCTCACCAGAAGGTCTGGCCATCAAACCTCTCATACCAGCAAGCTGTTTCATCTGCTGTACAGAACCTTTAGCACCAGATTGTGCCATCATGTAAATTGAGTTGATACCAAGCTGCTTGTTTGTTTTGTGTTGATCACATTTACTAGCAGAGATCTTTTTCATCATATCGTCTGAAATCTTGTCAGTACAATGTGACCAAGCATCTACTACCTTGTTGTATTTCTCACCAACTGTAATCAAACCATCCGAATATTGTTTCTCGAACAACTTAACTTCATTCAATGTTTCCTGAACGTGCTTATCTTTTGTTTCAGGAATAACCATGTCATCTTTACCAAATGATACAGAAGCTGTGCTTGAATATTTAAAACCAAGCTGCATTAACTGATCACAGAAAACAACTGTTTTCTTCTGCCCACAATGACGGAATACATGATTAATGATTGTTGAAATCTCTTTTTTAGTAAGAACTTTATTTACAAGATCAAACTTAACTTTTGGCATTAATGGCAACAAATTACCAATCAACAATCTACCAACGGTAGAGTCGATAATTGCGTAATACTCTTCACCATTATCTCGAACCTGCTTCATTCTACATTTAACTTTTGAATGTAGAGATACAACTTTCTCTTCAAGAGCATGATGTACTTCATCGATGTCTTTAAACACCATACCTTCACCAGCTTCACCATCAATCTCAATACTCATGTAGTGAATACCTAGAATAATATCCAAGGTAGGTACAATAATTGGTTTGCCGTTTGCAGGGCTTAAAATGTTATTTGTAGACATCATCAGCACCCTAGCTTCAAGCTGAGCTTCTGTTGATAATGGAACGTGAACAGACATTGTATCACCATCAAAGTCCGCGTTAAACGCCGCACAAACTAAAGGATGCAATTGAATTGCCTTACCTTCAACAAGCAAAGGTTCAAATGCCTGGATACCAAGCCTATGAAGAGTTGGAGCACGGTTAAGTAATACTGGATGCTCTCTAATAACTTCATCAAGAATATCCCATACTTCTGGTCTTTCCATTTCAACCATTTTCTTAGCAGCCTTAATTGTTGTAGCAATCCCATATAGCTCAAGTTTTGAGTATATAAATGGTTTGAACAACTCAAGGGCCATCTTTTTAGGAAGACCACATTGATGCAATTTTAGCTCAGGTCCTACTACCACAACAGAACGTCCAGAATAGTCTACTCTCTTACCAAGTAGATTCTGTCTGAATCTACCTTGCTTACCTTTCAACATATCACTTAGTGATTTGAAAGGCCTTTTGTTAGCATTTTTAACTACTCTTCCACGACGACCATTATCGAATAATGCGTCTACAGATTCTTGTAACATTCTTTTTTCGTTACGAACAATAATGTCCGGAGCTCTTAAATCAAGAAGCCTTTTAAGTCTGTTATTTCTGTTAATAACACGTCTATATAACTCGTTAAGATCAGAGGTAGCAAATCTACCACCATCAAGCATCACAAGAGGTCTTATCTCAGGAGGGAGGATAGGAATAACATTCATTACCATCCACTCTGGTTTGTTTCCAGATTCAATAAAATCTTCTACCAGCTTTAACCTTTTAATAAGCTTTTTCTTTTTAGCTTCTGAGTTTGTTTCAGAAATATCATTACGAACTTTCTTCTGAATTGTTGGAAGATCTAAGTCAGACAACATGGTCTGAATCGCTTCAGCACCTATTTGTGCTGTAAAGCTATCTTCACCATGCTCATCTTGAGCTTTCTGGTATTGCTCTTCACTAAGTAATTCGCCAACTGAGAACATTGTAAGACCTGGATCTGTAACAACATACATCTCAAAATATAAAATCCTTTCAATCTCTTTCAAAGTCATATCCAACAAGGAACTAATTCTTGATGGCAAAGATTTTAAGAACCAGATGTGAACAACAGGAGCCGCAAGGTCTACATGTCCCATTCTCTCTCTACGAACCTTAGAAGTAGTAACTTCAACGCCGCATTTTTCACAGATGATTCCTCTGTACTTCATTCTTTTATACTTACCGCACAGACATTCATAGTCACTTACCGGTCCGAAAATTCTTGCGCAGAACAAACCATCTTTTTCTGGCTTAAAAGTTCTGTAGTTGATGGTTTCAGGTTTTTTAACTTCACCAAAAGACCACGATTTTACTTTTTCAGGACTTGCGATTGAGATTTTCAACGTATCAAAATCGTTTGTGCCTATCTGATTTGTAAACTTTCTATCATTCATATGTACCAACCCGAACTCCTAATTTTCAGAATTTTCTAATTCAACATTTAAACATAACGATCTCAATTCTTTGATCATCACATTAAATGACTCTGGAATACCAGACTCAAAACTGCTTTCACCGCGAACAATTGACTCGAACATCTTAACACGTCCCACAACATCATCCGACTTAACAGTCAACATTTCTTGTAATGTATAAGAAGCACCATAAGCTTGTAATGCCCAACACTCCATTTCACCAAATCTTTGTCCACCGTTATGAGACTTACCACCCAACGGCTGCTGAGTAACAAGACTGTATGGACCAATAGATCTAGCATGAATTTTTTCATCAACAAGGTGATGCAGTTTAAGCATATATTTATAACCAACAGTAACAGGTCTGTCGAAATACTCACCTGTTCTACCGTCAATCAATCTTACTTGACCTGATTTATCAACACCTGCCAACTCAAGTAAGTTATCAATATCTTCTGGCTTAGCGCCATCAAATACCGGAGTTGAGAAGAAAATACCTTTCGATAATCTTCTACCAAGCTCAATTACTTCATCATCAGATGCTTTCTTGATTTTATCTGACAAATCAGACTTACCATACACTTTAGCAATGTAATCACGTAATTTATCAGCTGCTTTTTCACGATATTCCTCGATCATATTAGTAATTTGCTTACCAATATTTTTAGAAGCCCAACCTAAGTGAGTCTCCAAAATCTGACCTACGTTCATCCTAGATGGCACACCAAGAGGGTTCAGAACCATCTCAACAACAGTGCCGTCTTCAGTGTAAGGCATATCTTCCTGAGGAACGATACGTGAAATAACACCTTTGTTACCGTGTCTACCAGCAAATTTATCACCTGGCTGCAATTTATGTTTAATCGCAACGAATACTTTAACTTGCTTAAGCGCACCTTGCGGTAAATCATCTCCGGCTTGAACTTTTTCAACTTTCTCTTCAAATCTCTTGCTGATATCTTTGTACGAACTATCATACTTGATTTTAAGAGCAGCAACTTTTTTCATTTTAGCTTCATCTTCTAAAATGAAGTCCCAAAGCTGGCCATTTGTGAAATTATCCAAGTCGCCTTTTCCAATTTCTTTACCTTTAAAGCCTTTTGGTCCAGATTTAACTTTCTGACCAACAAGCATTTTCCTCAAGTTATGATAAACGAATCCATCAATGATTTTTAGCTCTGAATCTCTATCTTCAGTTAATTTACGAATTTGATCACGCTCAATTGTTAAAGCTCTTTGATCTTTTTCAATACCTCTTCTAGAGAATACTCTTACTTCAACTACTGTTCCGTTAATTCCAGGAGGAACATGAAGCGATGTATCTCTAACATCAGCAGCTTTTTCACCAAAAATAGCTCTAAGTAGCTTTTCTTCCGCAGTCATTGGTGATTCACTCTTAGGTGTAACTTTACCCACTAAGATATCACCAGGTCTTACTTCAGCACCCACGTGCACAATACCTGTTTCATCTAGACTCCTAAGAGCTTCCTCACTAACGTTTGGAATATCACGAGTAACCTCTTCTGGACCTAATCTTGTGTCACGAGCAACAACATCAAACTCTTCAATATGTATTGATGTATATGTATCGTTTTTTACAAGATTTTCAGAAATCAGAATAGAATCCTCATAGTTGTAACCTTTCCAAGGCATGAAGGCTACTAGCACATTTCTTCCAAGAGCTAGATCACCTCTGTCTGTACTTGGGCCGTCAGCAATAACCTGACCAACTTTTACCTTATCACCAACTTTTACAAGAGGCTTCTGGTTAATACATGTATTGTGATTTGATCTTTGGAATTTCTGAAGATTGAAGATCTCTACACTTGGAGAGTCATCTTTCCCACCTTCAGATCTAATTACGATTCTTCTTGAATCAACTTGGTCAACTACACCATCCACTGTTGAAGCAATAGCTGAGCCAGAATCTTTAGCTACAACATCTTCAATTCCTGTACCAACTAGTGGAGCTTCAGACTGAAGCAAAGGAACTGCTTGACGTTGCATGTTTGATCCCATCAAAGCACGGTTCGCATCATCATTTTCAAGGAATGGAATTAATGACGCCGCAATCGATACAACCTGCATAGGAGATACATCCATATACTCGATTCTCTCTTTTGAAGCCATCACGAAATCACCTTTAATACGGCAACTGACTAAGTCTTCTGAAATATTTCCTTTGTCATCCAGAGGAGTATTTGCCTGAGCAATAACAAAATTCCCTTCATCAATAGCAGAAAGATAAACTACTTCATTAGTAACTTTACTATTTTCTACTTTTCTGTATGGAGTCTCGATAAAGCCATATTTATTTACTTTCGCATATGAAGACATGCTGTTGATCAAACCAATATTTTGACCCTCAGGAGTTTCAATAGGACAAATTCTTCCATAGTGAGTTGGATGTACGTCACGAACCTCAAATCCAGCTCTATCACGAGTCAGACCACCGGGGCCTAATGCAGAAATTCTTCTTTTATGTGTAATTTCTGACAATGGATTTGTTTGATCCATAAATTGTGATAACTGAGAAGTTCCAAAGAATTCTCTCACCACACTCACAATCACTTTAGAGTTAATCAAATCATTGGGCATTACGGTATCAACATCAACCGAACCCATTCTTTCAAGAATTGTTCTTTCCATACGAACAAGTCCTAATCTGAATTGATTTTCCATCAACTCACCAACTGATCTAATTCTTCTGTTTGCTAAGTGGTCGATATCATCAACTTCTCCACGACCATCTTTTAGGCCAACTAGATATTTTACTACTTCTTTAATATCATCTGCCGTTAGGATAGTTTTATCTTCAGGAACATTTAAACCAACTTTTGCATTAAGCTTTACTCTACCTACTTCAGACAAGTCATACCTAGACTCATCAAAGAATAGCGAGTCAAACATTGCTTTGGCACTTTCATAAGTAATTGGCTCACCAGGACGAATAACTCTAAAAATGTCAGACAAAGCCTCTTCTTCACTTTGGTTTTTATCTGCTTTTATTGTATTTCTGATGTATGGACCGTAGCTACCATCGATATTTAAAACTTTAAGCTCTTTCTTCTTCAAGTTTTCAATAAATCCAAGGTTTTCCGTTGTTAACTCATCACCCATTTCAAGGAAAACTTCACCTGTATTACTATCGATAATGTCTTCGGCAACAAACCTACCTACTAAGTCTTCATTAGTTGAAAGTAGGTTTTTTAGTCCAGCTTCTTTTAATTTAGCTGCAACTCTTTTGTTCATTCTACTGCCAGCTTCAGCAACAACTTTACCACTATCCGCATCTACCAGATCTTTCGCCAGTTTAGTTGACTGAACATCCTCAGCATCAAATGGTGTAGACCAGCCTTTCTTTACTTTTTTGAAAGCAGAGTTTGAATAGAAATATTCATAAATTTCTTTAGTGCTCATGCCTAAAGATCTAAGAAGGGTACTTACATAAATCTTTCTTTTTCTGTCGATTCTAAAGAAAACTAAGTCTTTTCCATCAAATTCAAGGTCAAGCCATGACCCCCTGTAAGGGATAACTCTAGCTGAGTAAATATATTTACCAGATGAGTGAGTTTTACCTCTGTCATGATCGAAGAATACACCTGGAGAACGGTGCATTTGTGATACTATTACTCTTTCAACACCATTAATAATAAACGTTGCGTTCTCAGTCATTAATGGAATATCACCAAAGTAAACTTCTTGTTCTTTAATGCCATTAACTTCTTTAGCTCCTGTATCAGGATCAACCTCCCAAACCACAAGCCTTAAAGTCACCCGCAAAGGAGCCACATAACTAATGCTTCTGTGTTTAGATTCTTCTACATCATACTTTGGAGCATCAAACTTATAGTCGACAAATTCTAATGTGCACTCACCTGAATAATCAGTAATTGGGAATACAGAGCTGAAAACAGCTTGCAAACCTTTATTAACTCTTTTATCAGAGTTTAAATTAAACTGCAGGAATTCATTATATGATTGCTTTTGAACCTCTATGAGGCTTGGAATTTGAGCTACGTTTTTGATTTTGCCAAAAGTTTTTCTTTCTATATCACGAATATAGGTATCTTCGAACATTAAAGTCCCTCGCAACTGTAATAATTAAAAAAATGGTTTTTAAAAAAGTATAAATGAGTGCCTCCAACCACATTAGGCACTCATTAGAATTTTATTTAATTAGCTAAGTTCTACTGTAGCGCCAGCTTCTTCAAGCTTCTTCTTTATTTCCTCAGCTTCGTCTTTGCTAACAGCTTCTTTTACAACTTTAGGAGCACCGTCAACTAGATCCTTAGCTTCTTTTAAGCCAAGACCTGTGATAGTTCTCACTTCTTTAATGACATTAATTTTTTTATCACCAGAAGCTTTCAAAGTTACATCAAATTCTGTTTTTTCTTCAGCTGCTGCTGCGGGAGCCGCGCCAGCTGCTGCTACTGCCATAGGAGCTGCTGCAGAAACACCCCATTTTTCTTCTAATAGTTTTGCTAGATCTGCTGCTTCCATCACTGTCAAAGTGGATAGATCATCTGCAATTTTTTGAATATCAGCCATTGTAAGTACCCTTTAGTTAATTGTTATGATTTAGTTGAATATGCTGAAACCACACGAGCTACCTTTGATGCCGGAGCACTTGCCATTCTAGCAAGGTTGGTAGCAGGCGTTTGTATAAGAGCTACAAGTTTAGCCCTTAACTCATCTATTGACGGTAGAGATGCTAACGCTTTAATCTGTGAAACATTCACTGCGCTATCATTAGCAACACCGCCAATAATCTTTAAATTCTCGTTTTCTTTAGCGAAATCAACAACAACTTTTGCTGCTGACACAGGATCTTCCGAAATAGCAATTGCTGTCGGTCCTGTGAAATGCTCTTCTAAAGCTGAGAAATTTGTATCTTTTATAGCTATTTTAGCTAATCTGTTTTTTGTAACGATAAATTTTGCACTTTGTTTGTGCATCTCTCTTCTAAGCTTAGTTACTTCACTTACGCTCAGGCCATGATAGTGAGTAACGATCACAGTAGAAGCCTCTTTCAAATCGCTATTTAATTTTTCTACAAATTCGTATTTTTGACTTTTTAACACCGTTTACTCCCTACTAACTCAAAGTTGATACGTCTAATTTTAACGATGGTCCCATTGTAGAACTAAGGAATACACTCTTAACATAAGCACCCTTCGCACCAGATGGCCTTGCTTTTTGCAACGCATCGTATAAAGATTTAAAATTTTCTTGCAACTTGTCCGAAGAGAAGCTCAATTTACCAATTCCAGCATGTACAATACCAGCTTTTTCTGCTCTGAACTCCACTTGTCCAGATTTTGATTTTTTTATTGCTTCTTCAAAATTCACTGCAACCGTTCCTAACTTTGGATTTGGCATCAGCCCTTTAGGACCAAGAATTTTTGCTACCATGCTGATTTTTGGCATCATATCAGGAGTTGTAATACAAACATCAAAGTCTATCTTACCTGACTTGATTTGGTCTACTAAGTCATCAGCTCCAACCAAATCAGCTCCAGCTGCCTTAGCTTTTTCAATATTCTCTTCTTTTACAATCGCCGCAACCCTGATTGTTTTACCAGTGCCATTAGGCATCATAGCCACACCTCTAACTACTTGGTCAGAGTGAATTGGGTTCACACCCAAGTTAAATACAGCATCTAATGTTTCATCAAATTTAGTAGTTTTATTTTTAGCTAAAAACTCAACAGCGTCTTTAACATTATATTCTTTTTCTGAATTCAACTTTTCTTTTACAGCGCTTAATTTTTTACCCATACTAACCTACAACCTTAATACCCATTGATTCAGCTGAACCTTTAATCATATTCACAGCAGCATCAACATCGTTGGCGTTTAAATCAATCATCTTTTTCTCAGCAATTTCTTTAACTTGAGCTAAAGTAACTTTTGCTATGTCAGGTGATTTTCTTGTTTCTCCAGAACCTTTTTTTAACTTAGCTGCCTTTTTTAAGAAGTAAGAAACAGGCGGCGTCTTTGTTTCAAAAGTGAAGGATCTGTCATTATAAACGGTTATCACTACTGGAATAGGACTTCCAGGCTCTTGCGATTGAGTTTCTGCATTAAATGCTTTACAGAAATCCATAATATTCACACCTCTTTGACCCAAAGCTGGACCAACCGGAGGTGACGGATTCGCTTTACCAGCTGGAATCTGTAATTTTAAATAACCTGCTATTTTTTTAGCCATCTTTTCTCTCTAATTTATACTTTTGTTACCTGTGTAAAATCTAAGTCAATCGGCGTTGCTCTACCAAAAATCGCTACTGAAACTCTAAGTCTTTGCTTCTCATCATCAACAGTCTCAACGCTACCAACAAAAGATTCAAACGGACCATCGTTCACCTTGACAGAATCTCCAACAACATAGACAAGAGCACTTCTTTTTTGTTCTGCACTTTTTTCTATTTGCTCAAGAATTCTATCTACTTCTGCTTGACTTATTTCTTGAGGTTTGCCACCTCCACCTAAAAATCCACCTACTTTAGGAACAGATTTTATTGCATGCCACAACGCATCAGTTAACTGCATTTTAATAAGGATATAGCCAGGTAAGAACTTTTTATCGACCTGCACTTTCTTACCCCTGCGAACTTCAAGAGTTTTCTCAACAGGAACAACAACTTCACTAACTAATTCAGAAAAACCATCTTTCAAAGCTTTTTCTTTAATAGCCTCAGACGCCTTATTTTCGCCTCCTGACAGAACCTGTAATATATACCATTTATGGTTAGCCTGGTTCACTTCTCTACACTCCCAAATTCATCAAAAATTGCACGACTCGATAAATAACAAAATCAGCCACCACAAACAACAAAGCGAAAATTAAAACTACTACAACTACCATTAATGTCGATGTAACTGCCTCTTTTTTCTTAAGCCAAGTTATTTTGCTTAGCTCCCTTTTTACCTCGTTAAAAAACTTTATAACCTTCATTTTTCAATCTATGTCTTGGCAGGAGCGAAGGGACTCGAACCCCCAACCCCCGGTTTTGGAGACCGGTGCTCTACCAATTGAGCTACACTCCTATCATGAAACCCTTGTTTAATCAAGGAGTTTTGCAACCAAAACTTAATTATTTAATAATTTTCGCTACTACACCTGCTCCTACAGTTCTACCACCTTCACGGATAGCGAACCTCAGACCTTCGTCCATAGCAATAGGTGATATCAACTCTACTTTCAACTTAACATTATCTCCAGGCATA
>JAVKEN010000021.1:0-27443 GCA_040221415.1 Rickettsiales bacterium
TGCATGTTCATAACAAATTACGAGACTTCAAAAATACACACAACAAAATATCACTTTTAGTAGACTATTTCCAAAAAAGCTATAAGCATATAGTCATTGATGAGCTGGAAATTCTTGATATTACTGATGCAATGTTAATGAGAGAAATAATTCCTAAATTATGCAAAGAAGGAATAAAAGTATATTTCAGCACCAATACAAAACCTGAAGATTTATATCCTGATGGAATCCAGAGAAATTCCTTTATTCCTTTTATATCTTTTGTAAACAAGGAGTTTTTGGTCGAAGAGTTAAGCTCAAAAAATGACTATAGGAGAAAAATTATATGCGAAAGAATAAAAAGTCGATACCTCACTCCCAACAACAAAACCAATAATTACAAGCTTCAATCTTTATTTAGAGACATTTCAGAAAATAAACTATTAGATAGCGCAAAATTCAAAATAAATAATAGGTCCTTTAACGTAATTGATTATTCAAACACAGCTCTACTTCTTGACTTTGAACAATTTTTTACTTCTAACTGTTCAACAAAAGATTTTGAAAAGATAACAAAAAAATATAAGTACTTTTTTGTTCTTAATATACGGCCTATTGGAAAAGATGAGCGAAACCTAATTAAAAGATTTATAAACTTCATTGATCTTTTATATGTAGAAAAGAAGCTATTATTCCTTACAAGTTCTGTTGATGTTGAAAAAATATATAAATCTGGTATCTATTTAAAAGAATTCGATAGAACTAAATCTCGTCTCACAGAAATAAAAAACATGGAAATGGATAATGGATAAAATAGACTTGTTTTTAGCACAACCAAGGGGTTTCTGCGCAGGCGTAGAAAGAGCAATTGATATAGTTGAAAAAGCTATAAATAAGTATGGCCCTCCAATATATGTAAGACATGAAATAGTGCATAATAAGTATGTAGTAGATGATCTCAAAAAGAAAGGGGCGATCTTTGTTGAAGAGATATCCGACATACCAAAGGGCGCAAGGACTGTTTTTAGCGCACATGGCGTCTCTGATAAAGTTGAAGATGATGCAAAAAACAAAGACTTACCCGTAATTGATGCTACATGTCCACTTGTTACAAAAGTGCATCTTCAGGCTCAAAAGCAAGAAATCAACAAGAAGGAAATCATTATTATAGGTCACAAAGGACATCCAGAAGTGGAAGGTACTTCAGGAAAAATTAAAAGCAAAGCAATAATTATTTCAGAACCGGAAGAAGTTGAGAGTCTTAAAGTAAAAAATCCTGACAATCTTGCATATGTTACACAAACTACTCTAAGTGTAGATGATACAAAGAAAGTCATTGATGCATTAAAAAATAAATTTCCTAAGATCGAAGGTCCGGATATTAATGATATTTGTTATGCCACGCAAAACAGACAGAATGCCGTAAGAGAACTGGCAAAAAACGTGGATTTAATATTAGTGATTGGCGCAAAGAATAGCTCTAACTCAAATCGACTAAGAGATCTGGGAGAAGAAATGGGTATTAATTCTTATTTGATTGATGGGTTCTCTGATATAAATCCTAATTGGTTGATTGGGAAAAAATCAATTGGGATAACAGCAGGGGCCTCAGCGCCTGAAATTTTAGTAGATGGTGTAATTGACTATCTTAAAAGTAAATTTGATATCCAAATGCGTTCTATCGATGGCATTAAAGAAAACATAAAATTCAAACTTCCTAAAGAGCTTAGATAAGGTTCTTCCGCTTCAGAAAGACTTCTGCCATCTTTATTGATTCTGGAGTTCCAACATGTATCCAGTCATACGGATTTTCAACAAAAGAAAATCTTTTAAATTCAAGACCTTTGTATATTTCCATTGTTTTTTTATAAGTGGCATCACAACCATCAAAATTCTTAGGCTTGGTGATATGAACTCCTGCAAAAATATAATTATTTTCTTTGCCTTGGATTATTTCGCCATTCTCATTAACGCTGAAGTCTCCTGAACCAGGATATCCCACCGCGGTATCTTTATTGTGAAAAAGCAGCAAGGCATCCATTAGATCGTAATCCCATTTTTCACTCATAAGAGAGTATATTGTTTTTTTCCCCTCTCTTGGAATTAAGACATCACAATTTACAACAAAGAATGGCTTGTTATTAAATTGATGTAAAGCATTCACAATTCCACCACCAGTTTCAAGAATATCTGGCTCATAAATAATATGTAGCTCAACTTTCTTCAGCGTCTTTTGATAAGATCCTATAAAATCTTTTATTTTATCAGCAAGGTGGTGAGTGTTAATTACTATCTTATTGACACCTGATTCAATCAAATCTTTTATTATTCTCTCAAGTAAGCTTATACCATTAATTTTTATTAGAGGTTTCGGGACTTTTTTTGTGATAGGCAGCATTCTAGTACCAAATCCAGCTGACAATATAATTGCTTGATTAATCATTACACAGCTCTTCTATAGAAATTTGCGCCTTATCAAACCACTTTTTCAAAGGAGTTAAAATAGGTGAGTTGATATTATCCTTTATATATTTCCACATTCTGGGTATATATTTTACGTACCCATCATTGCCGTCACGCATTTTTTTTCTTGCAAAAATCCCAATTATTTTAAGGTCTCTTTGTACTCCCAAAACTATATAGTCCTCCAGAAATTTTATTCTATCAACAAAATGCGCTGATTCTAAATAATAATTAATCATCTCTTCCCTAAATTTCTGATCCACCTCTATTCTTGCATCCTCTAATAATGATACTAAGTCATACGCGTAAGAACCATTGAGTGCATCTTGGTAATCAATTAGGCCTATAGATTTAATTCCTACCCTCTCTTTTAGGAAAAACAAATTCTCCACATGGTAATCTCGCAAAGTAATTGTAGAAGATTTATAATTTAGCTTCTTAAATAATCTAAAAAAAATCTCTTCGTACTCATTTTTAAGAGCAGAAGATATATTTCTTGCAATCATTGGCAAATACCATTCTGTAAAAACATTAGCTTCTTTTATAAGAGGTTTATCATCATAATTATCTACCTCATTAGTTAATTGGTAATTTGATTGCAAATGAATTAAAGCATCAATAGCTAGCTGATAAAGTTTGCGTCTATCATAAGATTTTTGTATTAAAACACTTTTTAATAAATACTCTCCAAAATCTTCTATAATAAGGATTCCATTTTTAACGTCAGAATAAAAAATCTCTGGGGCAGACATTTCATACTTACGTAGGATATCTGTAACTTTTATAAAAGGCCTTGGGTCTTCTTGATCAGGAGGAGAGTCCATTAGGATAAAGGTCTTGTCTTTTACTCTCACCCTATAATAACTTCTAAAAGAGCAATCAACAGGCAGTGCATCTATTTTAAAATGATTGTGCCCAAAATAATTCTCAACAGCTTTGCTCCTTATATCGATTCTTGAATCATTCATTATCTTTAATTTTTAATAACCTCTTATTTCCACCCAAATGTTCCATTTTAATAACTGTAATTTTTTTTGGCAAATACCTGATCGCAATTTCTGGCCACTCAATTAGGACCAACCCTTTACCAATAGAATCTTCAAATCCTATCTCTTCCAACTCTTGTGGGTCTTTCACCCTGTACAAATCATAATGATATATAGACTTTTCTTTTGTCTGATAATGATTAACTATTGGAAAAGTTGGACTAGTAACAGATTGGTCAGGAAAAAACTCTTGTATTAAATATTTACTGAGCGTAGTTTTACCAACGCCTAAATCCCCTACTAATGTTATGCAGTCTTGACTGCCAACCTTTTTAGCAAAAGTTTTCACAAAATTTTTCAGTTCTGACTCACTGGAAATTTGAATGTTTCTTATCAATTTACTCCCGGAATTTTGATTATAATTTTTGAAGAAGATGGAGCTGAAATAGACCCTTTGTGTAAATCTAGAATAGTTTTGGCTATAGATAAATGAGAGGTAAACGGAGAATCGATTTGCAAATACTCTTTTCCATTATTGGTTTGTAATAAATTTATAAAATGCGGATTATCAGATTTAATCTTTCCAAAAACAAGCTCACAAACTCCATTACTTTTATTTACAGACACAGGTATACTGCTTTTTTCTCTTATGTTATTTAATATAAAATATTTAATCTTTTTTAAAGCACTTATCATGTATTTTTTATCTACATATATTTTGTATTCGTCATTTGATTTAATCTCAAATTCCTTTTCAACAAAAATCTCTGAAATAAGTTCATTAAGCACCACTTCACTCTGGTGGAGTTGAACTCTACCAGCTTCTAGAGAAGCTAAGTCTAATATTTCATTTATAATGATTAATAAACTATCCGATGATTTTTCAATATTGTACAAGCAATCAATTTGTTTCTGATTCAACTTGCCATGATACTGATTCTTTAATATCTCAGAGAATCCCATGATTGATGTCAGAGGAGATCTTAATTCATAAGATATGTTGTTGAGAAACTCTGTTTTTAGGCGATCCATATGTTCAAGAAGTTTATTTTTTTCACGCAAATTTCTTTCTAATAAATTTGAGTCAGTGATGTCGTTAATGCTGATTAATGTTGCACCATCTGGCAAAGGCGTAACCATAACACTTAAGGTTTTATTGTTAGTTGTACGTACAGTAAAAGAATGACTAACCCTATTATTGAAGCAATCTAAAAATTGATTGAAAAACTTTTTTTGTGTTTCCTTTCTAAGAAGACCTTCTATTTTTTCAAAAAACTTATTGTAATGAGTGTCGTTTGGGAAGGTCTCAAACTCCCAAACTTTTAGAAACTTTGGATTTGTAATCACAACTTTTCCATTCTCTGCAAACACTGCCACGCCATCATTAATATTATTGATGGTTTTATTCTGAACTGCGTTTAAAGTTTTACACGAGCTTTCTAGCTCATAACGATCAGTCATATCCTCATAAACAAAAATCAGTCCTCCAAAAGCATGCTGTACTATAACCATACGTATAGTTCTCCCATCTGGTAGAAATAGAAATTCATTATGAGTTGAAAGTAGGTCATTAAAGAATTTTATTCTTTCTTTTTTTGTTTGCCTATAATCCAAATTATCTGGAAATAATTTTCTCTCTCTCAAGTATTCAATTACATCGTCATACAAAGGCTCTGTTTTCAGGAATTTTTCATCTAATGGCCATAACTCAACAAAGGACTTATTGTAGAATTGAACTTTTCTGTCCGGACCGTAAATAGCTACTGCATTTGAAGAAGCCTCAAGTAATTTTGATAAAGACAAGGAGTACTTTCTTAGAATTGTCTGGTGCTGTTTCTTCTCAGTAACATCGCTCCCCACCCCATAAAAAAGATCAGGGTCTTCCATTTTTCTTTCATGAAATTTATAAGTCTTCCTGTGATTCCCCAAGTATAAATTCTTTGTATTATTTAATGGTGTTTCAGATTTAAAATAATCAACATCCATATTTGGTATAATTTTATCGCTAAAAAAATGATTCTCATAAATAAATTTACCTTCTTTTGTTCTAACCCATAAAGGTATTTCAAGTTTCTCAGAAATAAAAGAGGTATGAGAATATAAGTTTTCTAAATCAGTATTTCTGTGTTGTAAATTTTCTACCTCTAGCATGTCATCACTGATGTCTGCAAAGAAAATAAAAAACGACTTCCCAAATTGTTTTTTGTCCCTCAGAACTAAATATTGACATGAAAAGTGATTTATATTCTGCTCTGTAGATAATTTAAGTTTGACCTTAATTGCTAGATCAACATCTCTAACCACGACAGTTCCCCTGGAGTCAGCAGACTTATTAAGCCGAGAATAAAGGCTATTGAGCAGTTTTTGACTTTGTTCATCAAAATACGAAACTAAATCTCCAAATGATTTCTTTTTATTGTGTATGCTTAAAATTTCTCTTAAATCTTTGGAAATGTACTCTCTGTTGCTAGAGAAGTCCTTATAATAGAAAAGTTTGTAATCTACTTCTGAAAGATCAAAATTAATGTTTTTTTGATAAAATTTATCAATAATGATGAATATAACCCAACCACAACAGGCAACTAGAAAAATTATTTGTAATATTACAAAGAACATAAATGCATTGAGTTTATCAATAGACAATATAGCCCTATGATGTATTATTTTCAAACTAATAGTTAAGCCTAAAACAAAGGAATACCTGATGAAAAGCAATGAATCATTTATTAATGAATTATGGGATAATAGAGACAAAAGCCCTACATCCAATGATGTATCTCATATTAAAGAAAAAATCATATTCATTTTATCACTGCTAGATGAGGGTGAAATTAGAGTAGCGGAGAAAGATGGCGTTTCTTGGAAGGTAAATCAGTGGGTAAAGAAAACTATACTTTTGTATTTCAAATATTTTCAAAACAAGCAAATCAGTTCTTTCAACTCCTCTGCATGGTATGATAAAATAGATTCAAAATTTGACAATTGGGATGATAAGAAATTTATTGAGTTTCAAATAAGATCTGTTCCAGGTTCTTTTGTCAGAAAAGGAAGCTATATAGGTAAGAATTGCGTTCTCATGCCATCATTCACTAATATAGGAGCATTCGTAGATGATGGAACTTTAATTGACACATGGGCAACAATTGGAAGCTGTGCCCAAATAGGCAAAAATTGTCATATATCAGGAGGAGTAGGAATTGGCGGCGTGCTTGAGCCTCTTCAAGCCGATCCCGTCATTATTGAAGATAATTGCTTTATTGGAGCTCGTTCGGAAATTGCTGAGGGCGTAATAGTTAAAGAGGGATCTGTTATTTCAATGGGTGTTTATTTAGGACAATCTACAAAAATTTATGATCGTGAGACTAAGGAAATTTCATTTGGTGAAATACCACCATATTCAGTTGTAGTCCCTGGTAGTTTGCCATCAAAAACTGATGGTACAAATCTTTATGCAGCTATTATAGTAAAAAAGGTTGATAAGCAGACAAGAAGCAAAACAAGTATTAACAATCTTTTACGAGAAAATGTTTAGACAGGAAGAATTAGATTTTCTAGATCGTCTTATCAAGTGCAAATCCGTTGCTCCCGAAGATGATGGGGCAATAGATACAATTATTGATTTTTTAGGAAAAAACTTTAGCACAAATAAACTTGTTTTTGGACAAGGGGAGAAGAAAGTGAGCAATCTTTATGCCGAGATCGGCAGAGGCAAAAAGAATTTGTGCTTCTCTGGCCATACAGATGTCGTGCCTTCAGGCCCAATTGAAAATTGGAAATACAGCCCTTTCAAATTAAACATTAAGAACCAAATAGCATTTGGCAGAGGTATGGTAGATATGAAAGGAGCTATATTCTCGTTTATAGTGGCACTTAAGGAGTTTGTTAGCGAGAATATCGATAAAGATGCATATAAAATTTCACTGTTAATTAGCGGGAGTGAAGAAGGCGACCCACAGTATGGTATGGTGTCATTGATTGAATGGATTCAAAAAAATAAAATAACAATAAACAATTGTGTTGTAGGTGAGCCTACTTCTGAAAAGAAATTAGGGGACACTATAAAAATAGGTCGGAGAGGGAGTATTACATTCTCACTTAAAATTTTTGGTACTCAGGGGCATATCGCCTATCCTAGTAAAGCACATAACCCAATTACAGATTTAGTAAAAATTCTAAATGGTCTTAAAGAATACAATATTGACGATGGAAACCAGTATTTTGAAAAATCAAACCTTGAGATCTCTAATATTGAAATAGGCAACTCAACGAGCAATATTATACCCTCAGAAGCAAGAGCTACTTTTAATGTAAGAAATAATAACTGCAAGACTCCAAAAAAAATAATTGCAGATATAAAAAACATTATTGAGAAAACAACTAAAAAATATCAACTAGACATACATGAGAATGCAAAATCCTTTATTTCTAAACCTTCAAATTTTACAAATCTGATAAAAAACGCAGTCAGAGAGATATCACCTTCTAGCAATCCTATTCTTTCTACGTCAGGCGGCACATCTGACGCACGATTTCTGCAGGAGATAACAAATGTAGCAGAGTTAGGGTTAATGAATGACACAGCTCATCAGATTAATGAGTCTTCATCAATTCAAGACATGTACGATTTAAAAAGAATATATAAAGAAATCCTCAAAAACTACTTCTAACATGGAATGGGTAGATAGAACAATCATATTACAGTCGCTGAAATATGGCGAGAACTCACTGATTCTTACTTTATTTACACAGCATAAAGGCATCAAAAAAGGTATCGTAAAAACAACAAAAAAGAACTTACAAAATTTACATATTGGCAACCTTACCGAGATGAAGTTTAAAAATAGACTTGAGCATCATCTCTCTAGCGTCACCATTATAAATAGTAAAAATATTTACCCATTGATTTTTGAAGACCAGTTGAAATTCACAATGATTATGAGTATAGCAGGGATATTAACAGAGTGTTTAGCCGAGAATGATCCTCACAAAGACTTATTCTATCTGGCGGAGTCTTTGTTACACGAAATTTCAAGAAAGGACGCTCTTTCTCATTATATTGATTTTGAACTTAAACTTCTTGCAGAGCTTGGTTTCGGTTTAGATCTTAAAAAATGTGTAAAAACTGGCACTACTAAAAATTTAACATATATATCCCCTAAAACTGGCAAAGTTGCCTGCTTAGATGCCGGCATAAGACACGAAGATAAATTGTTTAAATTACCACAATCCTTTCTCAAGCATACAAATAATTCTTTAGATAATCTCAACGCATTAAAAATATTAAGATTTTTTATTGAAAAGAATCTATACTCGATACGAGATAAAAAAATTAATAATTATAGATTCAAATTAGAAAATTTGTACGCAGCTCAAAATGATAATAAAATGCAGTAGATGTTATACAAATTATAGAATAGATCCCTCTCAACTTAAACCTTTTGGAAAAAAGGTCAAATGTACTAAATGCAGTAATGTTTGGTTCGAAACATATCGAGAGGAAAAGGAAGAAATAATCATACCTGATGCAATTCCTTCTAACTCATCACTTCCTGTGGTGGTGACAAATTATATTCCTATTTGGCTAAAATTTTTACCAGTCATGTTTTTTTGTATGATTATTATGTCGTCAACTTTCTTTTATCAAAAAGAGATCGTTAAAGCCTATCCAGGACTTAATGAGTTTTATGACTTAATAGGAATCCCTGACACTGAAGACCTCAAATTAGAAGATATAGCAGTAAAGTATCGAAACAATACTGCAGAGATTAGCGGCATTATCAAAAATATTTCTAGTCAGAAAAGAATAACGCCGAAAATAATAATCACCACATCAGGAGATCAAGGATACTCTAACTCTATTAATATTATTGATACTCAAAAATCTTATATACAGGCTTATAAGACAAAGCACTTTTCAAAAATCATATACGGGATTCCAAAAGATGCAGAATATATAACTGTTTCATTAGGCGATAAATTTGATATATTCTCACTGAATTTTAACTGACTTTTTCGAAAGATATATCGATAGCTTTTGGAGAATTAGTAATAAATTTTAGCTCCTCGTAATCTTTACCTAAAAAAGAAGAAGTCTCTCCTAAATCTAATCTTTCACGACTAACAAGCTCTGACTTTGAATTAAAAACAGACACTTCCACAGGAGAGTTAGCCATGATTATAACTTTGTAATCCTTGTCAATTTTACTAACAACAAACTGATATGAATTAATTTTATTTATTAAATTGGATTTTTTTGGCAATACATCTGAATCTTTTTTCTTTGCCTTGGTTGAAATAGAATCCTCTATCTCAAACTCATTTTTTACTTCTTCCTGCTCTACTTGTTTTTTGGCAAACGAGAATGAAGACAGATCAATACCTCTCATATAAAGCAAAATAAATACGGACACAAAGATTGCAACTAATGAAATAGCAACGACTGCTAGAGAAGGGCTGGTATCGCTCTCTGAAACATTTGGAGATTCTTTAAGTTCATTGGACTTAATAGTTGTGTTTACTGGGCTATTTTCTGCAAAATCTTTTATATCGACTTTCAAATATGCAGCATAATTTTTTATATAACCCTGCATATACACATTGCTTGATTCAATCGCCCCTTCTTCTATTTGAATCAAATATTTATTACGAATTCGTAATCTTTCAGCCACATCATCTATGCTGAGTTTTTTGCTTAGTCTTTTTTCCTTAAGAGTCTCTCCAAGAGTATTCATGATTAAATTAATACTTCACCTTGTTTAATAGACACAACTAACTTAGCTGAATCAATATCTTCCATACATTTAATAGAATGTATGAATTTATTATAAATATCAACTTTAGCTTGATTTGCATCTATCCAATTGTCAATTCTTTGTACAATATGCGAGCCTTTTGTTCTTCGTAGAATTTTACTGGTTAATTCTCTTCTCTGCACGAAGATATCGTCCTTGATAGTTTTTACTAACATCCTTTTCCAATAAGAAGCGGTAGACAGATCATTTGCTTTCTCAATAAGCCAATCATAATGAAATTTTTGGCCAATTCTAAAATATGCTTCTGCTGATTCTTTAAAGCTGATTTTACAATCATTTGATATATCTACAATGTCCATAGCAGGATAAAGGTGGGTTAAAGATGCTACCCTAGAGGACAACTCATCTGAGAGTCCAAGTTTTTTATAATTATCTATTTTATCAGAATAAGATTCTTTTTCTGAGCCATCTATAAAATTTGTTAAATCATTCATCAAAAATTGGATTCCCTTTGAATACACTTGAATAGCTTTCTCAACTTCTAAAGGTTGCTTTAGATTTTTTAAGAACCAGAAAATAGCCACCTGCATAAATGATCTAATATCATAATATACATTAAAGCTGTCAGAATACTTAGGAACTTCCTTAACCATATTCCATAAATCTTCTATTCCAAAAATCTCCCACACAATATGATATGCTCTTGCTATATCACACCCTTTCAGGCCAGTATAATCTTGCGCATCATGGAAAAAATATGATCCAATGTGGTTAGCAATATGGTTGGAAACTTTTGTTGTAATAATTTCTCTTTTTAATTGATGGTTATTTATTTCTTTATAAAAATCCTTTTGCATCAGCTTAGGAAAATAACTTACGAGATATTTCTGGAAATATTGATCCTCAGGCAATTTAGAGTCGATTAAGTTCTTATATATCGACATCTTGCTGTAGGCTAATAGAACTGCTATCTCTGGCCGAGTAAACCCTATTTTCTCCTGACTACGCCTGGTAGTCTCAGTTATTCCAGGCAAATATTCCAACTCAGGGCGCAAACCAATTGATTCTTGCAATTGCTCAATCAATTTAACCTTAGTCTCAAATAGCCTGATACTAGCTGAAACTGAGATCGAAATCGCCCTGTTCTGATATAGATTATCTTCTAAAACAAGACTAGCAACTTCTGACTTCATTTTCTCAAGAACTATATTTCTTTCTTTCAGTGAGATTTTTTTCTTATCTAAAGCTTCTTTTAATGCGATCTTAATATTCACCTCATGATCTGAACAATCAACACCGGCAGAATTATCAATAAAGTCAGTGTTAACAAGTCCTCCCTGAAGGGCAAACTCAATTCTTCCAAGTTGCGTAAACCCAAGGTTACCGCCTTCTCCAATAACTTTGCATCTTAAATCCTTTCCATTAACTCTCAGATTATCATTAGGCTTATCTCCTACAGATTCATTTGATTCATTTTCGGCTTTTACATATGTACCTATCCCACCATTCCACAATAATTCTACTTCAGAAGTTAGGATTTTCTTAATAAGTTTGTCTGGATCTATTGATTCGCAATCTAGATCAAAAATCTTACACATCTCTGCTGATACTGGTATGGATTTAGATTTCCTGCTAAAAATCCCTCCGCCTTTAGAGATTAAACTCTCGTTATAATCCGACCATTGAGATCTATGTTTCTTAAACAGTCTTTCTCTTTCTTTATAAGACGATTTTATATTGGGATTGGGATCTATAAAAATATGCTTGTGATTAAAGGCAGCCACAAGTTTTATGCATTTAGAAAGTAACATCCCGTTTCCAAAAACATCACCGGACATATCTCCAATACCTATAACAGTAAATTCTTTCTTAGAGATGTCTTTATCGAGAACTTTAAAATGCTCCTCTACAGAGACCCATGCTCCTCTTGCAGTAATGCCCATTTTTTTATGATCATATCCAGCGGATCCACCAGATGCGAAAGCATCAGCCAGCCAAAAATTGTAACTTGCTGCAAGCTCGTTAGCTGTGTCTGAAAAAGTTGCAGTGCCTTTGTCAGCAGCTACAACAAGATAAGGGTCCTCATCATCATAACAAACAACATTTGCTGGAGAAACCACGTTCCCATCAACTATATTGTCTGTAATATCTAAAAGGCCAGATAAAAATGTTTTATAGCATTTCACCCCTTCTGCAAAAATCTCATCTTGCGAATGAAGTTCTGGTATGTTTTTTGCAACGAATCCTCCCTTGGCTCCATCAGGTACTATAACTGAATTTTTTGTCATTTGAGCTTTCATCAAACCCAAAACCTCATTTCTATAGTCATCAGGGTGGTCAGACCATCTCAAACCTCCTCGAGACACCTTACCTCCGCGCAAATGAATTCCTTCAACATCTGAAGAATAAACAAAAATCTCCTTATGCGGTACTGGAAGAGGGATATCAGCAATTTTAGAAGAATCTATCTTAAAAGAGATATACTTTTTATATTGACCGTTTTTTTGCTTTTGGAAGAAATTCGTTCGCAAAGTATGATCTACAACATCAATAAGTTTTTTAAAGACCTTGTCTTCGATGTTATCAAGAACTTTTGATAGCTCTAAATCAACTGATTTTCTAACTTTATCAATTTTTTCCTGTGCAACTCGGTGCTCAAACTTTGTATAGAAATATTCAACGATTTTTCTTGTTAGTGCTGGATACTTAACCAGAGTATGTTTAATAAACTCTTGGCTGTGTGGAACTTTTATTTGAAGCAAATATTTGCAGTAAGCACTTAACAGATATACCTCTCGCCAAGTAAGTGCCGCATTTAGAATTAATTTGTTTATAGTATCATTCTTCAGGTCGCCTTCATATACTCTTAAGATTGCATCTTCTAAATTTCCTTTAACTTTTCCGAGTTCCTTATCATGACGGCATTCATCAAGAATAAAATCTTGAATATAAATATTTTTCCCATCCAGTTTTTTATCTAGAATATATACCTTTTCTTCAATAGCTCTGAATCCAAGATTCTCAAGAATTGGCATAATATTATACAAATCTATTTTGTTGGTTAAAGAGTATGATTTTAGATTAATACACCCGCGAAGATCATTTTCTCTTTTACAGACTCTAAAGATAATTTTCTTATCCTTATTCAGTTGCTCCAAATGATGAATGTCTTCAATTGCATCGCTGATAGAACAATTATTTTGGTATGATATCGGAAAGACACCCTTGTACTCATCTATTATGTCCTTGGCCAAATCGTCTCTAAGACTTCCTTCAACATAATGAATAAACTTTTCGATCCATAAGCTTGTAGACTCATCAAGAACCCTTTCTATTTCCCTTACATCAATATCTAAATCACGATTATCTTTAACTTTCATCGAGACCTGTACATAAGACAAGTTCATACTTGATATTTTCAAATGGCTGTTTATTAACTTACCAGGAATATACTTACGAATTACCTTTGTTATTTTATCTACAATATCTGATGTAACCCTGGACTTAGGAAAGAAAACAAGCATATTCAGGAAAACTCTGCACCTATTTTCTCTCAAGAACAAAATTAGCCTTGGATTGTTCAAGCAAGACAATATCATCATCGATGTTAAAAATAATTCGTCATCTGAAAGCTGGAAAAGCTCATCGCGTGGAAGAGTCTCAACGATACTAAACAACTCTTTGCCGTTAAAGCTGCTTTTCTCAAATCCTCCCCTTTCAACAATAGAATTAACTTTCTTTCTTATAATAGGAATGGATGTAACACTCTGATAATCTAAGCGTGTTACAAATAAACCAATAAAAACTCTAGCGGAAATTAATCTGTCTTCGTCTCTACTTAGAACGCAAACATAATCAAAGCTAGAATATCTATGAACCTTTGAAACCTCTCTAATCTTTCCAGTGGTGATATTAGCTTCTCTCCACACTCGTTGATCAGAACGGAACACATCTTCGATTATACTTTTGCTAAAATTAGCATCCACATTTTTTAATACACCCAAAGATTCTTTTACTTTAGGTTCACATTTATTTTTTGATACATTATTATTGAACTGATATTCTCTGTACCCAATAAAGGTAAAGTTATCGTTGACTAACCAGTTTAGAAAGTCAATCTCCTCACTGTCAAACCCTTGACTATGAGTAACAGAGGATTCCTGAATTTTTTCAACCATATCTCTCCAATCAGACACAGCTGCTCTTACACTTTTAAAAAGATTTATCACTTCAGAGGCCAATCTTTTTAAGGAATCTGCACTTTTAATAGGAGCTATTCTTACATATATGAAGGATTCATTTGCTTTCTTATGTTTATTGCTTTTGACGCTTCTTAGTCTGCCCTCCTTATCCCTTTCCACATAGAATAGCGCATTCACCATTTGTAGAATTCTGTATTTTCTTTTATATAAAAGCTCATTGAGAGAATCTACCAAAAACGGCATGTCGTCGTTGGCTATAAGCAACTCGTTATATGCTTCTTCTCCTTGTTTTTTAACTGGCAAGATGTCAATTGCGCAATGACCGTTCTCACGCTTTTTAAAATGCTTGTATGCTTTAATAGAAACTTCTTTCAAATCTTCTATATGGCTATTAATATCCCCATCTAAAGGAAGATATGAAAAGAACGCTTCTAAAAAGTCCTTAAATATATCATCGTTTTTGTGATCTGGTAGCTGCTTTAAAATCTCTTGTCTGATTGAGCTATTATGGAACATATGATATGTATAATCCTTATAAACAAATTTATTATTATAATTTTAAGCGTCTCCTTGCAACAAATATATGCTTACAAAAGCTTAATTACTGATTCTATATGAAAAAAGAAATTACTTCAATTCAAGACACTATATTTGCTGTTTCAACTCCAATTGCAAAATCTGGAGTCTCTATAATTAGAGTTTCTGGTGCAAATGCTAAAAACTGCTTTCATTTATTTAGAAAAAAAATCTCTAGACCAAGATACGCCTACTACACTGAAGTCATAAGAAATGAAGATGTAAAAATTGATGATGCAATTGTTATATTTTTTGCTGGACCTAACAGCTTCACAGGAGAAGATATTATTGAAATTCATTGTCACGGTAGCAAGGCTGTGCTGAATGCTATTCTATTTGAGTTGTCGACAATAGATTGTTTCAGAATGGCAAATCCTGGGGAATTTGCTATGCGTTCTTTTGAGAATGGAAAGATGGATTTAACACAAGCTGAAGGTTTGGCGGATTTAATAGAAGCAGAGACAGAATCTCAACTGCAACAGGCATTAAAGCAATATTCGGGCAAAACAAGAACAGTGATTAACCAATGGCGAGAAAAACTTATCGAAATAATGAGTTTAGTTGAAGCTTACATAGATTTCCCAGACGAAGATTTGCCTGAGGATTTAATCAAAGATATAGAAGACAGTATAGATAGTCTCAAAAAAGAATTAAACAACTCCATAGATGACAACCATATTGGAGAGCGCATTAGAGATGGTTTTAACGTTGCAATATTAGGAGAGCCTAATGCTGGAAAGTCCTCATTAATGAACCTTCTCTCCAAAAGGGAGGTTTCTATTGTCTCGGAGATTGAAGGTACTACAAGAGACTCCATAGAGGTGCATCTTGATATTAAAGGCTTTCCTGTAATTATTCACGATACTGCTGGTATTAGAAAATCTTCAGATATAATAGAACAAAAGGGAGTTGAGATAGCCATAAATAAAGCCCAATCTGCAGACCTAAAATTGGTTATTATTGACTCTAGCGCCGATAAAATATCCAAAGAATTAAAAGAAATTATTGATAAGAAAACAATAGTTATTTTCAATAAAATCGATAAGGCAAATCCTACAATCAACTTAGATAACTCACAAGATGTTGTAGAAATCTCTGTAAAGCAAGAATTGAACATTGATAAATTAATCGACTTAATCACCAATAAAACCACCAAATTCTTTCATAACTACCAATCTTCTATTATTTCACGCAATCGCTACCGTAATGACATCTCACTTTGTATAAATGAACTGAATAAATTTTCTTTAAGCAAAGAGATCGAATTAGCAGCAGAAGATTTACGACAAGCTGCAAACCATCTAGGTAGAATAACAGGCGAAATTGATGTAGAATCAATACTTGGTAAGATATTTAGCAGCTTCTGCATAGGGAAATAATTATGCATTTTCAGGCAAATGACAACTTCAGAGAGATTTATAACCAGTGGGTAAATTGGATGAGAAATGAGAAGCAGTACTCTCATAACACCCTAAGTTCCTACATGCTTGATTTGATAGCGTTTCTGAGCTTTCTAAATTCTCATTTCGAACAAGACATTACTAAAGAAGTCATTGAAAAGGTAAATGTTGTAGATATCAGAGCCTGGTTATCAAAAATAAAACTTAATAGAATAGATACTAGATCCACTTCCAGATACTTGTCTTCCATAAGAAATTTTTATAAGTATTTAGAGAAGAATCATGGCATTATTAACATTAACCCTTTTAATATTAACATTAGGAACACAAAGAAATCTTTGCCTAAAACTATTCAAATTAACGATGCTAAAACACTTATAAGCACCTCACAAGGCATCGGTGATGAACCATGGATTCAATTAAGAGATTATGCGTTAATAAATATTATTTATGGCTGCGGTCTGCGTATTTCTGAAGCTTTATCAATCAAAAAAAGTGATATAGATGGCGAGTTTATTACTATTATCGGAAAAGGAAAAAAATCAAGAAGCTTGCCCTTACTGAGTAAGGTGAAAGATACTATCGAAATATATCTTAAGTCATGCCCATTTTATATTGCTGAAAATGATCCAATATTTATAGGAAAAAGAGGCAAACCATTAAACCCTAGTATTTTCCAAAAAAAAATTAGGCTATTAAGAAAAACATTGGGACTATCAGATAGTGTAACACCCCACTCACTTAGACATAGTTTTGCTTCTCACTTAATTGAAAACGGAGCTGACTTGAGATCTATACAGGAGTTACTAGGGCACGAAAATTTATCAACAACTCAAATATATACATCTATAAATATGAATAAAATTATGAATGTTTATGCTAAAACTCATCCTAGAAAGTAATGTTTAAATACCCAAACATTGATCCAGTACTGCTCAGCATAGGACCAATTGAGATTAAGTGGTATTCAATTGCGTATATTGCGGGTGTTTTAGTTGGTTTGGTTTATTTAAAATGGCTGGATAAAAAACTCAGAATATTTAATTTTTCAGATAAACAAATAGATTCACTCATTGCCCATGTGGTTCTTGGGATTATAATTGGGGGAAGGCTGGGTTACGTCCTGTTATATGAACCGCTAATGTTTTTCAACGATCCATTAAATGTATTAAATACATTACAAGGTGGTATGTCTTTTCATGGAGGGCTGGTAGGCTATTGCTTAGCATGCTATATTTTCTGCAAGAAAAATAAGTGTCAATTTATAAAGCTAGTTGATATTTCTTCGTGTCTAGCTAGTATCGGTATATTTTTTGGTAGAATTGCAAATTTTATTAATTCTGAGCTTTATGGAAGGATTACTGACTCACCATTAGGTGTTATTTTCCCCAACGGAGGACCTTTTCCTAGACATCCAAGTCAAATATATGAAGCTATATTAGAAGGTATATGTCTGTTTCTGATACAAAATTATTGGCTTTATAAAGGCAAGTATAAACAGCCTGGATTCTTATCCGCAAGCTTTGCAATTTTTTATGGGTTATCAAGGATATTTGTAGAATTCTTCAGAGAGCCAGACAGTCACATAGGATACATTTATAACTATTTTTCAATAGGTCAAATTTATTCAATGCTTATGATTGGTGTTGGAATATACTTATATACCTACTCAAAGAAATCTAAATTCTAATTTTCACAGACCCTTGACGTAGTATCCTTGGTGTTGATTCACTCAAATCAACTACTGTCGAGGCTATTCCAATACTTGACTTGCCAATATCATAATAAGCGTCGACTTGACGAATTATTTCGGGTGAAACTTCAGAGAACTCTGTCGCCGCATCCTCGCCAGAAAAGTTCACACTTGTGGCAACCAGAGGCTCGTTTATTCTATCTAACAGCACATTAACAAATTTATGATCTGGTATTCTTATTCCTATTGAGTTCTTACTTCCAATAAGCTTAGATATTTCCTTGTTCAAGGCTGGTAAAACAAAAGTGACAGCACCAGGAGAATGGTTTTTAATAAAATCTAATTTTTCTGTAGTTCTGACCAACTCGCTCATCTGTTTTATATTTTTACAAATAATCGAAAGTGGCTTGTTAATATCCCGCTTTTTAATTTTCTTAATCTTTGCAATGCCTTCAGCTGATGAAATTCTTGCTGATAAAGCAAAAACTGTTTCGGTGGGGAAAATCACCACCCCTCCATTTTGAATAGATGTAATTATGCTTTCTAATTTTTCTTGATTAATATCTACAGACATAAAATCATTATCCATGTATCTCTAATATTTTACGATATACATGAATTTCTTCAAGAATTTGCTCATTATGTACTGGATCCAGCGAAGTAAGCAATTTATTTGTTAAACCTTTCATTCTGGTTCTTGCGTCAGTAGGGTTTAGATCAGATATCTCTTTAATTATATCTGCCAAAATATATAATTTATTGTCAAAAAATTCTGCAAAGCCTCCATAAGCAAAAGCTGTTTTTGATACTGACTTACCTTCATACAAACGTACTAATCCAGCACGCATTTTAACTATTACTGGAATATGATCAGCTAAAATCCCTATCTCACCTTTGAACGCAGGCAAAGTCACCATGCTCACTTGTTGGTCAACGAATACTCGCTCTGGTGTTAATATTGTTACCTGAAATTTATCGGACATCTATTTTTTTAAAGTTTTTGCTTTTTCAATAGCTTGATCTATTGTGCCAACCATATAAAATGCAGCTTCTGGCAAGTCATCGTACTCTCCGTTTACAATCCCCTTAAATCCCTTAATTGTATCTTCAAGTGATACAAGAGTACCAGGAGTCCCTGTAAACACCTCAGCAACATGAAAAGGCTGCGATAAAAATCTTTGTATCTTACGCGCACGTGCAACTGTTAATTTATCTTCTTCGGATAATTCATCCATACCAAGTATGGCTATAATATCAAGCAAAGACTTATATGTTTGTAAAACTCTCTGCACCTCTCTCGTTGTATTATAGTGATCTTCTCCAATGATATTGGGATTTAGCATATTAGAGGTACTATCCAAAGGATCAACGGCTGGGTATATACCTAACTCTGCAATTTGCCTACTCAAAACGGTTGTTGCATCAAGATGAGCAAAAGATGTTGCAGGCGCAGGGTCAGTCAAATCATCAGCTGGAACGTAAATTGCTTGTACTGAAGTAATAGATCCTTTCCGTGTAGATGTTATTCTTTCTTGTAAAGTTCCCATGTCTGTTGCTAAAGTAGGCTGGTAACCAACTGCAGAAGGTATTCTACCTAAAAGCGCTGATACTTCTGAACCAGCCTGCGTAAATCTAAATAAATTATCCACAAAAAACAAAACATCCTGCCCCTCTTGATCTCTAAAATATTCAGCCTGTGTTAATCCAGATAAAGCGACTCTAGCTCTAGCTCCAGGAGGCTCATTCATTTGCCCATATACTAAAGCTGCTTTAGATTTTTTATGATTTTTTGGATCTATTACACCCGATTCAATCATCTCATGATATAAATCATTACCCTCACGGGTTCTTTCTCCAACACCAGCAAATACTGAATAACCTCCATGAGCTTTCGCTATGTTGTTAATTAACTCCATAATTAAAACAGTCTTACCAACACCAGCACCTCCAAATAAACCAACTTTTCCACCTTTGGCATAAGGGGCCAATAAATCAATTACTTTTATACCTGTATGCAAGATTTCATTTTTTGCAGACAGATCAGTAAACTTTGGCGCTTCTCGATGAATAGTTGACTTAGATTTAGATTTGATAGCACCCATATTATCAATAGGTTGGCCTACAACGTTCATTATCCTCCCAAGAGTCTCAGGTCCTACTGGCACTTGTATTTGCGCGCCAGTGTCAACTACCTTAGCCCCCCTAGTAAGGCCATCTGTCGATTCCATCGCAATAGTTCTAACTTCATTATCACCTAAATGCTGTGATACCTCTAAAATGATCTTTTTACCATCACATTCACATTCCAAAGCATTCAAAATAGCCGGAACTTTTTCGTCAAATTTGACATCTACTACTGCCGAAATAACCTGACTAACATAACCGCTTGTTTTTGACATTTGTACTCCTTATTTATCCATCATTAATTGCTTCTGCTCCTGAAATAATCTCAGTTAACTCGGTTGTAATAGCAGCTTGCCTTTTTCTGTTATATTCAATATTGAGGGTTTTAACCATTTCATTAGCATTTCTAGTGGCATTATCCATCGCAGTCATTCTAGCTCCATGCTCGCTAGCTGCGTTCTCTAACATTGCCCTGTAGATACTTGCAGCAATCACATCTGTGACCATATCATCTATCATATCTACTGCTTCAGGCTCACATATATGATATGATCCTTTAATTGCCTCATCAAATTTGTCGTCTTCTGTTTTATCAGATTCATCTTTGCCATCATCTTCATGTACGTTGAAAGGTAATAATTTAAATTGTTGAGTTTTTTGAGATACTACAGAAATAAACTCATTATAAACAAGATAGCACTCATCTAAAGTTTTCTTCCTAAATTCAGAGATAATCGATGCAGTAATTTTTATTGCATCATCTACATTTGGAATATTTGCCTCAGTCTCAAATTTTTCTACATTATTCATATGATTTTTTAGAAAATCAAAAGCTTTCTGTCCTATTGATAATATTTTGACTGATTTACCACCTGAACGCAAATTAGAAGAAAGAGATTTCACAGATTTTGCAATATTTGCATTAAAAGCTCCGCATAATCCGCGGTCAGAACTCACACAAATAATAAGTACTGCCTTTGGATCCACTCTACCAAAAATCATTGGAAATCTCGTATGACTCCTCACCTCGCTCCCAACTATTTTAAGTAAATGTAGTAGCTTTTCTGTATAAGGCCTGCTAGCAAATATTGCATCTTTTGCTTTTCGCAACTTCGAAGCAGCAACCATTTGCATCGCTTTTGTAATTTTCTGCGATGACTTAACAGTCTTTATTCTTCCCTTTAAGTCTCTTAAAGTAGTCATTTATTATTCAAATCTTTTCATAAATTTATCGAGAATATTGTTCAAACTTTTCTCAATCTCCTCTGTAATTTTCTTTTCTTTAGATATCTTCTGTAAAATAGACTTATTTTCTTTCTTATGAACAAATAAGCTTAGCTCTTTCTCAAATCTTGAAACTTCTTTTGGATCAACTTTATCAAGAAATCCATTAACCCCTGCATAAATAACCAACACTTGCTCTTCAACTGAAAGAGGAGAAAATTGATCTTGTTTTAAAAGCATGGTTAATCTCTTTCCTTTTTGAAGGAGTTTTTGTGTTGCTAGATCTAAATCAGATCCAAATTGGGAAAATGCTTCCATCTCTCTATATTGAGCAAGTTCTAATTTTATACTGCCTGCAACTTGCTTCATAGCCTTTGTCTGCGCAGCAGACCCCACTCTACTAACAGATAATCCTACATTTACTGCTGGTCTTATACCTTTATAAAACAACTCAGTTTCTAAAAATATCTGTCCATCAGTGATCGAGATAACATTCGTCGGTATATATGCAGAAACATCACCAGCCTGAGTCTCAACTACTGGTAATGCTGTCAAAGATCCCGCCCCCAAATCATCTGATAATTTAGCAGCCCTTTCTAATAATCTTGAATGTAAATAAAACACATCTCCTGGGTAAGCCTCTCTTCCAGGAGGTCTTCTCAATAACAGTGACATTTGTCTGTACGCAACAGCATGTTTTGATAAGTCATCATACGCAATGAGTGCATGCATTTTATTATCTCTAAAATATTCTCCCATAGAGCACCCTGCATAAGGAGCAAGGAATTGTAATGGAGCTGGGTCAGAAGCAGATGCTACAACTACTATGGTGTGACTCATAGCTTTTTCTTCTTCTAATTTCTTTACTATCCTTGCTACGGTGGACTCTTTTTGTCCTATCGCAACATATATGCAGAATAGCTGGTTTTCCTTATCCCCTTCCTCAAAAGCTTTTTTTTGATTCAAGAAAGTGTCTATAATAATAGCAGTTTTTCCTGTTTGACGATCACCTATAATAAGCTCTCTTTGCCCACGCCCAATGGGAATTAACGTATCGATCGCTTTAATTCCAGTTTGAACTGGCTCATGCACCGACTTTCTTTGAATAATTCCTGGAGCACCAACTTCCACATGACTAAACTTCTTAGCTTTAATAGCTCCTTTTCCATCCAGAGGATTTCCTAAAGGATCAACCACCCTTCCTAGTAATTCCTTACCGACTGGAACTTGAACAATTTCTCCAGTTCGCTTGACCTTCTCTCCTTCTTTGATAGTTGTTTCATCACCAAACACAACAACGCCAACATTATCATGTTCAAGGTTTAGCGCCATTCCTTTGACTCCAGAGTCAAATTCAACCATTTCGCTAGCTTGGACATTGTCTAAACCATAAACTTTTGCTATGCCGTCACCGATTTTTATAACTTCACCTATTTCAGAAAATTGAGCTTTTGTACTTAATCCAGCTATTTCTTTTTGCAGTATAGATGATACTTCAGAAGTTTTGATACGCATTGGTAACCTCAATTGTTTATTGCTTTCGTTGATTAAGTTCAAAAAAGTTTAAACTCGAAAGTGATATGTTTTTTATTGTATTTAACTTATTCTTTACGGAATCATCAATTAAAAAGGACTTATAACGTATCGTATAGCCACCTATTAACTCTGGATCGACTTTATGGATGCATTTTACATTTTTTTTTGTAATTTTTCTAAGAAAGTTATCCATTTCACCTAGTTGAATCTTTGTTAACTTCTCCGCAGAAGTAATTGTAAATTCTAGAACATCTTCGTGATGAAGTAATAATTCATGATATATTATTGCAATACTATCAACGATATCCATTCTTCCATTTGCAAACAGAACCTTCAGAAACGAAGAAGTTATCTTGTGAAATTTTAATTTATCCGATATACGATCCAAAAAAGCTAAAAAATTACTTTTGTTTAAAACTGGAGAAGAGAATGTTTCCTTTATGGAAATGCTTGAATTCACAGCTGCAGACAAGGCTTCTAGATCATTAGAGATCTCTGATAACTTCTTACTATTTAGTGCAAGATTAAACAAAGCTTTGCCGTATTTTCTTGCAACAAATTCGCTACTCATTTATCCACACAAATTTACAAAGGACATTTTGTCCACATACAACTGATATTACAAGAAGTTATATGGATCAACATCTATTTTTAGAAATATATTATGAGGAACTGGGACATTCTTCAACCATTCCTTTACATAGTCTTGAATATTTATTTTTAATCCAGATTTAAGCAAGAATCTGTATCTAAAATTTTTATTAATTTTGAAAATTGGAGCCTCAACTGGACCAAGAACTTTAACATATTTTGAGAAAATCACATTTTTATCTAATTCTTTTATGAAACCTAGAAGCTTTTCTTTAGAAGGAGAACTCACAATTATAGAAACTAAGCGACCAAAAGGTGGCATTTTAGTTTCATTTCTAATATCTAGCTCTTGGTCATAATATTTTTTGTAATCTCCCCTACAAACAGAAGTTACCACTGGACTCTTTGGATAAAAAGTCTGTATTAATGCTTTTCCCTTTTTCTCGCGACCAGAACGACCAACAACTTGGCTTATCATCTGATAACTTTTCTCGCCCGCTCTTAAGTCTGAGTCAAGGATTCCTATATCGGCATCAACGACTCCGACTAATGTAATGTTGCTAAAATGGTGCCCTTTTCCTATAATCTGCGTACCGATAATAATATCAATTTCTTGATTCTCTATTTTCTTGAACAAGTCAACATATCCTTGTTTTTTTGCATTTTCACTTGTGAGGGTTGCAATATTTTTTTCTGGAAAGAACCTACTAACTTCTTCTTTAATTTTTTCAACTCCAGCGCCACAATATCTCATTGAGTTTTCTTTACTGCATGAAGGGCAAAGTTTCTGCACTTTCTCGTATTGGCCGCAATAATGACACACATATTCTTTGCGAGATTGATGATACACAAGAGTGCTTGAACAATCATCACATTTGTAACAAAAACCACATGAGGAGCATATTGTTATTGGAGCAAAACCTTTGCGATTTAAAAACAACATCACCTGTTTTTTCTCTTTGAGAGTTTTATCAATCTGGTGGATTAAATTAGGAGTAAGAAATTTTCCGATTGGTAATTTTGCTTTATGCAAATCTTCTACAATAACATCTGGCAACTCAACATCAAGATGTCGGAAATTCACCTCAACAATATTATATTTCTTATTTTTAGTGTTGTTATATGTTTCTAATGAAGGAGTGGCAGAAGCAAGAATAATTGGAATATTTGATATATTTGCTAGCAATACAGATGCGTCTCGAGCGTTATAGGTTGGAGACTCTTCTTGTTTATATGACTGATCATGCTCTTCATCCACCACAATTAAAGAAAGTCTCTTAAACGGTAGAAACAAAGAACTCCTCGCCCCTACTACTATTATATCCTCTCCTGAAATGATCCGGCTGAAGATTTCCCTCTTTTCTTTTTTTGTAGCACCAGAATGCCAAACTCTAGGCCTAGAACCAAATCTCTTTTCAAACCTCCTCACCATATTATTAGTTAACGCAATCTCCGGCAATAAAATAAGAAATTGACCTCCTTGGTTCTTGTATTTCTCCTCTAGAATCTTTAAGTATATCTCAGTTTTACCAGAACCTGTTACACCAAACAAAAGGTTAGCAGAGTAGCCCACCTCACATTGCTTTCTCAAGACACAAAACGCTCCTTCCTGATAATTATTCAATGTTGGTATTTTAAATTGATAGGACTCTTTCACCTCTATTTCATCGGTTTTCTTACTCTTTAATATGTCTTCATTCGGTAAGTACATTTTTAAAATAGTTCCAAAAGAATTAAGTGTGTACCTAGATAATTTCTCTATAAAAGACATTATCGCCGTTGGAAGAATGCAACCAGAAAACACCTTGGAAATGCTTTTTAATTTATTCTCTTCAATTTCACTCGTAATGTTATTAAGGTATACAGCTCCTAAATAATCTTTGTTTCTTACTGTGATAGAAACGATTTGTCCTAGCTCTAAATCGTCTGCATGCTTGTAATCCAACAAACACTTTGAATGACTTAAGGTGACAGCAATTCTGTGTACAAACATGTGTAAAAAAACGTAATTATTTGTGAATTAAAAAAAGTTAAGTTCTTTAATTTTATATGTATGATACAATTTTTTAAATCAACATAAATAAATATTAAATTTATATGTGCGGAATCATTGGTATCAACGGTATAAAATCAACAAAAAGCAGATTAATAGATGCCTTGCATAGACTGGAATATCGAGGATATGATTCTGCTGGCATAGCATGCATACAAAAAGATAAATTAACAGTTGTAAAAGAGAAGGGCAAGGTTTCTGATCTAGAGAAGAAAACGGCTGCTCAATCTTGCGATGGACATATTGGTATAGCGCACACAAGGTGGGCCACTCATGGCGAAGTAAGCAAAAAAAATGCTCACCCCCATGCAACAAAAAATGTGGCTGTAGTACATAACGGTATCATTGAAAATTATCAGTCTTTAAAAAAAGACTTAGTCAAAAAATATCAAATAAAATTTGAAACAGATACAGATACAGAGGTTATTCTTAAATATTTGGATTTATTTATAAGCGAAGGACTCTCTCTTTTAGACGCTGGAAAAAAAACGATGAAACTGCTTAAGGGTTCATTTTCTGTAATTGCTATGTCAACTAAACAACCTGATGCATTCTTATTAATGAGGAACGGCACTCCTTTAGGTATAGGGCGCTCAAAGGAAGAAAGCTTTATAGGGTCTGATTCATATTCTATTTCACCATTTTCTAATAATATAACTTTCTTAGAAGATGGTGACATCGCAATGGTGTGGGCTAAATCTTTTAAAATTTATGATAATACTTTCAGTGAAGTCACAAGAAAAAGGCATAAAATAGATTCATCTAATCAGAGTTATACAAAAGGTGAGCATGAACATTATATGTATAAGGAAATGCTCGAAGAACCCGAGATTGCGAAGAATGTAATCAATAATTATATTAAAAATAATAAAATCGAGATGGACCTATCCAAAATTAATTTTGGAAAAATAGATAAAATAATTTTAGTAGCATGCGGAACCTCATTCTATGCTGCATTGACAGCTAAATATTGGCTAGAGAGTCTTTCACAAATTGAAACTTATGTTGAAATTGCCTCAGAATATCGCTCCAAAAGCACATACTTTACTAATAAAAAAACCCTATTGATTTTTATTTCACAGTCTGGTGAAACAGCAGACACTCTAGAATCTTTAAAGAAATCTAAAAAGTATAAAAACAAAATTATTTCGATCACTAACATTATAAGTAGCGCAATTGCACGTGAAGCAGACCAACATTTCCCAATATATGCTGGACCAGAAATTGGAGTTGCATCAACTAAAGCATACATAAATCAACTCATAGTCTTAGCATTAATCACTCTAAGGATTGCTGAGGTTAAAAATATAATTGGCACACAAAAAATAGAATTTTATATTAATTCCCTTAGCAAATTGCCCAAACAATTAGCTAAAATCGTGAAGAAAGAAAAAGAATATATACAAATAGCAAAGCAAATCAAAAAAGCTAACTCCGTTTTATTTATAGGCAGAAATCATAACTTTCCTACAGCACTTGAGGGAGCGCTAAAGTTAAAAGAGTTGTCATACATTCATGCTGAGGGAATTGCAGCTGGAGAACTAAAGCACGGATCAATAGCATTAATTGATGAAAATACACCCCTTTTCGCTATAGCACCAAAAGATGAGTTCTTTGATAAAATAGTATCAAATATTCAATCGGTTGCAGCACGTAAAGGACAAATATTCCTATTGTCCAATAAAGATGGGTGCGATCAATTAAAAGGTATTGTTAAAAACTATATAGAAATTGATAATACGGACCTTATTACATCTTCAATATGTTATGTCATTCCATTGCAGTTTATTGCTTATCACACTGCTCTGCTGAAAGGGAATAACGTTGATCAACCTAGAAATTTAGCAAAATCTGTCACTGTAGA
>JAVKEN010000022.1:0-130791 GCA_040221415.1 Rickettsiales bacterium
GTCCAGCAATGCAAACATAGATGGGCATAATAAAATTGTATGATGCGTTGAATTAATAGCTTCTTTACCAATTCCATTTTCTTTTTGTATAGAGGAAAATATTTTCTTTGTTTTGTTAATTTCTCTTTTAACCTTATTCAATAAATTCGAGCTATAAACAGCGCTTATTTTAACCCAACCTTTCTCTGATAACTCGTTACAGATTAGTGGGAAATCACTTTTTTGTATCAACTGACTATTCATAGATTTATTACTTATTTGGTTGCTCCAAGACGTAATACTTTAGTATCTTATTAGGATAATTATATCAATATATATTGCAATTATTGCAATTTTTTTATGGAGACAAATTTATTAAACCACCTTTCCGCTTCTTAGGATGCAATCTAATCTCATCTTTATTACAAATTCTCGATACCCATACCATATCGAACAATCTTGTAAATGTATTGCTGCATAGTTTAATTTTTCTGTTTGAGCCTTGTTATAACTTATATGATTTAAGACAAGTACCATTGAGCTGTCTCTGCTAATTTTTCTTTAAACTGTCTTTTTATAACAAAACCAAGCTTTTGTTCAGCTTTATTATTATCTACAGCATACCTTAGATCATGCCCCTGTCTATCTGATACAAAAGTAATTTGATTTCTGTAGCTAGTCTCTTTTGGCCTTATTTCATCAAGTAAATCACAAATTAGCTTAACTAAATCAATATTATTGATTTCATTTTCTCCTCCAAAGCAATAAGTCTCTCCAAATTTACCTTTGCTTATGGCTAGTTCAATTCCATAGCAGTGATCCTCAACATATATCCAGTCCCTAACGTTTTTTCCATTTCCGTAAACCGGTATAGATAGGCCGCTAATTGCTTTTTTAATTGTGTTTGGTATTAATTTCTCTTCATGTTGCCTGGGGCCAAAATTATTAGAACATTGCGTTGTGATAACAGGAAGACCATATGTTTGATGCCACGCTCTCACAAGGTGGTCTCCTGAGGCTTTAGAGGCGGAGTAGGGGGAGTTAGGATAATACTTGTTATTACTAGAAAATTTTTTGTTGGAGTCAAGAGCTAAGGAGCCATAAACTTCATCAGTAGAGATATTTATAAATTTAATGTCACTTTCAGTCTTATAAAGCTTTAGGCTGGCATTTAACAATGATAAAACACCCAAAACATTAGTATGTACAAATTTATCAGGCTGTTTAATTGACTGATCTACATGTGTCTCTGCAGCAAAATTTACAATGGTGTTAATTTTAAATTCTTTTAAAATTTGAGAAATTAGTGGCTCATCTGCAATGTCTCCTTTTACAAAGTAATACTTATTCGAATGATTTAATTGTTCTAAATTTTTAGGGTTTGCAGCATATGTTATGTTATCCAGATTAACTACTCTTTTATTAAAGTTGAGTATTTGCCTTAAAATAAAACAGCTTCCAATAAATCCACATCCACCAGTTACTAAAATTGTCATATTTTACTTTCTTTATTCTCTTGAAATATTTTTTGTAAATATTTTCTGTATTCACAATTTTTAGGAATTTTATTTATTATATTCAAGAATTCATTCAAAGATATGAATCCTTTTTTAAAAGCTATTTCTTCTAAGCAAGAAATCTTTATTCCTTGTCTTTTTTCAACATTATAAACAAATTGAGAAGCTTCTATTAGCGCTTCTGGAGTTCCCGCATCCAACCAAGCCGTACCTCTTCCTAATAAAAAATATTTCAATCTCTTATTTTCTAAATAGTGATTTAATACATCCGTAATTTCTAGCTCGCCTCTGTGAGAAGGCGAGAGGCTCTCAGCTATTAAGGGGGCTTTATTATCAAAGAGATATATACCAGTTGAAACCCAATTAGACTTTGGTATTTTAGGCTTTTCTTCAATCGAGATAATTTCTTGATTCGGACCAAACTCTAACACGCCATATCTTTCAGAATCTGCTACTCTATAGCCAACAGTATATGCTCCTTCTTGCAAGTTATTGACCATATCCTTAAATTTGTTATTTTCTTTATTGTTATATATATCGGCACCATAAAAAATGTTGTCTCCTAAAATTAAGCAACAAGCTTGGCCTTCAAGAAACTCTTTTGCTATGATCAGACCATGAGCTATGCCCCTTGGCCTATCTTGTGTTTCATAGGATATATTAATTCCATAGCACCTACCATTGCCAAGAAGGGCTTTTATGTTTTCTAAATCGTTATTGTTAGTAATGATCAAAATATCTCTTATTCCTAAAGTCATTAGAGTGGATAATGGATAATAAATGAGAGGCTTATCATATACCGGAAGTAATTGTTTTGTTACATAGGTAGACAAAGGGTATAATCTTGAACCACTTCCTCCTGCTAATAGTACGGCTTTCATGATTAATATATGAATTTATTAAATAGCGTCATAATAGTTTCATGTAAAATTGAAAATTTCAACCAATTAATTATTGATACTACGTAATAGTTTCCATAATATATATTATGCGTTTATTATATGAGCATCCTAGGGCTTGGCATCGTTATTATGCCCTAGCAATTGTTTCTCTATGTATTTTATAATATGACTTGCTACATCTACACCAGAAGCTTTTTCAATTCCTTCAAGTCCAGGTGAAGAATTGACTTCTAGTACTTTTGCTCCAGACTTTAATCTTAATATATCTACGCCTGCGACCTTTAGACCAAGAACTTTAGCTGCATCAATAGCAAGTTTTCTTTCTGCAGGCGTCACCTTTATACCTTCAACTGTAGCTCCAAGATGCACATTAGCACGAAACTCTCCATCTGGAGCGGTTCTTTGCATTGCTGCCACCACCTTATTGCCAACAACAAAACATCTCAAGTCTTTATTTTGAGCTTCTTTTACATATTCTTGCACCAGAATGTTTGTTGAAAGACTTTTGAATGCATCTATAACGCTTTCTGCTGCTTTATTAGTCTCAGCTAAAACAACCCCCTTTCCTTGAGTGCCTTCTAAAAGTTTGATAATTAATGGGGCACCACCAACAATTTTAATGATGTCTTTAGTGTTTTGGGGAGAATCTGCAAAGGCAGTAATTGGTATATTTATATTTTTAGCGGATAAAAGTTGCAAGGAACGAAGCTTGTCGCGGGATCTTGTTATCGCTATTGATCCATTTACACAAAAAATTCCAGCAGATTCTAACTGCCTTAAAATTGAAGAGCCGTAAAAAGTAATGCTGGGTCTTAATCTTGGTATTACCGCATCTACATCTTGTAGAATCTTGCCATCGCCATAATGAATCTTTGAATCAGAGGCACTAATATCCATATAGCATTGTTTAATTTTTAGAAATTGCATATCATGACCTAACGCGCTTCCTGCCTCCATTAGGCGTCTGTGAGAATACAAATCAGGGTTACTAGCTAATATAAGGATTTTTAGTTTATTTTTAATTACGTGAGAAGATTTATAGTTGTCTTCGACACGTTTCTCAGACGTCTTTCCTAATAAAAATGAGTTATCAGGATCTACTATAACTTTTCCAGCCATCGCCTGTCTTCCAAGAAGAAGTCTATATCCCATACTATCTCTATTTGACAGACTCACTTCAATACTCCAAGAATTCTTTCCTAACTTGAGCTTTGTTTCAATAATATGTCGTTTTTCTATATGGCCTGTTGAGCTTTTGATTTCTCTATAAGCTTTCAGTTTTGCTGAACAATTTTTAACTATTTTTCTGTTGCCTTGTAATGGGTGAACATCAAATTTAACATACTTCTCACCACCCTCCTCATAAGGCTGAATATTAAAAGCATGGATAGAGGAGGTTTTTGCACCAGAGTCCACTCTTGCTTTAACATATTTTAAATCTAATTCGGGAAAGCTGCACCACTCTTCGCAGCCAATGATCTTTTTGTTTTCGGTCATTATTTATTTCACAGCCAATTTTGCTTATATATTTAATAAATCAGACCTTCTTGTCAAAGGTTATGCATAATAAATTGTATTAACCATTTATTAACTTTTTTCTTAGATAATCTTAAAGGAATCTAATAGTAGGATATTATGTCAGCAAGCGGTGGAGGCGGAAGACGAAGAAAAAGAGTTGCAGCCGGAGATTTTAGAATCAGCGATGAAGAAGCTGCAAAGATTTTAGAAGGCATGAAGGAAACTGAAAGAAGTAGGTCAAGCAGAGGATCTGGAAAATCCTCTGATTCAAGAGAGGCGTCTACTCCCTCTCCATCAGGATCATCGATTCCAAAAACAATACAAGAGCAACTTGATCAGCTTCAATATCTGATTTCAAGAGGATTAAACGATGAGGTTGGGGAGTTAGTAATGTCTTTAGGGAGAGGATATATTAACGCAGAGTTCACAGATGGGGCAACTCCGCTTACTTTTGCAGTAGCGAAAGCAAAGCCTGAAATTGTAGATATGCTTGTGAAAGCCGGCGCTGATCCAAGAATTCCAAACAGATTTGGTCAATATGCTGTACATTTTGCAGTAGCTTCGAAGCCATATAGGGAAGATATTATAGAAAATATAATAAATGCTGGAGCCGATATCAATGCTCAGGATAGATTGGGCCAAACTCCTTTAATGCTTGCAATCTACTCTAAAATCTCAAAAGTATTTGAGTATTTACTTGCAAATGGAGCTGATGTAAATCTCGAGTCAAAATCCAAACAAACAGCTTTAATGTATGCCGCTCGAGCAGGAGCATCACAAAAAACAATTGATTTATTAATGGCAAGAGGCGCATCAGTCAACGCAAGAGATGCTGATGGCAAAACTGCTTTAATGCACGCACTAGACGTTGAAGGGGCAAGAGATATTAAACTTGCTCAAAGACTTATAGATCATCACGGTGCTGATTGCGATATGTTTAATGAGAAAGGAAAAAGTGTTTTAGACTATGCAATAGAAACAGAAGGGCCAACTGCTTCTATTGTTAAAAAAATAAGAAAATTATCTGAAGCTGGCAAAGGAGCTGAAGTTGGTAGTAAAAGAGGTAGAAGTTGGACACAATCACTAGAAGCAAAAGCAGCGGATAAAGGCAGGGGTCGTGGCGAAGGGCCAGGATTATAGGGCAGACGCAAAATGACCACCCTATTTATATTTTACTAATGCACCTTCATAGTATTTATAAAGCTCTTCACTTAATTCACGTCTTACAATTGCTGCAGAAACAATAGTAATTAGTGCCAAGTTCTTTTTCATTTCTTTCTGCCTTATTAGTTTTGATGAATCAATCCAAACAAATAGTCTCAACTAATTTTGCTGCAACTAAGTATGGATCAGCGTTGGCGCCTGGCCTACGATCCTCTATATAGCCATGTCCTTTTGTTGCTACTGGTTTTGGAATGCGAATTGAACTTCCTCTATGCGCATCTCCATAAGAAAATTTATCAAGACTTGAAGTTTCATGCAGACCTGTAAGACGCTCATTTAATTTATCCCCATAAATCTTTATATGCTCTAAGTGATTCTTTTCGAGTTTGATAATCGCATCTTTTATTGCTGCTCTACCTTTTTTAGGGTCTCTAGTATCTTTTGTAGAAAAATTTGTATGCAATCCAGCTCCATTCCAATCACCTTTAACAGGTTTATTGTCCAGAGATATGTGAACTTCATATTTTTCACTTATTCGGTGAAGAAGCCATCTTGCAATCCAAGTATGATCAGCAACGTTTAAAGCCTCCATATTTTCAGTATCTACTCCTCGATAACCAATTTGAAACTCCCACTGACCAGGCATAACCTCGGCATTCATGCCGTAATATATGATACCAGCCTTCACACAAGCATTCTTGTGTTCCAAAGCTAGCGCTCTACCAAAAATCTGAGCCGGTCCCACGCCGCAGTAATACGGCCCTTGAGCCTCAGGCTCTCCTTGTTCAGGCCATCCTAAAGGTCTGTTATTCTTAAACATTGTGTATTCTTGCTCGAACCCAACCCAAGGTTGCTGCGCCCCTCCTCCTTCTTCAAGAACACTTCTAAGCATTGCTCTTGTATTTGATTGATGATCTGCCCCATCAGGATCAAGAACTTCACACATTACTAAAAAATCTCCTGAATCCTCTAAAGGATCTTTAACAATGCATACAGGCATGAGAATGCAATCAGAGTCATTTCCTTCAGCTTGTTGAGTGGAAGATCCGTCAAAGTTCCATTCTGGTATATCTTGCACCTTAGGATTTTCCGGAAGATCTATTATCTTTGATTTTGATCTTAATTTGCTTACAGGTTTATTGCCATCCAGCCATATATACTCAACAGATTTTAGCGCCATTTTTTACAACATTTAATTTATTAGCGATTATAATAAAAAAATAAAGTTAAAATTTGATTAATTTATAATTTTTAATCTATATTATCTAGCTCGGTCAAATTTTAGAGGGAACTATGACGAATAAATCTGGGGTGCAATTTGGAAAGCACCAATCTCCAATTAACATACAGAACCCGATAAAGTCGGACTTACCTGATCTAAGATTCAATTACAAAGAAACAAAATGTAAGCCGCATAATAATGGATATTCAATTCAGGCTTTTTACGGAGAAGGAAGCCTTTTAAATGTTGGAAAACACGAATTTAAGCTTGTAGAGTTTCACTTTCATACACCAGCTGAACATTCCTTTGATGGAAAAACCCACCCTATGATTAATCACATCGTTCACCAGGGTAGAAATTTTCTTGCTGTGGTTGCGGTCACCATAGATGAAGGAGAGTATAATCCAGACTTACAGAAGTTAATTGACGGTATGGATAAGGAAATAAATTTTAATGTTTCTTCTCTTTTACCTCAAAGCACCAGTAGCTACTTCTATTATCACGGATCAAGAACAACCCCTCCTCACTCCGAGAATATTCATTGGATTATCCTGAAAGATAAGATAAAAGCCTCAAAAGATCAAATTGCTTCGTTTAAAAACGAAACAGGGTGTAATGCACGAGAGCTTCAAGAGTCTTACGGCAGAATAGTTAAATATAGAGACTAAGCAGCTTCAATAATTGTTGAATTGCAAACTCCTGCAATTCCTTCGTGAGCATACTCAAAAGAGTTAAAGCAGGCGCTTTCGTCTTCTGTATAAGAGTCATCAATGAAAAAACTTGCCGGGATATCTTTTGACTCTATCCCTCTTGCTTTTATCTGATGATCTTCAACATATAGCTCTAAATTATAGAAGCCTTCAAAATTATTATCATGTGCCGAATGGTCGACAGAGATAATAATAGCATTATGTTCTTCGGCATATTTCTTTATAAGCTTTTGAGCATTGATAAGGAGCTTTTTATCTAATCCGGTAAACACTTCGTCAAAAATAATAATTTTTGCATCTGATAATAAACCACGAACTAGCGATAAAATTTTTTTCTGTCCTCCGCTTAATTCCGCCTCCCAATTCCTAATATCATGCAACTCACTCGCGAGATCTCTTATATGCGAAACCCCTAAACTGTTAACTACCTCAATTGCTCTTGGTGCATACGTATTATTTAAAGTTTTTATATTCTCTTTAATTCTAGGATACATAAATACTTCATATAAAGAAGAATCTAAAGGTATGTAATCACTCTGGGTCACAAGAGTAACTTGGGATAAATCTTCGGATGGATATTTAATACTACCCTCACCTTTTATTCCATTATGCTCGATGCCAATAATTTTTGAGTTAGCACTTGATTTACCAGAGCCAGACGGACCAGTTAAGGCATAAATCTCTCCTGGCTTAAGAGATACATTTTTAAATTCAATTAAATGCTTATTGTCTTCTAAAGGTATTGAAATATTCAAATTTAATAAAAGCTCGTCTTCATTAAATAATCTAATTATGTCGTCAGTCGATTTCTCCTCTATATCAACATTTAAAATTTGCTGAATTCTTTTTATAGAATTTATTGCATATTCAAGACTGGTTAATTTTGCAGAATTTGATGAGGTCCAGCTAAATATACTGGCAGCATTACTAGCATGCATAGTTAAAGAGGAGACCTTTCCTAAGTCCATTCCGCTTATATCTGTAAAGCCAATGATGCTCGCAAAAGAGGCAAGGTAATTACTCCAACCAAGAACTCTATACCATAGCTCACTTAAAAAATTTATTTGCTCCCCTTCTATTTGAGAGGAACGTAATTCAACTTCTATTTCTTTTAGTTGAGATTTAACAAACTCTACACCTCTCCCCTCAGAAATTACTTTTGAATTTGCATGAAGATTTTGTAATTGAGCTCTATATTTGTTCTCATGTGATCTCATTTCGATGCTTTGCTGAGCCTGCCATTCTCCCAAAGATTTCGTAACAAAATTAACCAATGTATTATATCCAAACACGCTCATTAAAGTATCCACTGCATTTGAAGAGTATGTAAAAAAGCTACCAAATATAGCTGACTGATAACTTTCCAAAATATCTGAACTGATTGACAAACCGTTGCTAGATAACGTATAAACATGTCTTGATAAGGAATTTATCAACTCTTTTCCACCTTCTATATTGTCAAATTTTAGAGGTATATCATCCTTCATAAATTGATTAAAGATTCCATCATACACAGAGATAAAGAATTTATTTCTGTAATATTCTGACGCATATTTAGATGCAAAGTTTGAAGTAAAAAACGAAGCTACATTCAAAGAGAAACAGCCAATTTCTTTTATAAATAAGGCTACTTCGATAGAGTCATCCTTACCTTGCTGTCTGGCTTTAATAATATCTAATCCATAAGCCTTAAGATTATTAAACCTCATTACCGCTTGATTCAATGATGATAAAGATATTGTGCCAATTCCAGTTTCAGCAAGGAATTTGTTTTGCATAATCTCATCTGTAACTTTTGAATCAATAATTTTTTTGACTTCACTAGTTAGGATGCTATGAACCTCAACCGGTCTATGCAATTCTACTTTAGTCACTTCAGTGTCTTTGGCTAATAGATACCCGGTAATTAATGAGGAGCCTGCAAATAAAAGTTTATTTAAAAAGTTGTTTTCTAAAAACCTGATTGGATTTCCTCTATATGCAGTAATTGATTTATCGGATATCTGTAAAAATGTTGCAGATGTTATAGAGCTTTGAGAAATATTGTTATCAGTAACGTTATAACTCTTTAATAATTCATCCACTGGAACTGAAAGTGCTCCAGCTATTGCTCCAATTGGACCAAAATTATAAGCTCCCATTCCAGTCATAGCTGCTGCATTCATCACTTTTGGGTATGTCGTAAAAACTCCAAGTTCATTGGCAGTTGATGCTACAAAGCTCGCAGCTGCCACTCCAAAATTCAAAACGTGGTAAATACACATATTTTCAACTGCGTATTCTATGGCACTGGTTGTAGTAAGAAGCGCACTATAAGCTGGATTTACAGCGATTGTTAATACTGAGTACCCAAGAAAAGAATTAGTCACCACATTAACAAACGAATCATCAAAATATCCTTTACCAAAATCAAGAGCAACTCCAAGGCTAGCACCAGCCAATGCGCCATAAGGCCCAAACGCTGAAAAACCTGCAGATGCAAGCGACATAGGTCTTATTATGTACGGCTCATAACTCTCATATAAACCATACACATAGTTATATTGACCAATTGAATAATTATTTATGTTGCCCTGAGTGGTATCCGCCTGCAATTTCGCCTCCAAAATGAAATTAGCGGCTGATACTATCAAAAATTTATTGCGCAGTCAAGTTATGCGCTTTCTTTTTCATGCTGTCTGTCATGTGCGACAGCTTGTTCAAGAAACAATCCTGCATCGCTACATCCGTTGATTCTTGCCTTATTGAGCCAATGGTAAGCTAAAGATCTATTTTGCACAGTTCCTCTGCCATTATAATATAGCAAAGCTAAATCAAATTGACCTGGAGCGAAATTGCAGTGAGCTAGAAAACTTAACCTTTCAAAAGCTCGATCAAACTTTCCTATAGACTGCAACGAGACAGAGTCTCTATAGACAGATTCATAAGAATCATTAGTTGTAATAATTGCACTAAACGTGCAAGGTTTACGTAGTTTCATAAGATACCCTCATATCAAATTTGCCTTAAATACCCTTATACAACTACCACTAAGAAAGTCAACAGCCTTTTTAACCCACAGTTATACTTTTCTTAAAAAGATCATTTGAAAACCTAACAAACAAACAGTCCATATAAGTCGGAGCTTTGTATAGAGGAGTTAAAATATCATAAAGCTCAATGTTATATTTTGCTAATATGCTAACAATATCACTAAATTTTGATCCATTTTCAAATCTTGGACTTATAGATGTCTCAACAATTACAAACTCAACAGACTGTAAGGTTTTAGCAGCTCCTTTTAAAATTTCAGCCTCATACCCTTCAACGTCAAGTTTAAGACCTATATTACCCACAAACTCTTCAGACAAAGAATCCAAGGTTACCATTTCTACTTTTTTGTTAGAAAACTCCTCATTTTTTCTTGGATCCAATCTTTTTAAAACAGAGCTTCTCGCAGAAATATTGCTAATGTTAAAAGCAGTAGATCCTATTTTTCTTCCTAATGCCTTATGAATGAAGTTAAGATCGTATTTATTTTTTTGCCAAGCCTTAAGATCAGCTAGATTGATTTGTCCAGGATCTATCAAAAACATCTTACTTTCGGGAAATGCTGCATATAAATCAGGCGTGCCATTATTGACCCCCACATCAATTAATGTGTCTATTTTAAAGTTGAGCGATTTAAAATACCTAGTCGAGAAACGATTTTTGGAAATATAGTAACCTTCCTCGCGCAGTCTAGATATTGCTTCTTCTTTGGAAATCATGCTCTTTTCTCTTGTCATGCAATGATATTAATAAATTTGTCACAGCTGTAAAGGAAATCAATTATTAATATTTATTAACTTTATTGACATGCTGATATTTCATGCTATGTTCAGCCTCGTTATTAACACAAACACAAGGCGGAAAAAATGTTTGGAGATCACGATGATAAAAGTCGTGACGGAGAAGGATTTGGTGATGGGTCATCAAGTGCTTTTAGTCACGTAAAAAAAGATGCAGGCGCTGCAGCATCTAAAAAAGAAAAAGGCGAAAAAGAAGAACCTTCATACGAATATAGCGAAGACGCTGGAGACGGCTTAGGTGGAATTGCCCCGGCGGCTGCTCCCGATGATAGCGAATGGATGCTAGCTGAATTATACGAAGAAGAAGGAAGAGTTCCTGGCGCAGCTACTGCTCCTTTATCAGATGCTGTTGAATCTGAGAGTAACGGAAGAAGCTCAGGCTCTGAAACTCCAGAATCGGAAGATGGAATAGTAGAAGGCGATGAAACTTTCCACACTGTTCACAGACCTCACGCAGACCTTAGTGGCGATGCTCGTGGTTTATTTGGTGACTCATTGTATGAAGAAATGAGAGATGAAAGAGCTGCAGCTACTCCAGAATCGGAAGATGGAATAGTAGAAGGCGATGAAACTTTCCACACTGTTCACAGACCTCACGCAGATCCTAGTGACGATGCTCGAGGTTTATTTGGTAGCTTACTTGATGATTCTGAGTTCAGCGCTTCTGGTTCTGAAGAGTTTGATAGCAGAGCTTCTGAATCTAGCTCAGACGAGTCTGAGGAAGGTGAAGGTGGATATTGGGATGGCGACGAGTCAACAGGTGAAGGTGGGGCTTCTTTCTTAGAAGCTAGTCATACTTTCCACGATGAACCATCACATCCAGATTTAACAGGTGATGCTGAAGGATTATTTGGCAACATGCCTGATGATGATTCAGATAATTCTGAATTGACTGTTACTTCCGATGAAATTGATAAAAGCGGTGCAGGTGAAAATCCTTTTGATGCTAATATTGGGGATATTACAGCAGCAGACAGTGAATATTTTGATGAATCAGCGTTAGAAGACAACGAAGAAGATGATGCTGACCAAGAAGATTTACTTGCTCTTGCTCGTGCTATTGGTGACGAAGCTGGTGCAGGTGCTGCCGGTGCAGGCGATGATGCTGGATATTGGGATGGCGATGAAGAAACAGGTGAAGGTATTGAAAGCTGGGAAGCAGATGAAACACCTGAATACCCTGATCCATCTCATCTAGATTTAACAGATATGGCTGAAGGATTCCTTGGCGATCATGCTGCTGAGTTTGCTCCTGGTGCTGCAGGTGGCGGTGGAGCTGCTTACAGAACTGACACTACTAATGATCACGATTATGCTTTAGCTTTTCATGCCGAGTTACACGGTATCGAGCTTGCTTCAGCTGCCATTGTTGGAATTATAGCGTCTATGCAAGCAAAAATCGAAGGATCTGATTTAGGATAATTTTTTTAACAATCAAACAAAGGTGGAAATATGTTTGGAAATCAAAATCAAGGACCTCAAGGAGGTTCTCCAGGTAATAATCATGCTCCTGTAGGAGTTGCAGCTGCTCAAGCTGTTGCTGGTGTAGCGATAAACCTTCTAGGAGCTTTTAATCAAGCTGCCGCTGAAGGTGGCCCTGCAGGTGTTCCAGCTGCCGGTGAAGACTTCCCGGATTTAGCTGGGAATCTTGGCAACCAAGCTGATGCTGGCTAATAACTAGCATTATATTTGAGGAGCCTTCAAAAAAAAATGCCAATTTTATCTGAGCGTCGTCAGGAAGCCCCCCTTCCTGGCGACGACCCTACTATTATTGAATCAAAAACTCCATTAGCTCGTACTTTATTTGATGAGTTTAATGAGGTTGCTGAAACAAAGCCTGATCCTCGTAATTTTATTGAGGACCCAGAAAATACCATTGGAGTCTATGATTTAGATAAGATAGTCGATGCTTTAGGCCTAGATCCGGCCCAGTTTTTTGAAGGTGGTCATTTATTGACTCGAGCCCTAGGGGGATTAGCGGCTATTTACAACTTATCTCCTCAATCAAAAGGTTTGTCTGACAGGCTCTCTGTATACGAACATGAAACAAAAACAGCTTTAGGACTATCAGCTGTCGCAGCCGCCACTACAATGGGGTTTAGTTATCTTGCTGGCGCATCTGGTGGTGGTTCTGCAAGCGAGGAGCTTGAAGACGGAATTTAATTTATTTTCCACCAATTTTAGCGAATGTCATTCTTTTAATAAAAGCTCTCTGACCAAAATAAAAACTGATAATTCCCGCAAAAATAGCTTGGTCGTCAACCGTCCATAATTGTTCGATATAGTTCTGGATATCTTCGCTGTGCCTAAGCAACTTAAATTGTCTAAATTTTATATAAGCATATAATGAGAAAAATGCATAAGCCAGTAATGGCCTTACTGAAGCATTAATTGTATCAACCCATTTTACACCGCTTTTATAGGTTGAATATAAATTCTTAGCCTCTTCATTATCTGACTTGATTTTATAAGCCTCAAAATCCGTTGTCACCCCTTTATCGTATGCCTGTATTTGTTGTTCAATAACATTAAGTTGATGTTTTTTATCGCGCTGATCCTGAAATGATCTAAGAATATCTGGCATTATTGAAGAGATAAACCCCACTATAGATGCAAATAAAGTTACCATAAAGCCTCCATTCACTGGTAATAATTCGTATTATATCACCTCAGAAGCAATAGGTTAACACCCCCTAGTTAATTTTAATTTGCTTCCAAACAGAGGATTTAAATCTATAGTAGATAATTGCTAGATTAATTGTGGCATAGGCACAAAGTATCCCAAAAGTATACGAAGGACTCAGAAGGTTAAATTTATTAACCAAGAAATAAAATGGAATTGTACCAAACAACCAACTGCATGTTGAGTTTGCAACCATGATGATTTTAGTATCTCCAGCTGCCGTAAGAACCCCAGCATAAATCCACACTAAACTGTCTATTAAGAAATAGAGCCAAACAAACATCAATGTATAAGTGAGATAGGTAATTAACTGACTCTTGTTAATGCCCTTGAAGTCACTCACATCAAAAAGATTAATTACTAACTCTGGGAATATTAGTAACGGAACAGAAAGCAAAGCCATTACCACTAAATAAACTTTAAATGATGAGTCTAGCATTTTATGAATTAAGGAATATTTTTTACTACCTATTAAATTAGATGATATGGAAATAATCCCTTTTTCTAGGCCATCAATTGTAAACATGAATAATACAAAAACATTCTGTCCAATAGATAAAGAGGTAAGATAGAAATTTCCAGCCAAAGTAGCAAAATAGTATAGCGTAGCCCAAGATGCTATTTCACTCGCATGGCTAATAGCTCCAGGGAAGCCAATTTTAAAGCATTGTTTAAAATAATGTTTATTAAATTTCCAATTTAATGTTTTATATTTCTGTCTATTTGCAGAGTTAAAAAACACTAAAAACAAAAGCAAAGCCTGAATAACTTGAGAAGCAACAGTTGCATAAGCTGCACCTATAGATCCCATTGGATATAGATAATCCCCTATTCCAAAAATTAACAGATAATCTAAAACAAGGTTGATTATATTCCCAAACAAAACAACGCAAGTAATGATTTTTGCTTTGCCAGTTCCAATGAAAAAACTTGATACAGCAGCAATTAAAGGTGCTAAAAAACCAAAATTCATCATTATTTTAAAATAAGGCACACCGTAATGATGCAGCTTTTGAGGAATGATATAGTTAGCTCCAAATAATGAAACACCAATGAAAACTAGCGCTGAAAATAAACTTAGCCATATCATTTGCCACACTGGCACTGATACTTTTGAATATGCTTTCCTACCGTTTAACTGCCCTACGAAAACCTCAGCAATAGATGTAATCGATAAAAACGTTAAGCTAAACACCAGGAAAGTTGTAGAGCTAGCCCCTACTGCATTCATTGCATCAAGTGAATAATGCGCTAGCATCGCCCTATCTATAAATATCATGAAATTAGATGACAAAGCAGACAATATCATCGGAATTGATAAATGTAGCAGTTCTCTAACTCCGCCTTCTGGATATTTCGTTAATTTAGTAGACATTTTTTCTTATGAATTCAGGCACCCAAATTCAATATAGCAATTATTTGTAATTAATAAAAGATACTGTATGTTACGCCTTTATAATTTATTTAGAGGCGTGTTATGTGTAACATCGATTATAAGCAAATTCAAAAAAACCTTCTAGACTGCAAGCTGAAAGTTTTAGCAGTGGCAACGGTTATAGTTCCAATTGTTGCTGCAGTGGGACCTTTTGCAGTCAATTTATTATATCCTCAAAATACACAAAAAACCCTTCACGATAAAGGAGTAACGGCTATCTCATTTAGTGCGATGAAAATGGATTTCAATGCACAGATAACAGGCGAGGAAGATGTTAGATATAATCAGGATAATGGCTTTATTAGCTTAGCTTCTGGTTTAATGGGCAAGCTTGCCAGCATAACTCTTGCGAGCGGAGAAGTGTTATCAGGAGACGCTGCAACTTCTTTTTTAAGCGGCGCTTGTGATGGCACAGAAGGACTAGCCTGCGTAGCTTCTGGATAATATAAATAATTTAACGAGCGGGTTATTTTAGTTTTTTAGCAAAGATAAACCGCTCAGCTCCTTTGGCAAAGCCATCAATCTTGCCTTTAACTTCAAACCCAAGCTTAGGATAAAAATTAGGTCCTTCCCAAGTCATAGTATCTAGAACGATCAAATCTAAATCTTTTTCGCGGGCAAGTTCTTCTGCGTGCTTAACAAGCTCAGAACCGATACCTTTGTGACGCATTGCCTCATCAACCCAAAGTTGATCAATCTTCATGCTATTATAGAAAGTTGCACCGTAAAGCCCACCAATTAATTGCCCCTCCTCATCTTGCGCAACAAAACCAAAATGGTTTGATCTTGGAAAGTTATGAAATGTCAGCGCGTGATTGTAAACTCCTCTGTCAATCACCCTATATTCTGAATCATGTAAATATTTATATTTTTTGATCTTATACTGCATATTTTCTAATAATTTCTTTTGCTTTATTTACTTGCTCCATACGATGCTTAGCCCATTTTGCCTTTATCTTATTCATAGAAAGCTTAGAATTTAGTTTAGATTGTTGCTGAATAAAATTCAAATAGGCCCATTCATCTTTTGGCTTCTCTTTCTTAGAAACCTTATATCCCTTCCAAAATTCAGCGAATTCTTTATATGTTGGCGGGTTACCTTCCATCCATCTATTCTTAATCCAATCCTGTCCAGCTGCAGTAAAATGAAAATCTTCACCAGCTAGTTGCTTCATAAACTCTCTAGTTTCATCATTGTTTTTATATAGATTTTTGAGAATAAGAGCTTCTGAATTAAGTGACAGATTGTCTTCGGGTTTAGCAATTGATGCTTTAGGTATTGCCTTTGCTGCAACAGTATCACCAGAGAAGAATGCTAAAATACCCTTAATCACCTCACCTTTTTTACCAGAAGCTTTAATTGAATATTTATCTTTAAGTTCTTTAAGCTCTTCCATTTTAAAAAAATTCAGACAAGTCTCTAATTCCTTTAATTGTTTTGCTGGAAGCAAACTCATTGTAAGTTTTCCTCCATGCCTAGAGCCTGGTCAGTATTTTGTGGTAAGAATCCATCAGCCTGCATTTCCCATAGCTTTTTGTAATGGCCTTTTTCTCGAATAAGCTTGTGGTGAGATCCATCCTGAATGATTTTTCCCTGATCAAACACCAAGATTCTATCCATGTCAGATAACGTAGAGAGTCTATGCGCAATTACAATTGTGGTTCTTCCTGTAGTTAGCTTATCAAGGCTCTTTTGAATCTTCTTCTCGGTAATGGAATCAAGCGCAGAAGTAGCTTCATCAAGAATGATAATTGGCGCATTCTTCAAAAAGGCCCTGGCGATTGCTATACGCTGTCTTTGTCCACCTGAAAGCTTGACCCCCCTTTCACCCACAAATGTGTCATACCTCTCTGACAATTCATTGATAAAACTTTCGCAATGCGCATTTTTGGCAGCTTTTTTAACTTGTGCATCAGTTGCTTGAATATTACCATACCTAATATTCTCCATTATAGTTCGATGAAACAAGCTTGTGTCTTGTGGAATAATTGCCACTTGCTTTCTTAGTGACTCTAATTTGTAATCAGCAATATTCTGATCATCAATATATATACCTCCGCTAACTGGGTCATAAAACCGCATAATCAAATTAATGAATGAGCTTTTACCACTTCCAGTAAAACCAACAAGACCAACCTTTTCACCGGATTCAATTGTAATATTCTTATTCTCAAATAAAGATCTCTTCTTTTGGTAATAGAAAGTAAGGTCTCTGAATTCAATTTTGCCTTTTGTGATTTTGATATCACCAGCACCTGGTTTATTATTTATATCAATTGGCGTATTTATAATAGAAATAGCCTGCGAGCATTTACCAATATTTTCAGACAGTGACGCATACTGGTTTGCAATCCACCACATATTTTGTGAAACCGATGCAGATAATGACATTACTAAAACAAAATCCCCTGCTGTAATCATTGATCTTTTGTAAAAATATATACAAAAACCAAGCATAGCAGCCATCATGAACATAAAAGTCAAATCTTGCCACATCCGCATATGAATAATCTTCCATTGCATCTGCTGGTCTTTATCTACTGTTTTGTTAAGGACCCTTTGGCTCACCTGGTTTTCATATCTGTTATTAGCAAAAGACAGCACGTTGACAATGTTCGTAATGTTATCAACTATAATCCCACCAAGATGAGATTTAGATGCAGAAAACTCCTTTGATAATTTTATAATAGATCCCGTAAACAAGCTGCTCAACAAGATTAAGCACACAGCCCAAACAAACAAGAAAATGCCAAAATACACCTTCACATAAATCAGCATAGTTGCTGATATTATTAATTTGGCAACTGAAGCGAAAACTTCATCTGCCATCTGCAATATAGAAACAAACCCGTTAATTAGTTCTGATAGTCTATTTGAGATATTACCAGCAAAGCTGTTTTGGAAGTAGCTATATGATTGCTTGCTTAAATGCTTGAAGCTGTAGCTGTGAATATCTTTCCTCACAGCTGGAAAAAGCTTTAACTTGGTAATATCAGTAATTCTAAAGTTAACTACTTCTAGCCATTGCAAAACTAGAAAAGCAATAGCTGGATATTTTATCAACTCAACAATGTTGTTTGGCGTCGTATCATCGCTTGAGATAACATCAACCATCAACTTAATCATGTAAGTAGTGCCCGTAGTAAACACACCGTAGACAATGCCGGTGATAAGCAACAAAGCAACTAATAATTTATGTCGACCAAGAAAATATAAAAAAAATCCGACTGTGCTTCGCGGAGGTATATTCATGAGTAAAACCTAAATTGTAGGCTCAGTATACAACAAGAGCCTTAATATGTTAACCGAATTTTTCTTCTAAAAACTTATCAACGTCAATGTGGACATCATCTATATTCTTGTTCTCAAGGTAAATAAGCCTGTTAGAAATGGACTTAATAAATTTTCTATCATGACTTACAAATATAACTGTGCCTTCATATGCCCTTAGAGCTCTCTGTAGAGCCTGAATAGTTTCAATGTCCAGATGGTTTGTAGGTTCGTCAAGAATGATAACATTAGGTTTTTCTAGCATCAGCTTAGCCATAAGTAACCTTGCAGCCTCACCACCACTTAAAACTGAAATCTTTTTGAGAGCCTCATCTTTTGCAAATAGCATCTGCCCCAACACAGACCTCGCCTCATTCTCGGCAACATTAGAGCAATTATTCAGTAGCCATTCTAAAGCGTTACAATCATCTTTAAGTTGCTCATGGTGATCCTGCGAGAAATAACCAATTTTAGCTCCAGCACCAAATACAATTTCTCCCGAATCAAGCCTTTCTTCACCCAGGATAGATTTAAGCATAGTGGTTTTACCGGCGCCATTTTTACCAATAATAGCCACTCTATCAGACCTATTTAATCTAAAGCTCACATTTTTAAATATCTCTTTCTCTTTGAATGATTTAGAGATTAGTTTTACGTCCAGAGCAATTTTTCCAGTTTTTCCTTTTTGAATAAACTTGATTTTTGGTGCCCTTCTGCTTGATGGAGTCAACTCTGGCAATTCTACTTTTTGAATTTGCTTCTCTCTTGATAGCGCCTGTCTAGAACGTGTAGCAGAGGCTCTAAATCTTTCAATAAACCTTTTAGCTTTCTCTAGCTGCTTAGATTTGTTTTGATATTCCGCAATCTTAATTTCTTCTATTTGCTTTTTCTGAGTAAGAAACTTATCAAAATTACCTGTATATTCCCTGATTTCAGCGTAATCAATATCAAGAATTTTATCGCAAATATTGTTTATAAGCTCGTGATCATGACTCACAAGAATCAACGTCCCCTTATATGAATTGATCAAATAACTCTCTAGCCATTTAATAGAAACAATGTCCAAATGGTTACTTGGCTCATCTAAAAGCATATAATCTGGGTTTGCGAACAAACATTTAGCCATCAAAACTCTAAGCTTAAGCCCTCCAGACAAGGTACTTAGTGATTTTCTATGATAGTTTGGGTCAATTCCTAGCCCCTCAAGAATAATTTCGGCATCAGATTCCGCGCTATACCCATCATTATCAGCGATAATATTTTCTAGATCACCAAGCTTATAGCAATCTTCTTCGGTAATATTATCACCTTTTTCCAATATCTTATGCTTAGAATCTATAGCTTCCCATAAAGTTAGTTTTCCCATAAGAACAACATCTATGATGCGGTTATTCTCATATTTGTAATGATCTTGCTCCAAAGAAGTAATTTGAGATCTTTTAGGTTTAGTGATTTCGCCTAAACTTGGATATTCTTTTTCAAGCAAAATTCTTACGAAGGTTGACTTTCCAGCACCATTAGGTCCAACCAGGCCGTATTTATGGCCCGGCTTTAAAGCCAAGTCTACATCTGTAAATAAAAGCTTCTCTCCATAATGCATGGAAAGATTTTGGATTCTGATCATTGGTTTTTATTTAAATGTAACCTTTATTCCTCTCCCAGAAAGAGGCATCTGTTTCTTTTCAGGATATAATAAGCGAATAGACTTACATGTCAAAGCTTAACTATCCATGAAAATTACTAAATAGCCCTACAAGTCCTGGATCTTTGAAATCAACTTCGCCATTTAAATTAAATGATAACTGATTGCCAAATTCTACTAAATAAAAAGCCCCCTCAGCTTCGCCTCTAGCATAATCTCCTTCTCCATGCAACATTTCTAAAGCCGCTTGCTCAGCAGCAGTTGGTTGTCCAGGATATAATGGCATTCCGGCAGGAAAAGAGACAGATACTTCTGAATTATCCTCCTCAGGCTCGTCTTTATCTGCGCTTTCTTTGTCCTCTGAGAATTTGTAATTACTACCCTCATAATGAGGAATAGTGCTAGTGGAGCTCGCATCATCATTACCTTCCTCAAAAACTTCTATACCTAACTCCAACAACCAAGAGTGGTCAACGCCAGTATCATCAACCTTTATAACAGAGTAAGGAGCTTGAGATACATCAATTCCTTGTCCAAGCAACCTTGAAGCCATTTCTGCTGCAATCCCATCAAGTTTGTCTTTATCTGCTGATAAAGCAAGAATGTCTTTAAGTATGATGTCTTTCTCAAATAGAGTTGACAATACATCGCTTAGACTATGAATTTTATTTGGATCAGAAGTATCAACACATCCTCCTGGTAATAAGAAAAATCTATACATCTCGCCTCCTATTATTTTTTTTATTAATAAATGTTAATATTACAGAAATATAATAATAAATCAAGCCACTTAGATTGATTTTTTAGGACATATAGTTTATATCAAGGTATAAAAAATTTACTGAAAAATGATTAAATCACGCAAAACCGCATATACCATCTGGATTCTGGCTTCAATTTTCTATGCCTACCAGTATATATTACGTGTGATGCCATCAGTGATGATCGATGAGATTATGGAGAAATTTCATTTTGATGCATCAAGCTATGGTCAGTTTTCTGGCTTATATTATATAGGATATTCAGCAGCCCATCTCCCACTAGGAATTATGCTTGACCGTATTGGCCCAAAAAAAGTCATGCCAATCTGTCTTCTACTTACTGTTCTAGGGCAGCTTCCCATTGTATTTAGTGATTACTGGGCTATGCCTATCGCTGGACGTGTACTTACAGGTATTGGTTCTTCAGCCGCTATTCTTGGGACATTTAAAATTATTAGACTGGCTTTTGATGAAAAGATTTTTACGAGAATGCTTGGCTGGTCAGTGACAATTGGTCTTCTTGGAGCAATCTATGGTGGTGGCCCTGTTACATTTATGACAGAAGAATTTGGTTACCAATCTGTTATTAATATATTTGCAGTTCTTGGTCTTGTTCTTGCAGCTGCTACTTATTTTATTGTTCCGGAGATCAAAGCAAAACGTGATACGCGTGTAATTGATGATATAAAGTCAGTGCTCATGAATGGAAGAGTGATTGCTATTTGCATGCTTGGTGGACTTATGGTCGGCCCTCTTGAAGGTTTTGCTGATGTGTGGGGCGCTATTTATCTAAGGAATGTTTACGATATGGGTGAAACAATTTCTGCAAGCCTACCATCACTTATATTCATTGGGATGAGTATTGGCGCACCAATGATTGGCTATATAGCCGATAAAACAGGTAAATATATCGGCACCACAATAGCAGCTGGTGTTATTATGGCGCTTGGTTACATTCTATTTCTATCTAGCAAACTTAATGTCCAGGCAATCTCAGTTACTTTTGTAACGATTGGAATTTGCTGTGCATATCAGATTATTGTGATTTACAAAGCTTCTACATATGTAAAAGAACATGTGGTCAGTCTAACAAATGCTGCCGCTAATATGATCATCATGTCTTTTGGTTATCTTGTTCACACAGTGATTGGCGTAGTAATCGATTACTTTGGAGGCAGAGAAAATGTATCTGCGCTAAATTACGGTGTTTCTTCGATTCCTGTGATGATGACTATGGCAATTATCGGCCTTTCTGTTCTTTCTATTTATGACAAAAGAAGAGCACGCAGAGAAATGGAGATTACCCAAGTTCCAAATTAGTGATTGCAAGATGCATTATGAATATGCGGAGGATGCGCCTTTATAAATTTCTGCATCTTCTTCACAAGCATCTCTCGTTTCATTTTAGAAAGATAATCTAGAAAAACCTTACCATCGAGATAATCACACTCGTGCTGAATAACAGTTGCAAGAAAACCTTCGGCCTCCTCTTCTTGTTGCTTACCGTTACAATCTAGGTAATTAATCTTAATTTTATTAGGTCGAGTGATTTTAGCATCAATGCCGCGAAAACAAATTGAAGCCTCTGTGTGAGTTTCAGTTTCTTTTGATTTCCAAGTAATTTCTGGATTAATGAAAGACCTCTTATCATCAACTCCATTAGGGCATAAGTTTACAACAATAATACGTTTCATTTCACCAATCATTGTTGCTGCCATGCCAACTGCTTTTTCAAACTCCATGGTGTCGAAAAGATCGTCGATTAAGTTGCGAATATCATCCGTCACTTTATCAACAGACTTCGCCTTTTGCGAAAAGATATGATCAGGTGCATAAATAAGTTGTCTTACTGTCATCTAGCGCGCGGACCTCTACCACTTTTTCTTGCTGCATGTAACGGATTATCAACTTCAAACTTGTTTTCATCAGCTGCAGCAGCCATAGCCTCTCTGGCTGGCTTACCAGCTTCTTGCGCTGCCCTAAGAATATCTTCAGCTACACTGTCTCTACTAATCCATGTTTTGCGAGTTTTTACTTTGTTAAGCTTGGAAGTTTTAAGACCTAAGCGATCAGCTACTAAGGATTGCTCTTCTGATGTAAATAATTGCTTCGGAGTATGAGGCAATATACCATGCGACCCGACAGTTGCACCCGCTACTCCCGCCATAAATTGAGCGCTACCAGCGTCCGCTAACCTTACAATATTGTCATTTGCACCTCTAGCAGCATCTCTTGCTGCATCACCACCTTGAAGAGCAGCGGTCGTGAACCCAAGAGTATCACATAAAGCTATATGGGTGCTTTTAAACGTAACGCTTCCCGTTCTATCTTTACCGCTTTTACAGAAATAGAATTTTTTTCTTTTTGGTTCACCAGCTGCACCATGAACATTAATAGCATGATCTACTAAGCTTGCAGAAGTCGAGATGTCAAAGTTTGTATTCCTAAAGGAAAACCAGCTTTTTTGTGATTCCCTTGCTTCTTTAAGCCTAAAACCAGCAGAGGCTATCTTAGCAAGCTCAGGATCTTTAGTAATTAAATCTTTGATAGCTTCTTTTGCTTTTAATTTATCGCTTCTAAAAAAGATTTGCTGGTACCACGGCATGGTTTCACCATGCTCAACAAAATTAGCTATAGTAGTCACTTTAGCAAACTGCTCAGCAGGCAATTTTGTTCCCTCAGTTTTAATAATGGTTGCTAATCTTTTTAAGCCACTATCAGTAAACCCATGAGAAGATTGTGACATCCTCCTAAAGAAATTAACGGCAGACCTATCCAGTTCAACATTTGATTTCTTGCCTGCGGATGGAGCAACAGCCGCCATAAGCTCTCTAACAATTTCGCTTTCAGGTCCCGTTGGTTGGGTTCCTGAATTTAATGTATGCAAAGCAAATTCTAAACTTTTGCCATCCCCTCTATCAGCAAAACTTCGCGCTTGAGCGATAGTCCATTTTGTCATTGCTGCTTTATCAGATTTTCCATGAAAACTTGGAGTTCCGCAATGAAGAATTTTTGCAACTTTTTTAAGCTTTAGAGGCTCCCCTTCTTTTTTTACAGAAACCACTTTCAAATAAGCATTTTTCATACCTGGTACGAAGTTGAACATCTGAGAAGATAAAATTTTCTTACCTTCTCCTAATTCTTTTGCGTATTTCTTTACTAACCTCTGCTGCTCAGGTTTTAATCTTGTGTACCACGATGGATGCTTGCTTCCATTGGCAATATTTTCATACATTGTTCTCATCTCTTCTGTGCTGCCAAGACACATAACTTCTGACTCTACAACTGTTTTATCTCTTCCTTCTGAGTCTTTTGCCGTAGATATGGTAGTTGTATGAAAATGCTCATCATCTAACTGTGTTAAAGATTTTGCTCTATCTAGAGTTTTTTCTGTATCTTTAAAAACCGACTTACCATCAGCACCTTTTATGCTTGATAAATCAGTTACCAATTGCTGATTCAAATCTTGGATTACTTCCTTGCCAATTTTAGCAGAAGATTCAAGTTGCTTTAGTAACTCAGCAGAACGTAGGCGGATCTGCTTTCTCTTGATTTGCACCTCTTCGGAACTAACCCCTTTAATATCTGCAGTTTGGTCAAGCATAACTTCAGCAGCTCTTGCTACATTAAGATAACTTATAACAAATGACTCGGGGCTTTTGGTGTCGATACCCCCTGTTATAGATCTTGCGTCCCTAATGAGAGACCTAGTGCCATCTCTATGAGGTTCTGATAAATTCCACTTAATTCCTTGCTTTGCATCTCTTGCTCTTTGCAGTTCGTAGATTGCAGCACTATACATTCTTTTCGTTTCATCTCCATAAGATGACTCTGCAATAGCTGTCATGCCACTTAATGCTCTTGAGGCATCCTTAATAATTTCACCAGCGCCAGCAGTCACTTCATCAGAATCAGGTGGCACACTGCTCCCTAAGTAATCCTTTACTTTTTCCTCAACATCAATTTCATTTTGATCTAATAAAGCAGCGTTATTTAGTTTTGCACCCCTACCAGCTCCGCTTTCCGACATATTTCATGACCCAGTATATTTTCCCTTTCATTATAACAGTTTTATTTTATATTCTCATTAGAAATATAAAATGTGTAATGAAAAGCAGAATTCCTTTTGATCAGCGCGATGGCTACTTGTGGTATAACGGAAAACTTGTGCCGTGGTCAGAAGTTAAAATTCACCCTCTAAATCATGGAATGTCATATGGAAGCTCTATATTTGAAGGAGAGCGGGTTTATAATGGAGTAATTTTTAAATCTCTAGAGCACAGCAAACGACTATTTCATAGCGCGAAGCTAATGAATATGAATATAGACTTCACGCTTGAAGAGATTGAGAAAGCGAAAAAAACTTGCGTTCAAAAAAATAATATTAATTTTGGATATATGAAAGTTATGGCTTGGAGAGGAAGTGAGGACCTAACAGTTTTTGGAAAAGAAACATCAATCAACATCATCATTTCTGTTTGGAACGTTGGAGAGAGCTACAATGACAAGAATCAAAAACAAGGTGTAAAGCTCGGTATATCAAAATGGCGAAGAGCACCAGGCAACTCATTTCCTTATCAAGCCAAAATTGGAGGAGGATACGTCATAAATACTTTAGCAAAGCATGAGGCAGAAAAAAGAAGTTTAGACGACGCTTTGCTTTTAGATCACGAAGGGAATATAGCTGAAGCATCGAGCTCAAACTTTTTTGCAGTAAAAAACAATAAGCTTTATACACCAATAGCTGATTGCTTCTTGAACGGAATTACAAGACAAACAGTAATTAAGATAGCGCAAGATAAAGGTTTTGAGGTAGAAGAGGCTAAAATTCATCCTGACGACCTAGAATCTTTCGATGAAGTATTCCTCACTGGAACTGCAGCTGAAATTATTCCTGTGATCCAGATTGAAAAGAATAATTTCAAAATTGGCAATATAACTAATTTTTTAATCAAAGAATATAAAAAGGCAGTAAGCTTAACTTAGTTCTGACGAGGGGTTGACCCTCCTCCTCCACCTTCACTTGTAACAGCAGCAGATGCACCAGAAGAGCCATCCCTAGAAGCTCCGCCGCCGCCTTCTCCACCATCTCCTTTACCTCCACCATCTCCTTTACCCCCTTTATCTCCTTCATCTGAAACAGCAGCAGCGGCCCCGCTTGATTTACCAGCATCTTTCATAACATTCATTGGCTTTGTTACCTCTTTTTTCGCTTCTTCAACGGCTTCTCGCGCTATTTTTTTGCCCTCTTCTTTTAATGCAGACGCATCACCAGTTGCATATGCATAAGCAGCTTTAGCCGCAATCTTGGCTGCATACACAGCCGCATCTACAACCGCTGTAGGTTTAATTGCATGCCCTCCTAAACTTGAGCTTTGAGTCAAATCACCAGCAAAATTAGCAAGCTGCTGCGAGAAATAATAGAACAAATATGCAAAAAGCACTCCTTGCCATAGCGCGGTTTTAAGGGCATAAAGCTGACTTAAAGCTGTATATTCCCAAAAGCTAAAAATATTTACATCTGGTGTTGGCCATGGAATCAGACTGCTAGATCCACCAGGACCTGATGTAGCCAATAAATACCCAAGACTATTTTTACAACTTTCTGAACAAACACAGCCTGTCCCCCCATTTGCTAAGCATTTAATTATCCAATATTTTGTTCCACTTCCTATCAGTCCATGCGCACCAAGATCTATTTCTTCAAAAATACAATCTGCATATATGATGTTATCAAAAATTACTATCATCATAGCAACAAAGGCCGTAAGTATTGTTGGTTGTAAAGCATAGCCTATAAGCAGGTTCGCCCAACTATCAAACATTGACTTAGTATTTTTAAATAAAATCATTGGGATAAATAGCGGCCCAATATACACAAGAATTGTTATGCTTAGTACTGATAGTAAATATATATTGATAAATGAAAGTGTAATTGAAATAAGCAGTATCACAAAACACACTATTAATAAGATTGATGCTATCTGAAATGCAAACAGTAAAGGAAAAGCCATCATTAAAGTGTTTGATATCATTGAGGCACCAGGACTAGGTATGCCATTTATAGTTGGCGAGGCCATCCCCATATAATAAGAGATTCGGCAATCTATAGAATCCCATAAGGATAGGTAAGAGTAACCATCTGCGTAGTCGCTTGGTGGATAATGACATATGCAATTATCACCTTGTTCTGGGTTACACACCGCAGACATAATCATAGATGGCATGTTCTCTAGGAATATAATTACTGAGTTATAAATATATTCTAGCCCATTAGTTGGACACCATTTATTTCCTATACAAGATGAACTTGCTTCTTCTGGGTCAGTGAATGTACCAACTCCAGCCCACAGAACGAATGCAAACTTGGCTATGAACAAAAAGATTTCAGATTTTTGTGGAAGCTCACCTCTAATAGCTATTGAGATGCCTAAAAGAATTACATATAAAGTCAGGGCTGCCTTTACCATCTGCCTCATATTATATTGGAATTTTGGGATGGCTCCGGTACCACAACCTTCCACCTTAGGATTTCCTTGCATCAGTAATTTCACAGTTTCTGTAAAACACTGCACAACTGTAGCCGAAAATGAATTAAACGATGCAGGAGACTGCCATAAATCTAAACCTGTTGCATTCTGGTTCTGAGAAACGCTACATGCTGGACTTACACATTTTGGCTGAAATTTAGGCCATTTTGTAACTGGCATAATTTTTGGTTTACAGGCTATTTTAGAGTATCCAAGCGTATAAAGCATACTCACACATACCTCTGGTCCAAATGCATCTGCACGTATACTAATTATATTATTCCAACCAGCCCCTTGAGTTTGTCCAGTTCTGATTGCTAAATTGCTGTCTGTTCCAAAAACAGTATAACTTCCAGCAATTACGTTTCCCTTATCATCTTTGATTCTCGTATCCATGTAACCCGCCGCATCATCGTAATTAACAAACATATGATTTGTGGGAAGGTTGCAGCTAGTAAGTGGGCAATATAAAGTTTCACCCCATTGACCTTTCAGCATATTGCCATCTTTATCCATCGCTGGCCTATTATAATTTGGAAGCGATTTACAAGGGTTTTTAGTTAGGTATTTCTGATTAAACCCTAGCATACCCTCAATCTGACCCTTCACATATTGAGCAAACTGTAATCCGCTGGCGCCTCCTTTGGTCTGTCGATATCCCGCATCAGCCATGTAATCATTACCATTCAAAGCGTTCTTTATCCTACTTTCTATATTACTTGCACACGAAGAAGAACAATTTCCACCAAACTTGCATTGGTTTGCACAAGACGCCTCAGCATAGTGTTTAATAGCATCTCTATGTTTCCAAATGCTATTTTTACAAGCCGAAGAATTTTTTCCAATAAATTGAAGAGCCGCAGAGCAATCAGCAATAACACTTCCGAAAGAAGCACTGCTTGGGGGCTCAGCAAATAAGGGCTCATAGCAAGATTTTGGATGTTTTTGACAATCTGTACTACCATTAGAGATTCCGTAACCTAAAGAGATTGCCTTAACGCATTGTTTTTTATCAATTCCAGGGGGGCAGATCTTGTCGTTACTAAGGAACGAATCCATATCAAGAAATGCACCTTCTTGTAATTTTGTTCTACTTTTTAAACAGCTATTCTCGTGCTGAACAACGTTAGAAGAAAAATTATTTACCATAGCTAAAGAAATACCAAGCGTAGTAATCGTGTTTAACACTTCCCCAAAATAGTTAGGTATATTAGTACAAGTTTTGTCATTTGAGTTGGTTTCTCCTAGTACGGCATCTTTAATGCACTTGCTTCTCCAGTCCTTGCAGTCACCGCTATTGCTACTGCCACATTTCATTGATAGCTTTGTACAAGTATTATTTACCATGTAATTCATATCGCAATTTGCTGCGCCCTTGAATGTGGTGCCATATTTAGTGGTCTGTCCCGTACGATATTTTATTGGTTTACCAGGTAAGAGTGGGTTATTAGGGTTAGGGCAATCGCTATAACTCGGAGAGTCTTTAGACGCAGGTATGTCGCAGGCAGGGAGCTTACAGCTTCCAGATGATTTACATGAGGCAGGAGTCCCAGCATACTTGATTACGTTTGGGCTACATGCGGCATATTTATTTTTGCTTGTATCACCACTGCCAGGAACTGAAACAGGACTAGTCTTAGACATCTGATTTGGATCTACAGGACCTGAGCCAGATGGATAATCAGCATCAGAACTGTTACTGCGATTACATGCACCCATAAAATCTGCATGCGAACTTGGACTAACTACAAACACCGACCAACACAACAATGCAATAAAGAAATAATGCAATAAGCTGTTTAGTTTAAAGTTCATAAGATTTTGCTAAATGTCACCAATAGAAGATTGTCTTATCTTGAGTGAATGATGTCAATTGATATCAAAGATAAATTGGCAAATTTATATCTTGATATATTTTGATACAACTTTATAAAAATCATCCACAGGGAGTGGTTTTGATAAATATTCGTCGCAACCTATTTTTTGTAGAGCTTGCCTATCATCCTCTGTAACATAAGCGGTGATTGCTATAACTGGTATGCCAGCAAGGTCTTTTTGATCTTTTATTTGTTTGATCAGCTCAACACCCGAAAACACTCCCAATCTAATGTCGCTAATTATTAGATCTGGTTTGGTTTTTTTAGCTTCTGAAATAACTTTTTTGCAGTCAACAACTTGAATAACTTTTGCATTTTTGAGTTCTAGTAAGTCAGTGAATAACTCAAGGTTTAGCTTATTATCCTCTGCGATTAGAACCGTTGTTTGCTTATCCATTCCTTGTACTTATCGTTCTTATAAACTCGGTACGCTTAACTGTCTTCCTCTGATAACATACCTTATACAAATAAGAAACAATTGGCAAAGAAATACCTACCTCAGAAGAAATCTTCATAATGCTATCTAATGTAAAATAGCCTTCCACAGTGTTTTCTTCTAAGAATTTTTTGGGAGGTTTATTCACTAACAATTTACCAAAGCTTGTATTCCTGGATTTCTCGCTAGTGCTTGTGAGGATAATATCACCAATGCCAGCTGGTGAGATTATCGACTCAACACTACCTCCGAGATCTCTAATTAAATCAAGCGCCTCAGAAATCATATTAGTAATCACTGCAGACTTAAAATTCTCTCCAAGATTTAAACCCATAGAAATCCCACAAGCAATTGCGATAACGTTTTTCAAAGCAGCAAAAATCTCAGAACTTACAATATCTTCAGTCGGATATAGTTTGAATGTATCTGTGCTTAGATTTTCAGCAACTTCGGCAGCTAGCTCCTTATTTTCGCAAGCTAAAGTAGCAATTGCCGGCAACCCATCCAATATTTCATCAGAGAAATTAGGTCCAGCCAAAAATAAAATATCATTTTTTGGAAAATATTCTCGTGCTACCTCGCTAAGAAATTTACCAGTTAGAATCTCAAAGCCTTTTGAGCAAAGAATTATGGGTTGCTCTTGCTTTACATAACTTTGAATTAAAGTAAAAATATCTCTATTCGCCTGAGCAGGAACAGCAATTAAAACATAGTCACTTTCTAATATATAAGACACGTTATCTAGCAAACTCTCATTGCGGTATACATATTCTACTTCATGAGAAGAAAACGCAGACCCAAGAGCCGTTCCCCAGGCCCCCTTTCCAATAATCGCTAATTTTTTGCGTTCCATTTTTCTAAAGAAAATTTACATTCGACATCTTGTACATTTACTGAGGCATGAATATCAGCCTCGGAGGTTGAGAACTCAATCTCATTCGCTAATACTTGCTCTTTGATATAATCGATGTTTTTATCTATTGCTTGTTGCAGTAACTCACCTTTATTTACAACATAGATCTTGATCCGATCAGAGATATCTAATCCTCCATCCTTACGAGCTTGCTGTACAGCACGCACAAAGTCACGCGCTATCCCTTCAAGCTTTAACTCTTCAGTGATATTTAGATCAAGCATAATTAAAGCATCATTATCAGGGAGTGAGGCAGAGTTAGATTTATCAAAAGCATCCAAAGTGAGCTCAAACTCGTTCTTATCAAGCTTTACTCCTTCAATGATAACTTCGCCACCATCTTGTTTCCACTCACCTTTTTTGCTTGCAGCAATAATATTTTTAATTTTATCTGGTACACGTTTGCCCAATTCTTTGAAATTTAGTTTTAATTTAAGCTCAGCAAATTTTTCAATATTCTTATCGAAAACTACATCCTTTACGTTAACTTCATCTTCAATCAAATGTTTAAACCTAGATAATGAATCAAGATTTTTAGAAATCACCACAACCTTAGCTAGAGGCTGCCTGATCCTTACGTTCTCCCTATTACGAATATTAAGCGCAGCAGTACAAATGTCTTGAATCTTGTCCATCTCAAACACTAATTCCTTGTTTATCTTGAACATAGAATAATCGGGAAAGCTTGTTAGATGAACGCTGTCTTTGTCTGACTTTGATCCTGTAAGATTCAAATATATCTCTTCAAGTATCAACGGCATTAAAGGAGCACCTGCTTTACACAGATTAATTAACACTGTGTACAAGGTGTTATAGGCTAAGATCTTGTCTTCGTCTTTTTCGCTTCTCCAAAAGCGTGTTCTATTCCTGCGAATGTACCAGTTATTCAAGGTCTCAAAGAATATAAAGAATGCATCACAAGCCCTAGGCAAATCAAGCTCTTCCAAACCTTTATCAATCTCACTAAGAGTTATAGCAAGTTTGGATAGAATATACTGATCCATTTGATTAGAGGAGTCACTAATCTCTTCTGCTTTAATACCATCAGCATTGGCATAAAGCGTAAAGAAGTTATAAGCATTCCAAACTGGCTTTAATTTAAGGCGAACAACGTCTTTTACCATCTGCCCATCTTTATCAATCAGTAGCTCTTGCCCTCGCATAACAGGTGAAGAAGCCATCAAAAACCTTAATGCATCTGACCCATATTTTTCATATATTTCAATAGGATCTGCATAATTCTTCAACCTTTTAGAGAGTTTTTGCCCCTCCTCATCAAGGATTACTCCATGACAAATACAATTCAAGAATGGGGGCTTATCAAACAAAGCTGTAGATAACACCATTAAAGTGTAGAACCAGCCCCTTGTCTGAGCTGTATATTCAACAATAAAGTCAGCAGAGGAATGCTCTTCAAACTTTTCCTTATTCTCAAACGGATAATGAGCTTGCGCATAAGGCATAGAACCACTCTCAAACCAGCAATCAAATACATCAGATACCCTTCTCATATTTGAGTGACCAGTAGGATCATCAGGATTTGGTCTTGTTAGAGTGTCGATGAATGGCCTGTGAATATCTTTTATCTCTACGCCAAAATCATCTTCCATCTCTTTAATAGAGCCGTAAACATCAATCCTAGGGTAACGAGGGTCATCCGAAATCCATACGGGAATAGGAGTTCCCCAAAAACGATTACGACTGATTGACCAATCTCTAGCATTCTCAAGCCACTTACCAAACAAACCATCTTTAATGTGACCGGGAATCCAATTGATTTCTTGGTTGTTTTTAACCATCTTATCTTTAATCTCAGTTACCTTAACATACCAAGAAGGCACTGCCTTATATATAAGAGGCGTATCCGTTCTCCAACAATGTGGGTAATTATGTAAATATTGCTCCGTTTTAACCCAATCATCCTGCTCTTTAAGCTTTATAATAATTGGGTCATTAGCATCAAAAATGTTCAGACCCTCATAATCAGATACTTCATGAGTAAATTTTCCAGCATTATCAACCGGACATACAAGCTTGATTCCTTTCTCCTGACAGACAATTTGATCATCCTCACCAAACCCAGGAGCCATGTGCACAATACCGGTACCCTCTCCGTCCTCAACAAAATCAGCTATAAACACTTTGAAGCTGTTGGGATGTCCTTTGAAATACGGCATCAATGGCTCATATTCTAAACCATCTAAATCTTTTGCCGAAATTTTAACTAGCTCAGGCTCTTCGCCAAACTCTTTCTTATACTTACCAAGAGCACTTTTAGCCAGGATCAAAAGCTCGTTTTTATCATTTCTAATTCCAACATATTCAAGCTTGTCTCCAATAGCTAAAGCCAAGTTAGAAGGCAACGTCCATGGAGTAGTTGTCCAAGCAAGTAATTTATATTTAGCAAAACCATCTGGGGCTGATGCAGGCTTATTTTTCAGTGTAAATCCAACTGTAATTGCTTTATCCGCACGCTCACGGTAAGAATTATCCATCCTAGTTTCGAAGTTAGAAAGCGGAGTTTCACACGCCCAAGAATAAGGCATCACACGCATTGACTCATAAACTAAGCCTTTTTTATAAAGCTCTTTAAACGCCCATATAACCGATTCCATATAAGGCGTTTCCATGGTTTTGTAATCATTGTCGAAATCCACCCACCTCGCCTGATTAGTAACGTATTTACGCCACTCAGAGGTATATTTCATAACAGACTCACGGCAGTGATTATTAAATTTTTCAATGCCAAATTTCTCGATTTCAAACCTGCCATTAATACCCAGATCTTTTTCCGCTCCCATCTCAGCTGGCAAGCCATGGCAATCCCAGCCAAAACGCCTTTCAACCCTTTTGCCCTTCTGAGTTTGGTAACGCGCAACGATATCCTTCACAAACCCTGTAAGTAAGTGGCCGTAATGAGGGAGGCCATTAGCAAATGGAGGCCCATCAAAGAAGATAAACTCATTATCCTTGCCATTTATTTTCTTAGGTCTGGTATCAATAGATTTCTGGAAAATATTTTCAGTACGCCAATATTCAAGAATCTGCTTACTAATCGCTGCAAAATCAGGATTAGAACTTACCTCAGGATAGATTTTATTGCTCATTGATAATATTTAAATTGTCTGACGAAAGGCAAGTTATCACAAATCGAAGAGATATTTAAATGTTTTTTAAACGAACCGATCTTAAGCACGTCATTAATCCTACTGTCTAGAAAATCCCAAGTTGCCGCATGATCTTTTGATTCATCTTGCAGATAATAAAGAATTGTCGAGTTATACACTCCAAACAAAAGAGAGCGCTTAGTATAGTAATTATAGTCAGTCGATGTATCACCGGCAAATTGCCACATTTTATCAACTGTATACCATGAGCTTTGCAGCACCTCTGGGTAGTTGTTTATTCTCGCTTTATAATAATCTTTAGTTTTAGCGATTATCAGCTTTGAATTCTTTAGACTATTATCTAGACGAAACTTTACTGCATACTTAATTTTGTCACGGATTTTAGCCTTCTGAAAGTCTTTAACCTTAGCTAGTTTTTGCAGCATCAATTCATCTGCATATTCTTCATAAGATTTAACTACGTCAGTGACTCCAGCAGGATAAAGCAAGACGTGCTGATTCTTTGACATGCCAGCATTTATCTCAGCTTTATGAAAAAGTGGAACACCCCACTCAGAGAATGGCAGCTCTTTTAGAACTTCAAGCAAGAATTTTCGTTTTGTTTTCTCAAGTGTCATACAAAATATGTAACTGTCACGGAAAGTTTACTAGATTTAACTTTACAGAGCAAGAAACCTATTGGGCTCCTAGAATCTCAACAATACCATCAGCTCCAACAATACCAGAAAGCATTTCTCCTTCAGAAGTAGCGTTTTCAGACGTCTGGCTAGACTGTTTATCATGAATTGCTGCTAGTACCTTTTCCAATTCTTCTGGGCTGTCTTCAAACAAAGTATGCGCGCAATCTTCAAGATCAAAAACAAACTCTTTAGGCCAAAAATATTGCTTCATCGTATCAAGCAAATCTTTGAAGGCTTTAGCAGGGTCAGTTACTAAGGAAGCGAAAACTTTTGTCGAACCTGTTGTTACTCCCATCATTGCTTTAGCTAAATACTGCATTGTTAAAACAGTTTCTGTGCCAGCTTCTTCGCCAAGATTTTTTGCAAATTTAAGAATCATATTTGCTAATGTTCCTAATGACTTAACCGCCTCGCCGGAAGCTTCTACAGGTTTATTATAAGCATGCTCCATAGCTTCTATAGCTTTCTCACCAGTGTTTTTAGCAGTCTCTACCACCGAACTAGCAGCTGACTCCCCGCCTTCAACAACATATGAGGTTGAATCAGCCACAAATTTAACTGATGATTCACCAACGTTATAAATTCCTCTTGCAGCTGAAGCGCCAACTTCAAGAGGAGCGGTAATTCCGTACCATGCAAGAGATCCCAGCTCATTAATTGTTTCTTGAGTGGCTTTTGCATACCCACCAGCAGTTTCAATTGGATGAAAAGTAAATTCAGTAATCTCACCTTGAATTGTTTCGATAATTTCTGGAGATTTCTCTGCTACAGTTCTTACAAAAGGAACAATTAACTGAGATATCAAAGTATTAGAAATTGTAAACACAGCAGTATTTACAGTCCATGAAATCACTTGATTAGAATAACCGCCGGGCAATGCTTTTTTAATGGTACCAAAACTAGTAACTTTTTTCATATTACTACCTATAACTCTTTCAGTAGGCAAAGCTCCCTGAGTTGCAACCAATGTGCTAATTATATTATTAGATGTTGCTCTAGCTAAATGAGTTACGCTTTTCAAACCAAATGTAGCCACTGTCACAGCGCTTGTAGCTGCTTCAACAGTATACTGAGTAGCGGATGCAGCAAATTTTTTAGAAGCAGATGACTCAAAAGACCCTCTTAGATTCGACCAAGTTAGCGATTCAACAAAATGCTGCAACATAGGCTTTCTTGCGCTTTCATCGGCAAAGCCAGTGAATTTCTCTTCAAGTAAGTTTACTGCTTCAAAATGCACACCTGAAGTAGCGCTGTTATCTACGGAATCTAATAATTTCGCTGCACAAGTAAACTCTTTAATATTTTGAGATTGATTAGCTTGCTTGGAGAAAGATCTATAAATCTCTTCTCTGTTTTCTAAAATGTTAGCTTTTCTATCTTCAAGAGATTTTACAGCCTCGTCATCTCCGAAGGATGCCAAAGAGGATATCTGAGCGTTAACTACTTTTAGCTCATAATGGCTATCATGTAGATAATGCTTATCTTGTTTTTCTCTGCCTGCTAACTGAATATTTCTTGCTCCCACTTCAGAAAAAGTGTTTACAAAATATATAAATCCTTGCCCCCCTAAGCTTTTCTCGTTTTCTACAGCCCATTCCCAATAAGGGGTTTGCATGAAAGATATTTTAGAAGCCGTTTTAACAACCTGGCTTGCGGTCATATATGAATCATGGACATATCTTGTGTGACCTAAAGGAGTTTCTAAAACTTGCTGGACATAATTTCCTGCAGCTTTTGGGGCATCTCTATTTATTTCTTTAGTGCTTAATCCTTCACCAATTTTAAGATCAATTGATGATTCCCACGCGGCACCACTTAGGGAAGTAATAGATGACTCTTGGAAGCTTGGAGTGTATTTATATATATTGTGACCAATAACTCCAATATTGGATAATAATTTATTAAGTCTTGGGGTGTTCTCGGAGAGTTTAGAAGGTTCAGAGTGCGACATACAAATTCAATAAATTAAGGGTTATTTATATGCCCGCGGAATATACAGATAAAATACCTATATAACAACAATTTTTCTTTGAAAATCTTGATTTTTCGTGTATAAGTATCCTACCCATTTTATGGGGTTTTTAACAATTTAATACCTGAAAGGGGTAATTACATTGATTCAAGTTACAGTACATGCTGGAAATGTCGATCAAGCTCTTAGGGCTTTGAAAAAACGCATGCAAAGAGAGGGTGTATTTAGATGCATCAAAAACAAGAAGCATTACGAGAAACCATCTCTTAAGAAAAAGCGTAAAGACGAAGAATCCGAGAGAAGAAGGCGTAAGCTTGATAGAAAAAGATTTATAGGCGATTAATTTCACCTATTTATCAATCCAACCCACGGCTCCGGTCGTGGGTTTTTTTATTTACCCTAAAAATTTTTTCTGCTACACCTACTTTATAAACTGAATTTATTTATGAGGGCGTCATGAGCAAATGGACAAAATTTAGAGATCAAGTAAAAGAAGAAGCAAAAAAGTTTGGTGATAAAGTTAGCGAAGAGTCACTAAGAATTGCTACTCAACTTTCAGAAGCCGCTGAAGACGCTGAAGAATACATAAATAAAAAAGCTGAAGAAACAGAAAGATATATTGAAGAGCACTCTCAGAAAGAATTCAATAGTAGATTAGACAAAGCTTTAAAGCATAAATGCGAAGATTTAAAAATAGACGCGGCTTGCCAGCTATTGGGAATTACTAATCCTGATAGCACTGAACCAGCACCAGAGGAGCTTTAATCGTTAAGCAACTTTCTCATTGGTTTAGTTGTGGAAATTATAGTCCGGTGCCTATTTCACCGCCTCTTTTTTTAGGAAGGGCAGCCCCACGCCTTACTCTCGTAGATTCATCTGGAGTTGCGCCTAACTTCCTTGCTAATGCTCCAGCACCCATTGCAGCTTCCGCAAGGTCGCTACTAAGCGACGGCCTTTCCTCTTTTCGTGTAGCTTCCAACCTATCAATTGCTCTACTTTTTATGCGCTCAGGTAACTCCCTGCCTGAAACAAGAATCTTATGGATAAATTTTAATTCTCCATTTTTCATCGCTACTCTAACTGCATTTCCAAGACTGCGAGGGTCAATTTCTCTTGTTGAACTAATAAACTCCTCAGCAGATTCAAGGTCTCCTTTCTCTACAGCAATAATCAATGCCTCACCTAATTGCCTTGAGTTTATAGCTCTCTCTGAGTTGAGTATTTCTTTGACAAAACTCTTATTCTTTTTTCTTGCTGCAATATCGAGAGCGTATCCTAACGAGAGAGAGTGAATATCTCTAGTCGAAGCAAGGATCTCCCTAAACAACTCAACCTTATTCTCTTTAATCAGCATATAAAAAAAAGATTTGTCATCTATAGAAGGCGCAGATAAATCATAAGAGTTTAAACTGTCTCCATAAAGAAGCCCCTTATCATTTAATAAGAATCCTTCTCTAACAGGCATTCTAACGCGTCTTGTCGAAAGCTTTGTTTTTTCAAAGCGCATTTCTTCAACTGTATTACCTATACCTAAAAACACATTTTCGAAACCTTCTTCTAGCAACCTATCTCTTAATTTTGAAAGCATAACTTCAAAGATCACACTTACCTCGGGACTTGCTTTCTCGAAACTATCAATAACAATACTTTTACCGTCTTCGCTTATCCAAGCCCAACCTTGCCCCCTAACTCTTCCTCTTTTATCTTCAATTACATAAAAACCGCTATCACGCTGAGTCATGCCATATTCCACAACTTCTTTTGAGGTTCCGTCAATTGACTGACAGCAATTTGTTAATTTACCCAAATAAAACCCCTTGGGATCATCTGGATCAAGCAGTCGCAGAGTATAATCGGAAGCAAACTCTCTAGATCTGCGATAATCTTCTTGTAAAGCAGCTTGGACTTTTGCTTGCAATGCTTCAGGAAAAGTTTGTATAAACCTTCTATCAACGCCCTCTCTTGCCTCATTAATAGAAATTGCCGCCTCTTCGCCACTAAAAGCTATATCAGGAAGATCTTTTCTTCCTTCTATTCTTTTTTTACGCTCGGGATTTATGATGACATCTAATGCGAGCAACATAGCCTCGTCTATCGTTCTACCATTAGATTCAGCTTCTCCAGTTGATTTTAAATCTAACTTGTAATGCTCTCTTGCATAATTCACTACTTTTGACCGCGGCCATTTCTCAGGAAGATCCTCATCTCTAAGCGATGCTAATTTTTCCAAAAATAAAGGACAATCTAACTCAAGCCCCTTTTGTAAAAGCTCATCTATGTTGTTTGGAAAATCATCCTCGAACTTTTCATTAAACTCTTCATAGCGATAGATTAACTGATCAACTATACCTCTTCCCCTAGGGTCAGCTAGCAAACCCCTCCACCTAGGATCTTCTAAAACTTTGCCCGTATCTTTCCACTCAACAGATTCAGCAGCCTTAGATATTATGTCTTTTTCACTTGGGTAGGCGGCCTCATAGGATTTAATAAAACCTTCAAAGGATTTTAAATCATCTCCAAATACCGCTTTTAACTTTGGTATGCTTTCATCAATTTTAAAATATGCTTCTTCTCCACTTTTATCCAAAGCCATAGCAACATACATTACGTCTTCTACAGCAACATCTCTTGCTCTAAGGCTTTCAGCTACCCTGCCAGTTGCAGCATATTCTAACATAGCCCTTGGTGATCTTACTTCTTCTTCTTCGCCAATAGGCAAAGCAAGATAAAGTCTTTTATCTTTTATTTCTCTTAATTCACCAGGGTTAAGAGCTATAAAGTGATCTTTTAATAAGCCGATGAACTTTTTCATTTCTCTAGCAGCTAAATAACTTAACAATTCTTCTTTTACAGATTCTTCTATTGGCAAATGTTGAACAGCTGCGGCTTTATTTGCTTCCTTCATGATCGCACCCATATTAATAATAGGCTTTCCTTTTGCTATTTCCAGAAGCTTGTAAATTGAGACTTTTGCTCCATCTTTTCTTGGCATAACCCTAATCTATTCATCTTAAACTGTGAATTATACCCCGCAAAAGCTTAACAAAACGTTAAACAACTTTCTCATTGATTTAATCTGATATTTGATTAGAATCCTACGTCTAACTTAAGTTAACACAATCATGGAAGAGAAGAAATTGCACCACACGAAGGTGCTTATTATTGGCTCTGGGCCAGCTGGATGCACTGCTGCGGTATATGCAGCAAGGGCTAATTTGAAGCCAACTTTAATTAGTGGCGCGACTCCGGGTGGGCAGCTGACAATCACAACAGATGTCGAGAACTATCCTGGTTTTGCTGATCCTATTCAAGGTCCATGGTTGATGCAGCAAATGGAAGCTCAGGCTAAGAATGTCGGTACTGAGTTCATTCATGATCATATTAATAAAGTAGAGACTGCTAAACGCCCTTTTGTTTGCCATAGCGATTCTGGCACTACATATACTGCTGATACTTTAATCATTGCTACAGGTGCGCAAGCTAAGTGGCTTGGCTTAGAGACAGAAACAAAATTCCAGGGCTTTGGTGTTTCAGGATGCGCAACATGTGATGGTTTCTTCTATAAAAATAAGCCAGTACTTGTTGTTGGTGGCGGAAATACCGCTGTTGAAGAAGCTTTATATCTTACAAATTTTGCAAGTAAAGTTACGTTAATTCACCGTCGTGATTCTTTGCGCGCTGAAAAGATATTGCAAGATCGTCTCATGAAACATGATAAAGTTGAAATTATTTGGGACACAACTCTTGAAGAAGTGCTTGGCACAGAAGATCCGCTTGGTGTTACCGGAGTTCGAGTTAAAAATATCAAAGACAATAAAGAATCAGAAATCAAAGTGGACGGCGTATTTATCGCGATTGGCCACAAACCAACGACACAGCTTTTCAAAGGTCAGCTTGATATGGATGACGAAGGTTACGTGATCACTAAACATGACAGCACTAAAACGAATGTTAAAGGTGTTTTTGCATGTGGTGACGTTCAAGATAAAATTTATCGTCAGGCAGTAACAGCTGCAGGAACTGGTTGCATGGCTGCACTTGAAGCCGAGCGTTTACTAGCCTCCGAGGAATAATCTTAGCCTCTTTCAGATTTGCCTTTTAGAGACCCCACTCGCTCTCGTCTTGCTTTTTCTTCAGCTACTGCTGAATCATAATGATGTTTGCTTTTTATATATTTTTTAGAAGGTCGCGACTTACAAGACGAAGCTAAATAATTTACCCAGCTTCTTCTTTTAGTAAGAGCCTTTTGTAATTCTTTATTTTCAATTAATGGCAAATGTTCATTTATAAATTCTTGCGATAAAGAGATATCTTTATTTTCTTCTAGCTTTTTTATGACATACTTCGTAACCTCTTTATGCTCGATGACAAACTCCTCTAAAAGCTTTTCTGCAAAGTCATAAGCACCAACTTCTTTTGCAGCTCTCAACGAGTCATTTAAAAAATCAAAAGATATGTTTTGTTCAGATTCAAGAATGATATTGGCAAACTCAATTTCGTTATTTTTAATTGCACTAAGCATCACTGACTCTAGTTCAAATTCTGATAATTCTCTTCCAGAAAAGAAAATCTCCTTAGCTAGATCTATTTTCTTTGTTTTAACCGCCGAATTAAGCGCAGCTGTAAGCTCATAAGTTGGCATATTTTGGCCCGAAGAAAGTATATCTCTAGCTAATTTAATATTATTATTATCAATTGCTATGCTTAAAATTTTTGCCAGCACTTTATTTGAAAACTTTCTGTTAGAACCCAATACATCTTCAATCAAATCAAATTCATTATGCTTAGCAAGCACGATTAGAGCTTCCCCTAAAAAGATTGGATGAATCTTACTTTTTGATTTATTCACGGAAAGATCTAAATTTAAAGCCAACTTAATCAGCTCAACTTTTTTAGCTTTAATCAACGACCTCAATATCCCAGAAATATCTGGCATAAATTTTTCATATACGCCCTTATCTGGATCAAATAATTCTTTTAGTTTGAAACCCATTTTAACAGAAAGCTTTTCCGCCTGCTCAAATCTTCTACACAGTAAAAAGTTACTCAAAGCATTAAAAAATAAATATTCAAGGTCTTCAGATGTGAATTGAGCCCTCAAAGGCTTCCCAGGGTCTTTCCTAGCCCAAGAAGGAATATATTCACGCATACTTTCCAAAACTTTATTATAGCTTTCTTGGATAGATTGATTCAATGATTCAGATTCAAAGAAATCTATATCTTCAATATTTACAGATAATTTTTTTACAGACCTATCGCTTTGAACAAAAGCATATCTGGCCGAGCACCTCAAATCATGTGGTAGTCTCAATAGCATTTTATCACACACAGACAACTCTCCTTCAACTCTAGCCTCAAGATCTGTTCTCTTGTCATAATCACCTGTAGTTGCATGCATAACCTCATCCTCTCGCGCATAAGCAACCATTACAGACCCAGGCGACAAAACGCCAGCATCCTGAACTGCGGCCCCGCTGTAACAAGACATTAAATATAGCTGTTTAGGATCTCCGGAATTAATTCTTTCAATAGCAGCCAAAACCTTTTCTGTTGATGAAAACTCTTCAAATAAATTTATAGTCCTTCTTCCAGCCTTATTTTCACCATGAGCTGACACAATAATTTCAGTGTTACGGTCTACCCTGTCTCTTAAATCCAAAAGCTGATCCGTGCTTATAGCAGAGATGCCATCACCGATAACATGACAATTAGGGTCAGATCTGAATTTAGCCGCAAAATCATCTAGGCCACCTGGGCCCACCAAAACTAATTTTTTGATTTTTTCAGACATATTATGCAAGCACCTGGGAGATATTCATCCTCAAGTATACTAACCAAAAGCTTAATAAATGGTTAAAATTAACTTTTGGTGCGGACCCCGGGCCTCACTCCTCTTGAGTCTGTTGACATGCGTCCTCTAGCTTCCGAGGAATAGATCTAAAATAACGGCCCACATCTTCTACCTCTTTTTTTTATAGCAGGATGTGAAGCAATGGATCCTTTGCTTCTTGCAGTATCTTCAGCTTGTAAGTCTCTAGCCGGTTTGGCAATTTCTCTTGCTTCAGTTAATACAGATTTTTTTGGCTTCACCTCCTTAGAGGAAAACAAAGAACGAGCGTAACCAGACATGGTTCGTCTTGATATTAGCGCCTTCCTAATCTCATCATCTCTTATTGAAGGCACATAATCGTTAATAAATTTCTGAGATATTCTTGAAACATTCTTTATTAAAGACAAAGCAGCTTCTTTGTCAGATTTAATTAAATTTATGATCGCTTCATTTTGTTGATCTTTAGAAAATTTATCCCAGCATTTAATAAAAACTTCCGTTTTTTTTCTAAGCAACGCATAGTTAAATACATCGTTTATTATAGGCTTTGCGCCTTCAAAACTTAGCATTCTGTTAATTCCGTCTGGAGAAATTGGGCGATTTGAAAATAAAATCTTTTGCGCAAATCCTATATTTCCTTGCTCAATAGATGAATTCATCGCCACACAGAGAGCTTCAGGATCTATACGCTTCAAAGGGTCATCCAAAATGTAACTTGCAAGAGCAAGTTGTTTATTAATGACTGCTTCATTTAAAAGATCGCCCATACCTTCAGGACTTATATTATATCTTCTCATCATGCTTGCAGCAAATTCAGGCTGATGCCACTTAACAGCTCTAGTAATTATCTGAATTACATCATTTGTAATTAGTCGTGGACTTGTTTTTATTAACTCATTTGCAAAACTCATATGGCGACGCTCTATAGCGATTCTTATAGCTTTAGCATAATTTTCTATATCCAATGGTCTTCGTGAGTGCAAAATCTCATTTGCTAGATCTATCTCTCCCCTTTTGACCGCAGAACACATTGCCATAGCTAGATCTTCTGGATCAAACTCATATTTAACATTTAGAATTCTTTGTGCAAATTTGATATCTTGACTTTTAACAGCATTCTTGAGCGATGTCTCCAAAAAACCAGGGCTTTTATTTAAATGAGGAATTAGCTTGATTATTAAACTTTTATCCCCCTCTTTAATGCAATGCAGAGCAAATTTATTTAGCTTTTCGGGAAGAGTATAACTCTCTGACATCAGACTTATAATACTGCCTTCTTCTTTATTTAAAATCTTTCTTGCAGCCTCAAACTGCCCAGCGTTTATTAAGCTATATACAGCCATTCTTCCCAAGAATATTATGTCATCGTGATCATAAGAAACCCTCAGGCTGGCCTCTTTCCCGCTTTTCATCCAGGATGGAATAAATTTATCCATTTTTTCAAGAGCTGAACGGTAGCCCACAATCAAAGATTGAGTTGTTGATTCCGTAGCAAACAAATCTATATCTTCAATATTTGCAACAAAGGTTTTTACTGAACCATCAGGCTGAACAAATGAATATCTGGCTGAATCTTTTATATCATGAGGCAAATTAATTAGCATTTTTTCGCAAACAGATTTTCCCTCAGAATCAGAGCTAAATTTCTTTTTAGTTTTGTGAGAGAAAACGTCATAAAGCATTATTGCATCTTCTCTTGCATGAGAAACGAGGACAGATCCTGGAGCTAATTTTCTGGCATCGTCTTTTGCTGACCCACTAAAACAAGAGAGTAAATGAATTTGTTTTGGCTCTCCAGGATTCAACTTTTCTATAGCTCCCATAACTTCTGAGGTAAGTGGCTTGTCTATGAACAAGCTTATGCCATGACCTGCTTCTGTATTGGAGCCGTGAGCATGAATTTCTATCTCAGTATTTCTGTCGACTGTTCCGCTTAAAGAGGCTAAATCTGCAGAGCTCAAAACCCTTTTACCGTCACCTATCACGAGGCAATCAGGATCTTCTAAAAAACTGTGAACTTGGTCTTCGGGAATTCCCGGACCAACTAGCAATAGCTTTTTTATTCTCTTACTTTTTGACATATCTTGCAGAGTACGAAATATTTTAACAAATAAGTATACTCAGCAAAACCTTAAATAATCGTTAATTCAACATGCCCAGCGCCCCAGGATAAATCTCCTCTGTACAACAAAAAGAATCACAGATAAAATGACATTTGTTGTCAACAAAATTGATTCTTTGGTGGAAAGGTTACGCTTATTAATAATCGTTGTTTTGCTTGCATTTTCCTTGAATGCAGCTGCCCATAGCTATTACGATGATGATGAAGAAGACTATGATGGTTTCTATAGCGAAGGTGTAGAATCCTACAGTGATAGTAATGGTGAATTTGATCCATTCCAACAATTTAAAGATGACAATCAAGATCCCACCTGCACTATGCCGTGGAAAAGGCGTCACGAAGGCATGAATGAGTTCACTGAATATGACATGCCAGTTAAAAAATATGCTCCGCGTGGTAAATTCTACCGTGACTCAGATGATGGCATAGTTGATATAAATAAATCAAATTGTCGTGTAATCGTTTTCTCAAAACCAGTAGTCAATAAAGACATCTTCTACTTCGTGGCAATCAAAAAATACCACGACGCTTTCCCAAAGAAAGACTTCATTATCCCTACTGAGTTTAATAAATTCATCGAAGAAAAGAAGCAGATGATCTTAACCAGCTATGAATATGGCAATTTGCAGAATAAGTTCTTTGGATTTGCTAAGACTTATAGCGGCGACTCATTTATCTACGTCTTAGATACTGACAATTACTTTATCAAAGATGGGGCGCTTATCATTAACTCGCGTGGTGCTCATTCAAGTCTGATCGCGCCAAAGAACTGCCAAGTTGTTGATCTTGCAAAAATCGCAGTTGAGGCAATTTTAAGTCCAGCAATCTATAAAAGCATTTACCAAGCGCAACATAACATGTATGTTGATGTTCGAAATGCTAATGATTGGGACTTTTTAGTTTATTAGAATGCACGTCAAACCCCTTATTTTTGGAATTAGTGGCAAAGCCTTAACCGAAGCTGAAACAGAGTTTTTGCAGCTTTATAACCCTCTTGGAGTCATCTTATTCTCGCGTAACATTGACAACCCAGAACAAGTTCAAAACCTTACTGCATCAATTCGTGAAGTTTTAGGCAGGCAAGATGCCCCTATTCTTCTTGATCAAGAAGGTGGCAGAGTTTCTCGTCTTAAAGAACCACATTGGATTAAACCGCCAGCTGCAGCGATCTTCGGCAAAATGGCGGAAGTAAATTTGGATGACGCTTTAAAAGCAGCATTTCTACATGGAAGAATTATCGGCTATGACATGGCAGCAGTTGGCTTTAATGTTGATTGCGCTCCTGTGTTAGATGTTCCGGTGAGTGGCGCGCACGATGTAATTGGTAACCGCGCATTTAGCCACAACAAAGAATTAGTATTAAAGCTAGGTCAAGCAATGGCTGATGGCTTAAGCGCATCACAAGTTGCACCAATAATGAAACATATCCCCGGTCATGGCCGCGCTATGGTTGATAGCCATCATGAGCTTCCTAAAGTCACAGCTTCTCTTGCTGAGCTTAGGGCAAGTGATTTCTACCCATTTCAAAATGCTAGGAATATTTACTGGGCAATGACAGCGCATGTAGTATACGAAGCAATTGACCCCAAAAATCCAGCTACTACTTCAGCAACAGTCGTTGATTTACTACGTGACGAAATTGGCTTTGAAGGACTACTTATTAGCGATTGTATTACAATGAAAGCTTTGAATGGAACGATGGTTGAAAAAGCATCTCGCAGCTTTGAAGCTGGTGTGGATCTTGTTATTCACTCTCATGGACCACTCAACGAAATGGCAGAAGTTGCAAAATCTTCACCAGATATGACAGAAGATCAACTTACTCTTCTAGCTAAATCTTTTGATTCTCTAAAAGAGTTAGAGCATAAATTTCAGCCTAGATCAGAAATGCATGCTAGGTTGATAAATTTAATAGACAGCTATAATCTTAGCGAAGTTTCAGGCAACATCTTTGACCCTACTGAGCAAAATACTTAGTAAAAAATTGATTTTTCATTGCAAACGTCATCCAATGATTTAAAATGAATGGCTTGTTTATTGAAGGGTTTTATATGTCAGAAAGGTCAAAATTTACAGCTTTATCATCATTTTTAAAATATCAATTTGTTGCTGTGCAGATTTTTAAGTTAGTCAGACACGGCATTGCAGCAATGAAATGGGAAATTGCAGATCGCGGTGGTGATGCAAAAAGCTATGACCAAGAAACAGCAAAATTTCATGATCATTTTATTTACAGCGACACTGCTAATTTTTTATATTCTGGCAATGTAGTTCGAGCTATAGACGCTGCGGCTTCCATTGGTAATTTTGCAGCAAGCGTAATAGAAGGCACTACCAACCCGTTTTCTTGGGTCGGCTTAGTTGTTCCCATTGCAACTGATGCTGTCGGAATTGGCTATGATATTGGCTATGTACAACCTTTACAAACAAGCTTAAACAGCATTAATGTAAATTCAACAAATGCTACTCAAGAGCAACATGATTACGCTCAGCATTACACAGAAAACCAAATTCTTTTTGAAGGCTTGCATTTGCATATGGAAAACACTTTAAGACCAGCTGTTGGCCTTGGGGTGTTGGCAATAAAATGCGGAGCAAAACCTGTAAATTGCGCAGGTGAAGTATTTAACTTTAATAATGTTGAATGGACTGGCTTTATTAAAGCTTATTACATGCATACAAAAGTTACTCCTGAAGTTATGACTGATTTATCTACAAGGGCAGATAAAGTTTTGAATGAACTTCCTATTTTAAATGCATCTGAAGATGTATTTGAGCAAGTAGTCAAAAATCCATTTCAAGAATTTGAGCGCAGCGCAACTTCAACAGCATCTCCAGAACAAGGGGCTATTAGTATAATTGGCGAAGAAGAACGAGCTGATGACGAGCTATAAAGGCTGATCAATACCTGAAATCAATGACTCGCCAACAATAGGTGGAGAATAAACAATGCTTCCACCTGAACTAATAGTGCTATTTAAGCATGTCGTTGTTTGACTATCACAAGCTTCAAGAACATACGGCGTAATCACCTTCTCAGGCTCATTTTCAGGTGCTTTAAGCCAGCTATCTATAAGCTCTTTGGAAGCCTCGGTAACTTGATCAGATACATAACTAACCCACTGAAATAACTTCATGTGCATTTGTTTATCTGAAAAAGTTTTTTGGAAAGTTTTAGCTTTCTTGAGCGGAAAAACAAAATCCATAGGCTCATTAAGCTCTATGTCTGTAGCAATAAACTTATAACCTTTATATCCCGCATTTAAATTTGTAGCCCATACATAGGCTACTGTAGAAGCTGACCACTCGCTAGGCTCTTTGCTTAACTCTGCTTCAACATTGTAATTTGATTTCAAAAAATCTTGTACAAATGTTACAAACTTAAACAAGCTAGAAGGTCCAAAATATTTTTGTGCGTTTAAAGGCGAATGAGAAGCAGATCTTTCTAAAAATCTTTCTGCTTCATTTTTATCAAAATAGTTAAAATAATCTTTCAAAACCTGTACCTCCTCAAATACCCTCATTTAACTTTCATCGCCATTATAAACGAAAAGTTAATTTCTGTCAATAACTTTTGGGGGGTATTACTCGGAGACTAATTCAGGCACTAATTCTCCATGAAGAGAGATATCTTCGTTATTATAAAGAAGATCTTCGATATTATAACCAAAGGCTTCTTTAGAATATGCAGTTACATTTGCACACTGACCTAGAACCTCAGAAAAGTTGACTTCTTCTGAATCTTCTTCGATAACAGTTTTAACATTAGGTTCTGTAAACAAAGCAGAAAAACTATTGCCAAAAAACTCATAAGCACCATTGATCAACTCGCTTAGGAAAGAACAAAACTCAACTGACTTCTCTCCCGATACCTTATATTGATATGCAGCCCACTCATAAATCTTTTCATGAACTTTTTCGTCATTGAAGGTTTTATCTATAACATTAGCTCTGTGAAAGAAACTTCCGAACTTTCTTATCGGAGCTGCTGGATTATCAGCATGGTCTCTAAAAGCCTTTACAAGATCTTCGGGGTCGGACTTTAAGATTTTGTCAAAAGCTGAAAATGCTCTTACAAACAAATAGCTCACTTCATAGAAGCTCCACTCTGCAGCTTCTCCATCAAGAAACTCTCTGTCATCATCCTGATCACGGTGATTGTAATAACCATTCTTTAAAGATTTTCTTATTAAATTTAGATTCTTTTTTATAGTGCTAAGAATATTTACTGCTCCGTCTCGCGCTTGCGATACATAGATTAGGTTTCTAAGACCTGATGATGGAACTGATAATTCATTAATAAAGTCTTTTTCCGCACCAGCTCCAAAATATGCCTCAAACTCATTTTCAATAAAACCCTTTTGGTAGAACATCTCAATAAAAATAAATTTAAAGGATAATTGTCTCATAAAATAAGTTACTTGCTAAGTCATAAACAGATTTTTTTCTATTTCACGCCTTCTTTGCAAACCAGGCAGAACCCTTCCAGCGCTATAAACCCACCTAGTAAATTCTTTGGAGGCTGCAATAAAATCTCCTAATTTCAAATATTTACACAGGGTTGAGTTTAAAAAATTTCTTAATCCAAGGTTGAATGATAGTGATAATAATGCATCAAACTGATTCTGTGAAAATCTGATACCCAGGCTGCTTAAAGCCGTTTCATACATATTTATGTCTCGTAGTAACAATGACTCAGCCTGCTTTTCAGTCAGATGAAGTAAAGCTTCACCCTTTTGAATCACATGTCCATAACCTATTGTTTGCAAGCCAGCTGGACATTTATAAGGAGTCGAGGAGAATCCTTCAAACTTCTTGATCATCGCGATCCCAAATCTAGATATTTTCATATTATTACTCACTTATTAATGTTAATTAACTTTATTGTTGACTTGTAAGTTGAAAAAGTATATTAACAATGCCAACTAATAATTAGAGGAGGCAATATGCCAAATAGAACTAAAGAAGAAAGACAAAAACTTATTGAAACTATAAGAAGAGGCTTTCCCAGTGCTTTGGTACGTGTACCAAGCGTTGAAACAGACAACGGAAATGGCGAAGGTGGAGAAACACCTGTGATAGCAAGAGGTGTTGCTGAAGGAATTGCTGAATACGTGTTAGCAGAGCCTCCAGTTGCAGTAGCAGCTCCTGCTCCTTTTGATCAAGCAGCAGTTACAAGAACTAGAGAAGAACAAAGAGAAAATATGGCGCGTGCATTTCCAATAATGGGCGGCTTACTTCGTGCTCCTAGTATGGAACCTGAAGAAGCACCCGCTGCTGATGAAGGAGCTAAAACACCTCATGTTGCTCTTAACGTTGCCAGAGCTTCTGGAGCATTAGACGATTCAGATCAAGAAAGCAATGAAACAGGTGAGATTCAAGGCGCAAGAAGAGAAACTGCTGGAAGCTCAAGATCTTTAGAAATGGATGATGCGATTGCTGAAGAAGCACCTCTTTCATACGCTGAAATGGCTTTAAGAGCTGCAGAAGCAGAAAGAGTAAAAGCAGAAGAAAGAGCAGAAGCTGCTGAAAAAGCTCAACTTGAAAAAGAAGAAGCTGAACATCAAGCTAAACTCGATGCAGAACATGACGCTGAAATAGAAGCTGAACTCCAAGCTCAACGCGATGCTGACGAAGACTTCAGAGATGCTGAAGAAGCCGAAGAAACTGAATATCAAGCGCAACTTGAAGCTGAAGCATTAGCTTACAATCAATTTCTAGATGAGCAATACAGAGATCAACTAGATATTGATGCAGCTAATGAAGATGATTTGCACACATTCTTCGAACAGCCAGCTGCTGAAGGCGATGAAGTTGAAGAAGAATTCCCAGAAGAACATGTTGAAGATGAAATGGGTGTGCCATATGATGAATTTGCTGGCGCAGATCATGATCTTAACCCACTTGCTCCATTTGCTGCATTTGGGATGCTGTTACTTGCTGGCGCTTTAACTGAAGGTTCATTCTAATTTTAGAAATTAATATGCCTCCAGAAATTGATTTGTTTGAAGCTTTTGGATTTGGAGAATTTGGGTTTGCGCCTATTGAAAATGATCTATTAGGCGCTGCCCCTCCTTTAACAGAAGAAGTTCTTAGAGATACTCTAGGAGACAACCTATTTGATGCAATAATGCAATTCGGTGAATCATTAGCAGGATAGAATATGCCAACGAAAAAAAGGACACACTCCCCTACTAAAAAACTAAGAATCGTGTTCCCAAATAGAGAACATGAAGAAGGCAGTGGCGAAACGACAAGCGGCCCAACTGATGTTATTCATGAAATAGACCTTTTACTAGCTGATACTTTTCCAACACACCCCGCAGATGAATTTGGGATGCCTTTTGATGGCGATTTGCCTACAACATTTGGAATGAACTTAGGCTTTCTTTTGCCAGGCGACAGCGCTGGATTCAATATTTTATTTGATCTAGGGAGCAAATAAAATATGCCAAAAAGCTTTAATCAGGAATATTTTGATTTAAAACTTCTTCCTACAATTGCTGAGGCAGATGAAAATGTCGATGCTCCAGCGGCCAGATTTAGGCAGAACAACTTGGGCGATATTATTGAAGCTGGAGTAATTGAAGAAGAAGAGCCAGAACTCATTCCAGCATTAGATAGAGAAGAGCCCGAATCACCTGATGAAGTGCTTGCATTCATTGCAGGATTGGATGAAGAAGAACCAGAGTTCAACTTTGTAGAATATATTCAAAACTTCTTTAGAGACCTTTTTTATCATGAAGAAGGAGCGCAATTTTCTAGCTTAGATGCAATTCTGCTGATGTTTGTTGCCTCGGCTGTTCTTGGGAATATTTACAAATCTGATGCTTTTGATGATTCCTCATCAATATAATTAGCCACCTAATACTTCTTTGGCTTTATCCCTATTAATCACTTTAAGAATATCTGGGCGATATTTTTGGGCAATTGAGAACAAGCATTTTCTTATTTCATCATGATGCATTCGGCAGCCATTAATAAAGCCAACTATCGTTTCATAGTCAACATTACATTCATTAGCAATCTCCGTCAGCTTCTTTACAGTCACAAAAGGTTCCTGCGCTTGCAACAAATTTTGTAGCGTAGAAGCTTTATTAGTATTTTTTTTAAAATCTTGATTAACCATAGCTAAACACCTCTCATCATGTTTGTTACAAATATATGAACATAGGTTTTTGTTTTAGTCAAACCATAATAAATAACAAAAGATTAACAAAGTAGTTTGCGTTAATAGTTAATTAATTAAGACATTAACGTTCATTAAGTAAAAATTGTTAATAATTGTCTTGCCTGAAACAAAAAACTTATAATAGAATAACAGTCGAAAGGTAAGATTTAATGAAAAATGATGTTTTTTATAAGCTAGCTTCGGCTAGCTTATAACGCCTACTCTTTGGGAGGAAGTAGGCGGAGAAAAGATAAAATTTATTGAAGAATGATGATGTATGTCGAATTTCGACTTTTAGATGCCTAACTCGTTTACCTTCTCTCCACCAAGTTGAGCCTTCCCTTATTGTTTATCCGGTTTAATCCGCAGTGTCAACCTATAAAGTTAAAAAAAGGTAAAAAACTTAACTGTGGGTTTTGTTTGCCTCCTGAATCAGCTGTAACCAATAATTTTCAGCATAACAAAATATAGCTTTTTTATCTTCCACCCAAGTAAAAAACCCTTCTTTTAACTTAAAAAACCGCCAGCCATTGAAATACAAAGCTATATGGTTAGGATATTTTGTCCACGGACCTTCTTCAGGATCTTCTGGGACGGCATAAACATCTCCATATTCAATTTCTTTTGGGGGCGTCCTTAAGCTAAATGACTTTATATGTCTTGAGAACACACAATCAAAAGAGATTAAAGCTTCATTTATATCTATTTCTTTTTGTGATTGATTTGCCTTAATTAAATTTAAATTAAGATTGGGGGTGTTTTTTTCCATTCTAGCCTCCTTTATGGAATAAAAAAATGAGGCGGCATACACCGCCTCATTTTAGAGGGAAGGAAAGGTTTTTTTAAAGTACAAATTATTAACACAAAGACTTTGTACTTTCGAAACGAGGAGAACTATAAAAAGGAAATCAATTTCAGATTTGAGCCCCCTCACTTCGCAATTACATACAATGTAACCTAAATGTTAATATATGTCAACTATTGTTATAAAAAAATTTATAGTGACACAGACCTTGAAAAACCTAGTCTTCCATCTGCGGTTAAAGAATTAATTTTAATAAAATATCTATTTTGTAAATTTATTTTGAATTTATACTGCTCAGAATAAACTACTTCTTCAATAATTTTATTATCATTTTCAGATATTGTAATAAACACTGGCTGCTTACTATCCATAGTTATTACATCATCTTCCCAAAAGCCATCTTCCTGGCTTCGGTTAGTCCAATTAATATGACAAATGCCGCCCTCTTCTTTAGCTCGCAAATTTACTATCGACGGACAATAGCCAGTGCTAGATGATAAATCCTTCCGATATGTTTGAGCATGCAATAAATTGGTGCCTTCTTCTGCCAGCTTATAATAAACCTGTTTGCTTGATATATTTTTAGGGACATCAAAGCACTCAAGCTGAGGATTGATAAATACAACATCCGAACCAGCAATATGATCTTTGACTTCATGCTCAGTATAGTCGCAACCTCGAAGCAAAACAGATAGTTTATACATATTAGAGCCAATTAGAATAGCATTCATGAATTGAATAACTTCACCATTTATATAAAGTTTGTTTTTACCACTAAGTAACTCCTCATAAGAGATTGACTCAAGCTGACCATGTATCATTGAAATAATAAGTTCATTCTCAAGGTCAACTAACCCAGGCTCTGCCTCACTAATTGGTTCAAGCAAAGAGCCTATATATGACTCACTGCTAATTGATTGTATGAAGCGATAATCCTCATCATTATCAGAAACATAAAGCGACACTGGTTTAAAGCTGGTATTACGACTCCAAACAGCTAAATAAGTTTTGCACTCACTACCCACAAGAGAATTAAACACCAAATGCTGATATTCTGGCTTCAACTGGACTTCTTTAGTTGGGTGGTGATCATGATATCTGAAATTAGGCATTGCAGCATGAATATAATCTTGCGCAGTTAACGTCAGAGTCTGATTAGTATTAATAAACAAGCTTTTAATCTTAAGCGTATAATGTTTATCACCATACAGGATATCAATAACTTGCCCCGCTTCTAAATCTTGATATTTAGGTGACAAAGTAAAATGGTATTGATTCAATGCATGATTAGACTCAGCAAGATTTTTGAAAGCTATCTTTCTGGCTTCTTCTTGAGTGCAAACTAAGTTGTTGCGAATAACTAAGATATTGTCATTAGTTACTTTATTATCAAACTCCTGAACTACAGATGCGTGGAAGTCATTCTCCCGATTGATATAAATTAACTTCACCGAAGAGTAAAGCTGATCTTCACATGACCGCTCAATTTTTATCCCTTCTTGAGACACAATTTCCTCCGCAAGAATCTGGGTGTAGCTTGCCTTAATTTGTTTTGAAAACTTAAGCTTATTACCGACCTCTATGACTTCAAAGAAGTAAGCATTTTTTAAATCCTCAAGCAGCTCCAAAGCTGTTTTTGAATCATCAAGATGATATCCGGTAACAATTTCATCAATATTCTCAAAAATCAGATTTTCGCGTGGAATGCCACATTTCAGACATAATTCAGATATTAAAGCTGCTAACTCAGTGACGCCAAACTTGCCATTTACCCAGTGACCACGGCTCCATTTGTAAGAATCAGCCCATAGATTTGCAAATCTTGGCCAATAAGGATAAGGCCGCGCATCCCAAGTCCATAAAAACTTATTTTCCAAAAACTCGGAATCCTTCCAGGCTAGCTCGGTTGCTTTAATAGCACGGCGCTGCGCCATAAAGTCGACCTTACCTTCAGACTTAACTGGCAGACCGCCATCCATAGATTCATTATCAAAAAACACATTTGGCTGATTCGTAGAGCCATCCACTGAAGGAAATCCATATTCAGTAAACCAAATCTTTTTCGACTTTGGAATCCAGCTAGACTTAGAACGGTCAGGATTAACATGACAGTTACTCCACCACCATTCAATATCCTTATAGGATCCAGATTTAGGTAGAAATTCTTTTTTTGTCTTTCGAGTATCACGATATTTATAATCATACCATTCACCAGAAAACCAGCCTTCCCTTATCTCTTCAACAGTTGGAGGGTCCTTAGTATTTGTCAGTGGAAAATAGGCATCGATACCAATAAAATCAATCGCATCGGACGACCATAATTCGTCCATATTATACCATGAGTTTGGTGCTTTATGATATTCAGTCCAATCAGCGGCATAGCTCACTTTAACTTCTTTTCCAACAATTGATTTAACTTCCTCTGCAAGTTTGACCAGCTCCTTAACAGCTGGGAACTCTTGATTCTTCTGATCAAATACCGAGGTAAGGCTGACCATTTCGGAGCCAATAATAAACGCATCAACCTCCTTCTTAAGTAGTCTGGCATAATGCGTAATAAAATTATTGTACCCTCTTGTGTTGTTAAAGAATTCTGCTACGCTGCTAGACTCACACCTTAAATGACCTCTCCAGGGCTTATTGTGCTGATCAATCATAAGCATAGGGTAGAACATTACTTTTAGCCCTCTGCTTTTGAGCATCCTAACATATCTAAGAACTGCTGAATCTGTAGTTGTTCCACCGTATATCGGCCTGTTCTCAGAGTCAGTTGTGACTTGATGCGCAGTTTTCCTGTTATAGTCTCCAACCTGCCACTCTTCCGGATAAGTATTACGCGACCTGCTTTCAACTCCTGGCTTTATCTGACATTGCTTACCATCCAGACTTGTACCAAACCAACAAACTATTGGCGCCGCCCATTCAAGATTAGGACAAGTGTGAAGCAATTGATCTAAACTAAGCTCTGCATCTGACTTTTGCTGATAGTTATTTAGGTTAATGACCTGATTCTTGCCTTTCTGAATTAAACCTTCTCCAGATTGGAATCCATTAGTTAAATACTGCAATTTAGTGTCATATACAAACTCACCTGAACCAGGAATGATATTAATGCCTTTTACTAAATCTTCGACATTCTCGTCATGGCCTTTAGCTTGACGCTTAGTATGGAATGTAAAGTTAGGAATTCGATTGCCAAATTTAGCTAAAGGCAAATCTTCAAACACCACATAAGCAAGGCCGCGATAAGCTGACACCATACCGGCCCCCAGATAAGATTCCATCAAAGGATCAGGCATTTGAGTTTCCGACCCATTGTAAATTCTTATATTAAAATCACCCTCTTGCAGCAAGAGAGAATCAGCCCAAATATTCAGAACCGAGTCAATTTCACCCTCGCAAATTGCCACTGCAAGACTAATAGTATAAGAATATGAGGTTGAAGAAACGGTTGCTTTACCTCCACCACCTTTACCTCCGCCAACTGAAGTCGAGTGATGATGTTCATGCTCTCGAATCTTATCTGCCCAAATAATATTTCCGGAAGTTCGCACCTCACCAAAGATTTTGTTTATACAAATCCCATAAGACGAATTCTGCACTGAAATATTATGAACTCTAGAACCAGATATATTAGCTTTTGATTTTGATGCAATTTTACTGTCAATAGACCTACCAAGATAGGTCCCAATCGCCATACCGACTGTGGCACCTACTTTTCCTACGGCACCACCAACAGCTGCACCAATTGAGCTTAAAACAATTGTAGCCATTAAATAATATTAATTAGTTTGCTTAAAAAGAATTTATGTCGAAATACGGTAAGTCGAGGTTTTGGGCCTAAATAAACAAGTGATTCTTACAGACTCCACCAAAGTGCAGAGTTATTAAAAAACGAACATTGTTTAATTTTATGGATAAACTCTCTTCTAAACATAAAAATAACTAATTAAATATTATTAACTTTATATTCACTTATAGTTATCTTACAGTCAAGAAACTCAACGTAATTCATTGAAAGAAAAAGATTTTATCAATCTACTTCTCCATAAATTCGAATAATTATGCATACATACTTTACCCACTACTTGGTATGCATGAACCAAAGATGTAGTGGCTTCATTTATAAACACCCCAACATGTTGTGGTAATGTGCTTATTTTGAATAAGCCTATATCACCCGTTTTGATATATGGCCTATTTACAACAGCCAAATGCTGTTCAATTTTTTTAAATAATTTATTCTTTTGAGGAAATTTAGAGTAATTAAACTCATCATGCTCTGATAAAGGCTTGCCGTCTTGGCGCGACACAAATCCAAATTTCTTAGCAATTGCAAGTATTAGACCAATACAATCACAGCCGCCTACTTCAAAGCTAGATTTTTTAATTCTTCCCTGATGATGAAACTTTGTGCCTATCCAACTTGTCGCTTCTTTAGCTATTTGATAGCGCAACCCCTCCTCTGAATAATTCATATGCTCTTATTCCACAAAATCAGACTTACAGCCATCCATCCGCGGAAGGCCAAGGATTGAACTATGATTTTCTACAAGAGTCAAACATTCTTGATATGAAACATCAGGATTATTACATGTAGACTTTATGTTCTCTAAAAATTTTTTATCTGCATTAAAATCTCCACAATAATTATGAGAATAAGAATGCGCAACCTGCAAAGATCCAAGGCATTCATATTTACCCATATCTGAAATAAGATTTGCTAAAACAACAAATACTTGTTGATACCAAGTTAAATCTTCATATTTATAATTAACGCAGTCTTTGCCTTCTAGGTATAACTGCTCTAATCTACCTTCTATTGCATTATTGAATTGACTAACGCACCAATTGCGCCAGTTTAACGTAAGATTCTTCCCCATTATTGTTACCTCTTATTATTTCTTCGATACCTATTGCCGCCTCTTCTTCTAAAGTTATTTTTATTCTTCTCAAAATGATTAGGTCTGTGAGAAGTATGTACAACAACGGCAGGTTTAGCTTTTGCTTTACTGCGATTTGCTGTCAAACCAAGCATAATCATTCCACCAAGTGCTAAAGCGCTGCCTGGGATCACGTAACCCTTAATGCTTAGAAAAATTGTTCCGGCAATAATCATTGCAGCAATTAAGAAGAAAAAGAACTGACCCATACGTATATGAGCGTTTTGTGCATTGGCTGTTTTCTTTTGTATCTCATGTAGATGAGTTTGCTCGGCCTCAACTAGCGCGATAATTCTATCAGCTGCTCCTTCTTGGATTTCTTCGTATTCAGCAAGATGCCCAGGTGAAGGATAATAGACTGGTCTAGAACCATCCAAATCTGTTTCATATGACTCTTCCTCTACTCCGAACTCTGCCTTAAAAGGTGTAGGATTGTTTTGAGGCTTATCTCCAAAATATTTTTTAACTCCCATCGTTCTCACTCTTGAATTTAGTTATAGCACTTAAAAAAAGTTTATTGATGTTTGATGAATAATTATGCAAATGCTTTTTAGCAGTTTCATTACTATCTTCTTGTACATTGTCTGTAGAAGGAAATAGGCTTGTTAGCTTTATGCCTTTTAGAAAAAAATTATCATTCATCACAATAACCGATAAAAAATGTAGATAATATATAACTCCCAACTTAGGTAATAATCAACGTTTTTTATAATTTATCTTGTACCAGCTGTTTGCAGAATTTTGTCTACTCCTGGTATATCTGGTTCGCCCCTAAAATTTATTGCGTTATTATATGATTTACAGCACATAGAAAATGATTTGTCGCAATTTGGCTCAAGAATAACTTCATCATTATATTCTGCACCTTCTGCAAAAGAAGAATCAAGCTCAAGAGTTTGGTTGTTCACAGATATAATTATATAATCATTGTTTCTGGCTTTCACTTTGCCACCAATAAATTTTTGCGATGGTGCGTAACTAACCAATATCTTATTATTGGCAAGGACTCTTTCAACACTTGCATAGACTTGATGCTTCTTACTATCTACACCACATCTATTATCGCCAAAATTAGCACGACAAAAAGGCGAGTATATCTGAGTTATTTCCTTATCTAGTTTGCGACTGATACCTGAGACATTAAAGCTAAATACATTATTCTCAAATGTTATCTTGTCTATATAGCCGCAATTAATATAGGTTTTTATGCCTCGCGAATCATCTACATCTATTACAAACACCTCTATGTAAGCTTGATCAAATTCTCCTGATAGAACTAACTCATTACTTATTGCTTCTCCATCAAATATCGCTGAGAACTCATAATTATTGTGAGTCAGATCATTTGTTTTCTCAAAAGAAGAGGATTTAACCAACTGACCAGAAAAATATTCTTTGTCATTTATAATTAAATTCTCATGGAAATCTGTGTAATGATATTCATGTGATTTAGTTTTAATAAACCAACACAAAGCCTTACCGACAGTAGACTTTCCTCGCAGATTTTGATTTGTATGCTTCATATAGATGCCTCCTCTATCTTAAGTTTTAACACACCAGACCCAATAGGTTAATACCCCCTAGTAAAAAAATTATGGACTCCGGGTCGGCGCCCGGAGTGATGTCTGGGGGGTGTCATTCTCGCGTTCCCTCTCTCTATGTCATCCTGGCGAACGCCAGGATCCACTAAGACCTTACATACGGATAGGTGGTTATGGATTCCGGGTCAAGCCCGGAATGACGTCTGGGGGGCTGGGGTATAACGTCGTGGGGTGGTGGCATAACGTCAGAGGAGATAGCACACCAAAAATAATAGGTTAACACCTCCTAATGAAAAAAGTTGCTTAGAAGAAGTCCTATATTCTATAATCAAAGGATATTGCCAATATTGACTGGGTGCATGACAAAAAAAGAATCAGATAAAGAACAAACAGAAGCTATGCATGAAGACCTTTCTTCATACAGCCAGCTAGAGGCCCAGTCTAGAGCAGCTAGTCAAGCTGAGTTATCTTTGAGCTACACCTTAAGTTCTGATGAATTGACATTAGAGCCAATTGCAATAGCTTCGAATGCTCTTATTCGCAGAAGTGCTTTGGCAGCTGCTAATACTGCCTCTGGTGGAGTTATCGGCGCTTTAGGCCTGACATATGCTATTCAACGCATGTATATCAACTATAGATATATAACTGATGCTAGAATATTTGCTGATGAAATATTAGAAAACGTAGCGCCAGTTGAAGTAGACAACACAGTTAAGCTACTTACTGCCCAGGGAGTTTTAAAAGAAAGTAAAACAGATGAAGAAGATGAACAAAATAAAGCAGAAGCAATAAAATATATTATTTCTCAGAATATGAGTGGAACCATTCTGCAGAATACGATTTCTCCTGGACTTGCAGGATCAGCTTTAATGGGTTCTATTTTTGTTTTTGCCTCACTTATATTTCCGCCAGTCACTGCCCCATTATTTTTTGTTGGAATAGGAATTCTTGCCGCAGGAACAATTGCAACATTTGGTGCTGCAATAAAAAATAGGCAATTGCTTCAATCTAAATTAAAAACAACATTTGATGGCGACTCGGGTTTTATCAAAAGATTACGCAGCAAAGCAAAAACTATTTCAAAAACAATTCCAGATACTAAATTCAAAGAGGCTAGAAAAGCTAGGAATACTCTTGAGTGGATATCTTCTAGGATGTTAGATTTAATTGCCGCCACCAAAATATCTTCATTCTTTAACTTTATATCACTAAGCACCAGAATAGCCGTTGGAGTTGCACAAAATATTGTTCTTATCGGCTCGGCATCACTAGATGCGGCAAGTAACTATTTAGGAAGACGAGAGAAATATCTCAAATTCTCAAAAATACTATCCGAAAGCTTTATTCCCAAGATTCATGCAAGAAGATTCCTGATCTTCGGTAAAACTAAATATGAAAAATTTGTTGAAAAACATCGCAGCAAAATAATAGATAGACTTGGCTATAGTCACAGTATTCCCATGGATAAGCTGCTTGAAAGAATTAAATACGAACACCCAAAGCTTTATGATCAATTGCAAATGGAGTGTGTAAAAGATGGTATTCATAGAAAATATTTAAAATTTTGTCAGAAAGAAAGCCTAGATGCGCAAAGTAGCAAAGCGTTCAATGATTTCTCCGACCACCAAGTTCAAAAATCTGTTGCAGCTGATGTCAGAACCACCGGTTATATCAGCGGTATATCTATCCTGATTTCTATTACAAGTATTGCAATCGTCTTCCCCCCTGCTGCTATTCCTCTTTTTGCACTCGCAGCAATAGGTGCTTTCGTAGTACCAGCAGTAACTGAGTATATCACTAAAAAAGAATCAGAAAAATTTTCTGAAAAATTAAAAAAGATCTCTTCGAGCAAAATTAAAGAAGTCACAGGCAGCAAAAAAGCAAAAGAAGCAGATATAGCAGATAATAATGCACTGACCCTTCTTGCAGAAATTAAATCTGTAGCTCAGCAATCCAAAATAGTCAGCGAGTCATCGGCAAACCCAACTGTTAAAGAACCCACTCCAACAAGAAAGGCTCCTATAGTAACAGCAAAAGAACCAGGGCGAGCTCGGCACCGTAAGAAAAAACGCCACTCCCCAAGAAAAGGGTTTGCAAGAAGAGTTAAACGATCGAAGTCAGAAGAAATCTTAAGAAGCTAAATAACTTCAATTAACTGTAAACCTTCAACAAGATATAAATTTGGCTGTTCTAATACTACTGGTAAATAATCATTATTAAACCTCACGACCGTATCATATTCGCAGGAAGCAGTAATTTTTGCTCCGTCTTTGGGCGCATTACGGAACTCAATTATCCCATCTTCCAAAAGACTATAACTCTTATTAGCTCGGCCATTAACTTTAACTTTCAACGTTTTAGCAATAGGACAATACACCCGCCTAGAATATAACTTTTGCTTTTGATGATAATAATCCTTAAAGATTATAAACATCTTACTCTTACCATCACCTACACCAACTTGTTGATTTGAAATCTCGTTATCCAAAACATCAGAAAAACGAAAACTACATAATTTTCCTTTGACCAGTTGAAAGAAACTTACCAAATTTTGAATTTCTTTTTGATTATGCGATAAAGGAGCGAGATTAAACTTCTTACGCTCACTATGATTCAAAAGCTTGCGATACTCCTTCCCAGATGCCGTAGTAACAACTTCTGTTTGGTACTCAGCACCAAATTCAACACCGTATGTAATTTTTGATGGAAAATTTTGATTGATAAAATTTTGCATTTTGCCTCCTGTTATTATCTTCTAAAATAACATGCCAGAGGTGACTTGTTAAGATATTGAACTAGATTGAATTAGAACGAGTTCTACTTTTCTGTTTGCCAGGAATATTTGAAGGAGGAGATATATGATGCTCTGGGTGAATTTCTGGTTTCTTTTTGATGGCACCTTTCTTGACCTCTTCTCCCCTTTCTAGATGATCTGAAGAAACCGCAGCGGCAGCCCCTGATGCGCGCGACCTAGGTGGCTCCAGTGATGGATCCTTTGAATCAAAGACAGCAGCGGCAGCCCCAGTACCATGATCTTTTGAATCAGAGACAGCTGCTGATATACCTGTTTCACGAGCAGTTTTTAAACCCTTCATCATATCAGACATATTAGCGATTCTGCATTCACCCTTAGACCCTTGCACTGCCATAGCTGGCTTACCATTGCGCATCACCACCGTATCAAAGTTGCCAGGAATCAACTTCCCACTGGCATCTCTTAGTGGAAGAGCCAAACCACTTTCATTCACACGAGGAACCCTGATAGTACAATTTAAATTTTCAGGAGGTGTCTCCATATTTTTAATAAGAACCTTCCCTCCAAGCTCCGCTATATTTTCGATTGCCACACCTTTGCGCGCCTGACCAGCATCTGTTCCAAAACCTTTATCTTCTGCTCTTTCTCGCTCTTTTTTGCTGCCTTCTGGAACAAAATATTCAGCTTCTATTTTACCCATCAATGGAAAAGATTTTTTCTCCATTTTTTTACTATAAGTCTGTGTATCTACCTGATCACCCCAAATTTTACCTCCCAGCCATTGAATTCCTGAAAGGCTTTTCGGATTGCGCATGTAATCACGTGCTTTAGCTAGAGTACCTTTTTCTTTATATATTTCAGCTGACACAGCATCACGCATTTCAGGACTGTCTTGTAATTTTGGATTTCGAGCAAACTCTAACAGCTCTGGATCACTCGCTAAAAGCTCAGGATCATATCCTATATTGATTGGGGTCTTATGTGATCTTGTTTCTTTGTACTCTTGAAATTCTTTAATCCTCTTACCTTCAAGATGTTTAGATTCTACTACGTTCAAGATTTTTTTACCCAGCTTGTATGCACCAATGATATTGATAACCGCCGCTGGACCGAACAGTAATACGCTGGCGCCTGTACCAGCATATGCCTTAGTGCTAGTAATAAATGGCTTTTTACTAGGTTGGGAAGGGCTATACTCCTCTTTTTTCGGAGTTTTTTTAGACGGATTCGACTGAGAATAACCAGATGACCGTGCATCACCTCCCTTCAAACTACCCGTCAATGATCCAGTAGTAATTCCCTGCGACATTCAATCCTCTTATTGAGTTGCCATTCCTAAAATTTTAGCCGTATCATCAACTAATTTTTTAAGTTTCTCTGCGTCAATTTTTTGTACTTCAGCTAACTTGGAAACAATCTCATCAACAGACTGACCAGACTGTAATGCAGGCACAATTGCTTGAATAGCTTCCGACTGAATTCTAAATTCAGTTTTACAACAAGACATAAGAAGGTCTTTGGTAATTTCATCTACATTTTCATTAAGGCTTTTTAAGACCTTATCTATAGCACTAACTACTTCTTCATTTGAAGGACCAGCCAGCTTGTCAGGGTTCTTAGCATTCTGCATTAGCGCTTCATGATTATCTTCCATGAATTTAGAAACCACATCATCATATTCGGCAGCTACTTCTGCAGCCTCAGATTTTAAATCTTCAGTTGCATAGTTAATCTCAGACTGCATTTTGACCCTATCCAACTTGCTGGCATATTCGAACCTCTCTGGTTGAATTGTCTCACGAGCGCTTTCAATTGAATGAACTGTTTCTCTGTTTACTAAAATTTTTTGCACTTCTTCATAAACCTGGTCAAGAATCTTATTTTCTTCATCACTAACTTCTACTGGGTTAGTTGCTTCATCTGCATCGTCAGGAGCCTGTTGTGGAGACGATGCCTGCTGTTGTGGAGGCGATGCCTGTTGTTGCGGCTGTTGAGGTGCAGGAGCTTGATCTGCTTGCTCTTCATGACGAGGGGTTGCTGACTGAGCATCAGACTGCATCTTCATACTTAGCTGCAAATCTTTAGGCTGAGAAGCATCATTTTCAGATTCTTTCGGCTGTTGAGAAGGCTGAGCAGTAGCTTCTGCAGGCTCTTTAGAAGAAGAATCATCTCCTTCGTCATCTGCCTCGTCTTCTTCAGGCTCGTCCTCATCCTCTAATTCATCTTCTGGCTCTGGCTCTAAAGGCTCTGGAACCGCTCCATGAATTGGCTGACCGTTATCGTTATGCTCCTCTTCTTCAGAGTTTTCTTCAGGCTCATCCTCTGGCTCATCATACGATTCATCATTTTCATCGGCATAATCATCTTCTTCAGATTCACTGCCTTGATCTGTTACTGCATCATCATCTGAAATAGTCTCATCTTCCTCGTCATCTCGCGGGTCATTTTTTAATAACCCATCCCTGACTAATTGGCCATAGAACACAGGATATTGCTTACAAAGATCAATAATATGGTCATGCAAATCTTGCGCATAATCGAGAGAATCAGGAGATAATTTATATATAACGCCAATTAATTTACTTTGTTCGTCATGGTATTTATTCACCTGAGTCTGAAGCTTGTGTTTAAGCTTTTCGACTGTCTTTTCGACTTTGATATGTGATTTGTCTAATTCAGATGATAAATATTTTTCTCGCGTTTCTAGCTCGTTTAATTCTTGTTTAAGCTTCTTTTGCGCTTCTTTTGCTCGCTTATTATCTTGCTCTTTAAGATGAGTAATTTTTTCTTCAACAAGTCTTTTCTTTTCCTGAAGTGGAGTTAGTTTAACCTTGTTAGCAATCTTTATAAGATCTGAATTCTCCTCTGCTTTGATGATCTCATTCTGGATTTTGTCTAAAATCTTTTGAATTTTGTGCAGATGTCTTTTATGTTTCTCAACATTTTTAAAGAAAGACCCTAAATATTTATCAAACTTTTTAACTTCATCCACAAGCTTTAGAACATTCTCGGCTTTTCTTTTATCCCCAAGCTCTACTGGTTCGCCAGCTGCTACGGCTATTTCAGCAATATCTTCAGCGCTCAGCTTACGAACATCCACTTTATCAATTGCCTCGTGAGAAATATCACCTTTCTTTAGCTTAAATTTCTTCTTGGTTTTCTGAGAGATTTTCTCACCAACTTTATCTAATTTAGTTTTGTAATCTTTGATTACCTTATCTTTTTCACTTTCTTCTGATGATCCAGCAGCATCTCTGTATTTAAGATGCTCACAATCTGGCAAAGATTTTTCAATCTCGGCAATATCACCGGACATTAAAAGCTGAGCTTGGTTTATTTCAACAGTGATCTTGTTGCCTTCCTTTTGAAGGCCATCTATTTTTTCTTGAATAGCTTGTTTCTCTTTAAGCTCTTTTGCGGTTAAGTCTTTTTTGTTATATTTTTTTATATCTTCAAGATATTCATCTTGTTTATCGACAATACCATTAGAACGCTGCTCAAGCTCTTGAAGTTTTTTGTTTCCAATATTTGCATAATCACCTGCAATATATGCTAGCTCAATATAAATCATCATATATTGATCAAACACACCAACAATATCTAGTTTATCTGGGTCATTGACTATTTTATTTCGGAATTTAATAAGGTCTTCATAGTTATAGGATAAGAAGTATTTCTTAAGAAGTTTCTTAGCTTCTTCTTGAGTCATTTTCTCGAAGTCGATATAAGCCCCTAAAGTTTCATGGATCAGTTTCTGCAGATCCTTAGAGAATCCCGACTCAGATAACAACTTCGTAACTTGTTCACTCACCTCTTTTGCGTGCGCTTCTTCCTCCTCCGGAGAAAGATTCGGCTCGGCTTCTTCCTGAGCAGTAGGCGCTGTTTCCTGGGACTGTTGCTGTTGAGCTGGCTGAGGCGCTGCTTGTTGAGGTTGTTGCGCTGCCGCGTCTCCACCACCAGAAGCTTTCTCAGATTTTAAGCGAGCAATATCCGCCTCAAGTCTTTTAATTGTTGATTCCTGTTTGCTGAATTTTGCTTTTTCCAGTAATTTTTCAAGTGACTGAATTTTTTTATCAACTGAATCATTAGAATCAAATGTATCTGCTTCTTGCATATCTTCTTTATTATCCTCCTCTACATCAGGACCGCTAGGTATTGTTTGACCCGCCAACGAGTTTTTAGACTCGGATTGGGCTGGTTGAGGTTGAGCTGGCTGAGCCTGCTGACTTCCGCCGGTATTTGCTGCAGCTCCATGATCAGTGTTTACTGGATCACTCAAAGACAATACATTGCTTTCCTCGAGATTCTCATCAACATTCTTGGCAGCTTGAAGAAAGGCCTGCCTACCAGAAGTTTTTGGTTTCAAATCTGATACATCTTCTGGGAACTGCTTTAAGACTTCAGCAAAAGTCTTTTGATAGCCATTTACTTGATTTTTAAGTAAAGATTCATGTTTCTCATCAAGCGCATTCACCCCCTTGCTTGAATATACAAAGCTTATGCATGCATTGCCTTTAAATTCAAAACAATCAAATGAGCCTGGATAAAAATTCCCACCTTCATAACGACGGGCGATTTTTACAGTGTAATAAGCTTTCTCGGAAACTCCTTGCGGAATAATTAAGTATTCAGGAGTTTTTTTATCTTTAGATGTTTTCTTTAAGATGGTTACCCAGCCTCCAGCTACAGGAAAACAACCAGAATGCTTTACCACCCCTCTTGTTGCGAATATGTGCGGAGTAATTTTTCGGTACTTAACAAATGTTTGATCAACTTCTTTTACGAATTCGTCACCACTTGTAAGGTCAGTCATGTCGAATTTATATTTATTTATGAAGTCTTCCTCTTGCCTCTTTCTAATATTTTCTTGAGGAGACAAAGAAATATGGCCGCTTTTTGATTCTTCATCAAGATGTTCTTTGATCCGAGCCAAAATCACCGTACCTTCACATAACTCAAAATCCATAACCTCTTTAAGCTCTTGACTTGAAGAAAGGTTGTACCAACCTCCCTTATCATTTCCTGCATCAGCATCACTTTGCGAAGCACCTGCAGACTCTTTCTTAGATTTTGCAGCTTGCAACTTTTTAATCAATTCGCTTTTTTCAGGATCTAGCGGTTTATTCGTACGAATTAACAGAGCTTGCTCAGACTTGGTTTTTTCAAGCAAGTCATTTATATCGTCAAGGCTCATATTATTCATATTTTCTTCAGCAGCAATCCCACTTCCATCAGCATGCACAGGCGGAGCATTAGGCACCCCAGTTTTAGAAGACGCTTCTGGAAAAGAATTCATTAATACACTTTCAAGATGCGCTGCTGTGCCATTAGAATTTTGCTCGACCACAGAGGCAATTTGATCAAGTTTATTGAGAGCGGCTTGATGATCCGCTATAGATAGTTTTTCAATAAAATTCGCTACAGCTTCTTTTTTGTCATCACTGTCTTGCCCTGTGATCAAATTCATCGCAAAGGCTTCGTAATCATGTGTGTTAATTGCTGTTGTTAGCGCTCTCTTTTGATCGTCTGTTAATGCCATATTCTTTATTTATTTCAACCCAGTGATTCTAGCTTAAATGTATTAATAAATTATTAAAGATAAATTAAGCCGATATTTAAATTTATAATTGAAATTGTTGGATTTTTGAAAGCATTTTTAAAATTTATTAGCCAATTGGCTGTGGGTCACTATTTTTATTTTCTTCCTGACTTGAGTCTGTGGAATTATTCGCTGATTTTTCATGCTGAGCTTTTTGTTGCTTTGGCTGCTGAGACTCTTGTTCAGTTTGATTATTACTTGCTTGACCCTCAGAATCTTTTTTATAAAGCTGAGCAAGTTGTGGGTCGTCTGCGCCACCAATTAACCCGCCCTCTTTTAATTCTTCTTTGGGAGGAATTAGCTCTTGATGAGTTTGATGATAGATTTCCTCTTGCGGCTCCTTACCATTTGCAGCTTGAACTAGTTGTTTAATATTTTTCGAGTTATCACTCATCTTTACTTATGTTTTATTTTCATAGACTATTTCTTCGGCTTTTTTTACCTTCACCTTCCACTGGCGGAGTGCGAACTGGTGATTTAGACCCACTAACATCTTCTGCTGGTGCTACACTGCTGCCAAAGAGCCCATCAGATGCACTCCTAATAGAACCTGCTGAAGCTGTTCTCGTTATACGTGCTGGTGTGACTCCTCCGTCTCTCACTACCGCTGCAGCTGCACCAAGAAGCTTTGTTTTTTCAAGGTCTTTTTGCATTTTCTCAATTAATTCTGGAGCTAGCTTACTTTCTCCAAATTCCTTACCATTTTCCAAAATAGTTATGCTGCTTACAACAAATTTCTCTTGTTTTTTGTCATAGCTATATTCAATAGAGTCGTATGCCCCTTCTAAATTATTACCAAATTCGTCAGTTCTAGGAATTGTAAAAGAGAATTTTCTACCTTCTACACCTTCTTTGCCTTCTATCCCCGAAGCTTCTAACGACGTAATAACATTATTTTCATCTTTGTGTATTTCAATTACACCTGCAGGCTGCTTATCAGAAGCAAACAGAGAAAACTTCTCAACGCCAGCTTCAGTTTCAACTGTTGTGCCTTGCTCTTGCTGCTTTTCAGTGACTTTATTATGGACTGCGTGATTCACCTGAGCACGACGCTGATGGATGTTTTCTTTAACAGATTCAGGAATTCCTGTTAAGCCACCAACCTTAGAGCCTTCCAACGCACTATGTAATGCTTTGGCGTATCTTTCTTTCTTTTTAGCGCTTTCAGTTTTAAGATTGCTATTTTCATCAAATTCCATACCAAGAGCAGTAGCAGATGTTGTGATTTCTGTATGTGGATCTGAAGCGCCTATTGCATATCGGTTTGTAGTTTTGCCTTCATCTTTAGAAGGATCTTTCGTATCAGCATCAGCAAAGAATTTGACCATCTCTGCCAGAACTTCTTGACGCACACCACCAACTGCTACTGCCAAAGTTGGCTTTTTTCTTGGTGGCGGTGGTGGTGGTGTTGGTGTAGTTGATTCATCTCCTGATGTTTGTATTACGCTAGACTCCCCTTTTTCTGCAGGTTTACTACTAGCACGAGCAGCAGCACCTGGTTCAGCACCTTGACCTGGTTCGCCACTTGAAACACGTGCTCCACCCTTACCTCCACCTGGTTCGGTGCTTGGAGTTCTAGGATTAGGTTTACCCGCTCCACCTTTTCCTGGCTCAGCTCGTCCTTTTTCCTCAGGTTCAGGCACACCAGCGCCACCTTCTCCTGGAATCACTGCATCTCTAACTTTTTCCTCAGGTTTTGCTGTAGGCTTAGGTTTACCCGCTCCACCTTTTCCTGGTTCTGTTCCTTCATCTTTTGCGCTTGCTACATTAGATTTCAATGCTCCTAGAGCTCTTTCTTTATCTTTTCGAGCTCTAAACGCTTCGGCTTTTTTGTTTAACTCTACTTCTCTTGCCGCTTCTGCATCTTTAGCCGCTTTTTCTGCAGCAGATCTACTACTAGCATGATCAGCAGCACCTGGCTCAGCAACTCTTCTTACACTCCCGCCAGTGCGACTCGCCCTTCCACCTGCCTCATCCGCAGTTTGTCGAACGCGTGATTTCTTGACTGGAAGCTTAGGTTTACCCGCTCCACCTTCTCCTGGAGTCACTTCATCTCTAACTTTTTCCTCAGGTTTTGCTGTAGGCTTAGGTTTACCCGCTCCACCTTTTCCTGGTTCTGTAGCAGGAGCTACTGACTTACCCCCCTCAGCTAATGGTCTTGGTGTACCTACTCCACCTTCTCCTGGCGGGGTTTTATCCTCAGCTACCATCGCTTGTTGCTCTGCTGCCGCTCTTTCTGCTGCTGCCGCTTCTATGCGTTTAGCCTCTTCAGCAGCCCTTCTAGATGTTTTATTCTCTACTCGATCACCGACTTCGGGCAAACCTTCTTTTTCCACTCTAGCCCTGTCAGCCGCTGCTGCCGCTGCCGCTGCTCTTTTTTCTTCTCTTTTTGTTTCTTCTTTGGCCAAACCCTCTTCTGCCGTCTGTCTCTTAGCTGCAGCTATAGCTGCTTCCATTCTTGCAGCATCTCTGCCACCAGCTTTACGAACTTGTTCAACTGTTCGATTAACATCTGCCTTTACAGCTTTTGCTGATGCAGCCTGTTTTCTTGCAGTTGTATGCGCCTCTTTAACCACTGCTTTTTTACTTTCAACTACTTCTTCCATACCTTGAGCTTTAGCATGAGTCTGAAGAGCAGATAATTTTTTACTAGCATCTTTTAAAGCTGTATTTTCTTTTATGAAGTCAACTGCTTTACTTAAAGCTTCTCTTTTCTTTTTAGGATCCCGCTCACAGAAAGCTGCGCTCTTAAGTTCTGAATATTTACTTTCTAAATCTTTGTCTTTTCTGCCCGGTTTACCATGAACTCTTTCAGCCTCCTGCGCCTCTATAAGGCCAGCTTCCATTAATGCTTCTCCAGCAGCTTTTGTTTTGCCAATGCCAAGTTTTTTGACAACTCGATCTCTTGTACCCTTATCTGGGATTACATCAGGTAAAATGTCAGGCAAAATATCTTCTACATCTTCCCTTAGCCCCTTATCATAAGCAATGTATGAGGCTGCGTCAGTTAGGCTTCCCGTTGGGTGATCTTCATTACCTCGCACAAATGACTTAAAATATTTTCTAAGCACGGGTTTTAATTCGCTTCTGCGTTCATCATGAGATAAATCACTTCTACTCGCTAAATCTGCAATATTTGAAATTAAAGCACTTTGTTCAGGTAAAAGCTTGATCTCACGCTTCCTTGCTTTTGCGGATGCTAACCGAACAGCTGGTGCCTCTCTTCCTTTTCTTCGCCTCTCTGATGCGACCTTTCTTCTTGCAGCTGCCATTTGCTGTTTATTATGTATATCAAGCGGCTTATCTGCTTTACTCTTCTTATTTCTCTTCGTTGACAATTTAGGTTTAGGAGCTGACGCTGGCTCTGCTTTTTGCCTACTTGCCTCATCACCAACACCTTTAGGGACTTCTGTTGGTGGAGGTGGAGGCGCTAATTCTGTTGTTGGAGCCACTAATGGACTTGGGTCAGTCCAATCTGAGCCTGGTCCACCCAATTGCTCACTTAATGAAGTTTCTACCGCTGCAGCACGAGCAGCTGGAGACATGTCTGAAGATCGTAAACCCCGGCCAATTTCTTCCCTACCTCTTTTTCTAGAGGTTCGTTTTGCCACTGGTTTTGGCGATTCAGGAGCAGCGTCAGCCGCTGGACTAGGAGCATTCCTAGCTGCAATCTTAGTTTTTCTAGCCGCTATTTGTTTTGTGCCTTCAGCTAATATTCCAGCAGTTTGCGCTTCTGCTGCTGCTCTTGCTGCACGCTTCGCATCTTTACTTTTTTTACGACGGTCACTTCTTGAGGTTGACGCTAATTCACTATCACTGTAAGGAACTCCTTTATCAGCACCTTTACTCTTAGCTCCAAGCCCTTTATTAACCCCCTTAAGTTTCTCTGGATTTATTCTGAATTCCTCTCTTCTCAATTGACCAAGACTATGCTCAGCTTTTCTTAAAGCCTCTTTCGCAGCCGAAACACCACCACCTTTTGAAGCAACCTCTCTGTCCTTTTTTGCCAATGTATCTTTTTGGCCAACGGATTTTTCAAACTTACTTTGTTCTTGCGCCGCAGCCTTAGCTGTCTTTTCTGCAATCGCTTTATCTGATTTAGCTTTTGTTAGTTCCGCTTTTGCCTTCTTTACAGCCTCTTTTGCAGCCTCTTTTGCAGCCTTTCTTTCTTTCTTTGAACCTCCAGAAGTTAATTTTGCGTGACCCTGTTTTTTTGTTAGGTTTCCTATAGCTAATTTTACTGCTGCTTCTGCTTTTGCCAAAGCTGTATCCGATTTTTCTTTGCTCTTTCTAGATTTTGCAAGTGCAGCATTTGCTTCAGCAAGTTCTTTTTCAGATCTCTTGGCCTTTTCCTCATTTCTTGTGGCCTCTTTGAATCTTCTCTCAGAAGATTCAAGTGCTTTTTCTGCAGCCTCTACCTCTTTAGCTATATCTTCTTTAGATTTTTTGCCGCCTTCACCTTTTCCTGACATTTCTCTCTCTCCATCTCTTTCTGGACTAGATTCACCTCTAGCGGGTCTATCATGCACTACATTAGTTAATATATCGTTAACAGCACCGCCAACTTCTGGGCTTGCAAGATCCTCTATAAGACGCGGGTTTTCTCGCGCTTCTCGGAATGCTCTGGCCATAGCCTGAAGCTGCTTTGTTGGCTTGCCGCCTTTAAACAATGGAACTGGAACTCCATTTATTTTAACTGCAAAATCACCAACTCCAGCAGGGACTTTAATACGGCCACCATATAACATAGCATGCGTTACTCTATCCATCAGCGCATCTGGAACTGGCGGCTTACGAGTTGTAAGCGCCTTACTTGTTGAGCGCTTAGGCTCTGATTTTCTTGGAGCTTTGTCTTCTTTAGCTGCAGTCGGAACTTTAGAAGATTTTGGCGCATCTTCAATCATTAAAGTTTGAGAAGCTTGTCTCGCCCTCTCCATCTCTCGTGCCATACCTAAAGCAAGTTGCATAGCACGCGGGTCAATGGAACGAATTCCATTTTCCGCAACCGCTAAAGAACTAATAAACGGACGTAAGCCACGTGGCAATTTTTGTTTTGGCAGCTCCAACCTCAGTCCATTTTCTAGAGCACTGACAGGAACAAGAGGCCTATCTAGCACAGCTCGGCGTTCTGCTCTAATTGCATCTCGCGCTGCTGCTGCTCGCTCTTTTCTATCAGCTTCTTTTTTAGCGCCATATTTAGTTGCCAATGAAGATAAAGCCTTTGATGCTGATATTTCCTTTGCTTTTGCCGCCGCAGCTTCCGCAGCTGCTTTACCATCTCTTCTAACTTTCTTTTCTGCTTTCGCTGCTTCTCTAGCGGCTTTAGCTTCAAGTTGACTTGCAACAAATTGATCCCGTCTTGCAGATTTTACACTTTTTGTGTGCGCAGATCTTCTCTTCGAAGCTTTCTTACTTGCCTTTTTTGCTGCTGACGACTCAACTTTTTCACCATGAATTTTTTCAGCTTCTTTAATAAAATCAGCAAAGCCGTCCGCTGAACTTCTTTGCGCATTTAAAATACGTGTGGCCAATTCTTTTTCACCACCTTCTCTTGGCATGCTAATATTTTGACCAAACACCTCAAGAGGACCAACTGGATTTGCTAAAATCTTTTTTGCTAACTCTTGCGCCAACTTTGATTCTTTCTGAAGCTGAGCCCTTGTAGCCTTACCTTTAAACGCAGCTTGAAGCATTGTTGCCGCCCCTTCACCACGAAGCCTATCGCCAATTGATTTAGCAGCTTTTTCTTTTTCTCGAGCATCCTTATCTAAGCCAGCGCCATATTCTCTTTCGAATTTCCTGTCCGCCATCTCATGTAGCTTTCTTGCGGCATCTTCTTTTCTTCTGGCTGCCTTCGCTGATTTAATTCCTTTAGTGTGCGCTTTTCTGGCTGCCTTCGCTTTAGCAGCCTCAGCTGCTTTTTCTTCAGCTGCTTCATCTGCTGCCATAGCTAATACAGGCTTAAATTTTTTCCTGTGCTTATGCGCTGATAACTCAGGATCTTTAGCTTTAGAGCCTTCTGGAACAGGAATACTCTTCAACCCTTTTAACGCTTTCGCTTTAGCCCTCTTAATCGCAGCAGATGCCGCTTCCTTGCCAACACTCTTTGCAGCTTCCTTAGCAGCAGCTACCTCTGCCGCAGTTTTACTAACATCTTTAATTGCTTTTCTTGCTGCAGTTCTTGCTTGAGCATCAGCAATCGTTCTACCCAATTTTTGATTTTGCTCTGCAACTCCCTCACCCATTATTAACGGCATTTTTTTAACTGGCCTACCTCGTTTTACCTCAGGTAATTTTGGACCCTTATCAGCTGCTTTTGGTGCTTTTTTTGCCATCTCTTTCAAACTAGCTTTTGCCGCCTCTTTTTCCCTAGCTGTTTGCCTTTCTGCTGCGGCAATCGCTTCCTTCCTTATTCTTTCTTCGCGATTTTGCGCAGTTTTTGCTTTTCTAGCAACGGACCTTTTTGAATGATCTCTTGCTGCAGCTTGAATTTTAGTCGCTGCACTTGCTAGCTCTCTGTCTTCAGATGCCTCGTCAACCTCTGGCAGCCTTTTATCCAATTCTTTTGATTTAGGCTTTTTAAGTGAAGGCTCAGGATCTTTTCTAGAACCCTGCAGAGGAGCGATATTTCTTGCTGCGGACTTCAACTCTTTCAGAGCTTCAGCTCTTTTAGCTTCTGCAAGCTTCTTGTCTTCTGCAGCTTTTACAGCTCCTGGAGAAGATTTAAGCTTTTTCTTATCCGCAGGTTTAGATAACTTTCTTTTTTCACCTCGGACTTTTTGTTGCACTCCCCTTGAAGATTTAATCAACTTTGCTGCCGCAGCTTCTCTTTCGGCTTCTTGCGCTGTGACGTGCGCCAACTCTGCTTTTGCTAAGAACGATCCTAACGATACTCCAGAATCTTTTTGTGCTTTAATCAAACGACCAGCAAGTTCAGCTTGTGCAGCTGGCCCTTTCCCCTTTGGGAAACTGATTGTTTTATCAGCAACTTTTATATGGCTTACTGGAGCTTGCAATAAGTCCTTCGCAACAGATTCAGCTAAATGCCTGCGAGAATCGTTACCGCGTTTTGCAGCCTGAGTCTTTATTGCAGCGGCTTTGGTTGATTCGTAAGCACTCTTTGCTGCACGACCCTTTGCAACCGCTTGCAATTTTGTTGCCGCTGCTTTCTGAGTTTTTAATTTTCTTAACTCTCTTCTCTCAGCTAATTCGCGTTTGGCTTTTGTTTTAGCAACAAAACCCTTACCAGCTTCTTGAATACGGGCAGCGGCAGATTGTTCTCGTAAAACTTGTTTCGCTGCGGCTTCTGAACTTTGTGTCTTCAAAGATTTATCGTTAGATTTTGTCTCTTTTGCACCCCTCCTAACAGGAGTTGCTGTATCAGCCATACTATGCCCAACTGAAAGATCAGAACGACTAGGACCCTGTACTGCACCGCTGCGTGCTTTGATTTTTTCTCTTGGTTCTTTAGTTTTTGGCCTTTCTTTTAAACCTGCATGCTTGGGCGCGGCAACTTCAGAATCAACATCAGACCTTCTAAATCTACCAGGACTCACTGACCTTCCAGATACTGTACTTCTTGACCTACTAGCAGATCTCTTAGGTTTATCAGGTTTTGCTGGAGCTGATAGAGACGGAACTGGGCTAGCTTTTCTTGGTCTACCTGGACGAGCGGGCTTTTCTGGCTTTGCTGGTCCAGAAGGGGCAACGGGTTGCGGAGCTGGGGAAGACTTTGCAGCCGCAGATTCTACAGAAGGAGAACTTTGTGTCTTCAAAGGTTTATCGTTGGATTTTGTATCTTTTGCGCCCCTCCTAACAGGAGTTGCCGTATCAGCCATACTATGTCCAACTGAAAGATCAGGGGACGATATTTTTCCTCCTCCCTTTCTACCCCAATTTACTGTTTTGCGTGCAGGCGCTGTAACGGAAGGAGGTCTAGGAGCTGGTGGTGACGGAGCGGCCTCTGGCAACACAGCAGGTGTCTTTCTTGGCCTACCTGGACGAGATGGCTTCTCTGGCTTTGCTGGGCCAGAAGGTGCAACGGGTTGCGGAGCTGGGGAAGACTTTGCAGCCGCAGACTTTCTAATAGCAGCATCACGAGCTCTTTGCTCTTTCGCTTCAACAGCAGATGGGGATGGCTTGAGCTTTCTTTTTGGGTTAGATAAAGTCTTTCTTTCAGCTTGGACTATTTTTTTAACATCCCTAGATGACTTAACAAAACTATCTACAGCAGCTTTCCGCTCTGCCTCTCTTGCTTCTTTCACCCGTTTAACAGCGTTAGCAACCTTTTCATTATGCGCTGCTGCTTTTGACTTTCTAGCATCTTTTACAGACTTAGCTCTTTTAGCTGCCGCTTCTTGTTTAGCAGTCATCTTGCCAACACTGTCTGCTTCAGCCTCCGCAAGCAAAGCTTTGCGTCTTCTTGCAGCTTCTGCTCTTGCTTCAATTGGACTTAACCTCTTTTTAACAGGAGTAGTTGGACCAGACTCAGCTAATTTAGCTCTGGCAGTTTCTTTGCTTTGAGCCGCCCTAACTTCTGATTTTTTCCGCAAAGCGTCACGTTTAGCTTCGGCTTCAGCTGCTTCATTTGCAGCGACAGGTAATTTATCAACAGCTCTCGTTTTTCTTGGGCCTTTTAAAATAGGGCCTGCCCCAGGAGATTTCGGCGCAGACTCTGCCATTCTTGTTAAGCCTACTGTTGCTTTCTCTTTGGCTTTTATTTCTCTTGCTGCATCAACAAACCTTCGTGCAACAGCTGCACGCTTAGCTCTTTTTGCTTCTTTTTCCATTGCAGCTTGCCTAACCGCTTTATCCATTGCACCCTGCATCCTATATAAGAACCTGATATATGGCCTACTATGTTCAATTTTGTTAGAAATTTCGCCAAAGGTAGATCTAGCGGATAAACCGAATCCAGATGCAAGAGACGTTAAGGCACTCTCATGATCGCCAACTATTTCTTCTGATTTTATTCTTTCCAAATCCTCTGGAGACAGTTGATGACGTGGATTAGGGTCAAACCCCCTCATAATATCATTAAGCTTCATAAAAGCTGGCAAGGCAGGGTCACTAGGTGACAACTCATCTGCGCTTCCACTTTGCGCCACACGGGAAAGCAATTGTTTTACTTTAAGACGCTCTTCAGGCTTCAATGCGTTAATAGCTTGATCTAAAGTTTCAATTGGTTTCTCTCCAAAAAACCTACGACGCTCTTCTACAGTTCCTTTTTTGGTGACTCTATCAGCTTCTTCCCTAGCAGTTTCAGATCTATCCGAAGGTGGGGGTAAAGGTTCATCAACTCCTGAATCTACGGCAGGCTCACCTCTAGCAGCTGCTTTCAATCCACTTCTAAAACCCTCTTGAATTGCTTGACTCGCGGCGTATTCCACAAGTTCTTTCTGAGAAAATCCAGGAATTGGAACTGCTGGCAAAGTGCCTGGATAGGCTGCGGGAAGACTTGGAGGTAAGCTATGCATTCCAAAGCCACCCCTCATTGCAGCAGGAAAGACTCCAGCTGCAGCAAGTCTGCTGCTTACAGTTGCATCTGTTGCAGCTGCATACAAACCCTTTCTAGCTTTTCTTCTTAGTGCACCGCTCACGAAACAAACTACTACTTATACCAGCAGACTATTCTAGTTCGTAAAGGTTAATTTTGTGTTAAAGAAACTGTTTTATGAGATATTAACGAGATCTCCCAGTTGACTGAGGTTTACGCGCAACTGTTCGTGGTGTACGCGTTGTACGGCGTCTTCGAGATTTAGGTTGCTTACGACGATCCCTTGTAGATTTCTTCTCTGATTTTTTTGGATCTTCATGCTGCATAGACTCAATAATTGCATTCGCAATTGTATCTGAGTGTTTACGCTTAAAAATTTTGTCCTTGGATAAATCGGAAAAATGTTTCTCGATAAAATCATCCAGTCCTTTTTCTTTAATTATTTCATCAACTAGCTGCTCTGGTGAAAATTGATCAAACTCATCCGGAATCAAAGAATGTTTCTTAAGTATTTTATGAATTACTTTTTTCCGAATCTCATTATGATCCCTCGCTTTTTCTTTTTCTGACTTTGAGAGGATTTTATAATCCGAAGGATCAACGTCCATTTCTTCAACCAACGGCATTATTCTTTTCTTCTCATGCAAGTAAGTATCTACTTCTTTTGGCATCAGATCAGAAGCGGTTCTACTCTCATTTTGATTTCCATGCTTGATACGATACAGCCAAGGATTGAAGCGATTTTGTTTTACTAAAGCATTATATACATCTTGTATTGATGTCTTACCTTCAGGTAAATTAAAAGTTTCCCACACATCTTGATAAGTAATGTCCATATAGAATCTGTCTGAACCTTTTGGTGTAGTCATTTTTTCTTACCTCTTTCACTCATTTTAGAATAATAACTTTTACTAGCAGCCTTACTTGCTTCTTTGGCTTTTCTTGCCTGTACCTCTTTAGTAACCGGCGTTACAGGAGCAGCCTTAGGGGAAGACTTACTGGCAACTTCAACACCTAATGCCGCACTTATTTCGCTTGCTTTCTTTTCTGGAGATTCTTTTTGAGGAATTGGTTCTGATTTCTCTGGCGCTGCTTCCTGTTTTGTTGTTTCCTGCTTTGGTAAAGAGGTGTCAATGCCATCAGATAAGCGGGCCGCTGCTACTGCTGACTTTCCTTCGTCAGCCGCTTTGGTTGCGCCTTTTGCCGCTGTGGAAATCTCTATATCAGTTTCAGCAGCAGGAGCTTTGACGACATCACTAGCTAGCGCAGTTATCTCCGCCTCAACTGCTTCCGACTTTCTTTCTGCCGCTTGCTCTTGCTCCTTCTGAACAATTTTAAAGAACTCCCCAGGCAAAATAAATCCAGCAATTGACCTGCCATCTTTTGCTGCTCTTTCAGCACTTTGAGCGGATGCAAGCTCACGCCTTTTAGATTTAAGTTTAGATTCCATCTCTTTGTATTTTTCAACTTTTTGCTTACGCAGAGCTTCTTCCTGCTTTTTAGAGAGGCCTTCTTTTTTCTCGCTTAAAGCTTCGGTTTTTTTAGCAAATTTCTCAGCTGCATCTTTAAACTTATTTAATTTATCAACATCCTTCTGGGAAATATCACCACCCTTGGCAATATTTTCTTCTATCTCGTCAATGTGACCTTTGAGAATCCCTGTAAGCTCACGGTAAGCCTGGAGCTTGAGCTTAGTTAATCTAAGCTGCTCACGGTTTTTCTTAATTTGCTCCTCTAAAGATAGATCTTCACCGCGTGCCTTTGACTTCGTTTTTGCTGATTGCAAATCATCACGCTCATGCGGGTCTACATTGTGACCTTCTCTCTTACGTGCTTCTTCAGCTGGATCAACACCGTAAATTTCCTTTTGAAGCTCGGCTATTTTTTTGTTGGCTTCATCAACACCTGATTCTATAAAGCCTTTTTCATCTGAGTGTGAAGGGTCGTCCTGAGTTAATCCTTGTGATTCTTTTATTTGAGCTTTTATCTGAGATATTCGACGATCTGCACTTCGCGCTAGAGATGCAAAGAATCCAAGCTCCGGCTCATCATCCTCTTTGTGAATTTGAGCTAAATGACTTTCAATTGAACCACCCTCTGATTCAGCACGAATCTCTGCAATACGGTGATTTGTTTCTTCAATTTTTTGGCCGAAAAACCCTCCAGGTCTACTTCTAGGAATTACTCCTGCAACTTCCGCCCTTCTAATTGCCCGCGCACGTCGGTTAACATCAAGAAGTATCTGCCCTTCAAGTGCTGAAGAAAAATCTTCGGAATCACCTCGAGAAGCATCTACCTTATCAACTAAGCTTGTTATAAAACTACGATATTCCATCACGCACCCTAAAATGCAATTGCATTTAAAATTATTTACAAATGCATACTAACATTAATTTACTAATAAATAATTAATGTATCCAGTGCTGGCTCTATTTCTCGGAATATGAAATGTAAATATCTACCCCGTCACTATAGTAAACTTCGAAATCTACTTTGTAATCACGAACGTAATCATCATTATTATCAAAGTATTGATCAATGTCTTTCCAGCCATCAATTACAAGCTGAGGTCGGAAACCTTTTGCACTTTTTTTAGAAAACACCAAATATTTGCCAACAGGAATTGTTACATACGAGTAATCTTCAAGCTTCCTGTTTACAGATGCAACCTCAGTACCTGCTGTTAATTTATATTTACCACCATTACCATACTCTGAATAAACCCCATAAAACCTGTTTCCCGCAACTGAATCAGGAATTTTAGAAGCTATTTTATTTGAGTGGAATTTCTTCCATAATTTTTCGATTAGCTCTTTTTGAGTCTCCATTGAATAGTCATAAGAACTTTCAACTGAATTACCAACTACAATTATTGGGCGATTAATAAAACCCTCATGAGGCTTTATTGCATTCATAAAGAAAGTCGAGTAAAGCATCCAACACCCAACAATAGCGACCACCACACCAATTGCTATTGTTATAAATTTTTGTGATTTTAAATCGTCTAGCTTTTTAACAACTTTCATTTCCTTTCCTGTGATTGTTACAAAAAGATGTTATAAAATTCCAATATTAAAAGCAAGACTATAGTGAGCCTTTAAGATTCTGAGTCGTCATAATTTACGCCACCAGTAACATCGATCCCCCAAGGGTTATTATTTATTTCGAATGTTTTTGGATGACCCTCAAACGAATTAACAAATGCTGCACCACTTGCAAGAGCTATAGAGGATCCAAAGATAATTATAAACAGTAAACAAAGGCACTCCGAATTATCAACTACATATTCTTCTTCTATTTCAAACCTACCAGCCATAATTTTATCCTTATTATGTTACTATCTTGATGCCCCATCATATTGGTGGTTAAAACCTCCAAATCCAGCGCCTCCATCATCTCCTAGTACGCCAGGATCGTCATCAGCTCTTTCAACTTCTCCTGCCACTCTTAAAACCTCAGCTAATACTTCGGCCGCTCCTAAAACCGCAGCTACTTGAGCTCTTGCTGCCTCTACTTCTGGAACCACTTCTACTACAAAAACCTCCTCTTCTGGAACATTATCACCCCCTTCCGCACCAATGTCATCCTCCTCTTCAAAAGCAAGCATATCAATATCCAGCTCAACTACGTTTTCGCCATTAATCACTTCTCTTTCAATCGCAATGTTACCATTTTCTATATAGCCACGTCTTATAGCCTGATCAACATTATTGTCGACGTTATAAAAGCGAAATTCTACATTGTGGAATCCAGCATCGTAAATAGCACGCATAAATTGCTCTCTATGATCAGCATTATCCTCAACGATATTAGGAGCTATGAAATTGACAAGATATCTTTCATCTTCCCTTGGGATGATAAGATATATTCCCCTTTCAGCATCATCGTACAACTCTTCTAAAGCTTGCCGAATTGGAGCATCTATAGCAGGAATGACAAAATCACCCTCCTCTGCTTCAACTTCAGCGCCAGCAACCTCTTCATCTTCCGCTGGGGGCTCTTCCTCTAGCACTTCAGCTTCGGCGTCTTCTTCCTCTTCTTCTGGCGCCTCTCCATTTACTAACGGATTATCAACTACATCATCATCTTCAGGTGGCATCTTTCCCTCTATTTTTTATCTAAAATTTTTTACTAAAAGCATCATCATTTGCTGATTATGAATCTTAGATAAAATAAAATAAAAAAACCAGCCTATAAGTGAAATCTTTTGTCTTTTTAAACTTAGCTTTCTTCAGTAACTGACATTAGATCTCCGCTAGGAGCCATGGATGGCGTCACTTCACCTCCGAAACAGCCAAAGCAACTCACAGACATGGAGGCACCTTCTCCTTCTCCGCCGCCGCCTTCACCTTCTCCTTCGCCTTCTCCGCCTACTTCACCTTCATCACCTCCCATTTCTCTACGCAGTTCAGCCTGAGCAACTTCAACCATTGGCGCTGTGTCAAATGAAAACGTATGACCGAAATATTGCATTTGAATCATTGGAGGAAATTCAAAATCAGGACAATTTTTAGCAGCATCTACTACTATTTCTTCGCTATAGCTTCGAAATAATTATACATTCCATCTGAGGTAAGCTGACCTTTAAGGTAATCGTCACGTACTTTAATAAAAATAGTGTGTCTATTAATATTACCCACATATACATCGCTAAAACCAGCCCAATAATTTAAAGTATTCTTAATAGAATTGTAAATGTTCATTTTATGCCTCTCTTTTATTATTATTTTTTATCCAGTATGACTACCATCGCCAGGGGCGATAAAAGCATCTTTTCCTGAAAGTAGTGATGCAAATAACGCTTCTTGTAGCTCTGGATCTGATTCTGGAATCGTCGTAGTTACAAGACCTTCTTCATCACCTAAACCGTTCCCGTCTTCTGGTTTAGCAGCGGTAGCATCTTGTGCATCAGGGTCTTTGTCGGCTTGAGGATGCACAGGCTCTTTTCCACCAAAAGCCTTTTTAAACCCTCTTTTAAGAGTACTCATAAGACCATCTTTAGAAGATTCTTCTTCTCCTTGATCACTAGACTCCACATCTCCCTTAGAGGGGGGATTATGATCAGCGATAAACCCATCTTCGTCATCGTCTTCTTCTACGCCAACACCATCATCATACACACCTGTTAATGCTCCTGCAGCAGGATTTTCGCTTTCTCTGTTACCAGAGGCTTCTTCTTCTCTCTCTTCATCGCTAGATTCTGGCTCTTTAAACTCTGGAGCACCACCAAGCTTAGAGGTTGGAAACATTTTCCCCTCGTTTTCTTCTGCTTCCTCTGCTGCTCTTTGCCTTGCTTCCTCTGCTGCTCTTTGCCTTGCTTCTTCTACTGCCCTTTCTCGTGCTTTTTCTTTAGCTATTTGTCTTGCTCTTATGGCTCCACCACCGTATCCAGATGAGCCAGCCGATTTAAGAAGCTTTTCTACTTGATCATCAGCACCTAATGCATTTAAAAACGGTTTCTTTCCTAGTAAAATATCCATAGCTGTAAGAGAAGGTCCTCCTCTAACCTGCGGATAAGCAGCAGCAAGTTCTGGATTTGCAGTATCACCTTCTTCAACCAACTCTCCAAGAACACCCCTCATTGCCTCACCAAACGCGCGGCTAGTTTTAACACCTTCCGGAGCAGCAGGGGTGTCACATCTTATAACATCATAACCTGGTGCAAATTTTCGCTTATAAACAGCAAATTTTCCTTCGTCACCTAAAGTAGTTTTTATAACAACTTCATGACCAATATTGATATTATAATGTCGTGCAAGTTCATCTATAATAGATGCTAGCACCGCGTCTCTTGCAACTCGATAAGCACCATTCATAAGCTTTAAATTACTTTTTATTTCTCTTACAAGCTCATCTTGATCTGTAATAGTAATCGTCACTAAGCCATCTTCGATAGCTACTTTAGAATTTCCCCAACCATCCTCTTCTAATTCTTTTTTTATCTCACTAGGTTTACTTAATTTTTTTGGCATTTTAACCTCCTAACTTAGTTAATAAAAACAATCTGACAATGGGACTTTTCCAAACATTTCATTATCAAATGAAGGAGAGCCTCTTAAATTTAGATCAGGATCTGAATCAGCTGGAAGCAAAGCTGTATAAGTGACGGGACCTGTTGCAGCTTCTTCTCGTCCGCCACCTCCTGCTGCTGCCCCTCCTTCTTCAAATATATCTTCTATCAAGAAACCCATTGACAACCAATTATCATCTCTATCAAGACCAGCAAAAACATAGCCGTCTTCATTGAAAAACTCTACCCTATGAAAATTATTTTCGACCAATGTTTGGGTGCCGCCAATATCCTGGAAAATCGACCTTATTTTACCGGAATCCACAGATCGTATGCCAGTTACATAAATTGCCTCGCCACGAGCATCGCCCCCTAAAACAAATTCATACTCAGGGTATTTTTCAGCTGCTTCTTCTAAGATTTTCATTAATATGTGCCTCTTCAATATTTATTTATCCTGTATGACCGCCCTCGCCAAAGCCGCTTGCACCGCCCAGCATAAAAGGAGTGGAATCTATACCTGGAATTTTTAAGTTATGAAAACTATCTGCTGTTACTCTTAGAGTCACTTCAGGTGGTCTGGCTAAGTTTGCTAAATGAACTTCCCAATCATCTGGGTGAATGACACCTGGAACTGGAATTCCGCGGGGTCCCCAATCAAAATCTTCTTCGACGACTTCTTCTGCCGGTTCCTCCGAAGGTCCGCCGTTTCCAGCTTCTTCATCTGAATCACCTTCTTCTTCGTCATCCTCTTTTTCACGGTCTTCCTCTGTTCCAGACTCATCTTCTGAATCTTCCCCAGCAACTCCTCCACCAGAAGCTGCAGCCTCATCATCTTCAGCATCAATGATAAAAAAACTACCTTCACCACCTTCCTCTTCTGTATCATTAGTTCCAGAACGCTCTTTCCTTGCTATAGGCCCAGTAGGCGTCTCCACTTCATGAGGTGAGTCAAACTCATCTACGCGAGATTCAATAACTCCCTCTCCAAGGTAAATTTCATTCGGCTCCCCAGCTACATGACGCCAAATTGTTAAATTTTCAATATCAAATTTTTCCATTAAACCATTAACAAAATCGATAAATTTTTCAGTTTGATCACGAGTTAAATTTAAAGCAGCAGTAGGAAAAACTAACCTAGGAAATGCGCCTAATTCAGGGTCATTTTCTTCCTCAAATCTAATTTGATCTATATAGTCACGACCATCGCAATATTCTTCAAGAATTTTAAGAGCAATATTACGTATTGAAACTAGCGAGACTCTTTCACCTGCTGACATTTTACCTATTCTGTATCGGAGGGTTGGCTTTCAACTACACTTCCAAAAAGCGGAGTGGATGGTTCCAAAGGTAAAGTGTCTGGAGTTCCTGGATCTGCAGGACCTGGTTCTGGCACTACGCCATTACTTCTTATTAAAGCTGGGCGCACACCCAAAATAAAATTCAGATCTCTTATAGCCATAAAAACCTCAGCTAATTTATAAATGTAAAAAATAATTCTTCAACAAAGACAAAAACTCAAGCAATTATCATAAAAGGGATATTTTTTTTTGCAAGAATTTACTAGTAGGTCTGTTAGGCGATAAAAAAACTGGTGAATCCACAAGGGACTCACCAGCTAAAACTTAAACTAGGTAATTTGTTAATTAGTGGGTACCACTACTACCACCTAAACAAGGCAAACATCCACGGCCATGAGGTGCATCAGGCATCTCACCCACTAACCCCATGCCATCACCGTCTACATGATCGGTTACGTTGTGATCATCTGAAGGTAAAATATCACCTTCTTCCTCTTCACCTTCTCCTGGAACTGCGGTTTGCGTATCATTGCCTCCGCCACCACCAGTAGCAGCACCGCCAACTTCTTCAGTTCTTTCCTCAACAGGAGTAGCCGCAGCTTGCGTATCAGTAAAGCGCTCCATAAAAGAGGCCCAAAACTCGCTAGCTCCAGTAGCTGCAGAACCTGCTGCACCTCCAAGCGTAGTGGCAGCTGCACCCGCTAAATTCCTAGCGCCTGTAACAGTATAATTAATCGCTTCTCTACCATGAGTGGCACAACCAGTACAGTCTGCTGCTGCTGCAGATGGTAATTGACCAACTACATTTAGAACGGCACTGCCATAAGTTGTTGCTGATGGAAGAACAGGAGCTGTAGGAGCTGTATCACCTTCAGATCCACCACCTGAACCTGCGGCACCTTCTTCTCTTTCTCCATCGCCATCACCTCCAGTTTCTTCTGAGGAAGTATGGTCAGCGGCTGTTGCGTCACCATCCTCTACTTCTGGAGCAGTATAGCCAGAACCTTCTTCAGCTGCCATAGGAGTGCCGCCTTCACTATCCACTTCAACCAGTGGAGTTGGAGAAGCGCTTGGCATAGGCATAGGAGTTGGAGATGCAGATGGCTCCGCCGGCACTCTTATTGGTGCTGGAGGTTCTTGTGGACCTGTGACTTGGCGCGCAAGTCTAGCTTCTGCTCCATCTGTATTGCTGCCAGTTTCACCTTCAACTCCAGAGAGAGCCTTAAACTCTTTAGCGTCTTCAGTGTCAGTGCCATGTGTTTCATCTTCTGAACCGAGGCCGTTACCATCTTCTTCATCGTCAGTTTCCTCTTCATCTTCATGCCTTGCTTTAGCTCTTCTACGTGGACCAGTATGAGCTAAAGAGCCACCACCAGAACCTTCTGTGCCATCTTCATCCCCTCCTACAGCGTCAAAAGCACTTAACAAGGAACCTACAGACGCCTGAGTCTCATAAACAGCATCGCCTAAAACTCCGGCAAGATCTGTGTTAGCTTCCCTGAAATGAGCAAGAACTCTATTAACCTCATCTAGATTGACTGGAACAGCGCCTTCAGGTGTATCAATATTAAATACTATCTGATTCTCATCATTAACAGATAATCTAATCTCATCTTCTTTAACGCCAATTTCAGCAAGGGATTCAAGCAAACCCGAGTATGCAGGAAGCGCCTGAAAACCTTTAATCAAATTTTCTTCACTTGGTGATGGATCAGCTGATTTGCCACCAGCGCCTTCTTCATTTTCAGGCCTTGCTGCTCTACGTGGGCAGCATGCTTCGCCTGCTGAAGTTACTAATCCACCTACAGCTGATGCAGCTCTATCTGCACTTGGCACCATTGCCCAAGCTGCACCTGGCACCTGAGCAAGTGCACTTAAAGCAGCACCTGCACCTTCAACAGCACCCCATGTGCTATTTTTAACTGCTTTAGCCCAACCGGTTACTTCATGGGTTTCACCACCAACTTCTTCTTCCTTTTCACCGTCGCCATCTTCTGGCTTATCTTCACTTTCTTCAGATTCTTCGCCGACTTCTTCAAGCTCCTCCTCTTCTTCAGGAACGCTGCCGGCTCTTCTTAGGCCAACGCCTTCGCCATCTTGATGTTCTTCTGCTACAGTTTCTACTTGCTCCAAGGCTCCGTCACCGCCAAGACCAGCTCCTGTCTCTTGACTTCCAAGCGCAGCTAGTGTAGCAACTTCTTCAACACCTAAATCATCATCATCTAAGCTAGTACCCGATCTTGCTCTACCACCTCTAATTGTTCCTTTTCCTGACATAACTTTATTCCTCTATCATCTAAAATTGTTAATTGAAAAATAAAGCTAATTCATAAAATTAGATTTATCAAGCGCAATTGATTTTCAACTTTGGATTTTAGAAGATATTAAAAATTAAGATAAGTCACCATCAGGTGAACCATGATGATTACCCAAAATAAAACCCATTAGATCTTTTAGGTGCTTTGAAAAGTCAGTTAGACCTTCTTCGCCTTCGCCACTTACCCTTAGCAATGATTTATACTCATCACCTTCGCCTCCACCACCTTCAGCAGCTCCATAAAAACCCTGAGTAGGAATGGGTGAGCCAGAATCTATTACAGCTAAACTTGCTCCTCTCACTTCTTCAGGGTCATCTTCTGTGTCAGAATCTGACTCCTCTGCATCTGCATAACATCCTCCATCATAATCCTCAAGCTGATCTGGCCTTTTTGAGGCTCTGGTTAAAGCTTCTTTGCGTTCCTCTTCATCTGGAAAATCATCGCCTTCGCCACCGCCACCTTCGGCAACACCTTCTGCAACATCTGTAGTATCGGTAATGGTAGCATCTTCTTCTTCAACTTTCTCTTCAACCTCACCTTCGCCACCACCTCCGACATGTTTACCAGCTCTAACAATCTTTCCATCTACTATCTTTGCTCTCTCTCCGTTTCCCAATCCGAAACCTTCAGAGCCATCTAAGTCTATTTCGTCTGCACCTAAATCTTCGAATAGCTCTTCCTCATCTTGTTTTGCAAGATTTATTACCCCTTGCAAAGGAACAAGTTTTTTTACGCCTTTCTCTTCTAAGCTTTTGCCTTGGTTCTCAATTACAACATCTCCAGTTAAAAAGCCTTCGGCTAACGCTTCAGGACGAAAATCGATACCTTTTACTTCAGGGTAAAAGTCAACAAAACACCTCAACCCATAAATAGAAAATAATTCAGATATTGCATGGTACACGTCAAAAAATCTTTCAGGCATCTTGCCATCTTGATCCTTAAAGCAAAGAACCAATCTAGACGCAACAGGTACACCTCTCTTATCATAAATCAGATAAGAACCCATAAATACACCACCTAAATCACTCGTGATAAGCTTTAATGATTCTTCAAGAGTTTCAAAGAGATACTCAATGCCATGCTTTTTATTAAGCATGACAAATCTTTTAAATAAACGAACAATTCCGGAAGCTGTTACGGAAGGCTTTGTATCCTCCCCTCTCTTTTCTATAACTTTTTCTCCTGAAGACACAGTTACCTACTTAAAATTTTTATTACTTAGCTATCGGCTTTATTGTGAATATCCAAATAATGCTTCCAAATTACCTGGTATAGCTGGCCAAGCAGCACTAGGCATTAAGTTTTCTTCTAATACATCTTCTATACTTGGCCCATCTAGAGGGTCACCTCCATACCCGCCACCTTCTGCACCTCCGATAAAGTCATCATTCTCTTTCTCTTCCTCGACTTCTCTTTCTTTAACTTCATCAGGCCATCTTGTATCAAGCCGAAAAGGGAAATGCCTGTCAGTGCGCATGGTAGCTTCCATTACATCTTCCATATCACCAAACTCACCTTGATAAATTAGAGTTCCTACTTTTTCAGCTGGACCTCGGTTACTGCAACCAAGTGGAATGTCAAAGCCCATTACTCCGCTTACGAATCTGTATATATTAAAAGGTTCAAATGAACCTGTTTGATAAAATACTCTATACTCAGGGTCACCTTTTTCATCCAATAGATCGATGAAGCGCATATCTCCATCGCCTCTCATTAGCGTGGGGTCAAAACATTCAATGGAATCAAAAAAAACATGATGGTCGCCGTCAGGACGGACGTATATAGTTGTAGGCATATCTTCAAAGGCTCAAATTACTTATTTTGGTGATAGTGAACGGCAATACTCTCAGGCTTCTTCGAAGAGAATACTTGCTGTTCTGTCATAACACCCATCTTCAATTTCATTTTGTCTAGCACATCATAGCTTTTGCTTTGGTCCGGAAATAAAGGACTAAAATATGTGCATGGAAAGACAATTGCATTACTATCTGCTCTATAATTTTTTGCATAAGCTTCTCCAAGAGAAGCAGAGATTATTTCTTCATATTCAGAATTAATTCTGACAGGCTGCTTTTCTTTAGAGAAATAATTCATTAGTTTGCGATATTTTCTCTTTATGTAAGAGTTGTTCTTTTCATTATATGTTTTAGCTTTCTTAGTCGACATCTCAAGCACCTCACCTAATAAAGGATATCCTTTAGCAGCCCCCATTACAGATGCAGTAATCACAGGATGTTTGACAGTATTAGAAGGAGGTTTTAAACCAGTATAGAAATCATATTTATGATGCAATTCATTCAAAGGCTGTAAGCAAATAAAATCCATATCCAGAATCACCCCGCCGTGATCACGCAATATTTGATATTGGACTACTTCTTTCTGCGCCAATGTGTTTCCTTTAAACATCTTAAAAAGCGGGTGCTTGTCATATCCAGCCTTCTTGATTGCAGCATCATCCCATAATTCATACTTCCAATCTGGATGCATATTTCGGCAAGATTGCTCATTCTGTATAACATCTTCTGGTACTTTTTTATCTGATATCCAGATTTGATGAATTATTTTAGGAATTTTTTCTTCTTTGGATGGCTGTTTTTTGGATGGAAGTTGTTCATAATAAGCAGCACGATAAAAATCTAAAATTTTTTTTGACTCCTCATTTCGCAACATCAAATTATATTGAGCTAAATTCTTCTTGCCCATCGAAACATCAAAATCCACTTCTTCATAAGCTGTAGAAGCGTTTGCTACTTCTATAGAGAGTAGAGATAATAAAAAGAATTTTATTAATTTAATCATACAGATTTTAGATTATAATTAAGAAGACTTAATGGCAATATTATTATTGCAATAAATACAGTTGCGCAATAGTTAATATTTATTAATTGTATTCTCGCTGTCTTGATGCTAATAATAGACACAAATAAAGGAGTATTATGAATTTCAAAGAAGCACTAAAGAGAATTACTTCTAAATTAAAACAATATAAAATTTCTCTCGCCCCTGCGTCTCCACAAGAGTTATTCGCAGCTAAAAAAGTTACATCCGAAACAAATATCAAAGAAGTAATAGATGCAGCCAAAAAATATTCTCGAGAAGAATTGAGCCAATTAATTCAAGAAAAAAGCCAAGAAAAAGATAGCTTTGGGCTTTCTGCAAAAAAAGAAAAATCTCTTGAGAGCAAAATTCATGCTCTAGAAACCTCTTATGAATTAAAAAAAATAACAAGCAACCTTGCTTCACTGAATCCAGCTTCAATTGCAAAGCAGGTTTCACATCAAACAAAAAAACAAAAATCTGGGATGGAGAAATAATCATCAGCTATAGAGGCCTTCACAATGACAATATATATACCTATTCCTACAGGAACAACTTCTACATGCAACTACCCAGACATTTATGTAAATAATAAGACTCAGTTTTCAACAGAGATAGTAAATACAAATTCATATATAAATTTAAACTGTAAAAGCTCTAGCAACAGCACAGTTATGTATGAGCTTGCGAAAAATGGTGATGTACAAACTTTTAATAATCTTATTCAAAACCCAAAAGTGAAAATGGATTATAATTTTGTTCCTGAAATTTTAGGCGCTTCAACTCCATTAGCAGTCGCTGTTAAGTCACAAAAACATAAGTTCATACAGAATTTAGTAGAGATTGACTGCAATCATCACAAATGCAACGACGATCACACAAAGCTAAGCATCATTACAGATCCCGGGTATAGCTGCGTAACTAGGGATGGAAACAATGTTGCATATAATGCTGTTGTTGCTGCTTATGATACAACATCTACTGAAATTCTACTTACGGATTTATATGGTTATGAAAATTGGTGTTTCTTATGCGGCATAGAACCTAAAGAAAACATCTATGAGAATAACGAGTGCGAGTATATCAATAGCTTTGCAGATGGAGATAGCTCAGTACATACAGATATTTCTCTTCTTGCAGGAGCATTAGTAATCACTACCTTAATTCTGTTAGAAAATTAGACCGTAACATTAAGCACCCATAAATTATTAGCATCGCAATCGCCAGTAACATTTGCTGATTCGTCATTTGTATCAATCACATGGCATTGATCTGACGCTTGCTCAAATGAACATTTTTTTGAAAGAGACGTTATATCACCTATATTAGGATCAGATAAAAGTCTAACAGCCAGCATTTGGCATTTATTTGTAATACTAACCGCTTCATCCACTGTCAACTTTCCAGTTCTATAAGCTTGAGTTTGATTATAATTTGAGAACCTAATTATTTGATCTACATCTTCCAAGTCACTATGCTGTAGCATTTGATATTTAGGCCCATCAAACAGCGCCGCAGTTGAAGCATTAACTTTGCCAGACATAAAGGCATGGTGTTTGTACCAAGTATTCAATTTTTTAGCTTCAATAACTGTAATGTTTTCAGGAGAGTCTTTAAGAATCAAATATCCATAGACATTCACATCTACTAAGTCAGATACTTCATCAGTAGATACTTTGTTAAATAAATTTATTGTATAATATTTACTAAACTGAGATGCAGAAGCTGCATCAACTTCCCCTGTGTTCAACGCCGCAAGTTTTATTGGGTCTGTAAACTTCAGGGCCTGCTCAGCTGTACTCACCAATGCAGAGCCTAAGGCGTCTACCTGACATTGCTTAGTAAAAAGCTGTGCATCCTTTATTCGTATTTTTCCTGAAGAATAAGAATCCGCTTGAATTTGAGTTGTAAACACCCCATTACCGAGCAAAATATCTGCAACATCATTATTTCTTACTTCTGAAGGAGATTTTATCTTTAAAGATTCTTTAGCTGTAAAAAGACCTGATTGAAATGCATCTAGCTGCATTTCAGAAGTAAATTTTTTAGCATTATTTGCATCTGCGCCTAACTCTAAAGCCTCCAACTGAATTTCGGTAGAAAAATGTTTCGCTTCCTTTAAAGTGATCGCGCCAGTTGCATATGCACGCAATTTGTAATAATCAGTTAGATATTTAGAAACATCTGACTCTGATACACCCAACTCAGTTTTTACATACTCTATCAACTCTTCTTCAGTCATGCTCATAAGCAATTGAATTCACTTGCTAATTTTTACATTACTCTGAAAAAGTTACTAAAGTGTTAACAGAAGCAATTGATTTTTTTATTATTTACTATAATTTGAAAGAAAAAGTTGAGCCATGTTACACACACCTTATTATTATATTGCCAAATTCATTTTGGATCCGGCCTTGTCTGTTGATGCTATTAAAGCTGGCGCCGGTTTAAGATTTCCTGAATTTGAAAATAAAATTCAAGTTAGAGCCTTAAATGATTACCCAATTACTATAGATCAAGCCTTGCAAATAGATTCCTCAGGTAAATTAATTAATTTAGATGATGTCTACAGATTCTGTGATATTGATGATTTCTTCGAGAAAAGCTTAGAATTTGAAGCAGATAGTAAATCGACATTAGTATATAATTATTTTTATGCTAGGGGGCAAGAAGAGTCAGCTGGAAACAAACTAAAGCATGAAGGATACAACGTAAAACTATGCGAATTAGCTAGCTACCAAGTTATAGCAAAATCATTAAATCTAGAATATTACGATTCAGAAGATGATTATACACCAGTATGCGAAGAAAAAGATCCCACAGTTTCTATAACTGGCGACAGCGAAAGTGCATCTCTACACGATTCAACATATAGTTAAGAAACTGACTAGTTGAGTCTACTTGGTCATCATTGCTGCCCGAAGGAAAGAGTAGCAGCTCTTCTTCATAATCAAATAACCACGGAGCATTCTTTGGCAGATATACCCGCCTTGATTCAAAAAACTGAGTGCAACGAGCAAATCTGGTTATCTTATCTTTATTCGGTACAATTGGTACAATATAATGCGCCTCCTTTGTGTGACGAAAATCTTGAATCAGAGACTGGCCGCTAGCTTTATCTTCAATTAAAACTAAATCAGGTGAATGAGTAGCCATCGAAGATATTATTTCCTTCTTAAGATCTGGATATTCTAGCTTTTTACGAATGACATCGATTAGGTAGAAGTCCTTATCTAGCTTTCCCCAACATGTACAAACCGAATAGCTATTATGATCAGAGGCCTTGAGGGCCGTATCCCAAGAAAGCATCACTGAATCAAACTTAGGTTTTTGAGAAGCGTCGTAATATCTGAACCAAGATTTCTTGATCATCCCTTCATTCAGCTGCAACGGTTTTTGCAGGTATTGCGCTGCAAATGAAGCATCTCCTAACTCCTGTCTGGTTCTATCAAGCTCTTCTTTACCTTCACGCTCATCATGCAAAAACTCACCTTTCTCAAAAACAAAAAATTTTCTGCCTAAATCATAGGTTAATTTGTCATTGGCAATCGCAGGGATATTGAGGTGCACCCAATTATCTTTTTGATTTTTCAATAGAAAACCAGTTAGGTCATCTTGATGCAAACGCTGCATAACAATTACAATCCTACCTTTCTTTTTATCGTCCAACCTTGAAGTGAAGCTTTGTTGAAACCAATCAATCGCGTACTTACGACGCTTAATTGAATGAACATATAAAGCATTATGCGGATCATCAACAATCAGAATATCGCCACCTTCACCGGTTACTGAACCACCTATAGAAGTTGAAAAACGATACCCATTCTGAGTTGTCATGAATTTCTCACGTTTGTTCATCTTATTTGAAATCTGCAACTCTGGAAAAAGATTTTTGAAATATTCTGATTCAATTAATAGCTTTGAATCTATTGCATGTTTAAAACTCAAGAACTGTGAATAGCTCGCCGAAATAATTCTTCTTGTGGAATCGCGGCCCATAACCCAGGCAGGCCAAGCAACATTAACCGTCATCGATTTCAATGCACGCGGCGGCATATTAATAATCAACCGCTTTATATCACCAAAATATACATCGTTCAGCGCTTTGCATATTGCTTCCAAATGCCAATTATCATGGAATTCTCGCCCTGGGTTTATTGCATTAAATGCGTTGGGCAAAAATTTATGAAAATTGTCATATTCATTTTGATCCTCGTAATTCATTTCCTCCTCATTTTATGTTTAAAATTTATTTTTTATTGTTATGATTTTTTTATGATTAAAGTTTTCCCGTATAACGAACTTGGATATCAAGATCACGGATGGCTTAAAGCCAGGCATCATTTTAGCTTTGGCTCTTACATCAATCCCAACAGGACAGAGTTTAAAACCCTCAAAGTAATTAATGATGATGTTATTGCTCCCGGTAAGGGCTTCCCGCCCCATTCTCATCAAGATATGGAAATTATTACCTATGTGCGCTCAGGAGCAATCACCCATAAAGATGACCAAGGCAATGAAGGAATTACTCGTGCTGGCGACATGCAGATCATGAGTGCCGGCTCAGGAATAACTCATTCAGAATATAACCTGGAAGATAAAGATACAAAGCTTTATCAGATATGGATTACACCTTTCCAACAAAACTTAGCGCCAAGATGGCAAACACATAGTTTTCCAAAATCTTTTGTTAAAGATAAGCTTCACCTTATGGTCTCATGCGATGGGTTTGCGCCATTATTTATTTTCCAAAATGCCTTTATTTATGGCGGCAGAATGAAAGCAGGTGCCGTAATTAACCACACCCTGTCAGAAGATAGCGCTTACGCTCTTGCAGCAGAAGGCAAGTTTATGCTTGATGATAAAAAATTGAGCGAAGGCGACGGCGCAGAAATAGAGGATCAAAAAGAAATCAAAATAAAAGCTATTACTGATTCCGAAATAGTTTTAATTGAGGTAACATCTTGGATAGCAATCAGAAAACCATTATTATCGGGGAATTTATGAAAAATAGTTATAAGAAAATCACATCTTTTTTAACTCTAGCTGGAACAATCCCGTTTCTGCTTTATTTGTTTCTTAAAATCCAAGCTGAAGGCGGTAAAATCTGCCCTTGTTTTAAAATTGAATATTTAAAGACGTACTCACTCATGGTGATTGCTTTCATTTCTGGTTATATTTGGTCATATGCTTATCAGAAGAAATCATCTCGCCTGGCTTTTATAGCTGTTGTTGGGTCGTTGGTTCCTTGGTTTAACTTCATGTTTAATCATAGCGCACATTATTTCGTTGTGGATATGGTTTATTACGTGGCACTTCTATTAATTGAAGGTGAAAAATATGATGATCATGATTCGCCTAAATGGTATTTCAGATTAAGAATCATCACTACGCTGATTGTAGTGCTTTCCTTGATTGGTGTAACATATCTTTAATTAAACCTTAGAGAAGACAAGAGATAAGCAAGCTTCACTCTGGATTTAATTCAGAATTAATTCCAAGTAGATGATCCAAGACGTCGCTGAACTCTTGATATTCTTCCTCAAGTAAATCAGCAGCTTCTAGCTTTTTGTAATATACATCTTTTTTACTAGAGTCAGGCAATTTGTTACGGTGAGTACATTTAGCAAACTCCCGTAAATATTTTGTCCCATATGTATGTTGCAGAAGCATAAAAATAACGTCAGCGCCTTTCTCGCTCTCTTTTTGAAGATTTATTCTTTTGCCACAAAGATAACGCACAATATCAATCGGGTCATCGCTATCTTCAGATCGCAAATGATTCTGCAAAACCTGATGAGCAATAATATCCTTACTATCCCTACCTAAATCAACTTCATTATTTATATTAAATTTATAATTAACTTTAGGAGGTTGAACTTTATCGAAACTGATTAGCTTAGATTTTTTCTGAATGCCAAAAATCTTATCAGCCTCATTAAATTGATGAGCTTGAATTTTCTCAAAATATTCAGCCATGGCAAGATCGAATTCAGACGGCCCCTCATCATGTTCATCTTCAGAAGTAACATACGCATCTGGGAATAAATACGAATATAATTTCTGTCCATAATAAATTCCACTAATTGCAACGCCATATCCAACAGCTTTAATTGGAAAAAGAATCTTTGAAGCCAGCCTATTCAAAGCTAAAAATGTACTGTCTGCATATTCTTCTTGGTTACAAGCATAGTCATAAAGCGCGGCTCCAGTGGCAACAAGAAGAGTTGTAGCTCCAGGATGCTTATACGCAACCTTAATTGATGAGGTAATAGGCGCTTTGATAGATTGCACATATAAAAAAACCATGCCTGGCAAGTTCAAATTGGTTGCATAATCAAGAGACAGAAAAGATCTACCAACAAAGCCACCAAGGTTTGCTACAACTTCATTACTAATACTACCTAGAATTCCACTTTTATAAGTTGCCATGGTTGCACCAACACCAACAGTGGTAAAGCCTACATTTAAAAAGAACTTGGTATGATCGCGTTGATAACTAGGTGATTCATAATTCCAACAAATACCTGCCGGTTTATCAAAATCATAACAATAATGCGTGCTATTAAAGTCTTGCTTATACATGGTTAGATGCCGTTTTTTCTAAACTATATAAACTTATTTTATAGTCAAGCTAAGAAATTCCCATTGAAGATGAAGCTGATTTCGAGGCGCTGCGTGTTGCTTTAGGAGAAGCAATTGTTGAAGTGGATCCGGCTCTAGATTCTCTTGTAAGAGATTCTTCCAAAGCTTCATTTTGAGCTTTAATAGCTTCTTTTTCGAACCCATCTAAAACAGTGTACACAGCTTCACTACCAGCTTTTTCTGCTCTTTTTCTTGCCTCTTGTGTCATTTCAAGCTTTTCAGTCGGACTCATTCTAATTTTTTCAGCGATTTTCGGCATAAGAACATTGCGATCGCTTTCAGCTGAGACGCAAACAGCTTCTTGCAATACGTCTGGGAATGCTGCAAAACTTTTGATTCTTGTGTTATCAATGGGTCTGCCATCTCGTATATCTTGATAGAATTCTTCAACACCCTCTGGACCTGAAGGCGCATCAAAAGCCACAGGTTCAGGAGATGAAGATCTACTTATAGGTTCGGGATCAAATTCTGGAGATGAAGATCTGCTTTCTCTTGCTGATTCTAACTCTGGCGTTGATGGTCGGCTGATGGGAGTTGGAATTCTCTCCGCTTTAAACTCTGGTGTTATTGGTCTTATTTCTTCTGTTTTTTCTGGCGCTTCATCTACCTCAGGAATAGTTTCCATAGGTTTAACCGCTCTATTTCCTGGGGTTTTAAATTCCAAACCACCAGCTTTTGGAGCTTTGTCTGCCATGTCTTGTAGCGCAATCTCATCAGGATTTTCTTCTGGGATAGCATCCATGCGGTCAAAATCTTTTGGCTTATATTCAGGTGGTTGAAACCTGCCAGCTTTTGGAGCCTTTTTTGCTACTTCTTTTAAAGATTCAAGAGCCGGATTATAATCAGTTACTTGAGGTTTTGGTGGCACGGTAGCTGTTTTTGGCTTATCTAAAGAGCGTCTTGCAGGAGCAGCACTAGGCTCAGGTGACGACATTACAGGCGGCGCCTTTGCCTCAACAGCTGGAACAGATTTTCTTCGCGGTATAATTTTTCCACGTGGCTTGGAGGGAGGTGCCGGCCTGATGCCTCCTAAGTTTGGAGGCGAGCTAAAGCTTGGCGCTGGCGCAATATCTGCCGCTTTTTCTGGATCTAATGCTTCCGAGGTAACCTGTGGTTGTAATGCTGGTTTTGATTTAGATAAATCAGCTTTCTTCGGCGGCTTTGGTCCAAGAGGTGGCGGCGGTCTGCTCGGAGATTTTCTAGCTGGCTTTGATTTTGCTGATGAAGGAGGAGTTCCAAGTGCTGCAGAAGCTGCTGCTCTTGCTGCTGCTTCATCTATTTCTGCTGCTAACGGAGGAGGGCCAGACCTTCTTGGCGCTGGTTTAGCAGGAGATTCTGTAACTTTTCGTGCTGGTTTTTTAGATTTCACAATTATTGCTTTTGCATCAAAACCCCATCTAGCAGGAGAAGGTAAATCTTTATCATCAAGATAAAAATCTAAAGCATCATTCATAGCTACTAAACCCTGAGCAGGCAACTTGATCCTTCCATTTGTTTTAGCTGCTTTTATGATAGCTCCAAGATTATCCATATAGACTTTTTTCTCAGCTTTTTTATTAGGCATTCTATCAACAGGCAGTAAACGAGTTGAAATTCTGTCAGCTAAATTTTGAAGGGCAAATTTCTTCTTCTCTTTACCTTTCGATGGGATGTTTAATATCTCCTCAAGGCGCTTGACATCACGCCCTTTTAGGGAGTTGTCGATCATGCTGTCAACTGATTTATCTAATGTATCCAACAGAATTGGCAGAGTTCTATGAAAATTCGCTCTAGTTATATAGGGCGAAAATTCTTTGATAATATCAGAGCGGCGAGCCTCTAAGTTGCTTAGAATATTTTCTTTAGCTGCAGATTTAAGGTCATTAATTGTTAATTTCGTCTTAGTGCGCTTTGATTTTCGTTTACCTGCTGACATATTCTAATTTTATTAACCGGAAATAAGTTTAGCCTAGAAAGGTTAATAAAAAACTAACTTCTTCTTTCTTGCAACTGTATGAACCTAAGTTCTATCGTAACCGTTCTATTTTTTATTGTTTACGCTGTCATTTTAGGTCATCGCGCACCCTCGCCTACGTCATCCTAGCAAAGGCCAGGATCCATTATGTTCATCGTGAGGGTAGATGGATTCCGGGTCAAGCCCGGAATGACGTCTGGGGAGGATGCCGTAAAAATAGATGGAACTCCGCCGGATCGTAGTCCGGAGTGACTTCATTAGGTGATCAGGGGGAAGAATGAAGTAAGGGTTAGTAACAACCCGAGGAAGAAGCACCCTAACTCAACTAGGCGTCTTCAGTATTTTTAGACTTAGTTTTTGCTGCAATTTTTTCATTAAATTGTGCACGCAGCTCATCAAGATCACGGTTCAATAAACCAACCTGTCTTTCGACATCTCTTTGGATTCGATGAGTGCTATGGTTTGTATAGTGTTTAAGAGTTTGCACAGAACGATCATGGATGATCTTATGCTCTCCTATAATATGCTTTAAATCTTTCTTCATCACAAAAAGCTCCTTTGGTATAGATTAACATAAATTAACCTTTTTTACAAACAAGCTTTCTATCTTCTTCGAGCACTTCCTGGCTCTGCTGACACCTTTCTTACAGCACGAGAACGGCGTGATGAACTTACATCTGAAGACTCGGTCATAGTACGAGGCATCTTACCTCCCACGTGACGAGCCTCTTTTAAAACTTCTGGCGTCGCACCTGGAACTTTTGGATCTTTTTTTGCTTTAGGCACAGACTCTGCTGGTTTTGCAACTTTTGGCCCATCTTTTTCTGCAGCTGATAAATCTTCTGCTGGTTTTACAATTTTTGGTCCCCTTGCATCATCTAGATGTGCTGACTCATCTCTTTCTCTTTCACCATCACCTTTTTGAACTTCCTCTGCAACAACTGTTTTTTTAGGGACAGCTTTTTTTACCTCCTCATGTCTTTCAACTTCTTTTTCAACTTTAACTTCCTGAGAGCGGGTTTTTTCTTGGGATTGAGTTTTTTGTGCTTCCGCCCTAGCTTTTTTAACTTCAGGGTAGAAATTTCCCTCTGGCAAATCTCGATTCTGTAAATCAACATATGCTATTGGGCCAACAAATGGCACCGCTGATCCAAAAACATCAGCCATGTGCCTTTTCCAGCTTTTTTGTGGGCAAGATGGCGGCGGAGCAACTTTATCGGCAACATAAGTTGCGGCCTTATCTCCTATAGTCGAAAAAGCACCCACTGCAGCAATATTAAAAGGAGGCGGAACTACACTAGCCAAAGTACCACCAGCTGCGCTAGATAATGTTTTAGCTGTATAAAAACCCATTCTTTTAACAAATGTTTTCCAGGTTTTAGGAACTCTAGGGTTAGCTATCGAATGCTGATAACAAGACATAATGCCCTGAATGCCCCCAGATACAGCACCTACTATCTGCCCTACGCCAGGGGTAGCAAGCGCAACAGAATAGGCTCCTGCTGCAGCGACATAGCCAACAACTAAAGCTGCATTCATAGCAAATGCAGCCACCAAACCAAAGGGCGGGAGCATCATGCAGGTAGCATTAACACCAGACCAAAAATTTAGAGTTCCCTGAGTAAAAGTTGGTGGATCATTATACTTTACTCGTTGTTGTCGCTGGAGTTTTTTTCTTGTTCTATATCCCCTGAATGCAGCTTGTATTTTTGTGGCTGCTTCATTTCTCTGTTTGTCTTCTTCCCCTTCACTACTCATTTTTTTTCGCTAGATATCTCTATGAGCGTTCTTTTTTAGATTTTTCTCTTTCTTCTTTACGCTTTCTTTCGCGCTCTGCAATGCCAGGAGAAACATCATGAGCAAATGGATTGCCTGAGGACGCTTTAACCTTTCTTGTGTCAGCGCCTCCTACACCTGCTCCTGCTGCGTCCTTACTAACAGATCTACGACGCGGTCCTGTTGGCGTAGCCGTACGACGTTCTACTGTATGCGGTCCAGAATTGCTACGCTCACGCTCTTCTGATTTTTCTGCTTTCTTTGGAACTCCTGGTAAAGCCTTGCCCGTATCAAGATCTACATTTTGATAACGAAGATAAAACGCCGAACCAAAACCAGGAACACACGAAATGAGTAAATCTTTTATATTTCTAGAGAATGTTTTCTTTGGAACAGAACCAATTGAAGTCACTTGGTCAGATAAAGTACATAAACCTCCCAACGCTACCGCATTAAGTCCTGGAATTGGAACTAAGCTTGCACCCGCGCCTGCAACAGTACTACCTAATATTTTAATTGTGTATCTTGTTGCTTTCCTTATATAGTCCTCCCACGATCTTGGCTTTGGCAATGGGTTTGCCTGATTATGTCGTACACAAGCTGCTATACCAAGCCCAAGTCCTGCTGCCGCACCAATAATTTGCCCAACGAAAGGAACCATTAGTCCGAATGAAAAGGCTGAGAATACTACACCGTATGCAAAAAACCCTCCAGCACCAACTAAAACTGTTTTAAGGGTGCCATTTTTTTCTCTGTATGCTGATAATTTTCCTGATAATCGCGCATATACGCTTTTTGTTTCTTCACTCATATTATACTCCTTGTCCTTGATTTTGTTGTTGTTTTTGTTGCCGAACCTTATCTAAACCTGGGGTTGCAGCTGGCGAATTAAGATTATGCTTTTTATCGAACTGACCTTCTCCCTCGATACCCAGTGTTTGCATTATTTTCTTTGCTTGCTTCTCTACCTCCAGCGTTACAGATTCAACCATAAGTTTTCATTTTTCTAAAATCTTAAAAGGAAAAGATTAATAAATGGTAAATTTTTTAAAATTTACTTTGGTGATCGACCAGGCTCTTTTTTTGGCTTTTCCACTCGCGCAGATGATGGGATCGCAGATGGAGAAACAGGACTTCTTGGATCTGCTTCGTGAGACACTGCAGGCGTACTGGCCGCAGAAGCTTTGCTTTTTGAAGCTGGAGCAGCTAGTTCTGCCGGAACAGGGGGTTTAGTTGCAGGATCGTGACTTTCAGGAGTCGATACCGACTTTTTTGACTCTTTAACCGGAGGTAGGCTTGACTCCGCTCCCGTTGTTGTGGAGCTGATAGATCTTCCCTCTCTCCTTGCCCTACGTTCTTCTGCGGATGGCATTCTTCTCTCCTCCTCGCCCTTGACGCTTGTTTCGCGCTTTTGTTCCTTTTCATGCGCTATATCGCCCACAGGGGCTATTGGCAATTGGGCTTCTGCAATTTTTTTTGATTCTTTTTCCGAAGACAATGCTTCCCCAGTGTATAAATCATGATTCTTTGTTACAGTCACTTGGTGATACATACCAGGAATCAATGATAAACCAATATCTCGCATAAATCTGCTAAACCCTTTCATTGGAGGTTTAGAACCTATAGAAGTTACTTTATCTGCTATTGTCATTGCTACGCCCATTAATGAAACAGTCGCCGCCCCTACAGCAACTGACCCAACTCCAAATGTAACTGCTCCAACCACTGTAGATGCAATTGAAGCCGCACCACCCGCTGCTAACCCAATAGCTAATGATGCACCTGCCTTGAAAAGGCAAATAGGAACCTTTGCTATAAGCCAGTGATCTGGATTTGCTTCAAGATATTTTTTACAAGATTGATAGCCTTGGATACACCCTGCGATACCACCAGCAATAACACTTGCCCCCGGTATACTCATACCAACAACCAAGGCTGCTGCATAAAAATTGCTTTTAGCAAACTCCCACCATGTATTGATTTTCTTAGGCTCTGGTTTTTTTTCTTCGCTACTCACACTCTCAACCTTTTATTAACTATCTAACACGTCGGCTTGGCGGCCTTAAATCTTTGTGTTCTCTTTTTGGGACCGCTGCCTCAGCTGCTCCTAATAATTTCTCTTTGGACATTCTTGGGGCAAGTCTTCTTGTTTTAACTTGCTTAACAAGCTCTCCCATATAATTCTCCATACTGTGAGAACTTAAAGTAGAATCAACCAAAGATCTTAAGGTAGAGAAAAAATCTTCTCTTTGTGAAGATTCACCTATAGCTACATCACCTCCAGCTAATTGAAGAATTTCAGAGCTTCTTCTTGTTAGATCTCTACTGCCATTAAAAACCACCGTAGGTCGCCTTGCTGAATCTGATATACGCGGTACAAAATCTCGCTCATCAATAATATCACATACTTCAATCCCAAGCGCTGCAGCTTTTGATATTTCTTCACTAATTTTTACACCTGGCGCCCCTGCTCCAAACACAAATACTTTCACGTCCTTTTCTCCACCAGATTCTTTATATTTTTTTGCGCCAACTATAGCTTGAGCGCTACCTGCACTATGCGCTATAACCTCAACTGTATCGCTTGGATTTCCATCAATAAAACGAACTATTGATTCTTCAATTAATTCATTTCGCTTTTTTGCAGACTTTAAACCCATTATCTGCGAAGGGTAATCAGTGATTGGCATATTAGAATTAACCCAGGCAATTTTAGCATCCTCGCCCATTTCTCTTTGCCACATTTCAGAAAAATCTTTTGCTGAGGCTGGGGCTTCTGTAATCGAGCCAGGAACAAATAAAGTAGGAGACGACATATCACTCACAGCGCCAATTTCAACTTCTGGAGCTCTTGCTTCGCCGCGTGCGATATACGCACTTCCTATCGCCGCCCCTTCGGCAAGACCTGTAGATATTCCGGTTCTTCTTAGTATAGAAGCTAACATTAAGCCACCCTCCCGAAAATCTCTTTAATCGTATCTACAGGTGCAACATTGTACATATTTATATGCTCAATATCCGCACCCTTCTTCGCAAGAATCAAAGCTGTTTCGGCCGCCCCGCAGCTGCAAGCTGTACATAATGGCGTATTATGAAATTTATCAATTACATCAACAAAGATTTTATCACTTAGAATGCTTGCCAATTTATAATTATTGGCCACTGCGCATTGATGAAGAGCCGAGCATCCGTAAATATCACGAATCGTTAAATCTGCACCACGGTCAATTAGCATTTGCGCCATCTCAACATCGTCAATTGCAGCACACACATGAATTAAAGTATTACCAAAATCATCTTGAATATTAATATCCGCACCACCATCAATTAACAACTGGAGAATTTCTTTCTGCTTAGCATAGCATGCTAAATGTGCCGGTGTTTTTTTGAAATTATTTAGGGCGTTTACATCCACTCCAGATGCAATAAATTCTTTTACTTCGTTTACTTTTCCAAACTGGCAAGCTATATGAAGATAACTACTTCCGGCGAGATCCTTGCCTCCGTTACCTTTTGCAAGCTTAATTGCCTCTTCGTAAGTAGCTTTGATTGCTTTCATTTACTCATTCACCCAGTTTTCTTTAATTATAAAAGAACTCTTGGCGAACGCGCAAGGAATTTATGGTGAAAATACTTTTACGGGATCAGCCCCAGCAAGAGCAGCTACTAAAGCCATCTCCCAAGCTTGACCATGAGTAAGATCCAAGTCTGAATCTTCTACTCGAAGTTCAACACCCTCTGGATCAGCCTCGTCATCATCTTCTTCAACAACTACCTCGACTCTAACCACACCTGAACCTTCAGAATCTTCTTCTGCGCCTTCTTCGCCTCCCTCTTCATCAGAGTCATGCATAAAACCACCTAACACTGAACCGAGCCAGCCAAATAAATTTTCTTCTTGCTCCGCAGTTACATCACCAGCCTCTGTCAAACCATCACCAACGCCTTCATTAAAACTTTCTTCCACTCTCTCAGCTTCGTGAGTTTCATCTAAATCTTCTTTATCTGGCATATCTTCGTCCCTCAACATTTCTTCATCTTCTTCCCAGAGAAAATTTCTAACAGCAATTCCTGCTAAGCGCAAGGCTGTTTGCATATGTGGCTTTGTGAGTTCTTGTTCGTCAATAGGTTTAGGCGCATCACCAGCAAAATTGATGCCCTGTTTTTCGCCACTAGACATAATATTACCATCATCATTCCTTACTAAAATTGTAACACCTTTAAGACCTTTAACAAATTCTTATTTACTTAAAGTTGAATCTCTGTATCATTCACCTCTTTAAAAAGGCTTGTAATATTTATGAGGAACAAAGCATTTTGTGCAACGCTTGCTTTATCTACCGAGTTTGCATTTAATCATGCAGTTTGGTCGTTACATTCTAGAGAATTCTTTGAACAAAACCATGAAGAAATAGCTGAACGTGGCCGTCTGCTTGGTATATCTGTTTACACTATATGTGACTTATTAGGAGCTAATGAAGCATTTAATGCCATGACAAATGCAAACTGCATTGAGCTTTTCTAATAAACACTCAACAAAATTATAAAAATCATTTATTAATAATGCATGACGCAAGAATTTCCAAATCTAAAAAGTTTAGTTGCAAAATCCATTTTTAAGACATGGCAACAGGCTTCTATACTTCACCCTAATGAAGTTAGCCTGCTAACTGGTGAAAATTTTGTGGCATACAACTCACCTGTTAATGATGCTTTTCTTAATTGGGTATGGGCAGAGGATATTAATAATAAACTTATTGAAAAAATAGACCAATTCTATCAGGGAAAGCCCCATTGTTATTATCTTGATTCTGCAAATAACTGGCTCATGGCTGACATCCAAGAGACTGAATTAGTTTCAACAAATAAATACAGGCAGTTTTACAAAAATTTAAGCGGCCCACCACCTATACTAGATCATCAATTCAAACTTGATATAAGCTTTGTTGAAAGCGATGAAGAATTAGATGAATGGTGCGAAACTTTTTGCAATGGTTATGGAGCATATACTCCCGATTACATCAAACATAAAGTTCAGCACTTTATAGGCATTAGCGACTATAAACTTGCGCTTGGTCGTTACAATGGAAGTGCAGTTTCAACCGGAATGCTATTCCTTAATGAGGGTGTAGCTGGTATTTTTGCAATATCCACAGTTTCAACTTATAGGAAAAAAGGTTTTGCAAAACAAATGTCTGAATTTCTCGAGAATTATGCTCGTAAAAGAAATTGTACTAAAGTTGCTTTAAATGCCACTCCTGAAGCTGACCCTATGTATTTCAAACTTGGCTATAACATTCTTATTGAAGAAATAATTTTCCTGCCAAGCAAATATTATTTTTAGACCCTTTTCACAATACTCTTTTTGTGCTTATATACGATTTATAGCAAGGCATAAATATATGAGGGTGGGATAGTAAAATATCTTAAAATAGGGGACGGTACGCATCTTGAGTTACTAGATTGCAGAGGCATGTCTTCAAATGAATTACGTGGGATAATTCAACAAAAGAATGGGCACTTAAATGGTGCTTTCATTGACCGGTCAGCTTTTGCCAATTTAATTCGTCTTCATAATCAAGGTGTCTCATTTTCTTTGCGTAGAGCAAGCTTCATAGGCATAGACCTTTCTTCAAGACTAATTCACGATCCTAATGCTAGAGAAATCCTTGCCTTCTTCAGAGTGAGTAATTTAGATTTGTCCCACAGCGTTTTTGTTGATGCAAATCTTAACGACGTTTTGTTTGAGAATTGTAATTTGCGTGGCGCTACCTTTCGAAGAGCAAACTGTTCTAATACAACTTTTTATGGGTGCGACTTATTTAGAACTATGTTCTCTGAAGCAACAAGCCTTAAACCGGCACAAGTTTTTAAGTCATTTAACCGAACAGAAGCTATCTATACAGACCCCACCGAGTATCAAAAGATGCTCGCCGGATTTGTTGCTCTTCACCAAGAATCGGCAAGAAGTAAAAGGCCGAAAAAGTTTGGTATAAAGTCTTTCTACCTAAGAGCTTATCGCAAAATAATGAATAAACTTGCGGGCGAACCTCACCCAAGAGGTCCCAAAATTTTTGTTGATATAACCCAAACCGGCAATACAGGAGAGTCTAAAAAAACCAGACAGGATATTTTTGAAAGATCATGCAACCAGTTACCGCAGGAGATAACGCCAACAATTTCTGCCCCCCCTACCTTGCCAATGCCAAGAGCTGATCTGTTAAGAGAAGCAACAAAAGTTGTCCACCGAGCACAACAAAGCTTTGCATCAAATGGTCACAGGAAATTTAGACAAAAAGAGCTTTCAAAAATTCATAAGGAACTTAAAGAAAAACCGAATGTACATAGTGGAAATGAAGTTGGGAACTAATCCACCTTCTCTTTTAAAAGGAAATTTGCAATATTGCCCCCCTCTTTCTTCACTGATTCGATTGCATTGAATAACCCAACAGCGTTAAACAAAAACGGTGAGGAATTATCAAGATTAACGGAATCCATATCTAACCATTCACATCCTAACGAATCATTGCCATCACCATCTTTTTTAACCTCGCCTTCTTCAAGCTCGACCTCATAAACCATTCCAACATGCCTAAACCAGCACTTCCTTTCTTCTTTTGGATCAATCCAGTAATCACATTCACAAAGATGATCAAAGGTTCTGAGCTGCCAACAAGCTTTCACTTTAAGGCCGACCTCTTCTTTAAATTCACGAGCAAGAGCCTCTAAAATAAGCTCATCATCTTCTAAACCACCTCCTGGTAAATCATACTTCCCTTTATATGGACCTTTAGCTTTCTTGATAGCTAACACCTTATTTTTGCGAACAACAACTCCGTAAACTCCAAGATGGGAAAAGCTGATATGTTTACTCATGATATCAAAACTATGCTAAAATTAATCAAACACTAGGGTAGATGTGATGAAGAAAAATCTCAATAATAAATTAAGCACCTTAGTAGATACAGTTTCCGAACATTCGCGGCATGATATAAATGTCGTCTATTTTAAAGACAGTAATGAATATCTTGCTTTTAACAGGAACAAACAAATAATTAACCCCATCACTAAAAACAATTGTGATTTTATTCAACATTTTAATGCCGATGACCATAATAATTTTATCTGCGTCACACATGAGGTTCAATTCTCATCAAGCATAGAATTATTTACAACCTGCAGCAGCCTAGCTCTTATCAGTAGATTTATAGAGCTTAGCTCTTGCATGACCTATTCTCTATATTCTTTTTGCGGAGCCCTTTCTATGGCGCTTCCTATATACGAAGCTTTTCATCAAGGAGATGTCATTGAGGTCAATGATATTCGCTATAATTTTGAACAGCTTCCTTCATCTCATAGTGTTGATGAAGTACAAAAGTTATTTAATTACAACACAGGGGTTTTCCCTCTAGAAAATTCCGATATACTTATTGCCTAATTTATTGAAGAAAAATTATGTTGGGCCGAGCTTTAAAAAGAGCAGCGGGAGGCGGTAGCACATGGAGAGCCTTAGCGACATCCACAGTAGCCAAGAAATGTGCATGCGAAGAAAAAGGTGGAATTCTAAACTCTCGAACAGTTGACCTTTGCAATGATGGTCTTATCGCCTTCGATATACATTCAGGGTCTTTTATTTTCAACAAGGAGCACCCAAACGTTATAGAATTCTCCAATGGTGGATTTATTATATCTTTTCACGAAGACCCGACTAGCATTTTTGAAAAAATAGGTCTACTAAACAGCTGCTGTGCAGAAAATAATGTAGAGCTTTCCGCATCTTTAGACCCATTGGAAATACTAGCCTCTCTTCAAGGTTCGAATCCAGATTTCTTTAGTTAATTTTTCTTAACTTTTCTGTTGCTATTCTGAGTTGAATATGGCATTATATAACTCAACAATATGTGAGGCAATAATGTTCATAAAAATCAAACAAGGATTCAACACAGTTTTCGCAACTATGTCAGGCCTGAGTATTTAGACTCAGACCGAACAGAATAGCGTTTAACTTTTAGATCTATAGAAGTCTATTTTGATTAGCTCTCTATAAGAGACTGTCACAAAGAACCTAATGACTAGAACTACAAAGACTTCTACTGCTTTTGCAATAAACATCGCATTAGATGGGCTATAAGGAATCAGAAAATTCATTATTGCATTTACCATCGAAAAAGCAATGATTGCAAAGATAAAATAAGTAAAAAATAATTTTATACCCACCATTGCAAAACTTGACTTAATGGCTTCCATAACAGTCAGGTTTTTATAGTAAATTAATTGATCTACAAACATTAACTTAATAAAGATAATAAGTGCCAAAATAAGCATGCCAGAACCAAACATGCCAATTACATTCATGGTTAACAAAACCAGCACATAATAACCCATCAATGGCTGCAGATAAGTCTTTCCTTCTTCAATTATAGGTCGTAAATCTGTAATTTTTTTATTCGCATAATAAGCATTGACCAAATACATGATAAACACCATCACCACAGGATAAATAGTAATATCTATAAGATAACTTAATGCCACCCCTATTCCTCCGCCTGGAGAAAATCTCATAAGTAAATATTTATAGAAAAAACACATAGCAAACAGTGCCACGACAAAATACAGATTCTTTAGGATAAAATGGCCAAATTTGGCAAATACTTCCTTCATCACTCCCATAATTTCTGGTTCTATTTTTGTTTTCATAACTATCCCCTTGTTTTTGATTAAGTGTATTCTTTATACAAATGATACGCAAATGCAACGTATAGAACTTGGAAAGGAATGCTAAGCAATGTCATTAAGAACAAAGTAAGCATGTCCACTAATGGGTTAGCATGCATTAGAAGGTTCTGGTAATTAGCTCCTAAAAATGAATAACTTGCGCCAAGAAGCACTCCTAAGCCATATAACAATAATGAATAGATCGCAGTATAAATTCCAATAACAATAATGAATTGGATAATTTCTGACAGTCTAATTTTCATACATTTGCGTAGAGCCACCAAACCAACGGAGTCTCCTGTCTTATACGAGAAATAAATGACAAACATCACTTTTAAAGCAAAATAAGCGCCAATCATCATAATAATCAGGGTAATGAAATTAAATGCACCACTGGCTGTCATATAATAATCATGGATAGATTTGATAGACTTAGATTCAATTAGTGCAAACTCAGCGATATAACCACTAAACAACCACATCACCACAAAAGGTATCAATAAGAATACTACAAACCACATATATCCCGAGATTGTTGGGTAAAGCTTCTTAAAACTTGTGTTAACAAACGTGCTAAACTTAAATTTCTTATGCTCATGCCAGTGCACATAAAGATAGGCAAGCACCATAAAAGTAAGAACTGACTGAACTAAATCCATCAATCCAGAAAGAAGAAATGAAATTGTATCAGAGTTCTGAATAAAATCTTTTTCGAAACGCTCATCAATCATTGTTGCTGGAGTCAAGAAAAGCGCTAGAAGAAACAGATACTTAAAACGTTTAGTGCAGAAATGCCAAAGCTCTTTATAAGATTCTATAATCATACTCACCTTTTTTAATTAAGATTCACTATTTTCTTGGTGTTCGTGCTGTAGCGAAATAATAATCAACCACATCATAACAAAAGACGTAATAATGAAGTTAATAATTTCAGATATTTGTTTGCACGAAGATTTATAAGACATTATCTTGCAGCCAAAATGTAGGCTGATTTCATCACTGCCTTTCACTTTCACTTCAAAATAAGTAAAGAATTGCAAAGCTACAATAATTAACATCCCAACCATAACTTGAGAAAACTCAGGCAAGCTCATTTCATTTATTGATCTGTTCAATGAATTGTAAAACATATAATCACCATCTTTAATACCCCTAACCGCAGAAGCAAAACAATATACTGCAAATACTGATGATACCAGCAAAGACCAGGCAATTTGCTCGACAAAACCTATAGTGGTTAAATTCTTGAATATCTGCAAAATAACATAAAATGAGATCGCATAAATAATTACCGGCACAATAACACATGGGAGTCTTTTAATAACATCCCAAATAATCCAGAAATGTAACCAGTGATTCTCTTTCCAATTCGTATAAACACTCACAAGCGCAACAAAAAATAGCACTTTTAGTATCATCGATATCTCATCGAAAGACTCTGAATAGGCCTCGAAGAAAATAGCCACAGAGACTAAAACCATACATATGATTACTGATATGACGCTATAAAATGCAACCTTACGTTTATGACTTGTCATTTCCTGATTTCCCATGATGATGAAATTTATGATGCAGCTGCATAGCATATGAGATTACAAAGAACCCCATGATGCAAAACGCCATAATTTTTATAAAATAAAAGAGCGCACCATAAATATTGAACTCGCCAAATTTAAAGAAATTAATAGACGACTCACTCATGAAAAGTTCAATAATTGTTACAAACCACTCAGCCAAACTTGCTATCACAAACAAATAAGCTAAGAATGCTATTATAATTTTTGTAAGATCTTTATACTTCAACCTTTTGAAAAGATATTGAATAGATGACACTGCAGTCAAATCTTTATCAAGCATTGCAAAGATCAAACCAAAAACTAGCTTAAAACTTAAATACATAAATATGTAACCAGACACCAGAAAATACAGGAAGCTGTTGCTCACTGCAAAATGTTGGTAAATTTCGAATAAGCTAACCTTGCCCATTATATTCATATGTTGCATTGCAAGCATCACTATCGAAACAACAGCAATCAATCCCAGAAGAAAAACATAAAACACTAACAGCGGAGCAAATCTAATTTTAAATTGCCCCATTACGTGCTGAATAGTCATATCACGACGTTTCTTGAATAAATAAAACATCGAAAACCCTAGGTTAAACAACACCATAGCCACGAATAAAAACAAATAAGTCTTAAATGCATCGATACTCAAGAAATCAGCAAATGTTAGATCAGCAAACACAAACTGATAGTCAATCATGTGATTAGCTTGGATCAGTAACAGCAAAGAAAGAAAGCAAAGAAAATGCTTTTTGATAAAAACTAAGCTGTCTCTGATTGCTATTTTGAACATTATTTTCTACTGCTAATATTTTTATAAATGGATATTTGCGAAAGCATAATCAAAATATGAATGTATGCCTGAACAATATCTTCAATTCCAAAACCCATTAGCTTAAATAAGTGCATGATGTCAAATATATAATAAATCATGAAGCCGAGCCAATGGAAAATAATTACAATAAACAAATAATAAGCAACAATTCTCCAGCTTGTTCTTTTAATACAACTCCTGAAAGTTTGCATCACTGTGTACTTATCCTCATAATAGAGAACTGGAAAAAACAAAATCATTGATTTTAACATCAATATAACTCCCAACACCAAAATCGAAGATCTAATAACAGACAGTAAGTCACTATCAAAATCTAAGTTCATTTTGCCAACCAAAAAGCTTGCATAGAAGGCTAGACTAAGTACAACACTTGCAAAGAGCCCGCCAAAAACAAATCGAGGCAATGCCCGCTTTAACTCGCTAAAAAACAAATTAGTGTCAACTTTCCGATGCTCGTAAAAATGAATCACAATCAAAGACATCGTAGAAAGAATGACAGAGAATAAAAATATGTTAACTACAAAATTAGTACTGTAGAAAAACTGGTAGCCCAATAATGGATTGGGATTTTCAAACGCCCCTTCAACAAGCATTTTACTGACTGAGAAGTAGGCTAAGGTCATTATTATTGAAGCTAAAAAATGATTTTTAAGAAATTTCCTTAGATCTTCAAATACAACCTTGAACATACTCACCCGTCATTGTGTTAGTAAAAGCATATCATAAAAATTTTATATTATGCTATAGATTATTTGCCATGGGGTTATTTAAGAAATGTCTTCTGGTTGTTTTGCAACTCCTCTTAGCGATGACCCTTCATTATGATGCTCTTCAGATTCAAAATTGTCATCAATAGCTTCACTAGGAATCTCGTCAGAGGACTTAACTCCCAACAAATTAAATATATCAATGCCTTCCGTTATATCTTCCTGGTTATGCCAACCAGTAAAGGTGAAATTAGCAGCTTCATTATAAGTAAAGTTATAAAATGTAGTTTCAATTGAAAAAGCTCTAACATCGTAGTTAGAGCATTCTAGTGGTCGATTAGAAGCGTAGCATTCTTTAGGCACAGCGGCACACGATATTTCCTGCCCCTCATGTGCACATTTTTGCTTTCCTAGTGTCATTTCTGGCGCTGCAACCTCTTTGCCTGTTTTATCATCAATCTCTGCAGTAAGTACCGCTGGATAAAAACAAGGACCCTTACTATAGGAATTTAGTTTAGCCAAATTTTCTTCCTGAAAACATCCCTTAGCCGTTAAAGGTAGCGCTACCTCGATCGGACATTTATTTTTATACATAGAGTAAGATGGATACTTATAGTCGACGCTTCCATTAAACTCTTCAACTAACATGTCGGCAATTTCTGTTTGATTGTTTAATAAAGAAAAAAAGACCGGCTGATGATGGCCGATCCCTAATTTAAATCCATTAACATCAATAAAATGAGCAGTGGTTCTTACCTCTTCTAAATCACCCCTTTGAATTGCATCCTCAATTTTTTTGTACATATCAGGCGCCGAAGACCAACTGCCTGTTAACATTCCATACAAATTCATTCCTCTTTCCTCTTAATATCCCTCAACCTACTCAAGCGTAGCATTAATATTTGCACTCCGCAGTTTATTTGGGCCAGTTAAACTAATTATACCATTTTTTTTATTAACTAAACAAATAAAAACAATAACTAACGGTTGTTAAGAATTGCCATTCTTAGCGATTTATTACTATTTTTCAACAAGTTACAAAGATTCAACTTAGAATTGCATTTTTGCAACATGCGGTTGAAAAAACTTTAATTTACTGTAAAAACTGTGAAAGCATAGTTAGCATAGCCAGAAAAAAAGCGAGCTTACTTTACAGAGAATCTATAAAGTAAGCTCAATGAGGAGGCATCTTTGTAACTAAAATGTTATCATAGGTTTTATACTTGTCAACAACCTCAACTAAAAATTTTAAAAAAAGTTTTTTACCTTTGATTTTCCTCTATAAAGGTATATAAACAGCCACTTATTATTCAGGATAACATAGATGAAGTTAGAAAAAGTTGCAGTTTTTTTAGGATCTAATTTTGGAAAATCTGACATTTATATTGATGCAGTAAAAAAAGTAGCTGATTGTTTAGCTAAAAATAATCTTGAACTAATATATGGCGGTGCAAAAAATGGCTTAATGGGCGAACTTGCAACCTATGCCCTTGAAAAAGGGGTTAAAGTCACAGGAGTGATTCCAAAAGATCTTATTAAATCTGAAATCCATCACAAAGGAATCACCAAGCTGCACGAGGTGAATTCAATGCACGACCGTAAAGAGCTTATGTCTAATATTGCCGATGCCTTTATAGTATGTGCAGGTGGATGTGGTTCTCTTGACGAATTCTTTGAAATCTATACTTGGGCTCAGTTAAATTTTCATACAAGGCCAATTGCGATTTTAAATACCAACGATTACTACAAACATGTTCTGGCGCAACTTGATCACATGGTCGAAGAACAATTTGTAAGGCCAGAGCATCGTGATATGCTAATTGTTAGTAAAGATCCTGAAGAAATAATTGAAAAATTTAGGAAATACAAACACCCAGTGATTGATAAGTGGATTCCCGACTCTAGGCAAAAATAGTTTATAAATTCTTATTGAGATATAACAGCTTATTTGCTACTCCTATATATTCGAATAATAGCAAATGATGAATCGCTTATTTAGGTTAATAGCAACTTTAATCTTACTTTCCTTTTCGAGTAATGCCTCGGCTTGGCATACAAATTACTATATGTATTATTGGCTTGCTAATTGCATGGATACAAGAAGCAATTGCGACTCAAAACATTGTGAAGATGCATGCAAGGCTGGTATTTTCGGCAGATGCTGGAATACAAGCTACTTAAATGTAGCCCCAGAAAAGCTCCAAGAGCTTGGAGGGTCCAATAGTTTCTTCAACCCTAAAGTAAATGCTAAAGTATATTTCAGAAACGCTATTATACCCGGAGTTTTTGGTCTACTAAGTTTCTGCGAAGTTGGAGGGACAACAGTCCTCTTAGATGGAGGTGAAAGCAAAACAATTTCCTATGGACCAATTGGCTTTGACGTAAATGTACAAAGCTATATGATTCTTGATGGAGGATCCCAAGAAGATGGGATAGTTAGCAAATCAATTATGTGCTGTGATAGCGGAGAGTCTCCCGGAGCAAAAAACTCCTACAGTATATATGATCTAGGAGGTGACTCAAAATCATATCAAGGCTGCACAATCCCGAATTATGACGACACTTTCGGAGAAGATGGCAGCAAATGCAGTGACTGCGGATGCGGAGATGCAAAAAATTTAGCTGGAGCTTACGGGTGCAATCAGGCAAAAATATTTTCTCTTTTATGTAAAAATCAAGTGGCTTTACCTGCAATCTGTGTAGCGTCAAAAGTAGATGCAGCTGGGTTTCAACAAATAAAATCTGGTTGTTACCCAGCTCCTTTAGCTCCCCCTCCTCCACAAATGTGTAAGTGCTCTCTGCCAACAACTCCAGCTCCAGCCTATGCATACCCGGTATGTACTGCGTTTAATCCTCCAGCAATATTAGCGGATGCAGATTCAAGTGCTAGTGGCCAAACAAGCAACAATTGCGTCCCTCAATACAGGTCACCAAACACCGCTGCGCTAGGCCCTGAATCAACTTATTATAAACCAGTTGCTCGAGTATTCTTAAGCAATCCAATTCAGGTAGGAACTTGGGAGTCACCTGTTAATGGTAGCGGAGCACAATATTGCGGAGCTAACTCCAAAGCCGACAAATATCCTATTAAAAAAGCTTGTGACGGTAATAAATGCACCAATCAAAATGAGAGTGATTGTTTTTTTATATCTTCTGGACAAACAAACATAACCAGCACCTATGTAAATGACCAAGGCACAGTTGAGCCTTCAGTCCCTACTATGTATGTATTCTCTTCTGGATCAGATGAAGCACCTTCACCAAGCGGGCCAGAAAACACAGCATTTGTAGATGCGCCAGTTGGCAACACTTCTATGGATCGTTTTGGCTTTAATAATGCACAATTTGGTGACGTATCATTTGACTTCTCTGCGCTTGGAGATGGCTCAAAAGAAGATTGCACATTAAATGGCATTTATAATTCAAGCTATAACCCTGGTAATTCTAGTAAGATAAATAACCTCCAATGCCCTGGATCCAAATCCATAACTCTTCAATCACTTGATAAGGACTCAAATGACAAACCCTACGAAAGAACATTTATTTCATTTTTGCCAGATGAATGTGGACCTAAAGATGACCCTTATAATTGCACGCAATATTGTGTAGCTGAATATTTTGCACCCGGAAAAGGCCTGCCATACTCTATTTCTTGCTTCCCAAGACCGCAGCCAACCAAATTTTCAGTTGAACGATGCAAATCAAACTCAAGCTCAAACAAAGATTGCGATAGCTATATAAACGACTATAACTCACTTTCCAAATGGTGTCTGGACATGCAGATCGAGGATCAACCTACAATGAGAGTTTGTGGAGACAATAGATTAAACAAAATGAAGTTTCCGGATGATAACCCTACACAGGTTGTGCCTCTACTAACTGATATCAATTTTAATCAGCCTCCATCAAGTTTACCATCTGGCTCAAAGGGCTACTGTCCTGCAGCTTCAGACCCTACAAGCTTCAATTCTTGTCCGATTGGCTTTTATAATTACACGGACTCCAAAAAGAAAAATGAGTATATTCAAGGCGGCACAATGCTTTGTGGCATAAGCTGGCCGAATCTTTCCTCATGCCCTATGGGGTGTACACAATTTCCAAATTGCACTTCAGAAAAAGATCAATCAGGCTGCGATGTAAGTGATTTAGCTAAAATGGGTTGCAACTGTATTTCTGCACAACAAAATTATTGCAGTGACACCGGAAAATATGATGGAAATTGTTCTTCTCCAGATGTTTCGCTTCGTCCTTCAGATCGCTCAACCCCTGACGCTTCAGATCCAACTAAATATAATCCTGATATTCTGGCTCAACTAGCTCCGTGGTTGTTCAATAAACCTACCGACTCCCCACCAGATGGCTCTGGTTTGCGTGGCAGGACACCAATGGAAAATGGTTTATGCACAATTATGACTCAATGGGATCCTGTCGATTGTTGCGCCATGTACGGTAGCGACTCTGATATAGCTAAAGATGCAAATGCAAACCCTCCAAAGCTTCAAATGCCTGATGGAATTTCTGTAGAAGACTTTTATAATGCCTGCCAAGCATTCACCTGTAAGTTCACCACTGTCACAGAAGATTCGCTAAAAGAAGATGTTTCAGGCGCAATATTCAATGATGCAGCTTACATGAGTAAAATCAGCAATGATATTTATGAAGCTTGTGTTCAAAATCAAGCCCCTACTCTGCCAGATCCGAGCTTCTTTTCTTCAAATGATAAGCTTTCAAAATACGTTCAAGACGCCTTAGAGCCAATTAAAAAAATTACTGACATTTACGGCACAGGCGTCTTATGCAGCTTCTTCCAACCTGGATCTTCTTCTAGTGATAATGGCGGCCCTGCAAGGTGTAACACTTCAACAGTAACAGTCGCAAGTAGTGACGGATTTACCAACGCCACATGCGGAGCATTAGCACCAGCAAATTATGATTCCGTTAAAAAACAAATGGCTGCTGCAACTTCAGTATATGCTTATTGCCAAGATCAGCCAAAATCTCTCTCTGGAACAAAAGGCCTATTCCCATCTCAAGCCATCTCAAAGAGCTCCTGCAAATCCTCTTACGGATCATGCAAAAAACAAAATTGCCCTAAATTTTAGGTTCTAAAAAGTCACAAACTACAATGCATATTTTGTAAAACTCATTAGAGCAAGAGCAGAAGAAAAACAAATTAACATGCTATGTGTAATTTATAAGATCTTTTCTCAAAACATAAAAACCAAAAAGTCAGGTTAATCTGAATTAACTTTTGCTAAACTTAAAAAATTTGCAAACTTAGTTTGACAGCGGAATTCAAAGCTGTTATTTTTCTCCCGAGGCCAGTTAAACTATTGCCTCCTCAAATTTTAGCTGGCCTCACTTATCTTCCTCCTCCCGAATATTTTATTAACCTTTCTTTAATCAAACTAGTTTATAGTTAAAATGAAACTATAGTTTGATTCTATGCCTACAGTTAGAAGATCGGCATCAATAGCGCCAGCTGCCACAGATACGAGTTCTGGGGCACTTCGTTCGCCCATAGATAGAGCTGAAACTGTGGTAAGAGCATTTGCCCGCCATAGCGACTCTCGGGTAGACGGTATTTTCACTGATGTAGTATCAGAGCTAGGTGAAGAAACGCAAGCTAGCGAAACTGCATTTACAAAAATAGACAGCCCAATTAGTGGCGACATAGAGGTTGGTAAGAAAGATAAATATTTTGCAAAGACTGGGACTGAGAGTGCGATTGAAAGCATGCGAGAACTTGGATTCCTAGACGGTGAAGCTGCTTCCTTAGCTACAGATGATATGTTTGCGACTCTTAGCGAAAAAATGCGAGAGTCTTTCGATGTTTTGGTAGCGTATCAAAATGAGGAAGCTGAATTGTCTGAAGAAGAAGTACAGCATCATGTTAATGTAGTCACCAAAACAAAAGATTCACTGCGTAAACTTGCACCCACTTATATTGTAAAAAAACAAGATGCGCTTGAATCATTCGTCGAGCTTACATCAGGTATGGTTGCTAGGCATTTTCTTGGCAATAAGTCGCCCAAATATAGACTGGCTGAATCAGCAGAAGCTGAAAAACCACCAGTTCTAACTGCAAAATTTTTGCGTAATTATAAAAGCCTTCGCAGCAAAGTTGGCAAAACGGGCTTTGGCCAAGCTGATTTGGATGCAAAAGATGCTCCTGACTTATCTGATGCAGTTGCAACTTCAATTTTCATCGGAGATTTTGACTGGCATCCTTATAATTTAGGTGTGGTACTTGATGATCATGGCGAAGAAAAAGCAGCCAGAATTGATTACGGTTTATCCACAGCATTTTTTCAAAGAAAAATTCCTAGCGTTCAGCAAGTCGATCTATCAATTAGAGGTCTTACAGATTCAATACGCTCAGCAAAGAAAACTGTTTACTCAAAATCTTCTCGTAGACCGTGTGATCAAACTTATACCGCCCATGAACTGCTGGTCGATGTTTGCCGAACCAGAAGCTATAAAAGTGATATTTATCGTAATGAAAGATTCGTTGCCAGTTTAGATTCTATGCTTGCAAAAGACCCATCGCAAATTGATCGTGTAATTGATGCTACAATGGATTATCAAGAACGTTATTTTGGCCCTGAGATATTCACAACCTTCCTTGATTATCAAGAAGTTGCAGCGGAAAGAAGAACTGATGATCCAAAGAAAGATGTCAAAGCATATTTAAAGCATAGTTATGCAGAACGCCGCCAACAAATGCAGGATCTTTCCCGCAATATAAAAATTGAGCTTGCAATAGATGCTGGAAAATCTGTTGAAGAAATTTTAGCGATTGCCCTGCCTGAAGGTATTTCTCCAGATGCAAGAGAGCATAATATAAAATCAGCACTTTCTTACGCGTTATTTGAAGGTAAGGCAGCAATGGTTGAACAAGCTAGCCAACTTGCAACAGAATATGAAGTTGACCTTGAAAGTTTGGACAAGCTGTATAACAACATTGAGAATGCACAATTGGTTCACAAATATCACAGTGAAATAAACATTGGTGAAGAAAGAGATTTATCTCCTTCTCTTAAGTTCTTAATGAAACAAAGAATCCTTGCCGACAGAGATCTTTCTGCTGCAACAAAGGACCTGCAAATAGCTGTTATTGATGATAATAAACCTAACTTTGATGCAGCTATTGCTGCTGGAGCGGATGTGAATGCTTTAGGCAAATACTCAGGTATGAACGCTTTACATTTGGCAAGTTATTTTGATAACTCAACCATGATCAAAAAATCGCATGAAGCCGGAGCAGATTTAAAATTGCCAAATGCATATGGTCTTCAAGCTGTTCATTTAGCTGCTCTATTTCATAACGAAGAAGCGTATGAAGAATTAGTGGAAGGTCTTGATGTATCACCATTATCAATGACATCAAGAACGCCTCGAAAAACAGCCATAGAATTAGCAGCAGGAAATGTAAGAAGTAACTTCTTCCAAATATCTGTTGATTTTGATTTAGATACACCTTTACCTAAGGGTCATACTCTTCTCACCTCAGCTATGGCTGATGGAAATTTAGAACAAGTAAAAGAGCTTTTAGTCGCTGGAGCAAAACCTAATGTTTTAAATGGCCGCAACGCTAACATGATGTATTATCTAGCTGGATTTAAAACAAAAGAAGCGCGCGATTACTTTATAGACTTAGCCCTCAAAGGTGCTGATATTACAGTCAAAGCTCATAATGGTAAATCTCCTTTAGATGTATTTATAGAATTTGGCGGCGATCTTAATATGACAAATCAAATGGGACACTCTTTCTTAAGTTATGCTGTGATTACAGGCAACGTCAATCTTACAGAAAAACTGCTTAAAGCAGGTGCTGATCCTAACACAAAATCGCCTTCGAAAGAATATTCAGTATTAATAAATCATTCTATCTTTGAGGGAATTGATGAAGCAGAGTTGCTAGAAAAAGGTCTATCACAAGAGGCAATTGACTCAGCAAAGGAAAAAGTCTCAACTGGTAAATTTGCTGAAATCCCAGCAGAAATGAAGCCTTATCAAAAACAACTGCAAAATAACATGATTGCTGTTTCTCTTTTTGAAAGCGGAGCCGCTCTCTCACCTGCTTTAGAAAGGCGTCTTCCTAGGATAAACCCATATTTGGCAGAGAAATTCGAAGAAATTAGCTCTGCTCGTTCTGCAGCTACGGCTGCAGAAACTGCAATGGATGCCGGTGCCGCGGGATTTTCACCTGACTCCCGTGAAACGCCGCTTACAGAGCTACCAAGAAGATCCCCTGAAACCCCTCTTGCTCACTTACCTGAGGGTACAAAAAAAGAAATAGCAGATACTGCAAGAAGAGTAAGAGAGGCGATGGCAAGAGCTCGCGGTAATACTGGAGGGAGTCCAGATGCAAGAAGAAGAGGCGCTTCTTCTCGTGGCCCAAGGTTATAAAAATAGCTGTTTTTACTTCTTGCGCATTGTTAAATTGCTTGATAAAAATGAATGTATTAACTAATTACTTTGGGTGGTGTTAGAATATTTAGCTTTAACTGGTAAGTTTTTATCAGAGTCTCCGTTTATAATTTCATTATTAATCTTAGGTTACCTGGGTTGCAATCGCGATAAATTCGCTCGCATTTCAGTTGCAGTTTTCTTTTCAGTAATTCTGACCTGCTACCTTAAAGCCGTATTTAAATACCCTCTTCCTCCTGGTATGCATGCTGGTTGGGGCTTCCCAAGCGGCCATCAATCAACAAGTATAGTTTTATGGCTAGCAATGGCTTGGGAGTTCAGAAGCAAAGCTGTTCTTGCCTTAGGTATTATTGCAAATGGGTTTGTTGCTTATGCTATGCTTTATTACAATTTCCACTTCGAAAAAGATTTATTTGCAGCGCTTGGTCAATCCTTGACTCTCTTGGCAATTTATTATTACACACTCAAAGTTTGGCCAAGAAAAAAAGAATTTGAGGCTTTCTTCTTGTTTGGTGTCGTTGGGATGTTGTTAAATTTTTATAACGAAACACCTGAAGAATGGATGTATCATTCTTGGCGTGCAAATGCTGCAATTTTTGGCTATGGCCTTGGTTGGGGAATCGTTTACAGCAACAAGCTTAACTTTAACAAAAGCAAAATGTTTAAAATTTTCAGATCATTGATCGGCCTTGGTGGTTTCGTTGGTATTTATTATATTTTTGATAATATTCATGTGAACACTAAAGACAGTACAACTGCATTTTTCCAATTCTTTTTAATGTCTTTGTGGGTATCTTTATTTACAGAACAATTATGCCGACCTTTAAATAAAATATTTTTTGATGATAGAAAGAAAAACAGGTAGTTATTTTAAATTAGCAGCGATTGCTATTGGTACTATTGTTGCGTTTAGTACGCTTTTTGTTTTCCTTCTTAATCCCTATCAAATAAGCTTATCTACTCAAAAAAAGCCTGTTATCTTACTCGGCAACTATGTTAACAGCCATATTATCAGAGTGCATGTTGGGAAAAACAAAGAATGGCTTAAAAAGCGACTAAAATATCGTGATTATCTGCATCTCGTATCAACATTTTATAGCATGAGACAAGCTGAAGAAGTAATCAAAGATACTCTTGACACACATAAAGATAGGGTTAACCATTGGGTCCGCGATCAAACGGTTAAAAAGAATATGCGTAAAAGCTTCAGAAAAACTTTTAAGACACCTATTGGTTTTGGAGTTAAACGTGATGAAGAGAAAACTGTTGATCTTATGACAGTAAAAGTTTTGATTCAAAAGGTGAATAATCATAGCTTCAAAATTATTAGCGCCTATCCTATTCCAATTAAGCGATCTTAATTAATCTTGACCAGGGAATCTGACCCTGCAAAATATTCAACTGCCGAAGCATTAGTCAATTTAATCTGGTATTTTTCTTCTTCAAGATCAAATGATAAATCTAAGCTTGCTATCAAAAACTCGCCTGATAAATAACTGCCATTACTAAACTCAATTTGCATCAAGAATTTTTGCTTACTGTATGCATAATGCTTAATAAGTGAGTCCGTGTATTGCCCAGTAAATAAACCATTACACACCACTTCAATTGAACTTGAGTTTGCTTGATTATCGACAATTTTCCATGATGCATTCCCCAGTTGGTTATTTTCAATGTATTCATTGTCAAGATGCAGCTCTATTGACTGCGCCCCACCTATCTCAAGCATGTTTTCTGCTTGTTGGATTTTAAGTAATACGGGCAACTTCATTGCTGACATTAGGTACCTCCAGTTTAATTTTAAAATTCAAAACAGCTTCATATGTTTTACCATCGCGCATCACATCAAAATTCATATTGTTAAAAATAATATGTTTGATGTTTATGTTCTGGAACCTTACTGACTGACACTCCAACGCATGTGAAATTTCCTCCGCGAATTTCATTATTTCCCGATTATCACTACGAGAATAAAGATAAATCTTCTGCTGCAACTTAATGTGACTAACGCCAATCGAAGATGAGAACTCCGAAGTGAAATTCCCCAGATATGCATATGGCATAGGTGAATTCTTAGGTATCTGATTATAAATTTTTAACTGCTCAGTTATTCGGGATTCTTCTATTTTATAAAATAAAAATTCCTGAAACTGAGTAATTGATTGAATATTTTTACTCATTTTGCCTCCATAAAAAAAGCCACCCTCTCAGGTGGCTTGGTTATTAAAATTTAAGTTTATCTACTTAACATACTGTCAACACTACCTATCAATGCTGGCCCTAGTTCGTCTGCTTCAAAATTATCTTGATAGTCAAATGTCACCTGTAGTCTGACTAGCTCGCCTTGCATAGCAATGTCACCAAGCACATCTTGGATATCCTCAATATTAACAGCGGGATCCAGATCCTCTCTTATTTCTGCAATAAGCTCGTCTAGCTTAACCAGACCATTTGGTCTGTATCCATCTTCAACATAATTAACCAAAAAAATGTAAAAGAGACCAATTAATGCTTCGTCGCTTAAATCATCACCATTAAATAATGCAGTTCTTGCAACCCTCGTCGCATCAACAGGACCATCCTCTGGTAGCAAATCATCTGCAAGCATCAATAAGTTACCCTGTAATTCTCCATTAGGCATATCATCACTCTCATCTTAGTTGGACTTTCAATTTAAAACAAAAACGTTAACAAATGACTAACAACTTAAAGTTTGTATAAGCGCTGAACTGCTAAGGTCTACACCATGATGATAGTAGCAATGGACCCTCGATCAAGGTCGAGGATGACGACAGATGGGGGCTAAGGCAGTTATGGATGCCGGATCAAGTCCGGCATGACGTCGCCGGGGTATGCCGCCCCCACCTATATTCGCATCCCAGCGCCTCCTCTATATCATCCCCGCGTAGGCGGGGATCCAAATAGGATCTACTATGTGGAAAGGTGTTTATGGTCTCCGGGTCGGTGCCCTGAGTAACGTCTGGGGGAGAACACCGGCATCTATTAAATCTTGACTATTTTGTCCAAGCAACTAGAATCCCCAAGAATTTATTGAAGAGATGTTTATGTTAGGAAGATCAAGCTTTACCCGCGCTTTAGGAGCTGCAGGAAATGCGTTGTTTAAGACAGACGTGTGGCATTTAGCAGCCCTACATACTAGCCCTTATCTATTTAACCCTGATGGGCTTGGCATCCCTACTCGCTCACCCATTACCCCGGCAGAACCTAAAGAAGAAGGCGCAGCAGTAGGTGGTGGTGCACTTCCAGATGGTGGTGGCGACCGCGATGATTGGGGTGACGAGGATCAACTTAAAACAGAATTAAAACGTATGAAGCGACAAGCCAAAGAAGAGGCTAGTAATTTAGGTCGCATTGTATTTGGTCATTATTTGCTTGGCGCTCATGAATGGCCTAATCCTTTTGACCCAGAGGGAGATGTCCAAAAAATGCGTGATGTTATGGATAAGGGATATTACAAACCAAAAATCACGTGTGATCAGCTAAATTTATTAAAAGCAAATGGCATTCGTGTTAATGGTCTGTTTTATGAAGCATTATGCGGTGGTGAAGCAGCTTCTTCCCCTGAATCTGAATATGCTGAGTAATTTTTGCGACAAAAAATTTGACTCTCCTGCCCGGCAAGTTATGATCAAAACTTAATGATTTATTGAGGATATTATGTTGGGTCGTGCTTCGAGGGTTCCTCCCTCTTTTCTAGAATTAGCCATACCATTTGCAGCTACTGCTTCATGGACAATTACAGCTTTTAGAGGATTTCACACAGCCGGATTTGCTGCAGGCCCAGATGGGCTTGGAATTCCACCACATAACCCAGAAGCCGGCGGCGCTGCACAAGGTGGCGGTGGCGATCAAACAGTAGATGAACCATCAACAAATCCTGAACTTCAAGAATTGATTAGAGATTTGACCGAAAGTACATTACATAGGTACTATGCTGATGCATGGCCTGATGATTACTCTCCAGAAACAAGAGAAGCGTATTTACGTGAAACTTTAGCATCGCTCACTGAAACAGACAAAATGACAAACCAATTAACGAGTCTTATAGAGGCTGGATTTAGTTTAAGCCGTATCATTGAATTAGCTTGCAATGATGATTACTCAGAAGATTCTGAACCTGAAGGTAAGATTACAGGGGAAATGCCTGAAGCTGAACGCGGCGAATAGTTTTTAGTTACGCTCGCGACCTCTGTTACGTTCTGGAGTATTTGAGCGACCTCCTCTTCCGCCACCACCACCAGCACGACCACCTTTTCTAGAGCATCTATCAACGGCATATTTATATATGTCATAAGCCGCTTGTCCTAAATCCTCTATACAGCTAGGCTGTTCTTCTGGTTCTGGCGCTGCTGCACTACCCCGTGGTGCTGCTGCTCTTCTGACTGGTAAAGCCGCACTACCCCGTGGTGCCGCTGCTGCTCTGCTTGACCACCTTTCATAGGGCTTTCTGGTGCTGACGCTTCTACCACCACCACCACCTGCTGCCGCACCTCTTCTGACTGGTGGCGCTGCTGCTCTTCTGAATGGCGCCCCTGCTCTTCTAGCAGCTTCCTCAACTTTTTCCACATTAGCTCCGTTATCTCGTAAGGCTTTTTTTATCTGTAAAGCATCTGGATTAACGCAATCACTAATTCCATTATATGACTGATCAATCACACGTTTAGATAACTCTTTACCCACGCTATCATCAAGCCTTATTAGCTCTTTACATAACTCATACACTTTTACATCAAATGGCTCTTCTATCTCGGACTCATGATCGGACTCATGATCTGAATATGAATCTGAATATGAATCTGAATCAGTAAATTCGTCTCTTTTCGAATTTATCAACCCGAATAATTCGGCTTTTATTTGTTTAAATGATTTTGGCATAAGGCTTTACCCAAATTTATTTTACGAACCAAAGTCTAAAGCAAAAAACTTAATAAAAGATTAATGGATCGGCATGGTCAGAATTAACCACGGCCTCTTCCTCTTCCGCCGCCACCACCAGCACGACCATGGCCGCCATCTCCTTCGCGACCAGTACCCTCACCTTCCCTAGTTGCAGCTCTTTGATGACTCTCTCTTCTTACAAGCTCAGCAGATGTATGCTTGCCCACAGCTTCTTTCCCTGCAACTCTAGCAAGCGCATCTTCATGCAAACGTCTAGCCATCGGGCCTAATTCTTCTAAACTTCTAGGATGTTCTGGTTCTGGTTCCGGCACAGCTGCTGCCGCTGCCGCTGTGAGCTGCCTGCCATCACTTGCTTCAACTGCATTTTTTTCTAATACACTCCTTAGCTCTGAATATGTGATATATTCTTCCGCACTTATTGTATTTTTTTTATCAAGCATGTCCCCGTATAAACGGTTTAATATTGTTTGAGACTCCCTTTTGCCATCACTATCATCAACTTCTCTTAACTTTCTACACAACTTACCAACCCGCTCCATCAGATCGTCAGATTCCTTGCAGATCCTCGCGTACTCCTCAGCGTCTGTTTCTACATCATTTCGCCAATCTTTAAACATTTCATAAAAATAACTATATGCTTCACCTACTTTATTCTCTAAATCTTCTTTTACTTCTTCAAATAATCTTGGCATGAACTTTTACTCATAAATTTATTTTACAAGCTTAAATCTAAAGCAAAAAACTTAATAAAAGATTAACGATAAGGTGGGGTCAGAATTAACCACGGCCTCTGTCAGGGCTTGATGCACGTTTGCGAGCTGGGGTCGATGCACGGCCACCACCTGAAGAACGCTCAACAACAGGTGTAGTAGAACGTTTTGGTGTATCAGAACGTCCTCTAGATGCTCTAGCAAGCGCATCTTCATGCAAACGTCTAGCCATCGGGCCTAATTCTTCTAAACTTCTAGAACGCTCTTCACTTTTACTAGCTTCAACTTCCAATTCTTCATCATGGCCTCTGAACTGCTGCAACGATTCCTCGTCTATAGAACTTAATGCTCCAGATATTGCAGACTTAATTACAGAAGGTAAGGCACTACCTTCTCCTCTCATACGGTCTAAAAATAAAATTTCCTGATCAATCTTTAAAATTCTATCCTCTTCTTCTTCCGATAACTCTTCTCCCGACTCATGTTTCTCCATCAAACTCTCACGCTCCTCCATAGAAGAATTAATAGCTTTCGATATTTCTAACTGTACTTCCTTAGGAGAAAGATCTAACAATGACTTCGATAAATTAACAGCAACAGAAAAAAAAGCATAGCTTCCTAAATCTGATATAGCCTTCCTCAAACTAACAGCATCAGGATGATCAATCTTTTCTAAGGCTTCAATACCACCTTCTCTGTATAGTAAATCTGTGTCTAGACCTATTTCCTTAGAAGGCTTTATACCTTTTAGAGACATAAGTGTATTCACTGCTCTAGCGGACTTCTCCACTGCAGCTTTGATCCTTTCTTCGTTATCCCAGCCCTTGATACCATTTAATACACTATCTCTGAATTGCAGTGCATCTTCAATATTCACTGAATCACGGTATCGTAGCATCTGATATGATAAATAATCAGCTGCATATTCTGAATCTCCTAATCGCAAAACTCTACTAGCTCTCTCTACAGGGGTTCTTGCCTCAGAAATATGTTGATGGTTTTCATAAATGTTTCTTGCATGTACATTACGATTAAACCAAAAATCTAATTTTTCTCTTTGCTTATCTGTAAACGGAAAACCACCATCTGTAAACACTGCATACGATACAGGATTATCAAATACGTTGAAATTAAAAAGCGACACATTAACCTTCGAAAAATCTAGCTCCGCACCTGTTTCTATTAACAGTTTTGCCACCTCTATATTGCCTCCTTCTATTGCAATCGCTAAAACTGTCTTATCATCCCTGTCCACAGCATTCATATCAGCACCTGCTTCTATTAACATCCTGGCTGTCTCAGCATGGCCACTCCGAGCTGCGTTGTGCAAAGGTTTAGATAGCCGTCCTAATGCATTAACATCAGCACCTGCTTCTATTAACATCCTGACTGCCTCAGTATGACCTTTTTCAACTGCTAAGTGCAAAGCTATGTTACCAGCCCCATTTCTCATATTAACATCAGCACCTGCTTCTATTAACATCCTGACTGCCTCAGTATGATCTTCTTGAGCTGCTAAGTGCAAAGCTGTGCTACCATCCCCAGTTCTCATATTAACATCAGCACCTGCTTCTATTAACATCCTGACTGTCTCAGTATACCATTTTTTAACTGCTAAGTGCAAAGGTATAAATCCCCATCCATCTACTGCATTAATATCAGCACCTGCTTCTATTAACATCCTGACTGTCTCAGTACGACCTTTTTCAACTGCTAAGTGCAAAGGTATAAATCCCCGTCCATCTACTGCATTAATATCAGCTCCATCTTTAATAAGAAGGTGAAGTTTTTCAGGACGAACATTATGTCTTTGTCTTACTAGCGCGAGACGAACAAGCTCTTCTGTAGCCTTTATATTATGCCCTAATACAGGTCTACTTATCCATGCTACTCCATCCTTTAAATCTCCATATAAAGACGAACCTTCCTTCTCGCGCATTACTTGCCTCGCCACTTCTAAGTCAGCACCATTTTCTGATAATGCATTTATCACTAGATCAAATTCTTTATTATCCGTATTCCAAACTTCACGAAGTAAATCTCTATATAAGCCATTTATTACCTCTTCTGCTTCACTTACCCCGCTATATGGGCCAGACATCATGTCGCTATAGTCACGATGTAACTCCTCACATATTAACTCTACGCCTACAACGTCTTTTGCTCGTGCATATTCTGTTAATTTTCTTTTTAGCTCTTCTAATGATCCTGATCCGCTTGAATCTCTTTCTTCTTTAGCAACTATACCTCTCCCTGCTGAAGCTGCTCTTGGTCTACGTGCCGGTCTTTCTGATTCTGACATGGAATTTTACTCATAAACTTATTTTACAAACTTCAGTCTAAAGTAAAAATCTTAATAAAAGATTAATTTTTCCACTGTGGGATTAACCCTCAGTAATGACTTCCTGCGCGAGCAAATGCATGTAGCGCTTTCTGCTATCGGAATCGATTATTTTGATAATGTCGAATTTACGCTCATTCCAGACAACGCGCATTTTGGCAGTGATCTTGCTGTTAAACCAAATGGTGAATTGGTAAAAATTCATGCTTACAAGCTCTTTGGCAAACGCGACTTCGTTACCGAGCTGCCTTTTGTTGAATAACGATTCAACCGCCGCCCAGCATTTGCAGTAATTTTTCCAAATCTTCTTAAACCCGCCAATCCTGTTTGCTTCTTCCTTAGAATTTTGCAGCAAGATTGGTTCGGATAATTTATATCCTTTCATTTTCCTCCTCAAAAAATTGAATTAATTATAGTTCTGCTTCAACCGTTTCAGACTTACCAAAGAGCAGATCCCGTATGTCAGGTAGATTCTCTTCAGAAAGCAACATCGCAAGTGAGAAGCCAGTTGCAGTTATACCGGATTTAACTAAAGTCGCATACCCAACGCATTTAGTGAAGTCTTTTGGCTCAAAGTTTTTACTGCAGTGAATTATTGACTGAGTTAGTTGTCCACTAGTAGCAATAGCCATCATACTGTAATGATCACTTGCAATTTCAGCCCCAAGATATCTATCAATCAGATTAAATAATAATGGGTCAATAACACCACCCATAAAAGATTCGCCAGGTTTTGGCATAACAATCTCTGCAAATTCCCTCATCCCACCAACATAGGAATCAATTGCAAAGTAAGTAGTAGCAGTATTTATTAACTGCCTAAAAGTAGAGATGTCAGGATTATGTTCGCCTTCTCCTAGCAAAGGTTTAAGTAAGTAATTATCTCCTACAAAACCAGCAAAAAAACCAGCAGTTTTTGATAATGTCTCATAAGCTCCTTTTATCAAAACACGACTAACTCCAAATTCTTGAACATTCTTGGGCTCTAGAATAGGCGTTAAACAAATATTCAGACTTATCGCCATAATGCCAGCTGTATTCTTACAAGTATCTTTACTCTCTTCCGAGCAAAGATCATCTAACTTAAGAACTGCAAAGAATGTCCCAAGACTGGTCCAAGTTACAACGCTCTCATCAAGTATGTCTTTAGGTCTAAGAGGATTAAATTTTTTAGGGTTATAAACCAAATACTCACTTACCAACTTACCAGCAAGATCGCCGCCAATTGCCTTACCTGCTTGAAATATCGCGGCTGAAGTAGTTTGGTTAAACGAATTGCCTGACATTATAGTTCTTCGGCGTCTGGCTCATGAGCCAGACCATGATCACCCGCAATGCCAGCTAAGCTTGCACCCGCATTATGCATCATTGAAGACATGTATTCAGCAGCTTGACCAGCCCAGTTCTCTTCATACGCTGGCTTAACTACATCTTCCATAAAATATACAGAAGCAACAAATCCTGATGCAGTAATCGCATTTCTTAGTAATGAAGCACTTACACAAGTTGTAAACGTTCCACCTGTTGGATCCATTAAAAACGGCGAACATTCAGCTGCAGCTTGTAAAGAAGAACCCGCAACAGTTAGTGCAACATTTGTGTACACATCATCACCGGAAGCTGCGCTACTATATGCATATATAAGGTTAAAGAATAAAGGATCAACAAACCCACCAACGCCAGAACCAATTGCAGTGTGAGCCAATGTGTCCTCAGTTACAAAACTCTGTGCATAAGGCTTAGCAAAGGCTTTAAGCCCCTGCACCGCTGAGTCAATATTATAATAAACTATACCGGCCTGTATTCTTGCTGCATGTGAATCAAGATTAATTCCATCCGGATTACCTTCGCCAAAAATTGGCTTAACAAAATCTCGATCAAATTCAAATCCAGCGAAGAAACCTGTTGTTTGCGCCAAAGATGAAACTGTAGCACTTGCTAAATCACCGTCTTTTGCCGTTGCTTGCAATGCTATATTGGCCGCAGTTGCAGCAACACCTGATACAGCTTTAAAAGTTGGGTTCAATTCACCTAATGTTGCAACACTAAAGAATACCGCCGAAGCAGTCCAATCTGTCGCTGCGTGTTTTAATACGGCACCAGGCTGCATTGCATTAAAATCTGCTTCCGCATAAGGCAATGCCCTGTTAACTGCCATATAGGCTGAAATAGCACCGATTGCTTTACCCGTCTGGAAAACTGCATCACCAAATGACTCAGCCAAGCTATGGCTTACCAAAACTGGCTGTTCATGAATATTGCTTAAATCATTCAAGGCAGTATAATTACTTTGTCTATCACACACATACACTGATTCTTCCTTGCCTTTATCTTCTAAAAAACAAACAGGTTGAGTTCCAAAGTTATTATAATTTTGCGTATCTGTATTAGACATAAGCACCTACCATTTCTTCAATTACATCAGTAGGCACAATAACCACCGCCCCCACTTTAGTCAATTATAGCATATTTAAGCAAAGGTTACAATTAATTAACTAATACATCTTATAGTTACAATGGCTACGATAAAAAATATTAATAAATTCAAGCTTTTCTGAAGTTAATTCTTCATTATATAAAGCAACCACATGAGTGATTAATATTGATTTAAGCTTATTAAATAGTCTTTCAGTTATTTTTGAACATGAATTTTCTAAATGAGAAATTGCATGTTCCGCATGAAGTTCTAAAATTATATCATCTTCTTTATGAGAAATTCTTAAGATTTTTTTTACAAGCTTGGTTATTTCTCTTATTTTTTGTTTTTCATTTTCCATGAAACCTCCTGTATTTGGTTAATTTATCTTAACTATCGCTACAATTAAGCTGGACCAGAATGCCATCATTGCTCCTAATTTGATGATCAACTTCATCTCAACTTTTTCAATTTTGAAATAAATTTTTTGTATATCTAACTGAGTTACAAACATCTTATCTTTGTCTCTTTCGACATATTTTATAGCATTAATTATGGCCTGAGTTTGCTCTTTATTAATTCCACTGTTTTTCAATTGTTTGTAAATAGTTTCTAATTCTTTACTTAATGGAAACTTTATAATTTTCACGATTTTTTCTCCTTCTGTAATTCTTTGTCACATTTGTTTTTAGCTGTTAATGATGGGTTTTTGCACACCACTTTATCAACAGTGATTTTCCTTGGTGTGAGTAACTAGATCTGCAATTTTTTTAATACAGACTTTTACAGGGCTGTATTTATTGATAGATAACGAATACAGCAGTGCTGCAAGTTATTCACTACAGGGTTTTTTACAGGATTTTTAGTTAAACACCCTAGGTTATTTTATTTATTTT
>JAVKEN010000023.1:0-19612 GCA_040221415.1 Rickettsiales bacterium
TACGAAAGCTTTATGGCGCATGGTTTTTGTTTCTTGTGGGACCCGGGACTAGTTTGGTTGCATATTTTATCTGACCTTATTACGGCTCTCGCGTATTTTTCAATACCTGCCTTCATTTACTATATAATTTATTACGGCAAAAAAAATGTGCCCTATAAGTGGCTGTTTGTGCTTTTTTGTGCCTTTATTTTTTTATGTGGACTTACCCACATAGTAAATATATTGACTTTATGGTACCCGTATTACTGGGTGCAAGGAGTTGTGAAAGCTTTGACAGGTGTTGTTTCTATCGTTACAGCGATATCTCTCTCTGTATTACTTCCTTCAGTAGTTAAGATTTTAAAAAAATAAGTATGTTGATTTCTAGCAACAAAGAAAAAGACCGGTTTGTTGTTAGTAGCTATTTATATGTAGCACTTACTTTTACAATTGGTTTGCTAGTAACTGTTGTTTTATTTGTTGCAGTTATAAAATATTCTACAAAAGAATATATGCATCCTATTAGCAAGGAAAATGTAAAAAGCATTTTTAAGTTAGTTGATCGGAATTTCCAAATTATTGAGAACAAAATAAATAATTTAGAAAATCACTGCTTTCTAAAGATAGAAGGCGGCTTATTGTCATGTGAATTAAAGGGGCAGAATATTAAGAATAAAATCAACGCCCTACCTAAAGAGGGGTTGTTTATCGGTAAGGAAATTGTATATCAAAAAAGCAAAAATAAAAATGTTATATTGAGCTCTAATATTCTTGATAAAAGATTTATCTACCTTCTAGAAGGTGGCACTCTAAGGATTTATAACAATAAAGAAGATGCTTTTGTTCCACACATCTCCATAAGAAACCTGAATTATAGCAATAAAAGAAAGAATGAAGGATTTCTTAAGAAAATTGCATTTCTAGAAAAATATTATCATGTAGTATACTCACCTCATTCAAAAAGTAATGGGTTAAGTAAGAATACATATTTGTATTTGGGTGTGGTTTTATTTCTTGGAGTGTCGCTCAGTATTGTGGTTTCTGTTTTTATGTATAACTCCCTGTTAAGGAATTATATGTTGAATGAAGCCAATAAGAATCTCAGAAAAAGCAGGGGTAATTTAAGAAGGCTATTAAGTGCGCAAAAGAAGTTGAATCAAGAATTATCAGAAGCATATAATACACTCGACGATTTCATGAAAATTGCTTCACACGATTTAAAAGAACCTTTACGAGGAATAAATCTAAACTCAGATATTCTTAAAGAGGATTTAAAGAATAGTCACTCGAGAGACTTAATTAAAAGGGCTGACAGAATTCAGCTTTTGGCTAAAAAATCTTATCAACTTGTAGAGGATTTGGCTTATATATCAAGGATAGCAAATTATGATATGCATTTAGAGGATGTTTCTTTGTCAAGTATAGTTAGAAGCGCCTGTGACCTCTTAATCGATCAAATTGATAAAGACGAGATAAAAATTATTATTTCTTCGTCTCTATCGCAAAGCATAAAGTGCAGCAAGCTTTATATGACTCAGGTTTTTTATAACTTAATAAGTAATGCCATAAGATATAATAACAAGAAAGAAAAGATTATTGAGATAGGAGTAGGTAAAATAAATGACTTGAAATATTTCTTTGTCAAAGATAATGGCAATGGCATTGCCAAACAATTTCACAAAGTTATATTTAAAATGTTTAAAAAGCTTGATACTGGATTAGAATCTAAGAAGGGTTCTGGAGTTGGTTTATCAATAGTAAAAAAAATTATTGAAAGGCACCAAGGTGATATTTGGGTTGAGTCCTCAGAAGGAAATGGAGCAAAATTCTGCTTCACTATCCAAGGTGCGCGCTAACAAAAATATTGCAAAAGGGCGTAATTAGGTCATACTTAAACGCATGGATGCAAAGTGATGGGTAATATGAGCGAAAATCAGTATAAGTTAAAAATTCTTATTATTGACGATAATGAAGATGATTTTGAAACTATGCAGAGAGCCACCAAGAAAATAGAGTTCCCATGCAGCTTGTATTGGTGTGAGTCAGGACAAAAAGGGTATAATTTTTTAAAGCAAATCGCTGAGAAAGAATCAAGCTCTGAACTGCCAAATATTATCTTTCTTGACATCAATATGCCTGGGTTAGATGGAAAGCAGACACTGGATTTGATTAAAAAAGACAGATTTCTGTCTTCTATACCAATTTTAATGTTCACTACTTCTAGCAACGAAAAGGATATAAAAGATTGTTACGGCTTGGGTGCAAGCTCTTATATACCAAAGCCACATTCATATGAAGATTTAATTAAGATCTTCAAAGTAATTGATCAATACTGGTTGGATGTAAGCGCATTGCCAAAAATGAATTAAAAATATTTCTTTTGCGCATAGAAACTCGTATATTCACTGAACCAGAACTGATTTACTTTGATGGATAGAATTATTTCAAAATATATCACTACTTTTTTCTTAGGCTTCAATAGTGGAGTAAGCTATGCAACTTTAGGGGCTGTGCTTACCATATATTTAAATGACTTTAGTATAAGCTATGTACTTTTAGGTTTTCTTTCTTTGAGATTACTTCCATATTCTTTTAAAGGTTTTTGGTCTCCTGTTTTAGATATTATGCCTATGAGATTGTTTCCAGCAGGGTTTGGACATCGTAAAAGTTGGGTAGTTTTTACGCAGATTATTATTGCGCTATGCTTTTTAATTTTTGGCTTATTAAAAAATCCACAAGATCAAATATGGTTGATAACAATTAATGCAGTTGTTGCAGCTTTTATGGCAGCATCTTATGACAATGTGTTACATGGATATAGAATAGAGTTATTTCCTCAAGAATTGCAGCCTAAAGCGAATACAATAATATCTATAAGCTTTAAAATAGGTTTCTTTGCTTCTTTAGGGGCTTCATTGGTTATAACAGAATATCTTGCATGGGAAATATTCTTTATTGTTTTATCTTTGGTGTATATACCTGGAATAGTAATATTCATATTTTCTTATGAAAAAAAATCTATAAGCAAAAACTTGTCAATTTCTCAAAATTTTAAGCAAGTAAAAAGAAATTACTTTGCTCCATTTATGGCTTTGGTAAAAAGTAAGTATGCTTTGCCGATTGCTATAATAGTGATGTTTTTTAAAGCGAGTGATTCTTTTATGGATACTTTGCTTGTTCCATATTTATTAGAAATTGGTTTCAGCAAGACACAAACAGCTGGTTACAGCAAATTTATAGGCTTTATATCCTATACGATTGGAACTCTTGTTGGTGGTTATTTTTTGCACAAAAAGATTCATATTATTAAAACAATGATTTGTGTTGAGATTCTATCAGCGATATCAAACCTTGGCTTTATACCTCTGATGTACTACAAAAGCACCTTGTTGCTATCGATAGTATCCTTGCTAGAAAGCATGAGTTCAAGTATGTGCAATATCGTTTTAATTACATTTCTTAGTTATTTTAGTAAGTCTACACTGAGGTTTAGTGGCACATTTTATGCTGTTCTTCAGTCATTATCTTTACTGAATAGATTTATAATTTCTTCTTTTTCTGGGTTAACTGTTGAAGTTTTTGGTTGGAAAGTTTTTTTAATAGCTTCATCGCTATTGTCTATTCCAGCTTTATGTGGGTGCTTTTATTTGTTATCAAGGCAAGAAGAAGCAACGAGTTTCTTTCGTAAAGCAAGAGAAGCAGAGTAAAGTGTTGCTATTTATTTTTAGAGCTTGATTCATTATGAAATTTGATCATATCATCTACATTACCATGCGCAATAATTTCTCCTTTCCCCATAACTATGGCCTTGTTACAAAACTTTCTAATAATATTGTTGTTATGAGATGCAAGAACTAAAATTTTAGCATTTTTCATTAACTCCTTAGTCCTGCGTTCTACCTTATGTAAAAAATTTCTATCTCCTGCACCAATCATTTCATCTAGGATCAGAATTTCTGGAGTTATGCATGTGGATACAGAGAATGCTAGCCTTAATGCCATGCCGCTAGAATAAGTCCTCATTGGTAAGTTGATATATTCACCTAGCTCCGAAAATTCGATTATCTCATCAATTTTTGATTTGATTAGTTTAAAAGTCATCCCCATGAAAATTCCGCGCATTATAATGTTTTCATAACCGGTAGCTTCAAACTCCATACCAAGTTGAATATTAGTTAACGATGAAACTTTACCTTTTACTTCAACGGATCCATTTGTAGGTTTATAAATATCAGATATAACTTTTAAGATTGTGCTTTTTCCAGCACCATTGTGGCCAAGTATAGCCAATCTATCTCCGTTATTTATTTCGAAGCTTATGTTTTTTAATGCTCTAACAATTTTAGCTTGATTGTAGTGAGACACTTTACCGCCAACAGCTTGAAAAAACTTCTGCCTAATGGAGTGCGACTTTGTATTAAAAATTGGATAATCCAAAGTAACATTTTTTAATTTTACGTATGCCATTTAAACTTAAACCCAGAATGAAATTCTATACATGGCTCTTTTTAACATAAAAAAAGAAGCAGTGTATCCGATTACAGTAACTAACAAAGCAGCGCACCAATATGTAAAGTCAGGAGGATACCCTAGTATTGCATCGCGATTTATTTTTATAAAAACATAGAATGGATTTAATATCATATATTTTTGTAAGTAGTAAGGAAGCATATCAACTTTCCATAGAATTGGAGTAGTCATCATAATCATGCCCATAAGGGAAGTAATCAATGGAGGCACGTCTCTAAACCTAGCTCCCATATATCCAAATAACACACTAATCCAAATGGAATTAATAAAAATTAGAGCAACTGCAGGCACAAGAAAAATCAAGTTAATATTAACATTTACTCTAAAAAGTATAACAATAATTATCAAGACAATAAAATTATGTAAAAAACTAACAAAACTGTTCGTGGCATTCGCGTACGCAAAGACTGATTTTGGACAAGGGATATCTAATAAAAAACTCTTCTCGGCATAGTAAAACTTTAAACCCTGCGTAATAACATGAGACATATATTCAAAAAATATCTTTCCAATTGCTAAATAGGGGAAAAACTCTTTAATGGGCATTTTAAATAAATATGCCCATATCAGGCCTAGTAGAGTGATTTGGATGGATGTACTTAAAACATGCCATAATTGTCCAAATTTTGTTCTTTTATACCTAAGTTTGATTTCTTTTATTCCAAGGACGACCCACATTCTCCAATATAAGAGTCCCAACAGAAAGTCATACAAGACAGCTGTATAAGTATGCTTGTTATGGGTCTTAAATTTTTCAATGAAGTTAAAAAAAGCAGCTTTCACCTAAAGAGTGTTATTTTAATTTCTCTGTTGATTATAGAGTAAAAAATTATAATATCAATTTCTTCTGGACAGTGTTCAGCTGTGTTTGCAAAAAATGCACAGATAATATAATCAATAGTATAAGAAATAAGTGAATTCTTGGTATGAGTACTAATAAACATGAAATTATCATTTCAACTTTTTATAAATTCTTTAATAATTCTTTGTGTCGTGAAATAAAAGATGAGCTGAAGAAGTTTTGCTTAGTTAATAAGATCTTTGGTATAATTGTTATGGCTGAAGAGGGAGTTAACGCTACTGTATCTGGCTCAAAGAAAGATTTAGATTCTTTTTTTAGGTACATGAGTGATGAATATGGTTTTAATTTTGATAACATAAAAAATTCAAAAGTTGACTATCACCCATTTAGAAAAATAAAAGTAAAAATAAAAAAAGAAATTGTAACTTTGGGGATGCCAGGAATTAAAGGAGATAATGCTGGAACATATGTATCGCCAGAAAATTGGGATGAGTTTATAAGCAGAGATGACGTGGTTCTAATTGATACTAGGAATGAGTATGAAACAGTTTTAGGGTCCTTTGAAGGAGCCGTGAACCCAAAAACAGAAAACTTTCGTGACTTTCCAATGTGGTTTAAGGAAAATAAAGCAAAATTTACGGGCAAAAAAATTGCAATGTGTTGTACAGGTGGAGTGAGGTGCGAAAAATCTACATCTTATCTTAAAAACTTAGGCTTCAATGATGTCTACCACCTTGAGGGAGGGATATTAAATTACCTTATAAAATTAGGAAAAAAAACTAGAAAATGGTACGGTGATTGCTTTGTTTTCGATCAGAGAATTGCGGTTGATAATAAAATCAAGCAAGTGTTTACAACTAGTTGTTATTATAAAGACCAATAATTGGTTAGCGTAATTTCTTGACCAAAATTAGTAGCGCTTGCATTTTTTGCAGCGATGATGGGTTAATATTTTTGTACATATCAAGATTAGGGCCCCTCTAATTCTTATTTGGAGTTATTTTCTTAGCGATCCTTTTTAGGAGTTCGCAAATTAATTCCTTTATAACAAAATAAGATTGTTTGAATACTTCGCTTCCAGAAGAGGCTGAAGGAAATATATGTCTAGCATATAATTTAGACAGTATTTGAGCTTTGGTAGAATTCCTTAAGCTTCCTTCTCTCTTGAAAACCTCATACAAAGACTTATGATGGATAAATTCAGGATCATAAAGAGTAAATATTTTGTCTATGGAATCACAATGATAATTACTTTTTGATTTCAAGCGATGAAAATGCTTTGATTTTAGAGCTATATTGTCACTAATGCAGTGGATTAAGCTTTTAGTGATAGGTAAATTTAAATTTTTCTTGATAGTAGATCTTATGGTATTCCAGTGACTGCTTCCTCCAATGTCTTTTGACTCAATAACTCTGTTCAAAATTTTTCTTGGTAAAATGATTCTTGGGTCAAAGCCATATTTTTCCATTAATGTGTACTCTATCAATGATGTCCAACCATCTGTTGAAGGAGATAGTCCAAAACCTCCAAGTGTCAAAATCCATTCTTTAGTAAAAATAGGCCAACTTTCATTATGCTCTGTAATATCATCATAAGTTGGATTTTTTCCGTAATAAACATCATCTTGATGAAGAGTAAATGGGAATTTACTTCCGAGCTTTTGGACTCCAATTTCATACGAATCAAACATTACTTGATCCCAGCCTTTTAGCAATACAACATCATCCGCGATGATCCAAAACATTTTTGTATTTGTGGGTGATTTAAAAAATAAATCGTTATAAGCTTTATGTAAGTCTAGATAACCTTGAGCTCTTGGAGTTTTTATATATTCTATTGAGATCTTACTTAAAGAACTATTTTTTATCTCCTTAAGCAAATTAGCTGTTTCTGAGTCATCCTCATCAATTTTTAACTTGAGACAGACTCTAGAAGTATTCCTAACTGTTTTATTTATGTTATCAATAAGTTTAGCCAGATTTTTGGTGTTGCCATTCCTACTTCTAGATGACATTATAATCGTGATCATAAGCTGTTTTTTTAGGAGTAAAAAATCTTTTTATTTCGTCTTTCGCTATCATAAGGCGTTATTAGCAAGTTGAGGTGTAGAATTTACCATTTTAAAAGGGTCCTTTGAATCTTTCTACTTCTTCGGACTCTGTCTGCTTTATAGAATTCCACCTTATGGTTTTAATGCCAACCATTTTTGATGCTGCTTCTGCAATAGTTTTGGCATTTGGGTAGAAGAAATCTTCTAAACATCTAGTTGTGGGGCAGGTGGTTTCAGCAAAACCCATTCTTTTAAATTGCGCAGTAGTACCCCCTTCTTTTTGCAGAGCCTCTAAGGTCTGAGTGATAATTTCAGATGCTGCTCCACATGTTAACCATCCATTATCAACCACTAATAGTCTCTTTGTTTTTCTTACGGATTTAACAATTAAATCAATATCCAAAGGTTTTAATGAAATAGGATCGATAAGTTCTGCATTTATACCTACTTGTTTCAAGTAATTTACAGATCTTTTTGCTTCCGTAACCATGTGTGAAATAGCCACTAAGGTTATATCATCACCTTTACTTATAATTCTGCCTTTTCCAATTTTAATTATATAATTATCTGCTGGAACAAAAGCCTCTGTATTGTAAAGAAGTCTATGTTCTACGCATAAAACTGGGTTATTGTCTCTTATTGAGGCAGCCAGTATACCTTTAGCATCATAGGCATTTGAGGGGGCGACAACTTTAATGCCAGGCACATGCATAAATAGAGAGTGCAAGGCTTGACTGTGCTGCGCTCCTTGCCCCCAACTTCTTCCTATCATAGCCCTAACAACTAAAGGAACCTTTACTTGGCCGTTATACATGTAATGAGCCTTAACACCCATATTGTACAATTGATTCATGCATAGTAATAAAAAATCCATTCTAATGTGGACATGTATAGGCCTCATGCCTGCCATTGCGGCGCCAATTGCAACTCCCGTCATAGCGTCTTCAGACAAAGGTGTACTAAAACATCTATCTTTGCCAAATTCCTCAACCAGACCAGCTGTAGAACCTTGTATAGCTTTGTGATCATCAACATCTAGACCCAATACGAAAACTGATGGATCTCTTTGCATTTCTAATTTAGTAGCCTCAGAAATAGCTTCGGAGTATTTTAAAGTTCTATCTTTATTTTGCATACACGTTCCTATATAATTCTAGTTCTTCAGGAAATTTTGAACTTTCTGCATATCTTGCACATTCATCTACAATAGAATCAACTTCTTGATCAATTTTCTTTGCTATGTCTAACTCAATAAGTTTTGATAATGCAACTATTTGGTCGTGCTTTTGCCATTTTTTTAATTCGTTGATATCTCTATATTCTTCGTGATGGTCATCAGTAATACCAACATGCTCAAGATATCTGTACGTAAAGCATTCTATAAACACGGGAGGGTTATTAGGATTAAGAGCAAACTCTCTTGCTTCTTTCACTGTTTTGATAAGGTCAAAAATATTATTGTCCTTGATTCTAAAAGTTTTCAGGCCATAAGTTTGCATTCTTGTGCAAAGATCGTCTGTAGCCCATCTTTTTTTGATTGGAGAGTGTATAGCTAACCCGTTATTTTCACATATATAAATAATTGGCAACTTGTGGATAGATGCGAAATTTATACTTTCATTAATACATCCTTCTTCAGTTGCGCCGTCACCAAAAACAGATGCTACTACATTATTTTTATGATTCATTTTCATTTCTAATGCATATCCAGTTGCTACAGGAACGGTAGTCCCAACAACCGCTGATGAACCCATTATGCCATTTTTTATATCCACTAAATGCATAGAACCTGCTTTCCCACCAGCGCAGCCTTTTTGCTTGCCATATAACTCAGCCATCATGCTCTTTAAATCCCCTCCTTTTGCAATATAAGTGCCATGGCAACGGTAAGTGTTTGAAACTATATCATCTTTTTCTAATGGGTCACATATTGCTACAGATACAGCTTCTTGTCCTATGGATAAATGCACTGGGCTTTTTATCACATCGGTATGATATACGTTTACTATGTGCTCTTCAAATTTTCTTATCAGGAGCATTTGCTTATATAAAGAAGCTATTTTTTCTTTACTAAAAGTCTTCATCCCTATACTTTTGAAATTAATTTTTTAATCGAACTAAGTTTAAGGTTATATTTCTTTTTTATTTATGTGTCTATGGAAAAAAACAGCAGAGTTTTAGTTACTGGAGCCAGTGGTCTCATAGGTTCAGAAGTAGTCAATCTTCTAAGAAATCGTGGTTTTTGCAACTTATATTTACCTACTAAGTCTGAATTAGATTTAAAAAAACAAGGCCTAGTAAACGAATGGTTTGACGTACATCGGCCAGAATATGTTTTTCATTTGGCAGCAAAGGTAGGGGGGATTTTTGCTAATCACACTTATCCTGCAGAATTTATCTATAACAATACAATAATACACTCAAATATCTTTTTTGCTGCCAATGAGTATGGCGTTAGAAAAGTTTTATTTCCAGGTTCTGCATGCTCATATCCTAAATTTGCAAAGCAACCTGTAAAGGAAAGAGAACTTCTGAATGGAGAAATTGAACCAACTAATATTGCGTATGCGGCAGCTAAAATCAATGGTGTCGTCATGGGTCAGTCTTTTGCTAAACAATATAATATGAATGTTGCGCTTCCTGTCATTACGAATACATATGGTGATAATGATCATTTCGGCCTAGAAAGCTCTCATGTAATTCCAGCTTTAATTAAAAAAATACATGATGCAAAAAAAAATGGAAAAAATGATGTTGTTTTATGGGGTTCTGGTAAGCCCCTAAGAGAGTTTATCCACTCAAAAGATGTAGCAAGCGCCCTTATATTCCTTATGTTAAACTATGACGATAGTGAGTTGATAAATGTAGGAACGGAAGAGGAACTCTCTATAAAAGGGTTGGCTTTTTTAATAAGAGAAATTGTGGGTTATAAGGGAGAGATAATTTTTGATACGAATTATCCAGATGGTTCCCTCCGTAAGTGCTTAGATAGCAGTAAGTTGAAAGCACTGGGATGGAGGCAAGAAATATCTATAAAGGAAGGCGTGCAGAGTGTCTATAAGTCTTATTTAAAATCAATCAAATAGTTTATTCAGTTCTTTTTGCGACTGAAAAAAATCTTCAGGAATGCCTATGTCAATAAAGTAAGTATTTGTTTTGAAGGTAAATGCCTTGATTTGCTTTACTTTGGTCGCAAGAAACTCTTCAAATGAAAACTGCCTAGCTTTGTTTCTTAAAGCTTTAGATATAAAACTTAGGGATGTGATATATACACCTGAGTTGATATAACCCTTAGCGCCTAGTTTTTTTTCAATGAATTCTGTTATCTCATTGCTTTGATTAAAGTTTATTAATCCATATCTGGAGGCGTCATTCATATAATTTGATAAAACTGTAAGATTTGATTTACAATTAATGTGAAAGTCCATAGCTAATGTCAAGTCGGCATTTAAGAAGCTGTCACCATTAAATATATAAAAAGGGTTGTTTAAGTCATAAATTTTTTTGCATGCATTTAATATTGCGCCACCAGTTCCAAGAGGTTTTTCTTCTTCTGCGTATTCTATATAAATAGATTTATACTTGTTTCCAAAGTACTCTTTAATTATCTCTTTTTTGTAACCAACCGAAATAATGACGTGAGATATATTATTTTGATGCAAGTGTCTAAGTATATACTCTAGAAAAGGTTTTCCTGAAATATTAGCCATTGGTTTAGGTAAGTCACTAACAACCTCTTGTAGCCTAGTGCCTTTTCCTCCTGCTAAAATAATCGCGGTAGTCACTATTTATTCTCTCCGTACTCTTTGCCAAATATAACGTCTTCAGCAATTGCACAAATAGTATGACCTATCATTATATGAGTTTCTTGAATTTTGGGCGTAATTTTTGAAGGTGAGCAAAATATCAAATCACAAATGTCACTCATTTTTGAATTTGAGTTTCCCGTTAATCCTACCGTATAAAGGTTTTGTTTTTTTGCAGCATTGATTGCTTCAACGATATTTTTTGAGTTACCAGAAGTTGAGATTGCAATAAATATATCCCCTTTGTTTCCAATAGCTTCTATCTGCCTTGAGAAAAGCTTTTCAAATCCATAATCATTTCCAATAGCCGTAAGAGCAGAAGTGTCAGTTGTTATAGCTATTGCTGGCATCGCAGGTCTGTTATAGGATAACTTACTAACAAACTCTGCTGCTAAGTGCTGCGAATCAGCAGCGCTGCCACCATTCCCAGCAAAAATAATCTTTTGTCCTTTTTGAATTGCTTCCGCGCAAAGTACACCTATTTTTTCAATCTTAGAGACCAATTCCTCGTTATTAGATATATCTTGTAAGGTTAAAACGGTTTCATGAATTTGTTTTTCAATAAAGCCAGTGTATTTAGTCATGAGACACTCTCAATAGATTGTTTTTTCTTGCAAGTCTTAAGATTCTTATTGCTTGAGCTATGAAATGTGTTTTTTATATATTTATTATATTTTTGATCATAGTAAATTATCTTTGAACCTTCATTTTCAAAGCTAAAAGGTATATGTAGAAGGTCATTAAGCGATTCCTTAATAAACGCATGCCTCTCAGGAGGAGCAAAGAGCAACATAAAGCCACCTCCACCTGCACCTAAAAGCTTTCCCCCAATTGCGCCTGCACTTTTAGCTTTAGTATATATGTCATCAATAACGTTGCTTGAGATCTTTGCGGATATATCTTTCTTCATTGACCACGCCTCATCCAGAAGCCTTCCAAAATCATTTAAGTTTGCGTTATTAGAAGTCAAAATTTTGATAGCTTCATCAGTCATTTGATGGATTTTTTGTAAATTTCTTATCTTGGATTTAAAATTGTTTACTTTATGAGTTGCAACCTCCGAAGAGTATCTAGATATTCCAGTAAAGAAAAGTAAAAAATGTTTTTCTAAATTAGATTTTGTTTCTTGGGGTAAGATGACAGGGTTGACTTCAAAGTCGCTATTTTGTTTTATTTTTATATTGTTAAGACCACCATATGATGCTGCAATTTGATCTTGTACCCCCACAGTTTCTTTTAATATGTTGCGTTCTAAATGTATAGCCTCACAAGCCAGTTCTAATTTCGAAGTGTAGCTTTCATTCATTGCATGTAACGCATTCAACAACCCAACAGCAAAAGATGAACTTGACCCAATTCCTGATCTTGATGGTAAATCTCCGTGATAATGGATCTCGACTCCAAAATTTATACTTAGATATTCAATAGCTGATCGTATAATTGGGTTTTCAGACTTTTGATGATCTGATATTTCTTCTATTACCCTCCATACAAATCTATTTTTGTGTTTGAAAAAAGGCGGTAAATACCGACACGTAGTATACACATAGTGTGATATTGTTGTAGAAAGGATATTTCCACCATGCTCCTGATACCATTCTGGATAATCAGTACCACCTCCAAAAAAAGATATTCTGAAAGGCGTTCTTGAAATAATCATAATAAAAACTCTTGACTGAAATAACTTCTCAGCAATATAACTTTTCATACTTATAAAATAATATCAACATAAAAATGACTAAAATTGCTTTGATAACGGGTGTAACCGGAATGGTTGGGTCGCACTTAGTTGATTATTTAATCGATAATACTGATTGGAAGATATATGGGATGTGCAGATGGAGGAGCCCTCTAGATAACATAGAGTCTCACCTTGATAGAATTAACAAAAAAGATAGGTTTGAATTAATATATGGAGATTTAAGAGATTATATCTCTATCATGAATATTATTAAAAAATCTAATCCAGACTATGTTTTTCATTTAGCTGCGCAAAGCTATCCTCAAACAAGCTTTACTTCGCCCTTAGATACTTTTGAAACAAATATACAAGGGACTGCAAATATTTTAGAAGCTGTTAGACAGGAATCTAATAAAAAACCAATCATTCATGTTTGTGCCTCTAGTGAAGTTTTTGGAAGAGTTCCAAAAGAAAAGTTGCCAATACAAGAAGATTGTACATTTCATCCCGCTTCACCTTATGCAATATCTAAAGTGGGCACAGACTTAATCGGGAGATATTATGCCGAAGCTTATGAAATGACAGTTATGACAACAAGGATGTTTACACACACGGGTCCAAGAAGAGGGGACGTGTTTGCAGAAAGTTCTTTTGCAAAACAAATCGCCCTAATTGAGGACGGGCAGATTCAGCCAATAATCAAAGTTGGAAATCTAGATTCCTTAAGGACGTTTGCTGATGTTCGTGATGCTGTGAAAGCGTACTACTTGCTAGTAACTAATAGCCCTAAATCAGGAGAGTATTATAATATTGGGGGAACTTACAGCTGTAAAGTAGGAGAGATGCTTAATTACTTGATCTCTTTGTCTCCAAAAAAAGACCAGATTAAAATAGAAGTTGACAAGGACAGGTTGAGGCCGATTGATGCTGATTTACAAATACCTGACACTTCTAAATTTGAAAAGCATACAGGATGGAAGCCAGAAATCACGTTTGAACAAACTATGCAGGACCTGCTGAATTATTGGCGGTCAATGGTTAAAAATAAAAAATTTACTACGAGGTAAGATGAAAACTGATAGACATCAGCAAATTTTTGATAACATAAAAAAGTCTCTTCATGAGTACAGTGCTGAGTTCCATAACTTTGCATTTGATCCAGAAAATCCAGTTGTCAGGCTTCATGAGCCGACTTTTGCTGCTGAAGAGATATCAGCAGCTATTGAGCCCATGCTTACTACCTTTGTAACTATGGGGAAGAAGGTAAAGAAATTTGAAGGTGAGTATTCAAATAAATTTGATCATAAATATTCTTTGATGAATAACTCTGGATCATCAGCGAACTTACTTGCTGTTTCAGCTTTAGCAAATCCACTAACTAAAAACAGGCTAAATCCTGGAGACGAAGTTATAGTTCCAGCTCTTTCTTGGTCGACTACTGTTTGGCCGCTAATTCAGAATAATTTGGTTCCAGTTATTGTAGATGCTGATCCTAAAACGTGGAATTTAGATTTAGAAAAATTAGAGAAGGCCATTACGCCTAAAACAAAAGCCATTATGCTTGTTCATGTTTATGGCAACCCATGTGATATGGATGCTATCATGTCATTAGCTAAGAAATATGACTTACAAGTAATAGAGGACTGTTGCGAGGCAATGGGAGCTAGTTATAAAAATAAAGCGGTAGGAAAATTTGGACGTGCGGGGACGTTTAGTCTCTATTTTTCTCATCATATTACATCGTTTGAAGGCGGAATAGTTGTTACTGATGACTTTGACTTTATAGAAACTATGAGAGTTTTAAGAGCGCATGGGTGGTCTAGAGAGGCTGAAGAGCACGAGAAATATGTTAAAATGTATCCAGAGATAGATCCAAGGTTTATTTTTATTAACATAGGTTACAACTTAAGGCCTACAGAAATGCAAGCTGCAGCTGCCTCTGTTCAGCTTCCTAAGCTTGATGAGATTGTAGAAAAGAGACGTGAAAACGCATCATTTTACTATGAGGAATTAAAAAATTACAAAAACTACTTTAAATTTCAGAATGAGACTAATAATGCGAAATCAAGTTGGTTTGGTTATGGCTTAGTAATTAAGGAGTCAGCTCCTTTTAAAGCTTCAGAACTAGCTATCTACTTGAAAGAAAAAAATATTGAGACCAGGCCAATTATAGCAGGCAATATTGCAAAACATCCTGTTATGGCTCATTATAACCACAGAGTTTCTGGCGGCACAGAGGTTTCCGATGATATTATGCGAAATGGCTTAGCATTTGGTTGTCATCAGTCGATTGACCATAAAGCTAGAGAATACGTGGTTAGTTCAATTAAAGAATTTATAAAGGCTAGGGGATGAGTAAGAAAAAGATTCTAATTTGTGGTGCTACAGGCTTTATAGGTCGAAATATGCTTGAATTCTTCGCTAATAAGCCTGATGAATATGAAGTGCATGCCACACATTTTAAAAGGCCTAGTTTTGATTGTGATAATGTTAAATGGCATAATATCGACCTTAGAGATCCAATTAAAGTTCATAGTCTGTTAGAAGGTGTAGATATAGTTGTGCAGGCTGCAGCAACAACTTCAGGATCCAAGGATATTGTGACTAAACCTTATATTCATGTCACAGATAATGCCGTGATGAATTCTTATATATTTAGATCTGCATTTGAGCACAAAGTTAAGCATGTAATATTTTTCAGCTGTACTGTCATGTATCAAAGCAGTAGTGATCCACTAAAAGAGTCTGACTTTGATGCAAATAATGCATTGCACCCAAGATATTTTGGAGTAGGAAATACAAAGTTATATATAGAAAAAATGTGTGAGTTTTATGCTGGTATTGGTGATACTAAGTATACAGCTATTAGACACTCAAATATATACGGTCCGCATGATAAATATGATTTAGAAAAGAGTCATTTTTTTGGTGCTACTGTAACAAAAGTTATGACTGCTCAAGATGAAATAGAAGTTTGGGGTACTGGCGAAGAAGAGAGAGATGTGCTTTATGTCGATGATCTACTGGACTTTGTAGAAAAGACAGTAAAGAACCAAAAGCAGAATTATAGCTTGTTAAACTGTGGATATGGAGAGGCGAAGCCAGTCATAGAAATTATTAAAAAAATAATTGCAGCTTCGGGGAAACAACTAAAAATTAATCATGACTTATCTAAGCCTACTATAAAAACAAGTTTGTCTCTTAGTTGTGATTTAGCAAAGAAAGAGATAGGCTGGATCAGAAAAACTTCTTTGGAAGAAGGAATTAAAAAAACTATCTCTTGGTGGAAAGGTAATATAGGGTAAAAAATGACTAATTTTTATAAAAACAAAAATATTTTAGTAACTGGTGGCACCGGATTAATTGGCAGGCCTTTATGTGAAATGCTTGTGGAGGCTGGTGCAAATGTAAAAATTGTTTCTTTGGACGATCCGTCAAGAGCTCCTGAGGGGACAGCTTTTGTGAAAGCTGATCTTCGAGAGCTAAGTAATTGCCTCGAAGCAAGTAAGGATATGGATATTGTTTTTCATCTTGCTGGTGTAAAAGGCTCCCCAGCTATGTGTGCTAAGCAGCCTGCTAGTTTTTTTGTTCCTACTATTACATTTAGTTTTAATATGATGGAAGCAGCAAGAAGGAATAAAGTTAAAAATTATTTGTTTACAAGTTCAGTAGGTGTGTATCAACCTGCTGAGGTTTTTCGCGAAGATGATGTATGGAAAACTTTTCCATCTCCAAATGACAGATTTGCTGGTTGGGCTAAGAGAATGTGTGAGCTGCAAGCTGAATCTTATAAGATCGAATATAGCTGGGAGAATATTTCAATTGTAAGGCCTGCAAATGTTTATGGGCCGTATGATAATTTTGATCCACAAAATGCTATGGTAATTCCCTCTTTAATTAACAAGGCATTAGAATGCGATGGTGAGTTGGAAGTCTGGGGTGACGGAAGTCCTGTAAGAGATTTTATTTACTCTACCGATGTAGCGCGTGGTATGATGATGATGGTAGAAAAAGGAATAAATGAACCAGTTAATCTAGGGTCTGGAACTGGAGTTACTATAAAAGAAGTAGCGGAAATAGTTACTAATAATATTCCGGGTAAGAACATTAAGATCAAATGGGATACTAGCAAACCAAGTGGAGATGCAAAACGCTTGATGGATATGGATAGGGCATCAAAGAATGGATTTAAACCTAAAATCCATATAGAAGAGGGAATTAAAGAGACTATCAAGTGGTTCATTGAGAATAAAAACGAGGCTAATAAAAGATATAATTCTTTTAAAGAACATAACAAATAATCATAGGTTCATTTAGATAGAGATGAAATATATTATCACATGCTGGGGAGGAGTAGGTTACGAACCTTTAGCCAAAAAACTTGAACAGGACCTTAGAAGCAAAGTTAAGATAGGAAAAATTACATTCCCCGCCAGAAAGAAAAAATTGGATACAAATTATAATATCTCGAAACTATTTGAAGAAAATTCAATTTCTTTTGGAGAGTTGTCTGCTAAAGATATGCACCATGCTCTTATAAAGAGCTCAACATCTAATCGGCTAAAGATAGTCAATGTTGTATCACATCCTGTCGAAAGGGTTGATTGTTTAAACGATAACATCAAGACTTTATTACAGTCTGATGAATTTAGAGTCGTTGATTTGTTAGAAGAGCTAAGTGACAATGAGTATTGCGCCTTCTTATTCAAAAAACATAAGTCTAAATATAATGCTATAGAACAGAAAGATTTGGTTGCTTTTATTTCATCGCTAGATTTGTTAAGAAATGACCTAAATGACTTCAATTTATCTGTAAATAACTTTGATTGCACTTTGTTGTTAAAAAATAAAGAATACTACAAAAGATTTTTAGAATTTTTAAATGGAAAAAATACTAAAAAGACTGTTTTAAACGACAAACTTTTTAATAACTCTATTCAAAAGATATATTCCAGTTGGGAGCCCTGGCAACAAGAATCTTTTGATGATTTTGTTTTTAAAAACAACAGCTTGTCTTCAGCATATAAACTATTTGGCTACTATAGAGATTCTTTAATTGAGAAGTATAACAACAAAGAGAATGTTTTTATTTCTATACAACTAAATTCAAATAGGCCGGCTATATTCTCTCAGTTTATTGAAAATATTGAGCAAACAGCAGATTTTCCCGAGCAAATAGAAGTTTTGGTTAATATTGATACTGGTGACGCGTTGATGAAAGACTGTATCCAAGAGAAAATTAAAAACAGTAAGTTAAAAATTTCTTATATAACTACAAAGCTTGAGAATGGTTTTTTTGACCTGTGGAAACCTTTGAATAAACTTTATAAATTAACAGATAAAAATGCATACTTTGTAACAAATCTTTTTGATGAGATGAGATTTGCTACAAATGGATGGGATAATATTCTTAGAGAATATATAAATTATTATCCCGATGGTTATTTCAGGCTTAGATGCTCTCAATTCAAGCACCGTAACTATTTTGACTTGTGGGAGTGTGGGTTTGCCCCAGATAGTATAGCTTTTTACACCAGAAATTGGCTTGATGTTGGAGGGGATTGGAATCCCTGCTTTGGTCCAGACTCTTTTCAACAATGCGTTGCTTACTACTTATGTAAAGATGATCATTTTAGCAGCGAATCTGTAAATAGAGACATAGCTATACCAAATATTAGAATTTTGGGTGAGGGGGCTTCAATTGGATTGGACGAGGAAGATTCTAGAAAAAGAGGTGCTGGACATTTAAAAACCTGGTTCAAGCTATTTGCAGCAAAGAACCAAACTGAGGCAAAAAAAAGGGCTATGCTTATAAAAGCTAATATTATTAACCAAACTAGATACAGTTTATACAAGGTTGAAGATGTATGTCTTCAAAAAGAAGTGTGTTTAATATTAGAGAAAAAAATATTAGAAAATTTATCTTATAAAATATCTCGACTAAACAATTTGAGATTAAATTTTACGAGAAGGCTAAACTTCCCTTATTTTTGTTCTGGTGGCAGAAAAGCTTCTGTTTCTTTTATAAGGTCAATAGCAGGCATTATATATAACCAATTTAGAATTTATGTTATTACCTCAAAAGTAAAACAGTTGATATCTATACATAAAGACTTTCTTAATAGAGTTTTATATTTTTTACATGATAAAAAACCACTTGGATTATCAAAAGAGTTTAGAAGAATTAACAAAATATCTCGTAAAATAAAAAAATCGAAAGTTACCTCAGAGAAGGAGTTGTTATTGTTTCAGCTTGAAGAACAGTTAAAAATAGTAAGCGGAAAGATTACTGGTGAAAAAGAAAATTAACTCAGAAGCAGAAATTTTATTATCAATTCATGTTTGTTCTAATAGGCCAAAACAGATTTTAAAATTTCTAGACGCTCTTGAAAGTACATCAAAGGATAAAACTTGTTTTGAAGTGTTAATCAACATTGATGTTGATGACTTCAAAATGACTAAGCTATTAACTTCTGAACAGAAAAGAAGGCCTTTTGCTTTGAGGTTTGTAAATAAATTCAAAGGTGGTTTTTATAATTCTCACGAAGGATATAACGAGCTTTTAAATATTATGAATAAAAATGCTTATTTCTCTGTCTTGCTTTCAGACGAGATGATTTTTCAAACACAAGATTGGGATTCGGCTCTTCAAAAATATAAGAATTATTATGACGATAATATTTTTAGAATAAAATGTTCTCGCTTTAAATATAGGAACTATATCGACCCTTGGGAGTGCGGTTTTGCGCCTGATAATATTACT
>JAVKEN010000024.1:0-141214 GCA_040221415.1 Rickettsiales bacterium
CACAAGAAACAATAACCATGCGGCATAAAGCTTTCGTAATCAAATAGATTTTGAATTAGGCTCATAATATCATCCTACTATTTCTAATTTATCGTCATTAAATTTAAATGAATCGACTCTATTTAAAAAGTTCATTCCTAACAATGATACTGAAAGACCATTCTTGATTATATAAACTTTTAAAGACCTAATATAAATATCGCCAACATCTACATCGCTTACAACATAATAAGCTGCTTTATTTGACCCGTTAGCAGTTGAAACATACCTATCAAATTTTAACTCTTTTATTTCAACGCCTAGCCTCTTTGCGTCGCTGAGTGTTAAGGTTGTTATAGATGCTCCTGTGTCCACCAGAAACCTTATATCAACCCCCTTGATTTTAGCATTTACGTAATAATGTCCTGAATGACCCTTGTTGATAACTAACTTCCCTCTCTCAGAAGAGTAGTTGTAGCTTGGATTTATATTAGAGTAGACTTTCTTAGCGACTTTTTGGATTTCTGATTTATAAGAATAACCCGCTATTAATAACAAAAATATCAAAATCCAAATCAAGGCGCTTTTTATAATAGTATTCAAATTAATTTTTCTTGAAAAAAAACTTACCATTAAAAAAGAAAGGAGCATTAAAAAATAAATCAAATTTGCCGCTTGCTCTCCACCTTCGATCTTATAAGAATATTTTTGATAAATGTTATAGAACAAAAACACCAAAAGAATTATTACTATCCATTTCGATATTTTCATAGGAGCTTCCCTGTCAAGTTAGACAGAAATTATACTCCTTGCCTTTCTACTATTAAAGATTTTATTTTTGATATAGCTTCAGCTGGGTTCAATCCCTTAGGACATGTTTTAGTACAGTTCATGATCGTATGGCAACGATACAACTTAAAGGAATCGTTTAGCATATCGAGTCTTTCTCCGGTAGCATCATCTCTTGAATCAGCAATCCACCTATAAGCCTGAAGTAATATCGCTGGGCCTAGATATTTATCTGAATTCCACCAATAACTGGGGCAGCTTGTAGAACAACAAGCGCAAAGAATACATTCGTACAAACCATCAAGCTTTTCTCTATTCTCAATTGACTGTAACCTCTCACTACTTGACGCTACAGCTTCGTCAGATTTCATCCACGGTTGAATTGATTCGTACTGAGCATAAAAATGATTCATATCACAAATCAAATCTTTAACTACCAACATATGAGGTAAAGGATAAAAAATGATGTCACCTTTGAAATCAGAAATAGCTGACGTACAAGCTAGAGTATTTGTGCCATTGATATTCATAGCGCAACTACCGCATATACCCTCTCTACAAGATCTTCTAAAAGTTAAAGTTGGATCTATTTCATTTTTGATCTTGATAATAATATCAAGCAGCATAGGTCCACATTTATCCAAATTTATTTCAAAAGTATCTAATGTTGGATTTTCTGATTCTCCTTCTGGATCATAACGATAAATAGAAACAATCTTAATATTCTTAGCACCCTTATCTCGGCACTTGTGGTATTTACCTTTCTTTACTTTTGAGTTTGGTGGTAATCTAAATTCTGCCATACAAACAACCTTTAATACACACGCTTTTTAGGGGGGATAGCTTCAACATCTTTGCTCATGGGCTTCTCATGAACTGGTCTGTAATCTATGCTAACCTTACCAGTTTTATATTCTACAGACGCGATAGTATGCTTCATCCACTTTTTATCATCCCGATCTTTATAATCCTCTCTAGCATGCGCCCCTCTACTCTCTTTTCTGTTATAAGCCGAATGCATAGTTATCACAGCCTGATCTAAAAGATTTTCTAACTCTAAAGTCTCAACCAAGTCACTGTTCCAAATCAAACTTTTATCTTCAATTCTAACTTCATCGAAGCTTTTTCTTACTTGATCTATTTTTTTAACGCCTTCTTTTAAAGTCTTTTCATCTCTAAATACTGCTGCATGCGCCTGCATCACATCTTGCATATCAGCACGAATTTCTGCTGTATACTTTTTACCTTTCTTAAATCTTATATTATCTAAGCGTTTTAAGGTTTCATCACCGGCATTCTTTGGTAAAGGCTTAGGCTCGGTATTAGGCTGAATCAGCTCTTTACAACGCAATGCTGCAGCCCTACCAAATACAACAATATCAAGTAAAGAGTTAGACCCCAGTCTATTTGCCCCATGCACAGATACACAAGCAGCTTCACCAATTGCCATCAAGCCAGGAACAACGTGATCTGGGTTTTTACCTGACTTTATTACAACTTCTCCATGATAATTTGTTGGGATTCCGCCCATATTATAATGCACCGTTGGGATAACAGGAATTGGTTCTTTAGTGACATCCACGCCAGCAAAAATTTTTGCAGTTTCGGATATCCCTGGCAACCTCTTGTGAAGAACCTCAGAACCTAAATGCTCGAGATGCAAATGTATATGATCTTTTTTAGGACCCACCCCTCTTCCTTCTCTGATTTCTATTGTCATCGCCCTGCTAACAACATCACGAGAAGCTAAGTCTTTAGCATGAGGAGCATAACGCTCCATAAATCTTTCGCCTTCAGAGTTTGTTAAATAACCGCCTTCACCTCTACTTCCTTCAGTTATCAAGCAGCCCGAACCATATATTCCCGTAGGATGAAATTGTACGAATTCCATATCTTGCAATGGAATACCAGCTCTTGCACACATTCCATTACCATCACCTGTGCAAGTATGAGCAGAAGTAGCTGAAAAGTAAGCTCTTCCATACCCACCAGTAGCAAGCACAACATGATGAGCATTAAATCTGTGGATTTTACCATCATCAAGATTTAATGCCAGCACCCCTACACATTCACCTTTTTCATTCATAATAAGGTCCAAAGCAAAATACTCGATAAAGAATTTAGCTTTATGTTTTAAGGCTTGCTGATAAAGAGTATGAAGAATTGCATGTCCTGTTCGATCTGCAGCTGCACAAGTTCTTTGAGCGGCCTTACCTTCTCCGTACTCCGTTGTCATTCCTCCGAAAGCTCTCTGGTAAATCTTACCTTCTGGAGTTCTTGAAAAAGGCACTCCGTAATGCTCAAGCTCAACAATTGCTTGCGGTGCATGTCGACACATATACTCAATCGCATCCTGATCTCCAAGCCAATCAGATCCTTTAACTGTATCGTACATATGCCAACGCCAATCATCTTTGCCCATATTTCCAAGAGCAGCACTGATTCCACCCTGCGCTGCCACCGTATGGCTTCTTGTAGGAAAAAGTTTTGTAATACATGCGGTTTTGAGGCCAGCTTCTGCCATACCGAAAGTAGCTCTAAGGCCTGCACCCCCAGCTCCTACAACAACGACATCATATTTATGGTCTATTATTTCGTAGTCAGATTCCATTTAGATATTAACAATAAAGTTTACAATTAATATAAAACTTACCGTTACCATCGTAACGAAAGTAGCAAAATATGATGCTATCAACAAAGTATTCTTTAGTACTTCACCATGCACATAATCCTCGATGACAACTCTTATACCTAAAACAGCATGAAAAAGAGTCACATTAACTAAAAGCAAAAATGCTAGAAAATAGAAAGGGTTATAAAGAGTACTTGCCACTACAGATTCAGGATTGATAAAGAAATTAATCATATTCAAAACAAACCACACATATAGCGGCACTAAGAAGAGTGCAGAAATTCTTTGCCAATACCAATGAGAGGATCCTGAATGAGAAGACCCTAGATTTTTTGCTTTTGCAATGTCGCTTGTAAAGTTGTTTTTCATCTATCCCCTTAATATGGATTCATGAACAAAAATATAATAACCAGTCACTAAAGTCATAATTAGTGCACCAGTTAGAACAGCATACCCAGTCTTATAAGCAGTAGAAATCTTAAATCCCACACCTATATCCCAAAATAAATGTCTAACTCCATTAAGCATATGGTAATACACGCTAAACGTGATAGCAGTTAGGAATATTTTGAAGATGGCATTATCTGAGATTATAAGTAAATTTACATCAAGAAGCCCCAATCCCATGGTTTGTATCAAAATTAGCGCCAAAAACCAAAACAAAGCAATCAAACCAAAGAAAAGAAACACGCCCGTTCCTCTATGAAATATCGACAGCACAGATGTTAGTTGAGGCTTATAAATCTGTAAATGTGGCGATAAAGGTCTTTGTTTTTGTTCTTTTGTCACTTTCCGAAACCCTATTATATTTTAGCATTATATAAACTCAAACGCTTATTGCAACACCTTCAAGCTATGCTTGATTCAGAATTAGCTAGTTTAAGAGCTTCATCTTCAGCAATAAGTGGCTCAATAACCTCATCAAGCTTACCTTCAGCAACAATCTCATTAATTTTATACAAAGTAAGATTTATTCTGTGATCAGTGACTCTTCCCTGAGGAAAATTATAGGTTCTTATTCTTTCTGAACGATCTCCGCTACCAACTTGCTGCTTTCTTGAAGCAGATCTTTCAGCATCTCTACGCCCCCTTTCTGCTTCATAAATTCTTGAACGCAAAATCTTTAGGGCTTTAGCCTTATTTTTATGCTGAGATTTTTCATCTTGCTGAGAGACAACAATTCCCGTAGGCAAGTGTGTAACCCTTACCGCACTATCAGTTGTATTAACATGCTGACCGCCAGCTCCACTGGCTCTAAAAACATCAATTCTAAGGTCTTTCTCCTGGATATCGACGTCAAATTCCTCAGCTTCTGGAAGCACTGCAACAGTTGCAGCTGAAGTATGAACTCTACCACTTGATTCAGTCTCTGGAACTCTTTGAACCCTATGTACACCAGATTCAAATTTTAAGCGAGCAAATACATTCTTTCCAGAAATCACAGCCGAGCCTTCTTTTATACCACCAATGCCAGTATCAGACTTTTCAAGAACCTCAAAATTCCAACCCTTCAAAGATGCGTACCTTTGATACATCTCAAACAAAGTAGCCGCAAACAAAGCCGCCTCATCTCCTCCAGTACCTGCTCTGATCTCAATTATAGCATTTTTCTGATCCGCTTCATCTTTTGGTATTAGAGCAATCTTAATTTTATCCTCAATTTCATGAATGTCTTTTTTTAAATCATGATACTCTTCCTCAGCCATATCCTTTATGTCCTTGTCAGCAGAAGGATCCTGCATCATTTCTTCTAGCCCCCTCAGGTCTACACTCGCCTTATTGAATCCTCTAATTAGCTCTACAATTTCATCTAAATCAGCTAGTTCTTTTGAAGCTTGAACGAACTCCTTACTTGATAGAGAATCACCAGAAGAAAGCTTCTTTTGCAAAGCATCATACTTACTAAGTATTGTGTTGAGGCGCTCTTTAAAACTCATTACTTTTTACAAAATTAACTAAACCTTGAAACTCCACCCTTTCTTCTGAACGATCTTTAAGATTTTTTACAATGCAAGATTCTAAGGCGACTCTGTTATCAAAATAAACCACAAGACCCGCTCCCCTCTCTATTGCCTTCTTAAGAGCTTTTGCAGGATTATTTTGCTCCTCAATCTCTACAGATATCTCGTTACGACGCAACTGAGACGATAACTTCATAGCGTCATGCTCGTATTCAGGATTCGTAACTATGATACTCACAAGTTGATTGCGACTAACTTTTATATCAGCTAGTTCCACCAATCTCTCAATGCCAGCTGCAAAACCAACACCAGGAGAATCTTTACCACCCATAGTTTTAATCAAACCATCATACCTGCCACCAGCAAGCACAGTACCTTGCGCACCCAACTCTTCAGTTATAAACTCAAAAGCAGTATGATTATAATAATCTAAACCTCTAACCATTGAGTGATTTTGATAATATTTTATACCTAGCGCATCTAGACCACTTAGAACCTCTTCAAAAAACCTTTTTGATTCTTTATTTAAATGCTCTTCAAGCTTAGGAGCTGATTGATTAATCTTTTTATCTCCTGAGTCTTTAGAATCTAGAATTCTCAGTGGGTTACGATCAAAACGTAATCTACTATCTTCAGATAAATCGTTCTTGTATTTTGAATAATAGTCGACTAGCTTTTCTATATACAGGCTTCTTGAATTAAAATCTCCTAAAGAGTTTATTTCTAGACGCACCTTATCTAGAACCCCCAATCTATCTAACAGTAGATGTGCAAGACTTATAACCTCAATATCAGCGACAGCTTTAGGCGAACCTATATACTCACAGTTTATTTGATGAAACTGCCTCATTCTACCTTTTTGAGGCCTTTCGTAACGAAACAAAGGTCCCCACGAGAACAATTTTAGAGGTAATTTATTATACAGTCCATTTGATATAACAGATCTCATCACTGAAGCTGTAAACTCGGGACGTAAAGTCAGGCTCTGACCTTTTCTATCTTCAAATGTATACATCTCTTTATTTACTATATCTGAGAAATCACCAAGCGTTCTTTTAAACACCTCAGTAAACTCAAATATCGGGGTAGACATTTCAGAATACCCGAATAAAGATGACACATGTCTGGCAAGCGATACTATGTGGGTAAACTCTTCCTGCTCTTTAAAAAGCAAATCTTTTGTACCTCTAGCTGGCTGCAGATTAGACATATAAAAAACTAATGATTTTTAGCGTAAACTTTATCGGCTCTCCATTTACTATACACAAAGTACAACGTAATTGTAAAAGCTACCCATGTTAGATAGATATACCCTACTGATTCTAATAGCCCATATATTAGATAACTACAGAATATAATTGCTAATGCAGAAATAAAATAAAGCCCCGGACATTTAAATGGTCTTTTTAAATTAGGTTTTAGCATTCTTAATCTTACAGCTGAAATAACAACAAACAAGAAGACAGATAAAGTGCCCATACTAGCTAAATTGCCCATAATTCTAATTGGAATAAACCCAGACACAATCGACATGGTGACACCAATAGCAACAGTAGCTATATATGGAGTTTTGAATTTAGGATGAATCTTACTAAATGATTTTGGAAGCAACCCATCTCGTGACATCGCCATAAAAATCCTTGTCTGAGCATATATCTGGAATAAAATTACCGTAGTCATCCCTGCTATTCCTCCAGCAGCAACCAGGGCGCCACCTATATTGCTTCCATTAATCTTTAAAGCAAAAGCTAAAGGCTCAGAATTATTTAAAAGTTTATAATCCACTATGCCTGTGAGCGCACCTGCTACCATCACATACAGCAATATACACACTAATAAAGAACCAATCAGCCCAAAAGTCACATCTTTTTCTGGATTCTTACTTTCTTCCGCAGCATTAGCCACAGCATCAAAACCTGTATATGCCATAAAGATTGCTCCCGCTGCAGCAGTTACCCCAGAAAATCCAAACGGCATAAAGTTAGAAATATTCTCCATTTTAAAATGCGGAACAGCTACCGCTACAAAAACGAAAATCGCGAGCAACTTAACAATAACAAGAATGTTGTTCAAAGTGGTGCTTTCTTCTACCCCTTTAACTAAAACAAAAGTTATTACAAGGCACAGTAAACTAGCTGGCAAATCAATCATCCCACCTTCAAATGGGTTGTGCACTAGGTGATATGGCAAAGTTATATCAGCTTGTTCTAAAATACCAACTATATAGCCAGACCATCCAGCAGCAACAGTTGTTGCTCCACAACAAAATTGGAGAACTGTCAACATACCGACTACCCAAGCAAGAATCTCACCTAAAGATACATATGCATATGTATATGACCCTCCAGAAGAAGGTAGCGTAGAAGCAACCTCTGTATAGGCCAAAGCAACAAATATACAGGTCACCCCTGCCATAGCAAATGAAAGGGTGACAGCAGGTCCAGCAGCAGTAGCAGCTTGAATACCTGTAAGAACAAATATACCAGTACCTACCACAGCACCGATACCCATTAATAATAAATCCCATGCGCCAAGCGTTTTTTTCAATTGGCTATGGCCACTTACATCTCGAACAAAATTTACGTTCTTTTTTCTTAATAAGCTCATTTTTATATCCTTACGAGTTTAAATGTTTTTTGTTATCCAACCACCACCTAGCACCCTATCACCATCATATAATACACATGCTTGACCAGGTGTCACTGATTTATTTGGTTCATATGTTGTAACTTCAAACACCCCCTGATCATTGTGTTTTTTTATTTTAGCTTGAACACCTTTGTGTGAAGATCTAATTTTTGCCAAACCTTCAAGATCGTTGCCTACATTTACCAACCAGTTTGTATCTTTTATATAAAAAGAATTTGAGTATAAGTCTTTTTCTTCCCCTAAAAATACTTTTTTAGTTTCAGGGTCTATTTTAACTACATACAAAGGCTTTCCTGCGGTCACTCCTAATCCCCTTCTCTGACCTATAGTAAAATTGATAATTCCAGAATGACGCCCTATTTTATTTCCCTTCATGTCTAATAAGTCGCCCTCATCTAGGGCTCCAGGCCTTAGTTTCTGAACCACAGAAGCATAATCTCCATTTGGTACAAAACAAATGTCCTGACTGTCTGGCTTATCTGCATTATGAATGCCATACTTATTTGCAAGTTCTCTTGTTTCTGATTTTGTATACCCCCCTAGAGGAAACTCTAAGAAGTCTAACTGCTCAGAAGTTGTAGTAAATAAAAAATAGCTTTGATCTTTATTATCATCTATTGCTTTATGTAACTCACTCTTGCCATTCTGAGTGAATTTGCGCACATAATGACCGGTGGCTAAACTATCTGCCCCAAGCTCCTTTGCCATTTTCAGCATATCAAAGAACTTTACTGTCTGGTTGCATCTCACACATGGAATTGGAGTTTCTCCTCTCATGTAAGAATCTGCGAAATCATCCATCACAGAATCCTTAAATCTACTCTCGTAGTTAAGAACATAATGAGGGACACCAAGCTTCTCAGCCACGGTTTTTGCATCATATATATCCATGCCGGCACAACATGTGCCCTTCTTAAGATCCGTGCCAGTATAGTCATATAGCTGCATAGTAAGTCCTATAACCTCATGACCTTGATCATGCAACATAGCTGCAACTGTAGAGCTATCTACTCCACCCGACATAGCAACAACGATTTTCTTCTTCTTAAACATGCCAAAAACTACAAAATAATAGGAGTCTTTATAAACTAAAAAACAACTTTTCTCAAATATATTAGATTATGAAATTCTTAAAACCTGATACTCGAGAAAATTCTTGAATGTGCTTTTTGCCTCTGAATCTTCAAATTCCTCTAAGCTATCTTTAGCCTTCTTAATATAATTATCAGCTATTTTTTTTGTTTTCTCGAACGCGTTATACCTCTGAAGCATCTCAACGACACCTTCCATAGATAACTCGCCCATAGCAGAAAAATAAGCTTTAAGCGTAGATTTGTCTTCTAGAGAAAGGTCCGGAGCGATCGAAAGTATAGGAAGAGTTATTTTTTTTTCAAGGAAGTCATTACCTAAATCTTTACCTATTTTTGCTTCAGGTAAGTAATCAAGCAAATCATCTACTATTTGAAATGCTATACCAAAATTAAGTCCAAAATTATAAATTTTTTTTTGTATAATATCATTTTGGCCGCTAATTATAGCGCCACATTTACAAGCAGCAGCAAATAATTCAGCGGTTTTAGATCGTATTATTTTATAATATTGATCAAAATTCATTTCAATATTACCAATTTGCTCTAACTGTTCTACCTCTCCTTCTGAAATTATAGTTGAAGCTTTTGATAATGTATCCATAACCTGCATAGAGCCAGAAGCAACCATGTTATTAAAACTCTGAGCAAATAAAAAGTCTCCAACAAGTATGGACAGCTTGTTGCCCCACTTACTATTCGCGGACTCTTTACCTCTCCTTAGCATACTCTCATCTACCACATCATCGTGAAGTAATGTAGCTGTATGAATAAATTCAACCGCAGCTGCAATATGCAGATGCTTGTCCGTATGCAGAGGGAACATATGAGCTGCAAGAATAGCAAAAACTGGCCTTATTCTCTTTCCTCCAGCGCTGATAAGATAGTCGCTAACAACATTTACTTTATCTACTTCTGAAGAAATTGATTTTTTTAAAATCTGATCAACCCTTTTGAGATCAGATTCAAGAAACTCTGGGTATTTAAGCATTATTTTTTAACAATAAATATATCGACCCGCCTGCTGTGAGGATTATTTACCACAGTTTGAGGAGATATTAAAGGATCGTTTTCTCCAAACGCTTTAGTTTTAATAGAAATGTTGCTGCCTCCCAACATTACACCACTATTGTTAATCACCTCGACTACTGCTCTCAACCTCTCTTCAGCTAAATTGCGATTATATTTGTTTCTTCCTACCCTATCTGTATAACCATACATAACTAGCTCAACATCACGAACTTTTCTAAGCTGTCTAATCAACATATTAATTCGTGGAATTGATGCTTCTTCTATCTCATCTCCATCAAAAGAAAAATATATGCTGTGCACCGAGCTAGCATAGGATAAAAAATTCTCTTTTGATGCTATTGTTTGCATTAGCATTTGAATAGTTTGATAAAAACTTGATCTACAAGGGCTTTTCTTTGTCCAGTAATTTTTTGTGGTTTTTTGCTCCACCCAGCAATCATAATACAATTGAGCAGCAGCAGATACTTTTGGATTCTTCTCATAACTCCAATATGAGTGTGAAAATATAGCCATCAAAACAGATCTCGCTCTTTTGAGCTCAGGCAATGCACTTAGAGGGACATTTCTCCACTCCTCTGGCTTAATTGGGTGCACCATTTCATTATTACTTAGCGCAAGAGACTTTTCACCAAATAATGCGGAAGCATCTTGATTATTATTCTCATCAAATTCCCATAAAGCATATTTTCTATAATTTTCTGCTAGCTGCTTTTTGAACTCAAAATATTTGTCATTAGGTGTCAACAATGTAGAATCACTAGCACACGCAGCTAAAAAGAAAAAAATTAAAAGCTTGAAAAAAAATCTCAACTCACCCATTAGAAACTTGACTTAACTATTAATAGTAATGTTTATTGTATTTATCGATTAGTCATTAATCAACAAATTGTTCTAAATATGCCTGATTTTTCAGTAGAAGACCAATATAAAAATAAAATAGTTGTTGGAATCGACGAGGCTGGCAGAGGAGCTTGGGCCGGTCCAGTTGTTGTAGGAGCTGCTATAATAAATACCAGCAAAGATACTTCTTATATAAATGATTCAAAAAAAATTTCTAAGGAAAAACGCTATAGTTTTAGTAAACAAATCTTGCTGGATCATGATGCAGCTGTCGGTGAATCTAGTGTGGAAGAGATATTCTCTTTAGGAATAAACAGAGCTATTTTTCTTGCTATGGAAAGAGCTGTTAATAAACTTACGACGCCCCCAGAAATCGCTATTATTGATGGTAACTACAAATGCAACATAGGAGATCTAGATTGTCGCAGCATAATAAAAGGAGATCAGCTCAGCGTTTCAATTGCTGCTGCGTCTATAATCGCCAAAGTTTATAGAGATAACTTGATGTCTAATATGCCAGAAGTAAGTGATAAATATTTATGGGCTAAGAATTCTGGATATGGAACATCAAATCATATTGAAATGCTTAACAAGCATGGAGTGTCAAATTTACACAGAAAAAACTACAAACCAATTCTAAAACTCCTAGAAACAATCTGATGGATTTAGAAGAATTCTTCTATGGACTTGAAGGCAAGTGGAACTTATCAAGAACAGTTAACACTACCAATTCATTTCATGGAGAAGTACAGTTTGTTGCTAGTAAATTAGATAATCAGTTAATTTGTCGCGAAGATTGTTTTGACATGAACGACAATTCTTACAACAAGAATTATTACTATTCTTTAAAAACACCATTTTGTATCCAAATTTTTCTAAGACCAAACAAGAAAGATTTATTCACTGAATTCACAAAAGAAAACATTAACAGATATAGCGTCTATATATGCGGCAATGATACTTATGCATTCAAAATAACACCCTGTTCAAAAAATAAATTTATTACGCAATGCAAAATATATGGGCCAAAAAAAGACCTCCTTATTGAAACTATTAACTACCGCTAGTTATCCATTGCAAAATTTAAAACAATAAAATAGATTATCCTTACTCACAAAATTATATGAAGGAAATAAATATGGCAGAAACAACCCCAATTACAGTTGTTAACGGTGATGGCATCGGTCCAGAAATTATGGATGCGACTTTAAAAATCCTTTTGAAGTCTGGCGCAAGAATATCTGTTGAGACAGGCATGGTCGGTGAAGAAGTGTATAAAAGAGGTAATACTTCCGGCATTACAAGCCAGACCTGGGAATCTTTTCATAGAACTAAAGTGATGCTTAAGGCTCCTATTACAACACCTCAAGGCGGAGGGTACAAAAGCGTTAATGTAACCATTAGAAAAGCTTTGGGTCTATATGCTAATGTAAGGCCTTCAAAATCTTTACACCCTTATGTCAAAACAAATTTTCCTGATATGGATCTTGTGATAATCAGAGAAAATGAAGAGGACTTATATGCAGGTATTGAGTACAGGCAAACTTGCAATATGTACCAAAGTTTAAAGCTTTTAACAGCTACTGGTACAGAAAAAATTTGCCGCTACGCCTTCGAATATGCAGTAAAAAACAATCGAAAAAAAGTTACCTGCATGACTAAGGACAACATCATGAAAATTGCAGATGGAATGTTCCACAGAGTTTTTGATAAAGTTGCAAAAGAATATCCAGATATCGAGAATGAACATTACATAATTGACATTGGCGCAGCAAGACTAGCCAATAGGCCTGAAGATTTTGATGTTGTGGTGACAGAAAATCTTTATGGAGATGTAATTTCAGATATTACAGCAGAAGTATGTGGCTCAGTAGGAATGGCTGGTTCTGCAAATATTGGAGATGAATATGCTATGTTCGAAGCTATACATGGTTCTGCGCCAAAAATGGCTGGGAATAACACAGCAAACCCATCTGGTTTACTCAATGGCGCTATTATGATGCTTGTACATATCGGTCAAGCAGATATTGCAAATAAAGTACGAGACGCATGGCTAACCACCTTGGAAGATGGCATTCATACAAAAGATATATTTGAAGATGGGAAAAGCTCGAAGAAAGTTGGCACACAAGAATTTGCGGATGCTGTTATTGATCGATTAGGAAAAAAGCCAAAGAAATTTGCAGCATCACAATTTAAAAATATCAAGAGTACAAAGGCAAAAGATCTAAACCCAATTACTAAAGAAAAAAAACAATTAGTTGGAGTTGACGTATTTATTGATTGGTATAAAGATCATGGTGATGTACAAATTATTGGAGAAAAACTTCAAGATATCGCAAGAGGAGAATTGCAACTACAAATGATTTCTTCTAGAGGTTTAAAGGTCTTCCCTGGAAAAGATCTTCCAAAACCACATGGTGATCATTGGAGATGTAGGTTTGTACCAGCTAATAACGAGAAGAAAACAACCCATGCAGAAGTAGTAAAACTATTGCAAATTTTAAATGAAGCTAAATTAGATTTTATCAAGACAGAGCATCTGTATAGCTTTGATGACAAATTAGGATTCTCCCTGGGGCAAGGAGAATAATAAAAAAAGGCCTGATAAACAGGCCTTTTTCTTCACTTAAATACGCTAACTCTTATTCAGAATCTGGATTAATAGACACTTCACCAGTAGCTTCAACAGCAGCTTCTTGCACAGCAATATGAGTTGCTTCCTTATCATTCGAATCCTCTTCTGAAGAATCGTTAGACTCTTCAACTAAATCTTCAGATTCACTAGAAGCCACTTCTTCAGACTGTTCTTCTGCTACTTCGCCCTCTTCTTCAGAGACCGTTTCGTCAGAAACACTTTCATCTTCCATAGCATCATCAGATTCGACAGCTTCAACAACTTCTGCAACTGCAGCTTCCATCACCGCGGCAACTTCTTCTGCAACTTCAACAGCAGGGTGTTCTTCGGATTCATCTTCTGAATTTACTTCTTCCGTCGCAGACGCTTCTTCAACTTCACTAGAAGCACCTTCTTCAGATACCTCTTCATCAGAAACACTTTCATCTTCCATAGCATCATCAGATTCGACAGCTTCAACTACTTCTGCAGCTGCAGCTTCCATCGCCTCAACCACCTCTTCTGCAACTTCAACAGCAGGATGTTCTGCGGATTTATCTTCTGAACTAACTTCTTCTTCAGAATCAGCAGCCTCAGATTCTAAAACTTCACTTTCTTCCTCTTCTGCAACTGCTTCATCTGACTCTTCCTTGACGACTTCAGTAACAGGCTCTTCTAAAGCAATATTAGCGCTTTCTAAAACCTCTTCAGATTCAGCCATCGCTTCACCCAATACTTCTTCTGTTTCTTCTTGTACTTCTAAATCACTCATAGTAAATACTCCTTTTTTAATTGATTCTTTTAGTTTTGTTAGAAGCGTTACTGCCAAATCATTAATAGACTCAGCATTAACTAAAAGATCACCAACCTCTTTTGCTTTTGAGAGCAAATTTTGAGCCTCAAAAATTCTATCGTAAAAATCTCCTTCTACTTCCATTTTACCAGAAGCAACTAGCAGTGCTTTTAAAACCAAAGCTTTTACATCTTCACCACTTGCAGCCAGATTAATATAATTAAGCGCTTTCACCTCATCTCTATCAACCACGTTTCCATACATATACTCTCTAGCTAAAATAAGTAACACCTTGTTACTAGGAATAACATTCGCAGACTTTTCATAATGTTCTATTGCCTTAACAGGAGAAAAATATTTTCCCTCTGTAGAATAAATATCACCCAAAGAAATATACGAGTCCGCTAAGGCCTTTTTATCATTTAAAGTATTTCCTCCAATCGAATCTAAAGATTTAGCAAACCAATAAATTGCTCTGCTAAAGTCAGGTGCCATTTCAGGATTACCATTATAAAAAGCCCTTGCTAAACCATACTGAATTCCCACTTGCCCAGATTCAGCAACCTCGCACTTTAGATCCAAATGTTTTTGATAATCTTTCTCTACATGTTGTCCAAGACGATACATTTCAGCAATAGCATTAGTTGCTGCGATGCCATTCTCGCTTTCAACCCCTTCTTTTTCTCTGATTTTACTAAAAATCTTAAATGCTTCTTCGTAATTGACCTCTGTCATGTCTCCTATATAGTAATGCCTTGCAAGCTTTAACTCATAGGATACTAGCGCACCTGATTTTACGGCTTCCTTGAGATGCCTAAAAGCTTCCTCCTTGTTTTGCTCAACTCCATCACCAACTTTATGGATTTCATACAAAAGAGCATGCGATGGTTCATGACCTTTTACTGCAGCTTTTTTTAAATATTCAGCAGCCTTGTGTGAATTCTTTCTAGTTAACAACTCTCTGCCCTCGTATATTACTACAGCTGCGTCATAGAGTTTTTTAGGATCATTTTTTTCGACACCATCCAAGATGTCATTCAAGTAGTATTTCTCCCTCATTTTCCCTCATCATTTGTATTGTGAAGGAAACGCTACAATAAAAACTTATAGTTGCAAATATATATTTTTACTTACTAACCACAACCATTACCGGCCTTGTTAAGCGATCTCCGACTTTATAACCAGCTTGAACAACCTTAGTGATTTTTCCAGATTCAAACTCTTTTGACTCTTCTTGAGAAATAGCTTGATGAAAATTGTGGTCAAAGTCTTCGCCAGGTTTAGGATCAATTCTAATAACGCCATGATTTTCTAATACTTTTATGAAGCTGTTTTTGGTCATTTCAATACCTTCGAGTAGGTTTTTTTCACTATCAGGCATGTCTGCTTTGTTTAGATCAATATGTTCTGTGGCTCTATATAAGTTCTCAAGGACCTCAATAAGATCTTTGGTAATGCTGCTTACCGAATATTTTCTAGCATCAGCAATTTCTTTTTCCGCTCTTTTTCTTGTATTCTCAGCCTCAGCTAAAGCTCTGACTGATTGATCCTTCAGCTCATCAATCAATGTCTCAAGTTCTTTTATTTTTTTATTACTGCCACTTGATTGGCTACTGTTCTTTTTTAAATTTTCTGTTTTATCTTTTTGTTGGCTTGTTTGCTTTTTGCTCATTTCTATATTTCGTTTGTTGTAATTCTCTATCCTATTATGTATGTTTGAAAAAAAATTTTTCAAGTGCTAATCATAGGTTTTTTATAATGCGCATATCAGGAAGAAGTAATAATCAAATAAGAGATGTCGAGATTGTTCCTAACTACAGCCCTTATGCAGAAGGGTCATGCTTAATAAAATTTGGTAATACTCACGTGCTTTGCACTGCGACTGTAGAAGAAAATGTTCCTCCTTTTCTAAGAAACTCTGGCAAAGGCTGGATAACTGCAGAATATGGCATGCTTCCAAGAAGCACACATTCCAGGATGCGTCGCGAAGCTTCCAATGGAAAACAAACAGGCAGAACTGTTGAAATTCAACGTTTGATTGGCAGAGCCTTAAGAGCCACAGTAGATTTAAATAAACTTGGAGAAAGACAAATCTTTATCGACTGCGATGTTATTCAGGCTGATGGAGGAACAAGGACAGCCTCTATAACAGGCGCTTTTGTTGCTATGAAGATTGCTGTTAATAAAATATTAAAGACTAGGCTTATAAAAATTGATCCTATTGTTTCTCAAGTAGCTGCTGTTTCTTGTGGAATAGTTTCGGGGAAAGAAGTAGTAGATCTAGATTACGCAGAAGATAGCACAGCATATGCAGATGTAAATTTTGTGCTCACAAGCAATATGGGGATTGTAGAGATACAAGGAACAGCTGAAGAGTACTCTTTTACGGAAAAGCAGTTCAATGAAATGTTTAGCTTGGCAAAACTAGGTTGTACAAAGTTATTTGAAGAACAAAACAATGCTATTAAAACCGCTTAAAGATTTAACTATAGCTTCTTCCAATCCAGGGAAAGTCAGTGAATTTATTCATTACCTTAAGGATTTACCTATCAATATATCAACATTAGAAGGCAAAAAATTAGAGCCTCCGATCGAAGATGGAGAAGACTTCGAAAGCAACTCTCTTATTAAGGCTGAGTTTTACAGCAAATCTCTTAATACCTCTGTATTATCTGATGACTCAGGGCTTTGCATTGAATCTCTAGATGGCAAGCCTGGGATTAATACAGCAGCCCACTCTAAAGATTCTAACAAATATGACAACATACTAAATGCAATGCAAAAGCGTGTAGAAAGAGGCAGAAAGGCAAAATTTATATGCGTTTTATGCTTTCTGCAGCAAGATAACATTCCACTATTTTTCGAAGGAGAATGCAGAGGCCTGATAGCTGACAAACCAAAAGGAGAGCTAGGATTTGGGTTTGATGCTATATTCATCCCCGATGGATCAGAGAAAACTTTTGCAGAAATGACCAAAGACGAAAAAATCAAGTATAGCGCCAGGGGAAATGCGCTGAGAAACTTCAGAGATTACATAACCAATAATGTCCTCTGAAGAGTTATCAGTATATATTCATTGGCCCTTTTGTTTATCTAAGTGTCCCTACTGCGACTTTAATAGTCATGTTCGAGACTCAATAGATCAAAATCTAATTTTCGAGTCATATAAAAAAGAAATATCTTATTTTGAGGAATTTCTAAAAAACAAAAAAATTAAAACAATTTTTTTTGGAGGTGGGACCCCCTCCTTGATGAATCCAAAGCTTGTAGAGCAAATATTAAATTCATTGAATGAATTCTCGTATATTGCCCCTGATACAGAAATATCTCTGGAAGCAAATCCAACCTCATATGAAATTAATAAATTTTTACAATTTAAAAAGGCCGGCATTAACAGAGTGTCAATAGGAGTTCAGTCTTTGCGAGATAATCATTTAAAATTCCTTGGAAGAGAGCATTCATCAGAAGATGCTATAGCAGCTATTGAGTCAGCATCAGAGATTTTTGATAATTATAACATTGATTTGATGTATTCTCTACCAGAACAAACAAACGAAGAATGGCTTGAGGATTTATCTCGCGCTTTAACCTATTCTACCAAGCACATCTCTTTGTATCAATTAACCATTGAAAAAGGAACTCGTTTCTTTACGGACTTTAAGAATCAAAAGTTTGCAATGCCTGACGATGAAAAATCTGCTTCCATGTATTCAAACACAATGAAGTTCTTAAAAAAAAATGGGTTTGAGCATTATGAGATATCTAATTTTGCTAAACCAGGCTTCGAATGTCGGCATAATTTAAATTACTGGAAATATAGAAGTTATCTAGGGATTGGAGCTGGAGCCCACAGCAGACTTCATCACTCAAAAAATAAAGTGCAAGCAATAACTATGCTTCACTCTCCTGAAAATTGGGTTCAATCAATTAAACAAAAAGGCCACGCCATACAATCAGAAAAATTTCTCTCCAAAGAAGAAATTGCAACTGAAAAAATACTAATGGGGTTACGACATTTTGAAGGTGTAAGAATCGATGAAATAAAAGACTTTATTAATCAGATCAATCTAAAAACCTGCATATCACAAAAGCTTTTAAAAGCTTCTGAAAACAAGCTTTGCTTAACAGAAAAAGGAACTCTATTATTAAATTCTATTTTAAGCTCGCTTCTAACTTAAGGTATTTTTTGCAGTGGATATTACTAATAAGATTAAAAATGAAATATCTAAGTCTGGACCTATTCCAATAAACACCTTCATGGAAAAAGTTCTAAATGCAAGCGACGACAGTTATTATCAATCAAAAAAACAAATTTTAGGCTTTAAAGGAGACTTCATAACAGCTCCAGAAATAAGTCAATTATTCGGCGAAATTATTGGCGTTTGGTTGTGTTTAAAATGGAGCGAAAAACTGAAAGGCAAGAAGTTTAATCTATGCGAACTTGGTCCTGGCAAAGGAACTTTAATGAGCGATTTACTCAGATCCATAAGCAAAACAAGTGACATCATGAAGTTTATTGATCAAATCCAACTTTTTGAAATAAATAAAAATCTTATTCGAACTCAAAAACAAAACTTATCTAAATACAAGCAAATCTCCTGGCATGAAAACCCACTTTTTGAAATAAAATCAAAAGTAAATATAATTATTGCCAACGAGTTCTTCGACGCCTTACCAGTAATTCAATATATAAAGCGGCAAAAGAGATGGTATGAACTAATGGTAAATCTTCGATCTGATAGCGCAGACCTATATGTTTCAGATGAAGCCATTGATGAAAAAACCCAAGATATGCTACAGGAAGAATACGCCCATATACCAATAGATGGAATCATTGAAATAGCTCAAGATTCTAAGTCTATACTTAAAGAGATCTGCCAAAAGATATCCAAGCATGGTGGTAGTTGTATAATTATAGATTATGGATTTATTGAAAATGATCGCAATATAAAATCATATATTTCAACATTACAAGCTATTAAAGAGCATAAATACCATGATATTTTTAAAAATATAGGTGAAGCTGACTTAACAACCCAAGTTAACTTTTCTCAATTAATTGATACAGCTCAAACTTATGGATGCAAAACTCACTACATGACTCAAGGAGAGTTTCTGAAATTTTATGGAATTGAGTTAAGAAAAGAGATTCTTAAAAAATCAGCTCAAAATACAAAGTTACAAAGAAATATCGAGTCGGAATACAAAAGATTGGTGAGTTCCTCAGAAATGGGTAATTTATTTAAGGTTTTAATCATTGATTAAGAATAAAATCAAATTTGCAAAATTAGAGTTTTTTGATAAGATTACGCCATTCATTTAGAGGTGCAGTTGGTTACAAACACAGATATAGCAATTATTGGAGCTGGTCCAGTTGGATTATTTGCGGTTTTTGAGGCAGGAATGCTTAAAATGAAAACTACAGTTATTGATACTTTAGATTATATTGGTGGTCAGTGCACAGCGCTATATCCAGAAAAACCAATTTATGATATCCCAGCCCATCCAAAAATTTTTGCTTCTGAATTAATTGAAAATCTTAGAATTCAAGCTGAACCCTTTAAGCCTCAATACATGCTTGGACAACAAGTTACCAGATATAAAAAATTGCAATCTGGTGAATTTGAAATAACAACTGATAAAAATAATATAATTCGCGCAAAAGTTATAATAATAGCTGCTGGTTGCGGAGCTTTTGGGCCAAATCGCCCTCCTCTTGAAGGATTAGAGTCATATGAGAAAAAGAAATCTGTTCAGTATATGGTCCAAAAAAGCGCAGATCTTAAAGGCAAAGATGTTGTGATAGCCGGAGGAGGAGACTCAGCAGTTGATTGGGCAGTTATTTTATCAGACATCGCAAAGAGCGTGTCAGTTGTACATAGGAGGGCAAAATTTAGATGCGCTCCAGACAATGCTGAAAAACTAAAAAAATTGGAAACAGAAGGAAAAATTAAGTTAGTTATCCCCTACCAACTACATAAACTGCATGGCCAAGGTGGAATTCTTGATGCTGTTGAGGTAATAGATCTTGATGGAAGCACAAAGGAAATCAAAGCAAATATACTCCTACCTTTCTTTGGTTTATCAATGGAGTTAGGGCCAATTTCTGATTGGAAACTTCAACTCAAAAAGAATCATATTGAGGTTAATCAAACTACCATGAAAACAAATATAGATGGCGTATATGCAATTGGTGATATAGCAACCTACCCAGGAAAGCTTAAGCTGATTTTGAACGGCTTTGGAGAAGCAGCAATGGCGTGTCATGATGCATATAATATTATTCACCCTGAGACCCCTCTACATTTTGAATATTCAACGACAAAAGGGGTTACGTCTTGATAGAGAACAGCTCAAAAATTATCAACGGGTCGAAGATAGCATTAGATGTCTGCAATATTGTTAAGCAACAAGTAGCTGCGTTAAAGGAAAATAATATATATCCTGGATTAGCTGTAATCATCGTGGGAGAAGATCCAGCAAGCTTAATATATGTAAAAAGAAAAAAGGAAATGGCTGAGAAGCTTGGCATATACTCTAATGTTATTTACTTAGATAAAAATATTTCTCAGCAAAATTTAATTAGTAAAATCAATCATCTTAATAATGATCCAAAAATAAATGGAATCTTACTCCAACTCCCTCTTCCTAAGCATATAGATAAAAGAATAGCGCTTGAAACTATTTCTCCACTAAAGGATGTAGATGGGCTGACCCCAACAAATGTTGGAAAATTAGCGCTAAAAGACGAGACCGCGCTTGCGCCTTGCACTCCTCAAGGATGTTTAATCTTGGTAAAGTCTGTTCAAAAACATATTGCAGGTCTGAATGCTGTTGTTATTGGCAGATCAAACATAGTGGGGTCTCCCCTGGCGGCAATATTGTTAAACAATGATTGCACCGTTACGATTATACATTCTAAAACTAAAAATCCTCAAGAAATCTCTTCAAAAGCAGACTTGCTTTTTGTTGCAGCTGGTAAACAAAATCTTGTAAATAAAGATTGGATCAAGAAAAATGCCATCGTTGTTGACGTTGGAATAAACAGAATTAATATTAACGAAAAAACAAAAATTGTTGGAGACGTAGACTTCGAAGATGTTATAGATATAGTAAGGGCAATAACTCCGGTTCCTAAAGGTGTGGGGCCTATGACTATAGCTTGCCTAATGAAAAATACTATTAAGGCAACTTGTATTCAAGAGAACATCTCACTCAAAGACATTTAATGCTATTGATAATTTTATATTTTATGTATATATTCAGCAGATAACTTTTATTTTGGTTCTAAAATTATGGCACGAGTTACAGTTGAAGATTGCATGGATAAGCTAGATAGCAGATTTGAATTGGTTACAATTGCTAGCTACCGAGCAAAAGAGATCAACAAAGGAGCAAAGTCACTAGTCGAAAATGATAATGACAAAAATGCTGTTCTTGCTTTAAGAGAAATAGCATCAGAGAAGATTGATCCTCAGCAGCTAAAAGAAAAATTTATCCAAACTCTTAGACGTGACTATAATCCCGACCTCATTGATGAAGAACCGAATGATAACATCTCAAAAGAAGCTTCCGAAGAAGTTTCTAGCTTAGAAGTGTCTGAAGATGACTCTATTGTTGTTGAAAACTATATGTTCGATGACGAGGTTGAAGCAGAAGACTAAAAAGTCATCTTAAAAAGGGTTGCTGATGTGCCGCAAAATAGAACAAAGGAATTAATTGATTTAGTCAGCAGTCATAATCCAGATTGTAAATCCAGTTTACAAAAGGCCTGTTCTTTAGCACAAAAAGCCCACAAAGGTCAAACCAGAGCTTCTGGGGAAGATTATTACACACACCCTATCGAAGTAGCTTTTATTTTAGCAAACACATTCATTGGCGCAAACATGAAATTAGATTGCGCTACCATTTTAACAGCCATTCTACACGACACCGTTGAAGATACTAATATAACACTTAAGGAAATTAAGAAACAATTTGGATCTGAAATATCCGATCTTGTTGATGGAGTTACAAAGCTAACTCAAATTCAACATAAAAGCGAAAGTGAGAAACAAGCAGAGAATTTTAGAAAGCTTTTTGTTGCAATGTCTAGAGACATAAGGGTTTTGGTAGTAAAGCTTGCTGACAGGCTTCACAACATGAGAACTCTGTCACATATAAAATCACAAGAAAAAGTAAAAGCTAAAGCTTTAGAAACTATGGAGATTTATGCTCCATTAGCAGAAAGAATCGGAATGCAACAAATCAAAAACGAACTGCAAGACCTTTCTTTTAGCTTTCTTTATCCTGAGGTCAGAGATTCCATCATAAATCGCTTAAAACATTTAAAAAGCGAGAAAGGCTCTCCTATTGATGATATCAGAGAGGCGCTGCAAAAACTTTTAGATAAAAATAAATTAAGATCTGAGGTAGTCGGCAGAGAGAAGACTCCATACTCTATATGGCAAAAAATGAAGAGAAAGGATATAAGTTTTGAGCAGCTCTCAGATGTAATGGCTTTCAGAGTGATAGTCGATGACACACTAAATTGCTACAACTCTCTAGGAATTATTCATTCAAAATATCACGCTATACCTGGAACTTTCAAAGACTATATAAGCACTCCAAAGAAAAATGCATACCAATCATTGCATACTGTCATTATCGGCCCAGATAATCATAAAATTGAAGTGCAAATACGCACAAAAAGAATGCATATAGTCGCAGAGTTTGGTTTAGCTGGACATTGGGCCTTTAAAGAAGATATTCGCATTAAAAGCGAAAATGACCACGAGATTTCATATGGCATTAAAAATGCCTCACTTAAATACAGCATAGACAATCAATCTCATTATAGTTGGATAAATGAATTGTTATCTATTTTCAGTCATGCCTCTTCTCCCGAAGAGTTATTGGAAAATACAAAGCTAGAAATGTATTATGATCAAGTTTTTTGTTTTACACCGAAAGGAAGAGTGATCGCCTTACCTAAAGGGGCATCGGCAATTGATTTTGCATATGGTGTGCACTCAGACGTTGGAAATACATGCGTAGGAGCAAAAATAAACGGCAAAGTTGCACCATTACGTACAAAGCTGCAAAATGGTGACCAAGTAGAAATATTAACAAGCAAGTCTCACAAACCTTTACCATCTTGGGAAAAATTTGTTATCACTGGAAAAGCTCTTAGTGAGATACGCAAAGTTGTAAAACAAGAAAAGCGACAAGAATATATTAATCTCGGAAGACTGATTGTAGCACAAATAATTGAGGTCAATGATTTATCTGAAGATTCAGAAATCATTACAGACTTTGCAAAGAAATATAACAAAAAATCTAATGAAGAATTTTTAGTAAGTTTAGGAAATGGAACAATACCATTTGAGACACTGGTGAAGTCCGTTAATGAGGCTAAAAAGAAAAAATCTTCTCCTTCTAAACAAGTCCAAACCACCCCTATTCTAGCTAACAAGAATAACAATAAGATCCCAATAAAAGGATTAATACCTGGAATGGCTGTTCATCTAGCTAGCTGTTGTCACCCCATACCTGGCGATAGAGTCGTAGGCATAACTCAGGCAGGCAAAGGAATAACAGTACATATATCTGATTGTGAAACTCTACAAAACTACTCGGATGCACCAGAAAAATGGCTTGATCTAGCATGGGACAAAAATGATGATTCTTCCTCTTATATAGGAACCCTTGATGTGCTATTACTTCACCAACCTGGAAGCCTTGCAATTCTTACTAGAGAGCTTGAAAAATATCATGCAAATATAAATAACTTCAAGATTAATAATAGATCATCAGACTTCTTTGAAATCACTATAGATTTAGAAGTAAAAGGAATCAACCATTTGACTAATATCATTGATTCTTTAAAATCTCAAAAATGCATCCACTCTGTCTCGAGGCACATCAAGTCATGATTTATAATATTGGCACTGACATAGTTTCAGTAAAAAGGATAGATAGCATTTATAAAAAACATGGAGATGTTTTTATAAAAAAAATTTTATCAGTCAAAGAACAAGAAATTTTCAGCAAAAGACAACATGGCTCAAATTATTTAGCAAAAAGATTTGCGGCAAAAGAAGCGCTAGCAAAATCTTTTGGAACTGGAATAGGAAAAATTTCATTTAAAGATATATCAGTTTTGAACTATAATACTGGTATGCCTTATTTGGAATTGTCATCTAATCTTAAAAACATCGCAGAGTCTATTTTAGGCACTGCAAGCTATAAACTACATATATCGATTTCTGATGATAAAGATTTGGCTCTAGCTTTTGCAACTATTGAAATACGCAATGATACACAACCACGTAAGTAATTTATTCTTAAAACAGACTGACACCATTCATTTTTCAGGCATTGGTGGAATTGGAATGAGTGGCATAGCTGAAATATTGCACAATATAGGTTTTGATATCCAAGGCTCAGATGTTTCTGAAAATGCAAATACAGATAGATTAAAAGATTTAGGAATAAAGATATACATAGGTCAAAAAGCAGAGAATTTGGATAATGTATCTTTTTTTGTTAAATCTACTGCCATATTAGAAAATAACCCTGAATATATACAAGCAAGAAAGCTAAAAATTCCTATTATCACCAGAACAGAAATGCTTGCGGAATTGATGCGCCTTAAAATTTCTATCGCTATCTCTGGGACCCATGGGAAAACAACTACCACATCTTTAGTGGCTGCTTTATTTGAGAACGCTGATTTGAATCCCACTGTTATTAATGGCGGTATAATAAATCATAAGAAAACAAATGCGTATCTTGGAGAAGGAGATTTCTTAATTGCTGAGGCAGATGAATCAGATGAAACTTTTATTAAGGTCCCATCTACCATTGGCGTCATAACAAATATTGATCCTGAACATTTAGATCATTATAAAACCTTTGATAATTTAAAAGATTCATTTAGAAAATTTATTGCAAACTTACCATTTTATGGGTTTGCTGTTTTATGCATAGACCACCCTGTAGTAGATGAAATAGCAAAATCGATTACAAATCGAAAGATTATAACCTATAGCATGTCAAATAAAGAATCAGATATTTTTGTTGATAACATAAGACATGATGATGGAATTGGTACAGTATTTGATGTTATTATCTCTGACAAAGTGTCATCCCCTTATAAGTCTATAAAAAACATTAGACTACCAATACCTGGGTTACACAATGTATCCAACTCACTTGCTGCGATAGCAATTGCCTCGGAATTAAAATTTGACCAAGAAAAAATAGTGTCTTCCTTTGAGAAATTTATGGGAGTTAAAAGAAGGTTCACTCTAACAGGTGAGTATAAAGGGATTAAGATAATAGATGACTATGCTCATCACCCAGAAGAAATAAAGGTAACTTTGCATACAGCAAAGCTTGTGGCAAATAAACATGGTGGCAAAGTGATTGCTATTTTCCAACCACATCGATACACAAGAACTAAGAATCTTTTTAACGATTTCGTAAAATGTTTTAAAGATTGTGACAGATTATATATTGCAGATATTTATTCTGCTGGTGAAAAGCCGATCACCAACATAAATAACGAGCTAGTAGTAAATGCAATAAAGCAATCTGGATCTCATAAATGTGCATTTACGCTTCCCAAAGGAGAAGAATCTTTAAAAAACATTGTTAAAACCCATGCTAGAAAAAATGATATCGTTATATTCATGGGGGCAGGATCAATCACAAAATGGGCTAATGAGCTTCCAGACAAACTAAAATCAAGTGACTAATCTTCAAAATAATCTTAAAGGCAAATTTCGAGAAAATGTTGATCTGTCAAAAACAACATGGTTTCAAGTTGGTGGTAAAGCTAGAACATTATATAGACCTTATGATGAGGCTGATTTAAGAAATTTTCTTGAAGAGAACAAGTCTCCTATTGCCCCCCTTGGAGCCTGCTCCAATATTATAATCCGCGATGGAGGAATTGATGGAACGGTTATAAAACTTGGCCAAAAATTTACTCATATCGATATAAATGACAATTTGGTAACTATTGGAGCTGGGTGCCTTGATTACAATGCTGCACATCAAACAGCAAAATTAGGACTAAGTGGCTTAGAGTTTCTTTCAACCATTCCTGGAACTATTGGTGGAGCTATCGCAATGAACGCAGGATGTTATGGCTCAGAAACTTCAGACTTTTTACATAGCTGCAAAGCTGTAAGAATTAAGGACGGTAAATCATTTAATTTTCTAAGAAAAGATGTTCCTTTTTCTTATAGAGCTAATGAACTATCCCCTGAGTTTATTTTTGTGAATGCTACATTTAATTTATCTAAGAAACCAATACTGGAAATTCAATCACAAATAAAAGAGCTAATAAGATCAAGGGAAGAATCTCAGCCAACAAAACAAAAGACTGGCGGATCTACGTTTAAAAACCCATACAAACAGAAAGCGTGGGAATTAATTGATAGATGCAATCTCAGAGGTTATAGAGTTGGTGGAGCTGAAATATCACAAAAGCATTGTAATTTTATTATAAATACCGGTGATGCTTCTGCGTCAGATATTGAAAATTTAGGTGAATATATCATAAAAACTGTTTATGAAAAAACAGGCATTAAGCTAGAATGGGAAATAAAGAGAATTGGGCAAAGATAATGAAACGACGCAAATCAGAAGTAGGGAAAACTATTTCTCCAAAAATAGAAAATTCAAATAATAAAGTACATGTAGCTTTTGTATATGGTGGAATGTCCTCAGAGCGTGAAGTTAGCTTAATGTCTAGTAAGTCAATTTTACAAGCAATCCATAATCTAGGGTATAAAGTAACACCTATTGATATGGGAACTGATATAGCTGTCAAGCTCGCGGAAGTGAAGCCAGATATTGTATTTAATGGACTTTATGGCACACACGGCGAAGATGGATGCCTTCCTGGCGCACTTGAAATTATGGGTCTTAAATACACACACTCTAACACTCTAACTTCAGCCATAGGCTTTGATAAGATTTTCTCTGCGAATATCCTAATCGCAAACGATATAAAATGCCCTAAAAGGATTATTATTCATAAAAATGATAACTATATTAGTGACCCAATGTCTAGACCATATGTTATCAAACCAATTTCAGAGGGATCAAGTGTTGGAGTAGAAGTAATATTTAAAGAGGATGACTTTGATATACGAAACTACCAATGGGAATATGGTGAAAGAATGATTGTCGAAGAATTTATTTCTGGAATCGAGGTTGAAGTTGCCATTTTTAATGAAAAGGCAGTTGGAGCTGTTGAAATAGAGCCTTTAAAAAGAAGATTCTATGACTACAAAACAAAATACACTGATGGATATGCACTACATCACATACCACCAAGAATTTCTGTGACAGCATATAAAGAATGTCTTACTATATCAAACAAAATTGCAAGCCTATTGGATTGCAAAACTGTAAGTAGGATTGACTTTAGATACAATCCAAATGAAGGAGAAAATGGAGAGTTCTACTTCTTAGAGGCTAATACTCACCCCGGAATGACTGCGCTTTCTCTTGTTCCTGAGATATGCGCCAAAGCTGGAATTACATTCGAAGCTATTATAGACAAATTGATAAAAGATGGTCTTAAGTAAAACAAAAAAACCACTAATCATCCTTGTGTTAGCTATACTTATTGGAGCTATTTATTCCTTCTACTCAAAAGAAATTAAAAATCATACTGTGGAATTTATTAATAAACACTTAGATTTCAAACTAGAGAGAATTATATATGAGCAAAATAATAGATTTTGTCTAAACATCAAAAATCTAGAGATGTTTGAAAAATATCTCAATACTCAGCTTTTTGAAATACCAATAGACAAGGAGAAAGAGAAGCTTAAATTAATAGAATGTTTGAATTCAGTTACAGTTTCACGCATTATTCCAAAGACTTTAGTTGTAAAAGTTACTGAAAAGAATCCTATAGCTATATGGCAAAACGAGAAGAAACACTACTTTATAACTGATAATAAGGAAGTAATTAGTATTTATAATACAAATAACTTGGAAGATTTTTTAATAGTCACTGGAAAAAATGCAAACCTTGCCATCGAAGAATTGTTTCAAATAATAGATTATGCTCCAATTATTAAAGAACATATTTCATCTGCAATTTATATTGGGGAAAGGAGATGGAATATTAGGTTAAAGAATGGCTTGGAAATCAAACTCCCGGCTCAGCTCCCTTTAGAAGCCTGGAAAGAATTTACATCTTTATCAGCAAAGAAAGATTTGTTTAGCAAAAAAAATAAAATTAAAACCTTAGATTTCCGTATCAGAGACAAATTAGTTGTCAGCTAACCAAACCGGATGACTCAAAACTGCATTAATTCCACTTATTATAACTTTCTGATCACTTAATGTCTCTTCTACATTGACCAGACAAATGCCATTTTTTCTTATGCCATTTAAGAAGCTTCCTACCTTCTTTTCATGCAAAATTATATCCTTTTCATAGTTAATATCCGACAGATCTTCATCTGATTGAACCCGCATTATTTTTTTTCGAACCATATCTCTATGTTTCATCCTAGCAGTAAGCTCTTGCCCAACATAACAACCTTTGGTGAAGCTTATAGCGTTTAACTTATCAAAACAGAAATTCATTGGAAAAGACCTGGTTTGCTTTAGGTCATAATGACAGTTTGGCACACCTAATGCTAAAAGCTTTTCATTATAAAAAACACTTTCTTTGCTTTCTCCCAAAACATTCTTAAATTCAGAATCAGATAAGATATTTCTGTAACCAATTTCAGAACAACGTGGATCTTTAAGTAATAACTTTGATCTAATATCAGACACAATAACCTTCAAATCATCCCTTCTATCAAAAGTTACGTCTGCTCTGAGTTTGAATTTGTTTAAATAAGTAATCAATTCTTCGGCGCATGACAAATTACAGTCAATAATTATGCTGCTGCCTTTAGAATACAAAAAAACTTCGTACAAAAACTTACCCTGAGGTGTTAATATCAGCGAATATATAACTTCATTTTCCTTAAGTAGGTTAACGTCATTAGTAACAATACCTTGCAAAAACTCAAATATATCTTTGCCTTTCGCTTCTATAACTGATCTATCTCTTAAAGCTTCTATTTTTGGCACGATTAAACAATTTGTGTAATAATTTTGATTTCAGGAACTTTACCAATTTCATGTTTCAAAATTGACTTAATTACTGACTTAATATGATTTTCGATGTTTTCAACTGCAGTTTTTTTTCTGGAATTATGAATACCAGATTTGAGTAAATGCACAACTTCTTGTATTAAAAACTGGATAAGATCTTTGTCCTCATTCTCATCAAGATACCCAGGAGCAAAAATCAATGGGCTGCCTAATAACATGTTCTTTTTTGACAACACTAAGTTGACAACCAAAACTCCATCTGTCTGCACTCTCCTCCTCATTTTTAAAACTTTTGACTTATTGTCCAAAAGCCTTTTTCCGTATACACCTATCTGCCTGACTCCCATTGAGTCTAATTTTGATGGATCTCCTGATAATCTTACAATGTCACCATTCTGCACTTCGATTACTTTTTCTATTCCTAATAATTTACCAAATTTTGCATGAGCATGCATATGCATTAACTCCCCGTGCACTGGAATAAGAATTTTTGGGTTTAATAATTTATATAATTTGCTTAATTCTTTTTTGCTGGGATGACCCGAGACATGGACAAAGTCATCTTTTTCAGTAATGACCTCTACTTTATTAAATACTAGTTTATTGAACACTCTAAATATCTTCTTCTCATTTCCAGGAATGATTTTGGAAGAGAATATAACAGTGTCTCCCTTTGAAAGAGAAATTATTTTATGTATTTTATTAGCAATTTTTGTAACAGAGGCCAAAGGTTCGCCTTGACAACCTGTTGCTATCACCATAATCGAATCTCTTTTATAAGAGCTAATCGACTTGTCATCAATAATTACATCTGAATAATCAGTCAAATAATTACACTCTCTTGCTGAAGCGTATACTCTAACTAAACTCATTCCGGATAAAACAACTTTTTTATTCAGCTTTTTAGCAATAGATAATAGGACCTCTAACCTTGCAACATTTGATGCGAAAGTTGCTACAACAACAATACCTGGACAAGAGTTGATTATTTTAAACAAAGATTCTCTTAACTTACCTTCTGAACCAGAAAATTCTTCCCGAAAAATATTTGTAGAGTCACCTACTAAAGCAAGCACACCCTCTTCTCCATATTGTCTAAGTAGCTTCTCATCATTTACTTCTCCTAGAATAGGGTCTTCATCGAATTTCCAGTCTCCAGTATGAAAAATATTTCCAAATTCAGTTCTTATAACTAAGGCCTGCATTTCAGGAGCCGAATGACAAAGTGGCACAAAATCTATACCAAATGGCCCCAAAGATATTTGTGAGTTCTGTTTGACTTCAATTATTCTATTAGACTCAGATATGCCATTGTCTTTCAGTCTCCTTTTAAGAAAAGATTTAGTAAACTTTGTTGCATATATCGGACATTCTAAAAGATCCCACAGATACTGAACAGCACCAAAATGATCTTCATGAGAGTGAGTCAGAATAATTGCTTCTATATTTTTTTTGTGTTTTAAAATAAAAGAAATATCTGGAACAATCATATCTATTCCTGGCATATACTCTTCGGCAAAGCCAGCTCCACAGTCAACAATTATCCACTTACCCTTATGATGATACAAATTAAAATTCATACCTATTTCCCCAGCTCCTCCCAAGGGGATAAAAAGTAATTCGTCCTTCTGTTTGTTTATATTAACGCTTGTCATTTCTTCAGATAAATTTCTATTATACCATCTATTACTAAATTAGGATCGTAATTGTCTATAAGGTCTACATTTTCCGTAATAACACAGCCTTCGCCACCAGTAGCAATAACTCTTAATGGTTTATTATATTCTGATTTTATTCTTAATACTATCTCTTTAACCAAACCGATATAACCATAAAAAGAGCCAAACTTTAGAGCATCATCAATGTTTCTAGGTATTCTAGTGCTTATTTTATTTACTTCTCCTTTTGGTAAGAGAGCAGCAGACTTTTGTAAGGAGTTTAGTGAAGTTGTCACACCAGGACAAACCACTCCACCCACGAATGCACCTTGTTCGTTTATCACATCAAAAGTAATCGCTGTACCAAAATCTATTATTATTAGCCCATTCCCGTATTTATTTTTAGCCCCCACCGCTACTGCAATTCGATCAGAGCCTAAGCTAGTAGGATTCTCTATATCTATCTTAAGATCAAAATTACAATTCTTTATATTTGACGCTTTAGTTTTAAAATGCTTTTCCGCTAAATCATCAATTACTTTATCGATCATAGGAACTACAGAAGCATAAACAACATTTTTAATAGCTTGTAAAGCAATCCCCTCATTCTCAAGCCACTTGGAAATAAATAGATGATAAAAGCTAGCATCTTGCTTGGATTCTGTGATGCACCTACTTGTAGAGATGATTTTTCTATCATCACAAACTGCAAAAACTATATTTGTATTTCCTACATCAATGGCTAAAAACAAAACCTAACCTTTTTTAAAATATATGCTGCCGCCTGAAATTTCTTTTATTTCTCCATTACTCATCTTAAGCAACAGGTTACCATTATTATCAAGATCGGTGAATATACCAGATATTTTCTTTTTCTGACCTAAAATACTAACTTTTTTATTTATATTGTAAGCTTTATCTAACCAGCTTTTTCTAATAGGCTCGAAACCTTTATCTTTCCAAGACTTATAAAGTGATTCTAAATTGCTTATAAATTGATTTAAGTAATAATCAATTCTTAATTCTTTAGCGTGAGATTCCAGCAATGTTGTGGCTTCAAATTCGTCAGACACAATTTTGGAATTTACGTTTAAACCCACACCTATGATAAGACTGTTAGTTTTTTTAGATTGCCCTGAACTCACTGACTCCAATATTATGCCAGCAACCTTCTTCCCATTGATTAGAACATCATTCGGCCATTTTAGCTTTATTTCATTCCTGTTACTTACTAATACTCTTTCAAGAACTTCGTACAACGCTAACGCAGCAACAAAACTTAACTGGGCACTTTTCTCAAGCGAGCATTCCGGAAATAAAATAATTGAAAAGTATAAGTTACCTTTTGGAGAAACCCAATCTTTACCAGAACGTCCATAGCCAGAGCTTTGCTCATTGGCCACAATGACCAGCTCTTCTTTAGGACGACTCTGCAAAAATCTCTTAGCCTCTAAATTTGTACTATCTACTTTGTTTAAAAGAATTCTTTTTAGGTTTTTCCAATTTGCCATTTATGGAATGAGACTGATTTGAAGAGAAGTAAAATTTATAATAGAAGATGGCGTAAACACCAAGAACATATTAGCAACCACAGCAAATGTAGCAATAAACATTGTTTCTGGCACTATACTTATTGCATGATCACTATTTTCTGCAGTCTCAAAATACATAGATTTAATGATTTTAAGATAATAAAAAGAACTAATAACAGAAGCTAGCAAGGTTACTGTAGCGATCGCATACATATCAGACACAATTAGACTTTTTATAACAAAGAATTTAGCAAAAAAACCCGCTAGCGGAGGTATACCAGCCATTGATAATAAAATCACAGCAAAAGAAAAAGCTAACATTGGATGTCTCTCAGCTAAACCAGTGAATATAGATATATTATAGTCTTCATGCTTTTTCTGAACAATATTAAGCAAAGCAAACATGCCTATATTCATAATTCCGTATATAACAGCATAAATTATAACTGACCCTAAAGAATGTCCAGAAGAAGAAACTAAAGCAACAATCATAAATCCAACATTGCCAATGGAACTATATGCTAGCAGCCTTTTCATGTTTTTTTGAATCATTGCACCAAAAGCACCTATAAACATAGATAGAACTGACACGAACATTATAATTGGCGACCAAGATGCTTTCCACATAGAAAAATTTACTACTAAGAAGTCTAGCAAAATAAATATTGATGTAACTTTAGGAATAATTGAGAAGAAAGCTGTTACAGGCAACTGAGACCCCTGATAAACATCTGGCACCCAAATGTGGAATGGGAAAGCAGAGGCCTTAAATAACAACCCTATGATTACCAAAACAAAACCGATTATAAACCCAATTGGAACTTCGCTTCCATTTGTTGTAAGCAAAGCTGAATATATTTTTTGCATCTCTGTAAAATTAACAGTTCCGGAATAACCATACATAAAGCTCATTCCAAATAATAAAACTGCTGATGCAATTGAGCCCAAAATAAAGTACTTAACACCAGCTTCAGAAGATTTGTGGTTTTTACGAGCAAAGGTTGCTAGTACATACAGACATAAGCTTTGAATTTCTAACCCTAAATACAAAATTATTAAGTTGTTTGCTGATAAAATTAATAGAGAACCGCATATAGAAAAAATACATAGGGATGAAAATTCAAATTTTCTTATTTCCCGGTATTTCTCAGATGACCCAATCAGCAAAATAGCGGTAAATACTGATAGCCCTAAAATAATAATCTTCAGCAATTGCTTAATAGGGTTACTTTCAACCATGTTGTTAAACAAATAAACATGACTTGCTCCAAAGTCACTAATAGAAAAAGATAAGGCCACAACAAGCGAAACAGCCATAACATACAAATAAAATTTTTCTAGCTTCAGTTTTTTTAAAAAGACGCCTAGCAATATAATTAAAACAGCCACAGATGACAAAATAAACTCTGGAAATAGAACTGAAAGATCAAAGTTATCGTACATATTATTTTCCTAAAATTATAAGCGTAGTATAGCTATCAAATAACGAGGTTACTAACTCTGAATGCACACCAATAATTATTGTCAGTATTACAAGCGGTAAAAGATATGCCACTTCCATATAATTTATATCTGTTATAGACTCACATTTTTTTGAAACATTCCCGAACATAACCCTTCTGTATAAAGAAAGTAAATACACAGCTCCAAGAACCATCCCAGTTGCCGCTAAGAAAGAATACAACTTGCTCACTTTAAATATCCCCATTAAAGGCAAAAACTCACCAACAAATCCGCTTGTTCCAGGTAAGCCAGCAGAGGATAAGGTGAAGATTAAATAAAACATTGCAAATACTGGCATTCTAGTCGCGCATCCTCCGAATTTGTTTACCTCTTTCGTATGTACCCTGTCATAAAGCACCCCTACCACTAAGAATAAAGCTGCTGAGATTATTCCATGACTGAACATCTGATATATTGCCCCGTCTATACCTACTTTGCTAAAAGAAAAGATGCCAGCTGTTACATACCCCATATGAGCGACAGAAGAATACGCAATCAATTTTTTAATATTTGTTTGAGCAAAAGCTACTAAAGAAGCATATATAATTGCTATCACACTCAAGATTAAAATTAAATCTGCAAAATAATGACTGGCTTCTGGTAACATTGCCATTGAGAATCTTATAAAACCATAACCTCCAAGCTTAAGAAGTATGCCTGCTAATATAACAGATCCAGCTGTAGGAGCTTGTACATGAGCATCTGGTAGCCATGTATGAAAGGGCCACATAGGTATTTTAATTGCAAACGCAAAAAACATTGCAACCCATAAATACTTTTGTACCTCTGAAGATAGAGACTTAGATTTTTCAAATAACACTGCCATATCTGAAGTTCCAAACTGATTATATAAATAAATCACAACAATCATGAACAATATAGATCCAGCAAGCGTGTATAAAAAGAATTTAATTGCTGCATAAATTCTGTTTTCTGCACCCCATATTCCAATAATAAAATACATAGGTATCAAAATCGCTTCAAAAAACACATAAAATAGAACAATATCTTGAGATAAAAAAGCTCCAAAAATTAGAGTTTCCATTAATAAAAAAGATACCAAGAAGCCCTTTTGTTGTTTTTCTATATTACTCCAACTACACAAAAGACAAATAGGAATCAAGAGAGATGTAAGAAACACAAAAAGCCAAGAGAAGCCATCAATTCCTAACTTATAAGAAATTGTACAATTATTAAACCAGCAAGAATTTTCAATTAACTGATACGATGTTGAACTAGAAAAATCAGAAATGAAATAAATCAAAACTGTTATTATTAAAGCTGATAAACTAAATAATAAAGCGACTACCTTCTGATAATGCTCAGATTTTTTATCTCCAGATGAGAATAAGAGGAGCAATACCCCAACCAACGGTATAAAAGTAAGAATGCTTAAAATTGGCAACTCATTCAACATGTTAAAACACTAATAATATAAAACTAACAAAAGAAATTATCCCTAAAAATAAAATCAGTAAATAATGATAAATAAACCCTGTTTGAGCCCTAGACACAATTGCTGAAAAACTTTTTGTTGTTTTTGCTACGAGACCAGGACCATATAAATCTATGCATGATTTATCTATAATTGAATAACAAAAACCCGCTATCTTTCTATACGGAGCAACAAAAATTTTGTTATACGCTTCATCAAAATAGTATTTATTTGACACTAACTGGTAAATAAATTTATATCTCTTAACAAAAACATCAACAATCTTTGGTTTATGCATATAAATAATGTAGGCAACTCCGATAGACATAATAGATAAAGTCAAAGGTAAGAACTTCAGAAATTCATTAATATGATGCATTCCGGCTAGTACTTGCTTTTGATTTATTTGCTCCAAAGAGCCATGCCAGAAACTTAAATTTTCATCTATAATTCCAAAACCATATACTGCCCCAACCCCAGCAAACACGGCACCTATTCCTAAAGTAGCAATAGGAATTAACATTGTAAGAGGTGGTTCATGTATATGAAGTTGACTTTTCTTAGAAGCTTTGCATTCCCCATGAAATACTTTAATTATTAATCTCCAGCTATAAAAAGCCGTACAGACAGCGCCCAAAGTACCACAAATATATGCATAATTAGAAAGCAATCGATCTGAAGAAAGAGCTGATTCAAGAATTGCATCCTTAGAGTAATACCCAGCAAACGGCGGTATTCCTGATATCGCTAAAGAGCCAATAACGACTAAGGAGAACGTGATTGGTATTTTTTTATATAAACCACCCATTTTATTTATATCTTGCTCATCTGACATAGCATGAATTATACATCCAGCGCATAAAAAAAGGAGCGCTTTGAAGAAAGCATGTGTTGCAAGGTGAAAAATTGCAACAGAGTAAGCAGACACACCGCAAGCAAAGAACATATAGCCCAGCTGACTACAGGTTGAATATGCTATGATTTTTTTGATATCATTCTGAGCCATAGCTATTGTTGCGGCAAAAATTGCAGTCGTAGCACCAATAAAGATAATCATCTCAAGGGTTGTAGGTGACATCTCGAAAACAGGTGAAAATCTTGCTACTAAAAACACACCTGCAGTTACCATAGTAGCGGCATGAATTAATGCAGATACAGGCGTTGGCCCCTCCATTGCATCTGGCAACCATGTATGAAATCCTAACTGGGCTGACTTGCCCATGCACCCTATAAACAAACATATGCACGCGAAATCTATAACATTAAGACCAAATCCTACTACTTTAATATCATCACTCGCTAGAGAACTTGCCTTATTAAATATTTCCGAAAACTCAATGCTTCCAAATAAGTAAAATACTGTAAATATACCAATAACAAAAAACACATCCGCCACTCTGTTAACCAAAAAAGCTTTGATTGCCGCATTATATGCAGACTCTTTTTTATACCAAAAACCTATTAACAAATACGAACAAAGCCCTACTCCTTCCCAGCCAAAAAACAACTGAACCAGATTTGTTGACGTCACTAACATTAGCATGAAAAAAGTAAATAAAGAGATATATGACATAAATCGTGGAATTGATTCATCTTTTTCCATATACCCAATAGAATACAAATGCACCAACATCGACACTGTCGTTACAACGACCAACATCACCGCGGTTAAAGAGTCTGCATTTAACGACCAATTAACCTGAAAATCTCCTGAATTTATCCAATTAAATAGCTCAACATTGTAAATAACTTGTCCAAACACAACATCATAAAACACTAAATATGAAAGTATTGCTGAAATCGCTAATAAAGAAGTATTAAAATATTCCGAGAACCAATCAGGAAGTTTCTTATTTGCCACCCCTGAGAATAAGGCCCCAATTAACGGTAAAAATACAATTGCTAAAATCAAAACTTCAACCTTTCATTTTCTTCAATTTCTCAATTTCAAGATTCGTGTTGTTTCTAAAATAAACAACTATTATTGCTAATCCAATTGACACCTCAGCGGCTGCCACTGTTAAAACAAAAATTGCAAACAATTGACCAGTAACATCTTTTAGATATGCTGAAAATGCTACCAAATTAATGTTAGTAGCAAGAAGTAATAGCTCTATAGACATCAGCACCATAATTAGGTTCTTTCTATTCATCAGAATACCAAACACCCCTATTGAAAAAACAATTGAAGCTAAGATTAAATAATGTATCAGTTCGATTTCAAACATATTATTTTATTATTGGGTCAACTCCTTGACCAACTTTTATTGATTTAACTATTTTTAAAGCATTACCTTTATTTCTAGATAATTGACGACTTATGTTTTGTTTTTTTGATGTTTTTATATTTCTATGCGTAAGAACAATCGCTGAAATCATAGCTATAAATAATAATAAACCAGACAGCTCAAAAGGGAGAACAAACTTAGTGTACAACAACAACCCTATTTGCTCAGTGTTCTGAATCATACTTTTGGGATTATCCCCAGCGGATAAAATATGCTCATCAAATTTATCTGTACTGTATACGACAAAAATTAAATCAATTAAGAGGATGACGCATAAAAACAAAATCGTCTTAAAATTATTTTGTAAAAACTCTTTCATGGTTTCATTTTTTATATTCAGCATCATTACAACAAATAAAAACAAAACTGCAATCGCGCCAACATATACTATAATAAGCGTAGCAGCCAAAAATTCAGCTCCAAGCAATACGAATAGTCCAGCTGCATTAAAAAATGCAAAAATTAGAAAGAAGACGGAATATACTGGATTTCTTGAAAGCGTAACTCCACATGAAGCCACAATCATTAATAAAGCAAAAATATAAAATAAAATTCCGTAAATAACCATTATCTGTATTTATAATCTAAATCTAACTTACGTTTCAACTCTTGCTCCCATATTTCACCATTTCTCAATAAACGATTTTTATTATAATAAAGCTCGTCATGATTTTCCGTAGTAAATTCAAAATTAGGCCCCTCTACAATTGCATCTACAGGACAAGATTCTTGACACAAACCGCAATAAATACATTTTGTCATATCAATGTCATATTTTGTTGTTCTGCGCCCTTGGTCTTTTCTTGGCTCCGCTTCGATTGTAATAGCTTGTGCTGGACATACAGCTTCACACAACTTACATGCAATGCATCTCTCCTCCCCATTGGGATACCTTCTTAAAGCGTGTTCCCCCTTAAATCTTGGTGAGATAGGGTTTTTTTCGTAAGGAAAATCAATAGTTACCTTTGGTTTAAACATGTATTTAAACGTAAGTGCCATTCCTTGAAGAATTTCCCACAAAAACCATTCTTTTAACTTTCTAATAAGCATATTTAAACTGGCAATTTATTAAAATACAATAACACACCTGATACCAAAACTACCCAAAAAAGAGATAATGGTAAAAAAACCTTCCAACCTAATCTCATTAACTGATCGTATCTAAATCTTGGCAACGTTGCTCTTACCCACAAAAATAGGAATAATATTATTTCCACCTTAAGAATAAACCAAATAACTCCTGGAATATAATGCATAAAAGGTACATCTATTATAGGATGCCAACCGCTCCAAAACAATACAACCAACATTGAACTAGTTAGTATCATATTCGCATATTCACCTAAGAAAAACATCGCAAAGGTCATTGAAGAATATTCAACATTATACCCTGCGACAAGCTCTGATTCAGCCTCTGGTAAGTCAAAAGGTAGCCTATTCGTCTCAGCTAAAATGGAAATAAAAAACACCACCATCATTGGAAAAAGTAGCAACTTGATCCACCAATCCATATTAATTTGAGCTTCTACTATTTGACTTAAATTCAGAGAACCAGTTGCAATCAATACACAAATTATAATCAAGCCAATAGATACTTCATATGATATCATTTGAGCAGAAGATCTAATCGCACCTAAGAAAGCATATTTTGAGTTGCTCGCCCAACCAGCCATTATAATTCCATACACACCCAAAGATGATATAGCAAGAAGGTATAGGATGCCTATATTTATATCGGCAATTACCCATCCTTTATCAAAAGGAATAACCGCCCAACCAATAATTGCTAAGACAAAAGTTACAGCTGGGGCTAGAATAAAAATTAACTTATTTGCTTCTTCGGGCAAAATGATTTCTTTGAACATAAGCTTTACAGCATCTGCAATTGGCTGCAGAAGTCCAAAAGGACCCACCACATTTGGACCCTTTCTTAGCTGGACCGCAGCAATAACCTTTCTTTCTGCATACGTTAAGTATGCAACCGAGAGCAATAAAGGAATTGTAACAACAACAATAGTTCCCAAAATTTTAAAAAATTCAAAAAAGTAATCTAAAAAATCCATATTATTTTTTATTTCCTATTTGTTTTACACATTTCGCCATAGTTCTTGAGGATCTACAAATTGAGTTTGTCATATAGAAATTAATCTCTTTTGGCTTAATTTCATAGCTTTCGATACTACCTTTTGCAGATATTTTTTTCCACTTAACCTTTGGCAATTCATCGAGATTCTTAAAAATAGAAACCTCTTCAGACATTTTTTCTCTTAAAGAATCTAAATCTGAATATTCCAGTGGTATATTACAGCAAGAAGCTATATCAAGAATAGCCTTCCACTCTGGCTGCGCATCTCCAAAAGGACTAATAGCCTGATAAGCACGTTGCACTCTTCCTTCAAGATTTATAAATGTTCCATCTTTTTCTGTAAATGCAGGAGCAGGAATAATGATATCAGCATAATTCGCTGCTACATCTCCATGATGTCCAAAATAGATTAATTTGCTATCTTTGGTTTTTAGTTTATTTGCATCTATTTCATCACATCCAAAAACAAGCAAAGTAGATATCAGGCCTCGCTTATAAGAAGCCAAAATGTTATCGATATCACCAGATCTAGAAGAAGATTTAAACCCCAACTCCAAAGCCCCTACCGCTGCAGCATCACGGTGAAGAATATTAAATCCATTCCACCCATCATTAACAAAAGAGTATTTTTCTGCAATCTCTGACAACGTAGCTAAAGTGTTTTTCCCGCTTTTATTTTGAATTGCTCCATAACCAATAATCATCATTGGCTTTTTTGCTTTTTCTAAAGTTTTACAAATTTTATGCTTACCCTTTAGGATATCTTCTATAATCTTCGAGCTATCTCCTAGATCATTAAACTTATAGTTTATATTATCATCGCAACCAATTGTATAAACAGGATATTTACCTTCAAGGCTCCTTTTGCGTATTCTTGCATTCAATATTGCTGACTCATAACGAGGACTCACCCCAATCATCAAACATAGGTCTGATTGTTCTATACCAAGAATCGATGTATTGAATAAATATGATGATCTATTCTTTTGATCAAACTCAACATCACCATTCACGACATCCATTTTGTTAGATCCTATCGCATTTAAAAGATTTTTAGCTGAATACATTGTTTCACAATCAGTTAACCCACCAGCAATAGCAGCAACCTCATCAGGTTTGCTTGAAGCAATTAAATTCGACGCCTCCTTAATAGCTTCTTCCCAAGTCACTTTGATAAGCTTACCTGCTTGTCTAATATAGGCTTTTGTAATTCTTTGATTTTTTAAGCCATCATAAGAAAATCTAGCTTTGTCAGATATCCACTCTTCATTAATTTCGTCATTTAAACGAGGTAAGACCCTCATAACTTCAGATGCGCGAGAATCTATCCTTATATTACTTCCAACTGCATCACTAACATCTATTGAGTATGTTTTTTTAAGCTCCCAGCTTCTTGCTTTAAAAGCATAAGGTTTTGAAGTCAGCGCACCAACAGGACATAGATCTATTACGTTTCCTGACAATTCAGAGGTAACAATATTATCTAAATAGGTTGTTATCTCCATATTCTCTCCCCTGCCAATGGTGCCTATTTCTTCAACCCCCGCAACATCTTCAGAAAATCGTACACATCTTGTGCAATGTATACATCTTGTCATATGAGTCTTAATCAGCGGTCCAAAACTTTTATCTTCCACCGATCTTTTGTTTTCTTCAAACCTGCTACACCCTTTACCATAAAGCATAGCTTGATCTTGTAAGTCGCACTCTCCCCCTTGATCGCATATTGGACAATCTAACGGATGATTGATAAGCAAAAACTCCATGACACCTTCTCTAGCGTCTTTTACCATTTGCGACTTAGTGCTAACTACCATTCCGTCTTTTGCTTCTAGCGCACAAGAAGCCACAGGCTTATGGACTTTATCAACCTCAACCAAACACATCCTACAGTTACCAGCTATCTTTAGTTTGTCGTGATAACAAAATCTGGGTATCTCTATATTATTTTGATCACAAACTTGAATAAGGCTCATACCCCCTTCAAATTCATACTCTTTGTTGTTAATAGTGATTTTTCCCATTACGCTGTCCCAATATTTTCTTTTTTATCACTAATTCGGTTAGCAATTTCATCACTAAAATGCTTAACCAAACCTTGAATTGGCCATGCCGCTGCATCTCCAAGAGCACATATAGTATGACCTTCTACCTGCTTAGTAACATTAATTAGCTTATTCACATCAGAACTGGAGGCCTGCCCTCTAGATATCTTGCACATCATGCGCCACATCCATCCAGTTCCCTCTCTACAAGGCGTGCATTGGCCGCATGACTCATGCATATAAAACTTACTGATTCTTCCTATTGCCTCTATGATATCAGTAGAAGAATCCATCACTATAACTGAAGCAGTACCAAGTGATGTTCCTTCTCTTTTTAAGCTATCATAATCCATCTCAACATAGTCACATATAGATTTTGGAATCAACGGGACAGAAGAACCGCCTGGTATTACGGCTTTCAAATTATCCCACCCGCCGATAACACCGCCTGCATGTTTCTCAATCAAATCTCTTAAAGGAACCCCCATCTCTTCTTCAACGTTGCAAGGCTTGTTTACATGACCAGAAATGGAGAATAAAGTTGTGCCAGTATTATTCAACTTACCTAAAGAAGCATACCAATCTCCACCTCTTCTCATAATTGTTGGAATGTTTGCAATCGTTTGAACGTTATTTACCGTAGTTGGGCAGCCATATAGACCAGCATTTGCAGGAAAAGGAGGTTTCATTCTAGGCATACCTCTATTGCCTTCTAAGCTTTCTAACATCGCGGTTTCTTCACCGCATATGTAAGCCCCAGCACCACGGTGAATATGTATGTCGCAATCAAATCCAGACTTGCATGCATTTTTTCCAACTAATCCAGCCTTATACGCCTCCTCTAAAGCGCGTTTTAAAATCAAATATTCGTTGTAATACTCTCCCCTGATATAAATATAGACGTCTTGAGCATTTAATGCCGATGCTGCAATTAGAGAGCCTTCTATCAATTTATGCGGCTCGTGTCTGATAATCTCTCTGTCAGAACAGGTTCCTGGCTCACTTTCATCAGCATTAACGACTAAATAATGAGGCTTGCTTGATTTCTTTGGCATAAATGACCACTTTATCCCTGTAGAGAACCCTGCTCCACCCCTCCCTCTTAAACCAGATTTTTTTACCTCGTCAATAATTTTACCCGAACCTAGAGATATAATTTTCTCAGTCTTATCCCAGTCGCCTCTAACCCTAGAAGACTTTAAATCAGCTCCTTTAAAACCATAAAGATTAGTATAGATTTTATCTTTTTCTTTTAACATTCTTACGCTTTATAACCTCTTGGCTCGCTAGATTTTCTACCAGTTTGAGAACCAATCTGAACTTTTTTTCCAGATTTCAAATCCTCTAGAATTTTTTTAAAACTTTCAGGTGATAAATCTTCATAATAATCATTATTAATCTGTACTACCGGTGCATTTGCACACCCACCTAAACACTCTACTTCAGAAAGAGTAAATAATTTTTTAGCATCAGTTTGACCAACTTCAATTCCAATTTCTTCCTTACAAAATTCTACTATTTTTTTTGCACCCCTAAGCATACAGGGAGTAGTACCACACACTTGAATATGAAATTTACCAACAGGCTTTAAGTTATACATTGTATAAAAAGTTGCGATCTCATAAACCTTTATAGGAGGCATCTCTAAATATTTAGCTATGTAATCAATGCACTCTGCGGTTAACCAACCACCATTTTGATCCTGAGCTATATGCAACAGACCCATTACAGCACTTTTTTGCTTCCCAGCTGGATACTTTGCTACCTCTTCTTTAGCAAGTTTATGATTTTCTTTTGTAAATTCAAAATCTGTATCCACTTAAACCCTACCTATCAATTTCACCAAATACTACGTCTAGACTGCCAATTATAGTAACAACATCCGCAAGCATATGTCCTTTTGACATAAAATCTAATGCCTGCAAATGAGTAAATCCTGGAGCCTTAATTCTACATCTATATGGTTTATTACTCCCATCAGAAACTAGATATACTCCAAACTCTCCCTTTGGAGCCTCAACAACTCCATATGACTCACCCTTAGGGACGTGATAACCCTCTGTATATAATTTAAAATGATGAATCATTGCTTCCATAGAGTTTTTCATATCTTTTCTAGAAGGAGGAGAAATTTTTAAATCAGTAGTTTTGATGGCTCCATCTTTTGGCATTTTAACTAAACACTGCTTTATAATCGCAAGAGATTGATACATCTCTTCTACTCTTACCAAATATCGATCGTAACAGTCACCATTTTTTCCAACTGGGATATCAAATTGTATTTGCGCATATACATCATATGGCTGAGACTTTCTTAAATCCCAAGGAACACCTGAACCTCTTAACATAGGACCAGAGAACCCCCACTTAATTGCATCCTCAGGAGACACCACGCCAATGTCTACAGTTCTTTGCTTCCATATTCTATTATCATTCAGCAGAGTCTCAACATCAGCAAGTATTTTTGGAAAGCCTTCGATGAAATCAGTTATTTTTTCTATAGTTTCAGGAGTAACATCCTGAGCAACCCCGCCTGGTCTAAAATAATTAGAGTGCATCCTGGATCCAGAAACCTCTTCATGAATTGTCATAATCTTTTCACGCTCTTCGAAAAGCCATAACAAAGGCGTCGTTGCACCAACATCTAATGCAAAAGTAGGAATATTTAAGCAATGGTTTAGAATCCTACTTAGCTCTGCAAACATTACCCTTATAAATTGAGCTCTTGTTGGCACTTCACAACCAAGTAACTTTTCAGTTGCTAGCGCAAAAGCATGCTCTTGATTCATAGGAGCAACGTAATCAAGGCGATCAAAATATGGAACAGCTTGAAGGTATGTTTTATGCTCAATTAGCTTCTCAGTTCCTCTATGTAAAAGCCCAATATGAGGATCAGCCCTCTCCACAACTTCTCCATCCATTTCCAGAATAAGTCTAAGCACACCATGAGCAGCTGGATGCTGAGGACCAAAATTAATATTAAAACTATCTAATTCAATTTCTTTTTTCACTTCTGTTCTTCTGCTTTTTCATCTCCTGGAAGTTTGTAATCAGTCCCCTCCCACGGACTAATAAAATCAAAATGCCTGTATTCTTGAACTAAATTCACAGGCTCATACACGACTTTTCTTTTTTCGATGTCATATCTCACTTCTTTATAGCCTGATAATGGAAAATCTTTTCTTAGAGGATGCCCCTCAAATCCATAGTCAGTAAGTATTCTTCTGGAATCCGGACTATTAGAGAACTCAACCCCGTACATATCATATACTTCTCTTTGAAACCAGATTGCATTTGGATAAATTTCATGCACAGAAGGGATTTTATCTTCTTCAGACACTTTGACTTTTATACACACCCTATAATTAAATTTAGTACTCAAGAGATTATAAACCACCTCAAATCTTTTAGAGCGAGCTGGATAATCAAGACCAAACAAATCAACAAGCTGAATAAAACATAACTTATCATCACCACATAAGAAGCGAAGCACTTGCATTAACTTCTCAGGAGCAATATGCACTTCAAGCATAGACTTATTAACAACAAACTTTGCCTCATTTCTTCCGACTAAGGAAGCCACTTCGTTTGTTATATGTTCATTAATATTCTTAAGCATAATTTTTTATCTTTTGATCACTCCAGTACGCTTAATTTTTCTCTGTAAAACTGTAATTCCATACATTAGAGCCTCAGCTGTAGGAGGACAGCCAGGAACATAAACATCCACAGGTACTATTCGATCACACCCGCGGACCACCGAATAAGAATAATGATAATATCCTCCTCCGTTTGCACAACTACCCATAGAAATAACGTATTTAGGATCCGGCATTTGGTCGTAAACTTTTCTTAGAGCTGGAGCCATTTTATTAGTTAAAGTTCCTGCAACAATCATAACATCTGACTGTCTAGGAGAAGGCCTAAATAATAGCCCAAACCTGTCCATGTCAAATCTGCTCGCAGCACATTGCATCATTTCAACAGCACAGCAAGCCAAACCAAATGTCATTGGCCACATCGACCCAGTTCTTGCCCAGTTTGCGAGATCATCTATTTTTGATAGCACATAACCCCGATTGGTCATTTTATCTGAAAACTCTTGAAAAAGTTTATCTTGAGGAGGCGTAGATTTTTTCTTTAATATATCACTTACTCCCATTCTAAGGCTCCCTTTTTCCACTCATATATGAATCCTGCCGTCAAAAGAGTCAGAAAAACAATCATAGACCAAAAACCAAACAAGCCAATTTTACTCAACGTAACCGCCCACGGAAACAAATAGATGATTTCGAGATCAAAAATTACAAATAATATTGCTACTAAGTAGAATCTGACATCAAATTCTTTTCTTGGTTGATCAAACGGTTCAAAGCCACATTCATAAGGAGAATCTTTTTCTGGGTTGCCATTTCGAACTGCACAAACCATTGGAATAGCTATTAAAACACCAGAAACAATGCACGCAAAAACTAAAAAAATTACGATTGGCAAATATTGCTGAATATAGCCGGGGATTATTCCTTCCATTTACTTATCTTTCCTTTCTCCAAATAGACTTCAGGTATTATACTAATGAAATTGTCTTTAATCAATCCTAGGCTGTAATGGTGTGCCCGACAGGGTTCGAACCTGTGACCCTTTGATTAAAAGTCAAATGCTCTACCAGCTGAGCTACGGGCACACAAAAAAAGACTACTACTGTATGAATAATTTTGGACTTAATGTCAACCAATAATTTCCCAATTATTTTATCCACAGTGAATTATTTTCTTTTTATTAAATTGCAATAATAATATTAGATAAATATAATTCATAGACACCAATAAGAAATCATATGAACGAATTCGTAATAATTATCCCAGCTAGATTAGACTCCTCTAGACTTAAGAACAAGATGCTTGCAGAGATTGGTGGAATTCCAATGATATGTCATGCTGCAGAAAGAGCAACAGAGTCAAACATAGGCAGCGTTTTAGTCGGAACTGATAGCGAGGAAATCAAGAACACATGCACGCAAAGAGGACTTAATGTCATGATGACGGATCCTAAACACCAATCCGGAACTGATAGAGTATTTGAAGTGCTAGAAAAAATTGATCCTGGGAAGCAATATAAATACGTAATTAATCTACAAGGAGATATTCCATTTATAAACCCAAGAATCATTGAAGAACTTGCTAATAAAATTTCTCATTCAGATGCTGATATTTTAACGCTTGCATCTAAACATAATTGTAATGAAAAATCTGCCGATCCAAACGTAGTAAATGTTGCCATATCTTTTTACGACAAAGAGAAAAAATTTGGTAGAGCGCTATATTTCTCAAGACAAGCAATACCTCACAATGCAAAAGATTTTTATGAGCATGTGGGGATTTATTTATATAGACGCGAGGCTCTAGAGAAGTTCGTTAAAATCACGGATAGCGAGCTAGAAACGTCGGAGAAACTTGAACAGCTGAGAGCTCTTGAGCATCACATGAAAATTGATGTTTGTATTGTTGAAGATACACCTATTAATATTGATACTCAGAAAGGCTTAGAGATGGCTCGTACATATTACGAAAAAACTCCCCCTATTCAATCTTAATCAAAAACTACTATTTTTATTAATAGAGCTAGTAGCAAAATCTTCTACTGCAGAAGTGTTACTCGATTCTTTTCCCAAATCATCTGACAAGGTCTTATTAGATTTAGCATCAACCACCCTAGCAAGAAAAACCACCACTTCAGGATTGCGATTTGTTTTTACCCTAACTTCACCAAGAATAGCCAAAGTTGTATCTTCAGTGACTTTCTGAAGCGGAAATCTTTTGTCATCAACCTCGATAACAATTTCATTATTGTCATCTGAGAAAAGATATTTTTCTTCAAATAGTTTTTGAGTAATTTTGCCTTTTAAAGAAACTTCAATTTTATCTTCCGGATTATCTAAAATGTCACTAATAGATTGATATCGCTGCTTTTGCTGATTTGGCGGATTAAAAATTGTTGCATTTGCATCTACAAACAATGACAACAATAAAATAATTAAACTCTTTCTCATACTTGATATCTTCATACGCGACTAATTCTACTTGATTTTTAATTGACTAGCAAAATAATATATGGCATTTATAATACCTGAGTAAATTACTAGGTTATTAATGTTTATACAAACTGAAGACACGCCAAATCCTAATTCTTTAAAATTTATCCCAGAAGATAAGTTAAATAACAGCAAGGGTCCCATTAATTTTGGATCTTTAGAGGATGCTGAGAAATCACCTCTTGCCAAAACTTTATTTTCCATTGATGGAGTAAATGGTGTGTTTTACGGTTCTGATTTTATTACCATCTCCAAAAGAGAGAATGTTGATTGGCCTGAAATTAAGCCGCTTATTATGCTGACTATAATGGAGCATTTCTCTAAAAAAATTCCTCTTTACAACGATGAAAAACAAAGCAAATCAACAGGTAGTAATGAAATTAACGAAGATGACTCTGCTGTTGTAAAAGAGATCAAAGAAATCATTGAACACAGGGTAAGACCAGCAGTGGCTCAAGATGGTGGTGATATAATCTTTCATAGCTTTAAAGATGGAATATTAAAGCTTGAACTACATGGTGCTTGCTCAGGCTGCCCAAGCTCAACAGTTACTCTAAAAAATGGAATAGAGAATATGATTCGCCACTATGTTCCTGAAATAGAATCAGTTGAAGCAATCAATGCAGAGTAACCTAATCCGACAAAATATTGGTTAACATCTTATTGGCAACCTCTACAAGCTCTCTATTTGTATTCCTGAAATAAGGCAAAATCTTAATTGCGACAGATAAGGCCCAACCTTTACCCCGCATTATTGATGCTTTATCTAATTTTAATTCTTCTAAAAATATATTTCTAGATTCCTTATCAAATAAACACCATGCCGGCAAAAGGTCGCATGATGGGTCCCCTACGCCAAATAAACCAAAATCTATGACAGCTTCCAAATGACCATTTTTCACAAGTATATTTGAAGGCAATAAATCTCCATGCATCCAAACTGGTTCCCCACTATACTCTTCTGTATTTAGACAATCTTGCCATATTTCAGAAGCTAACTTTACATCAATTTCTTCTTTTAGGTCAGATAGAGCCACCTCGACATCCTTAACCTGAACTTCTAGTGACTTCCCTCTCTTTGATAGGGGTTCAGCCCCAGATAGCTTGATATTTCTGAGCTCCTTTATGAACGAAGCAAGATCTCTAGCGAGATTATTATAATTGATAGATTTAGCTTCAAATGAAGTCTCTCCGTCGATCCAATAACACACCGACCAATAGAATGGGTAAAAGCTTGTTGGCTTACCACTAGCAACAGGCTGAGAGGTTTTTATTGAAACGTGCTTCGATATTTTTGGCAACCAAATATTTTCTCTTTCTGCGAATTCTGAAGAGGACTCAAGCCTTGGCAACCTAATTACTTTATCATCACCAAGTTTAAAAATAACATTATCACTGCCCATCACATTTAAATGCGATACTTCTAAGTCTGACCATTCAGGAAACTGCTCATCAATAAGCCTTTCCACCAAACCTTTAGTTATCTCAAATTCGTCCGCATGCATCTCTTTTAAATTTTTAAAAGCACTTGCCCTATTCTATCTGGTTTTTCTACTTCTCGATGTGCCAGAACAATATCATTAAAATCAAAAATTTTATGCTCAAGTAATTTTAAAGAACTTTTTTCTAAGGCTCTATTTACAAGGTCTACAGCTTTCCCAGCACTATCATTTTCTAAAAACAAAAACACAGAGAGGAAATTTATATTTATATTCTTAGAAATCAGATACTTTAAGGGAAGATCAAAATCATCTATTTTTGAAGAGGCATAAGTTACAATTTTTCCACTCTCTTTAAGAATTTTATGAGCCCAACCTACTGTGTTTGCGAAATCCACATCAATTACCGCATCAAATTTTTCGACCTTACCTATATTATCAATAAAATCTGACTTTCTGGAATCAAATACATGAGTCACTCCAGACTCTTTGGAAATTTGTATTTTTTTATCGCTTCTTGCGGTAGCAAAAACATTATGTCCTAAAAATCTTGCAAGCTGTATACATGCATTACCAACAACACCTGCTCCACCAGTAATCAATATGTTTGATTTTTCCGTTAGATTCAAAGAAAGCAGAGCTGAAGCCGCTGTTAGCGCTGGAATTCCTAAGCACGCACCTTGAGAAAAAGAAGTCCTTTCAGGCAATGGAGCAACCAAATTCTCTGGCACAGAGCAGAATTCTGCAGCTGTTCCATGTTGCCTTTTCCATGCTGCACTATGCACCCATACTCTTTGGCCTATTTTAAGGTTTTTAACATTTTTTCCTTTTTGAACAACAACGCCTGAGGCATCACTATGAGGAATTTGAAAAGGGTATTTCACCTCACCTTTCTTCCCAGATCTAACTTTAATGTCAAATGGATTTATACCTGAATATTCAATTTTTACTATAACTTCTTTAGCATTATTGATAGCGGGATACTGAACTTCAGATAATTCTAATACTTTTTCTGATAATCCACATTTTTTGTAAAGAGCTGCAAACATGATCTATAATATTAATGGTACTATTTTATTTTAACAAGTTACACAAATCTATTTTCTTCCGGTAGCTACTATGTAAATCTCTGGAGAGCCTGATCTACTAGCATCTGGCTTATACGTGTTCACCTTTTTAAAAGCTATTTTAAGATCTTTTACAAATTCTGGAAAACCAGCCCCTTGGAATATTTTTATTACCATAGAACCATCCTTTCCGAGAGCAGTTTTAGAAAACTCAAATATAGACTCAGCTACAGCCATAATTCTTAACTGATCTGTATCCTTGTGACCTGTGGTATTAGGAGCTATATCTGATAAAATTAGATTAATTTTTTTACCTTCTAGAATTTCAGTGATTTTATTATGGACTTCTTCTTCTAAAAAGTCCCCTTGAATGAACTCAACATCATTTATTGGCTCAATTTCTAACAGATCAACCGCAATTACAATTTGTGGATTATGCTGTTGAATTACTTGAGTCCAACTTCCAGGAGCACAACCTAAATCTAATACATTAAATTTCTCACCTAATATATTGAATTTATTGTTAATTTCTACTAATTTGTATGCAGCCCTTGACCTGTAACCATCAACTTTTGACTGCTTAACATATGGGTCATTAAGTTGTCTCTGAAGCCAATTTTTAGAAGATAATTTCCTACCTCTAGCGGTTTTAACGCGAGTAAATTGATTACGAACTGTAAGCTTTGCTTTTTTATTCATAACACTTATTAATTAACCTTGGTGATAAGCTTAAGCCCTACTATTCCGGCGACAATCATTAATATAAAGATGAATTTAAGTAATGATGTAGATTCACCGAATAGATATATACCACAAATAGTCGTACCAATTACTCCCATACCAGTCCAAATAGCATAGGCTGTACCTAAGGGAATCTCTTTTATTGCAACGCACAAGAAGAAAAGCCCCAAACACATAAGTACGATAGTAATTACAGATGGCTTAAACCTTGTAAACCCTTCAGTGTACTTCATGCCTACAGCCCATGAAATCTCGAAAATACCGGCTAAAAATAAATAAAAGTACGCCATTAGAAAAACTCGCTTAATTGCTTAATATGACCAATCTCAGAAATATTTAATTTACAATTCCCCACAGAAGACCCTGATGGAACAATTGCATTCTTAAATCCTAATTTTTTAGCTTCATTAAGTCTTGCTGAAATTCTTGAAACTTTTCTTACTTCCCCAGACAACCCAACCTCACCAACAATTATTGTGTCATTTTGCAGGGCTTTATTCTTCATCGCAGAAATTAACGCACATATAACAGGTAAGTCAGCTGCTGGCTCATTTACTTTAAGACCGCCCACAACATTAAGATACACTTCTTGATTACCTAAATTAATACCGTACCTAGTTGCTAAAACAGCTATCATCATTGACAACCTGTTTAAATCCCAGCCAACAACAGCTCTTCTAGGCGAAACCATTTGTGACGGAGCGACTAAAGCTTGTATTTCAACTAAAATAGGCCTCGTACCTTCAACTCCAGCATACACGACTGCACCACTTACGTTATTTTTTCTTTCAGTAAGAAAAAGCTCAGATGGATTTGACACCTCTATTAATCCCTTCTCCTGCATTTCAAAGACACCTATTTCATTTACTCCACCATAACGATTCTTTACGGCCCGCAAGATTCTAAAGTTGTTGCCTCTTTCGCCTTCAAAGTAAAGCACAGTGTCCACCATATGTTCTAAAATCTTAGGACCTGCTAATTGACCTTCCTTTGTAACGTGTCCAACAATAACAATTGTAATATTCTTTTTCTTGGCGATTGAAATAAGCTCATGCGCGGAGGCTCTAACCTGCGATACTGTACCAGGTGCCGAACTTATATCTGGGGTGAACATAGTTTGTATTGAGTCCACAATCACTAAATCTACTTTGCCACTAACTTTTCCTAACGATGCAGAAATATCATTTATATTAGTCGCGGATAAAATACTTACAGGCGTATTATCCAAACCTAAGCGAGATGAGCGTAGGCGTATCTGCTCCAAAGACTCCTCTCCCGTTATATACAAGCAAGATTTATTACTGGATGATAGTTTACAAACAAGTTGCAAAAGTAATGTGGACTTACCTATTCCAGGGTCACCACCAATTAGAATAGCTGACCCCCTTACTAGACCAGACCCCAACACACGATCTAATTCTTGAATACCAGTCTCAGTCCTTGGCTCAATCACAACATCATCTTGTAGATTTTCAAACTCAAGGCTCTTGCCAGAGGATTTTGCCGCTGAATAATCTACAGAAGAAACTTCTTCTAATTCTATTGTATTCCACTCATTACAATCTGGACATTGGCCTTGCCATTTTTTATGGACCGCCCCACAAGAAAAACATATATAGCGTTCATTTTTCTTGACCATAAAGCGCTACCTGAGATCTACTTTAATAGGCCCCTTAATCTCTCCATTAATGAACTGTTTGAAAATAGCATCGTTAGGTTTATCAATCTCTTTGACGCTACCAATCCATTCAATCTTGCCATCATATAACATAGCAACTCTATCAGCTATTCTTCTGGTGCTATTGATATCATGAGTAATAGCAATAGTAGTCGCATTATTTTCTTCCCGACATCTAACAATAAGCTCATTGATAACATTTGCCATAATTGGGTCTAAACCAGTCGTTGGTTCATCAAAAAATATAACTTCGGGATCACAAGCTATTGCTCTAGCTAACGCAACTCTTTTCTGCATACCACCAGATAATTCAGATGGGTATAAATCCATCACTGCATCAGGATCCAAACCAACTAATTTAAGTTTTTTGAAAGCCACATCTTTTGCATGAGAGTTGGGAATATCTTTATTATGAATCATTGAGAAACTAATATTTTCCCAAACAGGCATACTGTCAAATAAAGCTCCTCCTTGAAAAAGAAAGCCGAATTTAGTCATTAAAACATTTCGCTCATTTCTATTTAGGGACGTAATTTCATGTCCTTCATACTTAACTGAACCTGAATCAGGATTAATTAAACCAACAATAGATTTAATAAGAACTGATTTACCCGTTCCAGAGCCACCTACGACAACCAAAGACTCATTTGGATACACATCAAGGTCTAATCCATCAAGAACCTTTTTTTTACCAAATCTTTTTGAAAGACCTCTAATTTCAAATTTTGGTTGTGTATTCTTTTTTATTTTTTTGGTCATTTGCTGAAAAATAATTCAGTTGTAAAGTAGTTAAACAGTAATATTAAAACAGAAGCTGTCACAACTGCATTAGTTGTTGCCTTGCCAACGCCTTCAGCTCCTTTAGATGCGTTATAACCATTATAACATCCAGCAAAAGCAATCAGAAATCCAAAAATAGCGGCCTTTGCTAAGCCAGAGACTACGTCTTGGGTTTCCATATAACTCACTGTATTTTTAATATAAATAGCTTTATTAAACCCTAGCTTCTCAGTAGCAACTACGTATCCTCCCATAATACCAATAATATCAGCCACAATAACTAGCAATGGCAACATTAGCACGCTCGCAACTATTCTTGGGGTTACAAGATATCTAATTGGCGAAACTGCCAGAGTTCTTAAAGCATCTACTTGTTCAGTAACCTTCATCGTTGCAATCTCAGCTGCAATTGAAGCCCCTATTCTTCCCGCAACCATTAGACCAGCAAGAACCGGTCCTAATTCACGAGTAATTGACAACACTACCACCATTGGAATCGAGCTTTCAGCAGAAAATCTAGAAAAACCTGTGTAACTTTGCAGCACTAAAACAGCACCAGTAAAAATAGCAGTCATTCCCACTACTGGTAGAGAATAAAATCCTATTTCAATAAAATTTTCAAACATCTGCCTAAAATAGAAAGGAGAGCTAAAAATGCCTCTAACAGAATGATAAATGAAAATAAACGCACTGCCCAGTAAAGCAAAAAAACTCAACACATATTGGCCAATTGAACGCACTCTATCTAAAATTGCATTAATAAACATAATTCCTTTTAAATCTTGGACCTAAGGAGGTTATTATTCCGTAGCTCACAGTATCAGTCATTTTAGACACAGTTTCAACAGAAATATTTTTACCCATAACTTCTACTTTTTGACCAACAAACAAATCTTTCTCTGAAATATTTGATACATCTAAAGTGATCAAATCCATTGATGTTGCACCAATTTTATATACATTTTCTCCTTGAATAGAAAATGGCAGCTTACTTGCATTTCTAAAGTAATAGCTATCTGCGTAACCGATTGGAATAGTTGCTATCACAGAGCCTTTTTTAGCAGTGACTGTTGCATCATAGCCAACAGGACTATCTTTTTCTATGTGATGAATTTGAATTATATGAGTATGAATTGAAAATACGACTTCAGTTTCAAAATCATGATCTTTCTTCCCATCTCTAACTCCATACAGATCAACCCCGACTCTTGCTTGATCAAAAGCACGGAAGTCTTCGGAGAAATGTAATGCATACGAATTAGCGAACGATGTTTTATATTCAGGGAATTCTTTAATTACCTCTTGAAATCTTTCTAGTTGCTCTTTGTTATGTGGGTGCTCAGGATTCTTACCGCATGCAATATGACTCATCACATAGTCAATGTCCAAATTTCCCTCATGAATAATTTGCTTTGCTTTATTTATTTCTTCTGGCTGCATCCCTAGCCTAAGCATTCCAGTGTCAAAGAAGATATTAGCGGGTAATTTACTTTCAACTTTGACCGCTACATCGCTCCAAAGACTCATCTGTTCTAGCGATATAAGAACTGGAGCAATTTTATTTTCTAGAAAGTAATATTCCTCCCCTTTGTTAATACCATGCAAAGTATAAATTGTAGCCTCTGGAAGATTATTACGGAGCTTTACAGCTTCATCAATTGTCGCAACATAGAATTCCTTACACCCCGCTTTCCACAATGACTTAGAAATAGCATCCGCACCTAAACCATAAGCGTCAGACTTTAAAACAGCTGATAAATTTTTAACTCCAAAATGAGATTTTAGATTTTTATAGTTTTTAATAATTTTAGAAAGATTAATTTCTACTACTGAAAGTGAATTATTATGCTGATTCATATTCTTGAGTCAAATTGCTAAATCTTGTGTAGTGCGCATCAAAGAACAATCTAACAGAACCAATTGGCCCATTACGATGCTTTGAAACTATCAGCTCAGTGATATTACTTACGTCTTCCATATCGGCTTGCCATTTGGCATATTGCTCGGTACCCTCTTTAGGCTTTTTACGCATCAGATAATACTCTTCTCGATAGATAAATATTACTATATCTGCATCTTGCTCGATACTTCCTGACTCTCTTAAGTCTGAAAGCAAAGGTCTTTTATCCTCTCTTTGCTCAACAGCACGAGATAACTGAGACAATGCGATAACTGGGATATGCAATTCTTTTGCTATAGCTTTTAAACCTTGGGTAATTTCTGAAATCTCTTGCACCCTATTCATCTCGCGATTGCTGCTGTCAGCTCGCATAAGCTGTAAATAGTCGACGATAATAATTCCAAGATTATGCATTCTTTTCAGTCTCCTAGCTTTTGTTCTAAGAGCCGCAACTGAAATAGAAGGAGTGTCATCAATATAAAATGGCATATCTTGAAGTGTCTTTGTAGCATTAGCAATATCACTAAACTCATCTTCATCAATATGACCAGTTCTCAATTTACTAGAGCTTACACCAGAAACCATCGAAAGCATTCTTGTAGCAATTTGCTCTGATGACATTTCTAGAGAGAAAAAACCAACTGATTTAGGCTTTGTGCCTTGATGCTCTTCAGCATCTTCACCCTTAAGTAAAGCCTCGTGATTCGCTACCAAGTTTTTACAAGCATTATATGCTATATTTACTGAAACGGCTGTTTTACCCATGGAAGGCCTACCAGCCATTATAACAAGATCCGAATCCTGAAACCCACCAAGAAGCTCATCTAAGTCTGTAAAATTACTGGCAATTCCTGAAACCTTTCCCTTGTTTTGATAAGCTGATTGAGCTTTGTTTATAGCTTCTTGCAAAGGAGTTTTTAACTGAGCAAATCCTTTATTTCTTTCCAAATCATCATTCGACAAATCATAAAGCTTTTTTTCAGCATTTTCTATTTGGTCATGCGCAGATCTCTCAAATTTGTGCTCACGCGCATCATTCACAATATCTTTCCCAATGCTGATTAACTCTCTCTTAAGAGCAAGCTCATAGATAGATTTGCCATAATCATACATATTTATGATTCCGAGCGATAACCCAGCTAAGTCAGCAAGATATTTATGGCCTCCATACTCTTTTAACGACTCGTCTTGATCAAAGTAATTTTTAAGCGTAATGGGATTTGCTAAAATTCCTTTATCATGGAATTTTTGGATCGCTTCGTAAATACGCTGATGAACCGGTACATAAAAATGATTTGATGACAAGAAGTCAGACACCTTATTCAAATCTTCGTTATTGACCATTAGATTCCCAAGCAGAGTTTGCTCAGCATCAATATTATGAGGCAATTCTATGCTTTGCTCTTCCCTAGCGCCTATATGCTCAATGACAGATTCTTTAACCATTTTTTATGGATTTAGTGTTTGAATAAGTGTAAATTCCTAAGATATAGAATTGTTGGTAAATTTTCAATTACTTAATTTGGATGAAACAAATTAAATTTATAAAAATGCACGGTTTACAAAATGACTTTGTAGTCATTGATAAAACTAAGGAGCAAGCTAAATTTGATCATAAGTTAATAAAGCGCATAGCTTGCAGAAAAACTGGCATAGGGTGCGATCAAGTAATAATCTTAGAAAAGAGTATCAGGGCTGATATCAAGATGGTTATTTTTAATTCAGATGGTAGCATGTCAGAAGCCTGTGGTAATGCAACCAGATGTGTCGCAAAATATATTTGCACAGAAAACAAACTTACACACTGTAAAATTGAATTAGCGAATAAAATCAGCTCATGTAAATTACATGGCGACAAGGTGTCTTCCACCATGGGAAAGCCAACGATGGAGTGGCAGCATATACCTCTAGCAAAAGAAATGGATTGTTTGGAATTAGATTTTAATAAATTTAACTTGCCTAAGCCAGTTGTTGTAAATATTTCTAATCCACATGTTGTATTTTTTATTGATAATATTAACAAAATCAACATAGCTGACATAGGTCCAAAAATTGAATCAGATCCATTATTCCCCAACAAAATAAATGTTTCATTTGCTCGTGTTAGAAACGACAACTCAATTGAACTTTCAGTTTGGGAGCGTGGAGCTGGCATGACTGCAGCTTGCGGTACAGCAGCTTGCGCAACAGCTTACGCAGCCATAAAAAGAAACCTTATAAAAGGACATCAAGTCAAAATTTTATTTAAGAATGGAAGTTTAGCCATAAATCTGTTAGAAAATGGTGACCTTGAAATGATTGGAGACGCAAACGAGACCTTTGTTGGGCGATATTTTTATGACTGAAAAAGTAATCACATTTGGGTGCAGACTTAACATCTATGAAAGCGAGGTTATTAAGAATGCCTTAAAAGCTTCTAAAGCTGATGATGTTGTGGTTTTCAACACATGCTCAGTTACAAAAGAAGCTGAACGCCAGGCTCAACAGAATATTCGTAAGGTCAGACGCGAAAACCCAAATGCAAAAATATATGTAACTGGCTGTGCTGCTCAGATAAACCCTAAGAAATACTCTTCAATGAAAGAAGTGGATGTAGTCTTGGGCAACGAAGAAAAGCTAGTGCCGGAAAGCTATCTAGAGCAAGACTCTAAAATGCTAGTTAATGATATCATGTCTGTAAAAGAAACAGCCTCGCATTTGGTTAGCAGCTTTGATGGAAAGTCCAGAGCCTTCATCCAGATTCAAAATGGCTGCAATCATCGATGTACATTCTGCATTATCCCCTACGGAAGAGGAAATAGCCGCAGTGTTCCAATTGGTAAAGTTGTTGAACAAGTAAAACTTCTCATGTCTCAAGGGTACAATGAGATTGTATTTACCGGTGTTGATATTTCAGATTACGGTAAAGACCTTCCAGGATCACCCACTCTTGCCCAAATGATCAAAAGATTATTTAATTTGGTTCCAGAGCTGAAAAGACTGCGTCTTTCATCAATTGATGTTGCAGAAATAGATCAAGAACTGAAGGATTTAATAAAGTTTGACCAAAGAATTATGCCTCACATTCATATCAGTCTTCAGGCAGGAGACAATATGATTCTAAAAAGAATGAAACGCAGACACAATAGAGAGCAAGTTATTGAGTTCTGCAACGAGATTAGAGATGCAAGGCCTGAAGTTTCTTTTGGTGCAGATATTATCGCTGGATTCCCTACTGAATCTGATGATATGTTCAATAACAGTCTTAAACTTATTGAAGAAGCTGGACTTCATTTACTGCATGTCTTTCCATATTCCGAAAGAGAAGGAACACCAGCTGCAAAAATTCCTAATCAAGTTCCAAAAGCCACAAGAAAAGAAAGAGCTAAGAGCCTTAGAGTCGCAGGTGAAAATCAATTACTAGAATTCTCAAAAAATAACTTAGGGAGAAAGGCTACAATAGTCGTAGAAGAAAATGGCTACGGTAGAACAGATAATTTTTTAAAAGTTAAGCTAGATAAAGAATATCAAAGCGGAAAAATTCACGAGGCACTAATTACAGATTTCACAGATAATGAATTAATAGCGAAGATTTTATAATGGGATGGTTTAATAAATTAAAAGAAGGTTTAAAGAAAACTTCTAGCAAAATCAGTGACAGCATCACAAGCGTAGTTACTAAAGAAAAGCTTGATCAAGAGACCTTAGATAGCCTTGAAGATATTTTAGTAATGGCAGATCTTGGTGCCGAGACTTCAGCTGAGGTGATCAAAAAAATATCTAAAAGTAAGTTTGAAAAAAATATATCTCCTGAAGAAGTAAAGACCGCACTGGCAGAAATCATAGTAGAAATTCTTACTCCGGTTGCAAAAAAACTCACCCCTACTCAAGATAAGCCTTATACAGTCCTAGTCCTTGGAGTAAATGGAAATGGCAAAACAACCACCATTGGAAAATTAGCTCAAAAATTTAACCAAGATGGGCTGAAGTCAACAATAGCGGCATGCGACACTTATAGAGCGGCTGCAGTTGAACAACTAGCAGTTTGGGCAGAGAGAGCTAAAGCAGAGTTTATTCAAGGGGAGATTGAAAGCGATCCTTCTAGCGTTGCATATAGATCAGTTGAAGCAGCAAAAAATAATGGATCTGACATTCTATTTATCGACACAGCAGGCAGGCTTCATAACAAAACAAATTTAATGGACGAGCTTAAAAAAATGGATAGAGTAATCAAGAAGCATGGTGAACAATTACCTCATGAAAACATTATCGTGATTGATGCCACGACAGGACAAAATGCCCTGAACCAAGTAGAGGAATTTGGCAAAATAGTTAACCTAACAGGTATTATTATTACAAAGCTAGATGGCACAGCTAAAGCGGGTATCGTAGTGCCAATCGCTAAGAAATTCAAGCTACCTATTTATGCTATTGGAGTGGGTGAAACAATAGATGATTTAAATGATTTTGATCCAAAAGAATTTGCTAATAATTTAGTAGGATTTTAACAAATAATCAGAGGGAAGATGGGAGAAAATAATCCAAAATATCAACAATTTGAAACTTATATTCATAGAAAGGGTGGAGTTTATCTAAAGCTTTGCGAGGCAAGGCACACAGAGACTTTAGAAGATCTTGTGGTCTACGTAGATATTGCTGGCGGCGATGTTTTCTGCAGACCTAAAGAAATGTTTTATGAAGAAATGGAACAAGCTGACGGCTCAAAATCACCAAGGTTTAAAAAACTTCCTTATATTTCTGATCGAGATAAACGGAAAACCTTACTGAATAAAAAATTTCTAGAAGATTTATAGCTTAAAGGCCATTCCAGATCCTTTTCCGCGACTACTTGGAGATGGTGAGCCTCCTTTTCCTTTAGCACTACCAATTTCTTTCCCTAAAGATGCAGCAGCTTCTGCAAAACGATCCTGAGCTTCCGCTATTTCTGACATTTTTTCCGCTTGATTTTCTTGATTCATGCCCATAACTATATCTGATACTTCTCGTGGAATTATTACGCCATCTGCTCTCAATTTTTCAATAGCACCATCTTTTGCCATATTGAAAATATCAACTGGGTCTAAATAATCCATTTCACGTCTCATGTCTTCATATTGTTCAGACATTTCTTTATCTAATTTGCGTGCAAATTTATTACCTTCTGAGTTATGGCGCGAGTACATTTCGGATGCTAAATTGAGTATCACATCTTGATTGTCAACATTCATATCTCTTAACATCCCCAAAGCTTCCTCAGGAACTGATTCATCATTTTGCAAAGCTTCGTATACAGCTCCTCTTGCCATTTCTAGTAAAGAACTTTCTGGAATGTCTTCACCCAAATCATCACGAAGGTTTCTCTTTGTATCTTCAAGTATCGAAGTGACTCTTTCTTTGAAGTCTTTAGGCTTTTCTTCTTTTCCTCCAGTTGAAATAGGTGATTCAGGAGATGATCCTGGCGATTCTCTGCCTTTGTCTAAAGAAGGGGTTTCTCTTCCTGGACTTTCAGGTTTAGGGACGTTTAAGACGTTACGAATATGTGCTCCCACATCATCTTTTTGGCATTCATCTGGTATACCCTCAATAAGATCCATTACCATATCTGCCTCATCTATGTGACCATAAGAGCCAGAGCGAATCTTTCTAGTAATCACTTCTTTTGACTCCCCTATAGAGCCTTCTATGTCTCTTTCGATATTTTCTATAACTGTGTTTAATGATACAGTTTCCAAACCTCTGACATACTCAATTTGCTTTTCAGCAAGCCTTTCCCTTAAAGGATAAGTTCTAATCCTACCCTCGTTTACCCCATATTCTCGTCTAAATATTTCAGTTAAGGCCTCAAAGCTTTCTCCATGATGATTCTCCACATAATCTCTACAGATATCTTCTACTGATGGATTTAGATTTAATGGATCCTCGACACCTTCTGCTCTTTTATTTCTTAGCCAATCACCAAGAACTTCCTCGATCTTATTGTGTCTTGAACAACTTTTTATTGCTGAACCAGCATTTGCAGGATCAAACCGATCTAATTGACGTTTTCTTATCTCTACTCTGCCAGGATTAGGTTCAGCTCCTATTCCTTCTAGGGCTCTAACGGCATTTTCTAAACAATATGGACCACAAGAAAACAGATCAGATTGAAGCCAACGATGCTCATACGAACTTTTTGAAACTCTAGCACCCGGCACTATAGCTCCTATCCTATCGCAAAAACTATTTACAAAATCTGGCAAACGTTCATCTCTAGCAAGGGAATCTGAGTACTTAACATCAAAGCTAGGAATCCCTTCTGCATCTTTTGTTACTTTAATAGATACAGAAACCCAATGATTTCTTCCTTTATTAACAGGAATTATCATTTGCTTTGGGAATTCTTCTCCCTCAACCAGCTCTCTTATTTCTCTATCCTCAAGAGCAATTCGTTCAACAACATCTCTATAGAAAAAAATATTGTTAGGAGATTCCTCTTGCCACTTCCTCCCTAGAAGATCAAGGTGTTGACCAGTGTACATATAATCAGCTATTGGAGTTCTCTCATCTGATAAAGCCATAAAATTTTCTTATCCTATTCCTTAAAGTAAGTATCTACTTACATGGTTAAAAAAAGGTTAATGATTTGCTAAACGCATTACATAAACTTTGTTGCTCGCCGTATCATTATCAAATCGAAGAAACTTAAACCCCACCTTCTCATAGCAACGAATAGCACGCTTATTACTATATTCTGGATCTATAAAAATTTGCTTACAATCATAATTGTCAAAGATATGCTTTGTAAATTTGGACATAAGCTCAGTGCCAATGCCTTTATTAAGGCAGCCCTCTTCTGCTATAAAAAGATCTATGCAGAATTTTTTACTTCCATCATTTTTAAACACCCCATAACCATCAGGATTCTTCTTGTAATACTCATCCAAATTAGAAGCCTGAATGTAACCAATAGGTTTGTCATCAGCACAAATGACGAATGGATGATCGTAACCATTACCTTTGATTTTGCTGATAATTTTTTCTGGAGGCTCATATCCTTCCTGAAACCAACTATCTTTTACATGCGGAACTTCAGCCCACCTGTACCAGTGATCTAAATCACTCATTTCAAATTTTCTAAAAGATAGTTTCATGGTAAAATAATTTGACTTTTTGTTAAAAAAACTAATTATTACTGAGTAACAATTAAGGACTTAAGTGACACCATTAGATATTCTTACATCACCATTTATTCAGCTTTTTATTTTAGGCCTTGTAGCTGGTCTTTTCAAGTCAGACCTTGAACTTCCTGAAGCTTTTACAAAAGCTATATCCCTCTATTTAATGCTGAGCATAGGATTAAAAGCTGGAGTTGTTCTTTCCGGAAGCGAAACAAGTGGCCTACTTTTTGCTAAAATAGCGCTGATTGGCTCAATAACAGGCTTTCTAATTCCCTTTTTAGGATATTTCATCCTGCACAGGATAAACAAAATAGATATATTAAACAGCTCAAATATAGCTGCTCATTATGGTTCCATCAGCGCAGTAACTTTTAGTTATGCATTAAGCTTCTTAGATACTAACTTTATTGCATATAGCGCTTTTATGGTTGCTCTAATGGCAATAATGGAATCTCCAGGGATTATTGCAGGGCTAATTCTTGCTAATAAAAGCAAAAGACTCACTGATCAAAATAAAACTAGATTATTTTCTCTTAGCTTTATCAGAGAAGTGTTGTTTAACTCTAGCGTGGTACTGTTATTAGGAGGTATTCTCATCGGATACACATCTCCCGCCTCTCAAATTAAGATTATAAAGCCTTACTTAATTGATCCTTTCTATGGAATATTATGCTTATTCTTACTTGATATGGGACTCCTTGTGGCAAAATACTCTCACAGCTTTGCTCAAGTGAAGCGTAGAGTTTTCTTATTTGGAATTTATATGCCACTTTTATGTTTTGCTATATCTTTAGTGATAGGTAAATTAGTTAACTTTTCTAAAGGTGATGCACTGCTATTTTCTATATTATGTGCAAGCTCCTCATATATTGCCGTTCCTGCAGCAATGAAAGTTGCACTGCCTAATGCAAATCATTCACTAAGTATTACATTATCGCTTGCAGTTACATTTACTTTCAATATCCTAATTGGAGTACCACTTTATTATTGGATTATTAGTCTTATTTTTTAAATGATAATTACTCTAGACTCTATTTCCGGAACTAAAAGCGCTGCAAAAATTGCTGCGCAACTGCAATTCTTATTCCATAAATTAGAAATAGAATGCCTGACGATAGCAGATAAAAATATAATGGATGTCAAACAACTAGATCAATATCTTCTGACTTATAAGAAGAATAAAATCTTTTTACTGGTTTGCTTGGATAATAAAGTAGAGATTAAATCAGAAATGATGATTAACTCTCATCTAGTATGCAGCTTTGCCGATGACTTTATTAATGATATTGAAAAAATTGCGATAACTAATGATAAAAAATATGAATTAGTAAAACCTGGAAGTTATAGCGACTTTGTTTGGGAGCAGAAAAAAATTCGCGCAGAATACACAAGAAAAACTTTTGATTGGACTATCTATAAAAATTACTCTTCCGTTTACAACAAAGGCTTTAGAATGGACAGTGAGATAATATTAAGAAAGATAGCTAGAAAAATTGGCGCAAAAGTTGAGCAAGGAGTAACAAATATTGCCTCACTTGAACAAGGAAATTTATTTTCTATACAAAGCCCTAATATCCATCAGGTTGTTGCTAAGCAAGAAATTCTAAATATTGCCAAAAGTTTTAGATCGGAGATAATTCAAGAACAACTATTTAACAAAAAGATTTGATAATTTAGACTCATCAATCTTCTCGCTGACTTTACCTATCGCAGAAAATGCAAAGTTTCTTGAAAAAGTTTTATCTGCTAAGTTACAAATATCAGCAACAGTAATATTCTCAAGCTTACTAATAACTTCATCACACTCTATATATCTTCCATAGGTTGCAATATCATTTGCTAGTTCAGAACCACGCTGACTTGTGATCTCCCTGCTCATCATCAGACTAGACTTAAATCTATTTTTAGCTCGCTGTAACTCAAACTCATTAACATTACTTTTAATTTTATCTAGTTCTTCTGCAATCTTTTCAAGAACAAGCATAGCATTATTCACATCTGTGCCAGCAAACACGTTAAATGTACCAGCATTACAATATGGGCTAGCAAAAGACTGAATAGCATAGACCAAGCCTAGTTTCTCTCGCACCTCAACAAATAAACGTGAAGACATTCCATCACCAAGAATCGATGACAGCATATGTGCGGTGTAATAATCTTTGCTGTGGTAACTTTCACCTTCAAAAGAAAGCACCAAATGCACTTGGTCTAAATCTCGTTCAATAAGCTTAAATCCACCTGCAAAAGACGGCTCATCAAGAGAGCTAGTATTGCCGTTAGGCTTAGATTGAAATAGTTGTGAAACAGTCTTTAATACATACTCATGCTCTAGGTTTCCAGCAACAGAAACTATAATGTTTTGAGGGGTATAATTTTCTTCAACAAAAGACAAAATATCAGATTTTGTAAAAGCTTTTACATTTTCTTGAGATCCAATAATAGGCCTACCCATTGAATGTTTTGGATAACATAGTTTTTGCAGCTCTTCAAAAACATGCTCATCAGGGTTATCATTGCTTTGTGCAATCTCTTGCAAAATAACCCCTTTTTCTTTCTCTAACTCTTTTTTATCATAGACAGATTCACACACAATATCTGTTAGCAAATTCAAAAGCTTTTGATAATGCTCTTTTAAACCAACCACAAAAAACACCGTAGTTTCACGGCTAGTATATGCATTGAAATGCGCTCCTAAATTTTCAAACTCTTCAGCAATTTGTATTGCAGATCTTGTCTTCGTTCCTTTAAAAGACATATGCTCTATAACGTGAGAAATCCCACTGAGCTTTTTATTTTCATGCCTACTACCCACCTTAACAAGTATGTTAATAGCAACTATAGATGAATGCGGCAATTTGGCAGAAGCAACTGTAAGCTTGTTATCTAGTACTGAAACCTGGTAATCTTCTTTCATTAATTTGTGAATGATTGCTTGTTTAGCCTTTATAGATAATAGAATTGGTTAAAACAATCAAAATTTGTTATATATTCCTAAAAGAGCTGAAAATGAAACGAAATCATATACTCATTATTAATGGCCCAAACCTTGATAAATTAGGCTCAAGAGAGGTTTCTGTGTATGGCAATGAGACCCTGGAACAAATCAATCAGCAGCTTATTAAAGAAGCAAAAAAGTTTGATTTTGAAATTGCTTTCAAACAATCAAACCACGAAGGAAAAATTATTGATTTTATCCATGATTCTGCAGAAAAATCTGATGCCATAATAATTAATGCAGGCGGCTATAGCCATACATCTGTAGCAATTCATGACGCACTTAAAATATGCAAGCTTCCAAAGGTTGAAGTGCATTTGTCAAACATCTTAAACCGCGAAGAATTTCGTGCTAATTCTCTTATATCAAAAGCTTGTGATGGCTCGATTATTGGTATGGGGAAATTAGGCTATATTTCAGCCCTATTTACCATCAAACAAATGCTTACTAACTAGATTGCTATAATGTTTTAGCCACTCTTTCTGAGACTTATTGAGCATGGAATAGTCTATCAGTTTTTCTTCGAAAGGATACAAAGTTAAAGGCTCAAAAAACAACTGATTATCATTTCTTTTAGAGACTAAATAAAGGTTCTCGATTCTAATTCCATATTCACCTTTTTTATAATAACCAGGCTCAATAGACACTACTACACCTTCTTTCAAAGGTAATTGAGACATAGAGCTTACAGAATATGGACCTTCGTGAACATTTAAAAAAGATCCAACTCCATGGCCTGTTCCATGCGCATAATCTAAGCCTTCTTTCCGTAAATATTTTCTGGCTAATTCATCAATGGTTTTACCGGTCTCACCATATTCGAATACATAAGACGCAGCATCAATATGCCCCATAAGAACTTGAGTATATCTTGTTATTTCTTCTTCTTGTGGTTTTCCTAAGCAAAATACTCTTGTGACGTCAGTAGTACCAGTCTTATATTGACCGCCAGAGTCTATTAATAATAGCCCTCTTCCTTTAACAGTTTTAGAATCATTTTGTTGTGGACGATAATGAATCACTGCCCCATTACCTTCAAACCCAACGATAGACGGGAAGCTATCTGAGAAGTAGTTTGACCTTTGTTTGCGGAAGTCTGTTAGTTTTTTGGAAAGTTGGAACTCAGTATAATAATTCCCAGCAGAAAACTCACTATTAAACCACTTATGGAATGCATGAATTGCTTTAGCATCCTCGATATGACAAGATTTACTTCCTGAAATTTCAACTTTATTCTTCTTTGCTTTAAGAGCCATAATTGGGGATAGAGCTGCTTTTGCATTGGGTAAAGAAGATTTAACTTGTAGAGAAGAGGTATGCTCTATAAGAGTTTTTTCATGATTTAACCGCGCAAAAAATTCACTAAACTCCTCAACTTTAAAAACCTCAATATTAAGGTCTTTCAAGTAGTCCATGATTTCCAATTTTATATCATCGATAAACAATTTTGAAACGCCAGAAGAGAGAATAAATTTAGCTGCAATTGCAGGGTTAAATTCATAAAAATCACTACGCAAATTTAACAACCAAGAAATTGAATCTAGGTCTTCAACAACTAAGTCTTCACACGCTTGATTAGCAAGCTCCTGTCTGACTTCTAGGATTTTAGATTCAGCAGATTTACCAGCAAATTTTATATCGTGAATAAAGATATTTTGCTTAGCTGATGCAGCCTTAGTTAGCTCGATATTAATTAGATTGTTTTGATCTAATTCTCTAAAAGAAAAACTTCTAAATTTTTTATAATCTAGTCCAAATTTTTTGCCTTTTTTTATTTGATCTTGAAGCCAATCTGAGAACTTGTTTTTAGGAGAAATATAAATTTTAGAATCCGGCGGGAGCTGTTTCTCTGCTTGAAGTTCATACCTGCCATCTGTAAAAAGATGAATGGTGTTTTCGTAAAAAACTCCTATGCCCGCGGATCCAGAAAAATTTGTATAATTTTTTAAGTCATTATCTGCGTCTTTTGTGTACTCACTCAAAAATTGATCGCTATTAGATATTATATATCCATCAAGGTTTTTAGAGGAGCATAAAGATTGTAATTTAGCTAGTTTTGAGTTCATTTTATTAACTCTAACCAAGCATCTTCATCAAGGATTTTTACACCTAACTCTTTTGCTTTTTTTAACTTACTTCCAGCCTCTTCTCCAGCAACAAGAAAATCAGTTGCTGCGGATACGGAAGAAGAGATTTTTGCACCTAATGATTCTGCTTTAGCTTTAGCTTCATTTCTAGTCATTTTGCTCATTGTTCCAGTAAAAACAATTTTCTTACCAGCAAGCTTTGAATCTATATCACGTTCTTCAACGTCAGTAACGTTTAGATGGTTACATAAATCTATAAAAATCTTATTACTTTCTTCTTGTTTAAAGAAGTTTTTAAGCGCATCTACTACCTTGCTACCAATGCCATCAATGTTCAAAAGCTGCGCCTCAATTGCTTGATCATTATTAGATAATTTATTCATCATATCAGTAAAGTTATCTAGCGAAACACTGTGCTGGGCAAGCATTTTAGCCGTCACTTCACCAACAAATCTTATGCCAAGAGAGTAGATAAATTTGTTCAATGGAACATTTCGTGACTTCTCTATTGAATCAAAAAGATTCTCAACTGACTTCTTTCCCCATCCAGGAAAATGTTCAATTCTTGAGAGTGAGTCTTTATTTGAGGATTGTAATTTATAAATATCAGCCGGAGTTTTTATTAAGTTTTTTTCATAAAAAAATTCAATCTGACTTTCTCCAAGCCCATCAATATTCATTGCATTTCTTGAAACAAAATGTCTAATTCTTTCAATCAATTGAGCTTCGCATTTAAGCTCACCAGTACATCTTGTAGCGGCCTCACCTTCAATACGTTCAACCTCTGAAGAGCATACTGGGCATTTGTTTGGCATCTCAAATTCAACAGACTTACTACCACGTTGATGTGATTCAACTTTAACAATTTTAGGGATAACATCGCCCGCACGTTCAATGATAACTTTATCACCAATACGAATGTCTTTCCGCTTAATTTCGTCAGCATTATGCAACGTTGCTCGGCGTACTATTACACCGCCAACATTAACTGCTTCAAGAAGTGCAACTGGAGTAAGAGCTCCAGTTCTGCCAACTTGAATAGTAATGTCATTCACGAAAGTTTTTGCCTGTTCAGCAGGAAATTTATGCGCAGTTGCCCACCTAGGTGATCTAGCAACAAAACCAAGCCTTTCTTGCAACGCAAAGTCGTTAACTTTATACACGATTCCGTCAATGTCATAGGGGATTTCAGGACGGTCACTGTAAATCCGATTATAGTACTCTTCAATCTGTTTTAAGTCGGAACATTTCTTGCTTAAATGATTAACTTCAAACCCAAAAGACTCCAGTTTTTTAAGTAAATCATTTTGATTATTAGCAACAGGTTTAGAGCAAAATCCAACAGAATAAATAAAGTATTTCAAATTACGTTCTGCAGTTACTTTTGAGTCTAGCTGACGCACCGAGCCAGCTGCAGCATTACGTGGATTAGCAAAAAGCTGTAACCCTTGCTCCTTACGATTTTGGTTGATTGCATCGAAGTCATCGCGGTCAATAAAAATCTCACCCCTCACCTCAAATTGATCCATTTTTTCATCAATATTTTGAGGAAAATTTTTAATAGTTTTTACGTTAGCAGTTATGTCTTCACCAACATATCCATCACCACGTGTAACAGCGTATTCGAGCTTGCCAGATTGAAACATTGCAGCAAAAGATAAGCCATCAATTTTAGGTTCACACATAAGGTCAACAAATTGGCTAGAACCCAAGCCCAAAAACCTTTTAACGCGGTCAATAAAATCGCCAACATCATCCATAGAAAAACAATTTCCTAGTGATAACATCGGAGTTTTGTGAGTGATTTTTGAGAAGCCTTTTTTAACCTCAGAACCTATTTTTTTTGACGGGCTATCACCACGAATTAATAAGGGGAATTTATCCTCTAAAATTTGATTCCGTTTGAAGAGTTCGTCATACTCTTGATCGGAAATTTTGGGAGCATCTTCTTGGTAGTAAGCATGGTTATGTTTGGCTATTTCTTTGGCCAAAAACTCAAGCTCTAATTCAGCTTCATGCGAATCCAATTTTTCAGCGTCAATATTAAAGGTAGAAGGTCTTTTCATAGACTATAATAATAGACTATCTAGCGTATTATTCTAGAATTTATTCATCAAATTGTTCTTGATCTAGACCGTTTTTCACTGCCTTTCTCCACCGGAGATTTTACCTCAGAAATATCAGCTTCAAATCTTTTTGCGTGCTCTTTTTTTGGCAGTTTAGAAGCAAGTTCCAATAAGGATTCTGTGGCTGTACGACACGCCTTCACCGCATCTAGTCCTGCATATTTTTCATTTAATTCTCTATCTACTTCATCGACTAATTCTGCAGGTCTAGCACCTCTTAATCTGTCTCGAGCATCCCGAAAAAAATCTCCCGCTCTTCTAAAAGAACCGGCACATGAACTAATAAATCTAGTCTCCCAATCCATTACTGGACGGGCTTGTTGAGGATCTTCTTTATGTGCAAAAAGCGCAGCTAATTCTGCAATCATTTCCTTTTCACCAATTTCTTTTTTAGAAAATTTTTCCATCACTTCAATTTTTTGTCGTTCAATACCAATCGAAGATTTTTTTACAATATCATCAAGAACCTGTAACATAGTTTCAGAGTCAACTTCAGCTCTAGCAAAGTCTTCTATCGTATTTATTTTTCTACCTCTTGCAGCCCGTCTGTTATGACCCCTAATAATTGGATTTTCTAGCATAATTTCAGTCATTTCCTTTAGCAAAACCTCAGCAACTTTACTAAACTCTTTTTCACTAGCTTTTTTATGCTCCTCACCCAACTCCTCAAAATCAATTCCCAATTGACTTTCCAAAATTGGTGAAGCTCCTGCAGCAATAATAGTTGAGCACAAATCTCTATGGATTTCTTCGTTAGAATAACCAGGGTCTATATTGCTAATTATTCCAGCTAAGCCTTGCGACAAACCATCTAGTTGAGCAAGAGTTTTATCAACCGTATCCTCTCTGAAACGCTTTTCCGAAGCTTCTTTCCCTAACTTTTCCTCACCAGACATAACTTACTATATTGATTAATCTACAATACTAGCTTAGCATGAAGAAACATTAATATGGAAGGGAAAATGCAATCTTACTCAAAACAAATGAAGATCATCCATTGGATAGTTGGAGCCTTGTATATCGGGCTTTTGACAGTGGGTTTATATATGACAAGCCTAACAAAAGAAGACCCTACCAAAGCTGAACTTTATGCGCTACATAAAAGCTTCGGGGTAGTCGCACTTTTATTCATAATTTGGAGATTAGTCGTAAGGCTCAAAAGCCTTATCCCAGCACCATCAGAGAAGATTCCAGCCTGGGAGAAAATGCTGGCATCACTAGGGCATTTTGCCCTTTATGTTTTGATGATTGCAATGGCATTTTCAGGATATTTAATGTCTAGTTTGGGCGGCAAAGGAATCGTCTTTTTTGGCTATAAACTGCCAAATTTCTTGGCGCAAAACAAGGATCTAGCTGGAGATATGCACAGTATCCATACATTTTTACCATGGTTTTTTGTAGCTGTAATTGCCGCACATATTTTGTCTTGGCCTTACCATTATTTGAAGCAAAAAATTAACATAATTAGAAGAATTATCTAATAATTGCACATTCAAGAGGTAAACTTGTTTACTATTTTGCACTTCAATTGGTAAACTTTTTTACTAACTGATATGTGATGTGGTAAACTTTTTTACCTTTTTGGGTGTGTTTTGATGAAAATTTTTGCCAATATAAGAAGTTGTAATGGCATGAGAAATTTTTCAGCTAGAAAAATATCGACTAAAAACCCAAAAATAAAATTTTAAAAATTCGACTGAGGTAATTTCATAAAAACTTCAGAGGAAAATTTTTTGATCAGGGCAACAAATTTTTTAGTCAGAAATTTTTAGTGACGAGATAAAGAAATTTTTATAGTCAGAATTTTTTGTAATGAGAAAACTTAGACGTAATTTTTGTATCATACGTTTTTACTATAACATATCGGAAGCAATAGGTTAATACCCCCTGCTAAAGTTTAATGGACTGCGGGTCGGGGCCCGGAGTGACGTCCGGTGGCGTGTAGAAAGTTGGGTATGGACTCTGGATCAAGTCCGGAGTGACGTCCTGGGGGTGGTTAGGTGACAATGGATTCCCGGTCAAGCCGAGAATGACAACGGGGGATGAAAAACACAAAAAAAAAGGGATGTATTAACGCCCCTTTTGTAATATTTATTCTACGTAATAATTTTCCATTGAAGGTTCCAGGCCAACTATAGTAGTTTCATTTGCTTGTACAACAGCTGCGGACAGATCAAAATTTACATCCTTTGCTATTTCTTTTAACTGAGACTTACTAAGAGGCTCAACTTCATGATTTTCTATAGCATCTAATACTGACTCAAAAGATACATCTCCCGATTTAATAGCTTGCCTAGCTATGCTATAAGGCCCTATTAAATCAGGCTGGGATAATAAGTTAGCAACCATAATCGGGCCAACTTTACAACCTTCTAGCGCATACAATATTGCAGTATTTTTTGGATGCTCTGACATTCTCATGAGATAATATATTGTTGAGTCCCATGCATCATATTTTTCAGAACAACTATTAATTGCCTGAGCATCTGCACCTAATGTAAAAGCCCCTATTTCATCCCAATCCCAATTTAGTAGATTTGCTTGAAAAAATGCAGGCAATAAGTTGTAAAAAATCGTGCCCACCCCTACTTCCAGCGCCTCCATACTTGTCTCTTTTGCTTCTCGAAATATTGCTTGAGGGACCTTATATAGCAAAGCTTTGATCACTTCAGACTGAGTCCATTCATGTTCAATTACTTCCTGAGTTGAAAAACCTAATCTTAAAGCTTTTATTTTGTTCATAGTCCAGTGATCTTCTTTTGCTTTATTAAGTGGTACACCCATTCCTAAAGCATGTACTTGCGGCCAAGTCCATTTATGTTCAAACGCTGACTCTACTGATAATCCTACTTTTAAAGCCTCTACTTGAATCTTAGTCCATTCATATTCAGTTGCTTCCTTAACTGATGCACATGCTCTTAGAGCTTCGACTTGAAGCTCAGACCAGTCATGTCCAGTTGCTTCCTCAATCGACGCACCTGCTCTTAGAGCTCTTGCTTGCTCCAAAGTCCAGTCGTGTCCAGTTGCTTCCTCAAGCGATGCACCAAATTCCAGAGCTCTTGCTTGCTGCCACGTCCAGTCATGTCCAATTGCTTCTTGAACTGACGCACCTGCTCTTAGAGCGTCGACTTGACCATGCATTAATTTATATTGAATTGCCTCTTGAACTGGTGCACCCGCTTCTAGAGTTTCAATCTGCCCCAAAGTCCAGTCATGTCCAGTTGCTTCCTCAAGCGATGCACCTGCCCTTAGAGCTCTTACCTTACGGCTATTCCAGTCATGCTCGGTCACTTCTTCAAATGGCACACCTAGATTCAAAGCATCTAATTGGTCATTGTTCAAATTATAAATTAGCGACTTTACTAAATTTAATACTCTGTAATATATTTTAAAATTCACTTTAGATCCTCCTTAAAACAAGTTAATTATTTATATATATATATATTAAAATATGTCAACTTTTTGTTAACTTTTCAGTTATATCTTGTTCTAATTTAATATGAGTTGATATATCAATTACGATTTCCTGACTAGCTTTAAACTTAGGGACACATTGCATATGCTCCGGATCAAGTCCGGAAGTGACATCGGGGGATGAAAAACACAATAAAAAAGGGGCAGATTAACCGCCCCTCTTCATAATATTTTTGCTGATTGTTTATTACAAGGATTCACCTAATAATTCAGGTGAATATTCACAATTATTATCAATAATTCTTTGTGTCATTTCTTGTGGATCATATGATTCTTTAATAACTCCTAAGCTAGAATATTGCCAATCGCACTTTAAAGCATCCTCAGCTTTTATTCCTGCTACCAAAGCTTGAATCTGACCAACTGTCCAATCGTGGCCTGTAGCTTGTTCTGCTGTCGCCCCAGATTTCAGGGCTTGAATTTGGTTTCTAGTCCAAGGGTGGCTTGTAGCTTGCTCAAATGTCGCTCCAGCTTGCAAAGGTATTATTTCAGCAGGGCTCCAATCACGACTCTTCGCCTCCTCTTTAGTTATCCCAGATCTCCAAGCTATAAACTGATAGTGAGTCCAAACATCAGTTTCTATTTCTTCTTTAAGCTTTCCTTTAAAAGATTCTACTAACTTGGCAGACCAGATATTAATTATTACATCTTCTACCGCAGCCCCTGACTTCAAAGCCATAATTTGCTTGCTAGACCAAAGATGACTCATTGCTTGCTCTGCTGGCACACCTGATTTTATGGCTTCAATTTGATTACCACTCCAAGTGACACTTACTGCTTGCTCTGCTATTGCTCCCGCTCTTAAAGCTTCTACTTGATCAACCGTCCAATAATGACTTGTAGCTTGTTCTGCTGTTGCTCCAACTAAATAGGCATTTAACTGATCTGTAAACCATGGATGGCTTGTTGCTTCTTTGAAACTAGCCCCGGCTGTTAGAGCCTTAATTTGATTACTACTCCATTTATGGTTTTTTGCTTGCTCAACTGTTGCACCCTTTTCTAAACTTTTAATTTGTATACCAGTCCAATCATGTGTGATTGCCTCTTCGACCGTTGCTCCAGCTTTAAAGGCTCTAACTTCTGTGCTACTCCAATTATGTAGCATCGCTTGTTCAGCTGTTACCCCACCCTTAAAGGCGCTAATCTGGTAATCAGTCCAAGGACAGCTCGCTGCTTCTTTTAATGTTGCCCCCGCATCAAGAGCTTTTTGTTGATTTGATGTCAGACTCCTTCTCAGTTGATATTCTGCTAAATAGTTCGATATTTTAGGGTATCCATAAATTATGCTACCCCCGATTATAGTGTCCAAAACTAGTATTTTAGCTGCTGAGATAGTACTTTTTATTACAATATCAGTCAGAGTTAACGAATTAACGACTTCTTCAGGATCACGCCCTTCAACCAATGAATTATATACTATTTCAGCTTCTAAAGGGTTAGCATTTAAACTAGATGCAATATTTATAATAGTCCCCCCTGGGCTGGAGGCAGCATAAAATTGCCAATTATTTGCTAATTCATAATAAGTAATTTTAAGATTCTTAAGATTTGGGCGCTTTCCTATAATGGCATTACATGCAACGACCAAATTTACAGTTGGATTTAAATAAAAATTTAATACACCAAGAATTGACATATTTTGCCTCCTAATAAGGAGAGTCTTATAGCATAATATGGACTCCGGATCAAGTCCGGAAGTGACGACGTGGGATAAAAACACAAATAAAAAAGGGGCAGATTAACCACCCCTTTTCATAACATTTAAGTTAATTGCTAATTATGCAGATTCACCTAATAATTCAGGGGAATATTCACAATTATTATCAGCAATTTTTCCAGCTAATGTAGTAGGACCAATATCAAGATTGCCATAGTATGCTTCCCTTACTTCATTCAGAATTTCACCTACCCAAATGCATTTCTTAGAAATTCTCAACGGAACATCATATACAGATGACATTGCAACCCAGCTAGACTCAGTTTCAAATTCATTAACCTCATCTCGATCAGCAAATTTAATTATACTCTCTCTGTAGTAGAATAGCTCTCTTAAAACATCTGGAGAATCTTCAGTGTTAGGTTCTGTTGAATGGGGTTTTAAGTAAGACATACAGTACTCCTTAATTAATTGTTAATAAGAAGCGTGCATATATAAACACATATTGAAAATAGTGTCAAGCACCAAACCAAAACACCCAAATATACACATACATTTGTGGTCAGCAGTAATATTTAAGACATAGCTATGTGGTAGTCATGGGGGGGTTTTCGTTAGAGTTATTGTGGACTCCGGATCAAGTCCGGAGTGATGTCAGGGGGGATATGGATAGCATAAATGGACCCTCGATCGGAGTCGAGGGTGACATGGGGGTTATTAAGCCCGGAATAATATTGGATACAGTAAAAACACAGCAGGTACATAAGTGAGTCAAGAGCTGTATTTTAACCACCAGGAATAAAGCCTAACTAACTTTGAGCCTCTTCAGCATCTATTTGAGAAGAATCTCCAGTAACATTTGGCTCGATATTAATTTGAGAAACAGCTTCTACTAAACTTGTAGTATACTTTTTTACATTAGGAGAAACGCATTTTTCTAATAAGAAATTATGTGCGGCATAATAACGTGCATCGGACAAATTTGAAAGAAACGCAGTGCCCACCTCCTCGCATTTTCCTGCTTCACAAGCTTTGCGTACATCTTCATCAACTTGAAGAACACCTTTTTCTTTTACTTCATTGCTTAAATCAACTATTTTCTCTAAATTTCTGTCTGAAATTGATGCTTGAAGAAAGGAAGCTGGTGGGTACATGTGCGCCACGTTAAACAAGTCAACACCCATAATACAATCTTGGTCTACACCATGTCCGCCCATATACATAAGGCCTAAATAATACTTCGCTACATTATCACCTTGATCTTTTAAGCGACTCAAAATACTTAAAGCCGCTTCGTAATCTCCATTCTTGATACTTTCACGAACAATATCAATCTCACCGCCTTCAGCTGTTTTTTCTTCTTCAGCCTTTGCTTGATTTTCTGAAAATGGATTAAATTTATTTAGGTATTCTACAATTGACATATGACCCTCCCAGGAAAAAGTTAAGTTAACTCGTAAATATCAGGTAAATTAGTCAAGATCAACTACTTAAAACACAAATCTTAAATTTATTATTCAACCTTTGATGATCATGTTGATGATAGATTAAAAGATTAATTAGATAACAACATTAGCTCTAGCTAATGAGAATATAGCGCAACAATAATCGCTGCGAATTAAGATTTGTAAACGATAGGCAGTTATATTGCGCTAGTTGATGCATCAACTTCAGCATGACTAGATTCACCTGCCATTTCATTTCTTACAGATTCAAAAAAAGAAGTGATAAAGTCTTGCTTACGAAAATTAACTTTATGAACCCAATATTTTAAATGTCTTTCACCTTCTTCAATTGATTGAATAACAAATAAACTTTCAGCGTCATCACACTGATCAGCTGATTGATAAAAATATTTAAGTGCTTTTCCATAATCTTTTTTTGTTCCACACCCATGTAGATTCATAACACTTAAGTAACGTTTAACCTCACATGCATAACCCTTACTCCCATAAGTATTCACTTTAAGCAGTGACTCATAACCTTTTTTTGCTATTTCTGAATTATGACACCAACTTGCCACATTTGTACCAAACATAAAGTCACAATCTTCGTCCCAACCATATTCAACTAATGGTGGGTAGAAGAACAAGTCATACACAGCTTTATATATATTATGTAAGAAACCATCTATTTTATCGAATGTATCCATCGCGCACCTAAAAATTAGTTTTTTTATTTTACAAAACTATTAACAGAAGTCAACTATTGTAAGAAATTACCTGCTAGCATCCTCTTATATCTTAACTAGTATAAAGTGAGAACAGGATTAGAGATCAAGCAGGTAGAATGACACATTTTCTTCGATGTCATCCTCGCGCAGGCGTAAAAATTGAGCCAGGTGAATAGTGGCAATGGATTCCCGGTCAAGCCGGGAATGACAACAGATGGGTTGTTGATAGTAGGACGAGGATTACTCGTCTTCGCTGTGAGTTCTTTCGTAGTTCTCGTGGCGTTCTTGCGCTTCAATACATAAAGTAGCAACTGGACGCGCTTCAAGACGTTTAACACCAATTGGCTCACCTGTTTCTTCGCAGAAACCATATTCATCATTTTCTATACGCTCTAGGGCGTGCTCGATCTTATCAATCAACTTACGATATCTGTCTCTTGTTCTAAGCTCAAAAGCAGTTTCGGTTTCTGCAGATGCTCTGTCATTAACATCAGGCTCGTTAAGGTTTTCTTCTTTAAGATGCTCCATCGTTTCTTCAGCCTCTTCAAGAAGCTCTGACTTCCAAGCAAGGAGTTTCTGTCTAAAATACTCCAATTGCTTTGGATTCATGTATTCTTCTTTTTCTGATGGCTGATAGCCTGCTTCTAATGTTACTTTTGTCATCTTTAAAAAACCTCTTAATCCTTTAATATTATTTTCATGTGCTTTTTTTTGCCGCTCGAAATAATCAGGGTATTATTACCAAAATCATCCTTAGTGACAACATAATTTTCATCGCTAATTTTTTCTTTGTTTAACTTAGCTCCACCGCCCTTTATAAGCCTTTTAGCTGCGCCATTTGACTCTGCAAGGCCAGATTTCGCATAAAGCTGATATAAGAATAAATTACCGTCTAACTCTTTTTCTGAAATTTCAAACTCTTCAACGCCGGTGATTTCACCTTTCTCAAAAACACTAATCGCTGTCTGCTCTGCTTCTGCTGCGGCAGATTCCCCGTGACACATCTTAGTAACTTCAAATGCCAATTTTTTCTTGAGATCATTAATATTTGTATTTTCTTTAGCCAGCATGTCAATTTCAGGAACCGAAAGATCTGTAAAGAATTTCATGAATCTGATCACATCATCATCTTCAACGTTACGCCAATATTGATAATATTCGTACGGAGATAACATATCTTCATTCAACCAAACTGCTCCACCTTCAGTTTTACCCATCTTCTCACCAGAAGAAGTGGTTATTAAAGGCGTAGTAAGACCAAAAGCCTCTTTGCCTTCTACTCTTCTGGTTAGCTCAACACCATTAATAATGTTACCCCACTGATCCGAACCACCACATTGAACGAAACAATTATGATGTTTGTTCAAATGCAAGAAATCATAGCCTTGGAGAATCATGTAATTAAACTCAAGGAAACTCATATTCTGCTCGCGCTCTAGCCTTAGCTTAACACTTTCAAAGCTGAGCATTCTGTTAACCGAGAAATGTTTGCCAATATCACGTAAGAAATCAAGATATTTGATATCAGATAACCAGTCATCATTATTAAGCAAAACAGCATCTGATGCGCCACTGCCAAATGAAATAAATTTGGATAATGATTTCTTTATGCCTTCAATGTTCTCAGCAATCGCCGCATCATCAAGAACTTTTCTAGCTTTGTCTTTACCGGTTGGATCACCAATTTTTGTAGTGCCACCACCAATCAGAACAATCGGCTTAATGCCATATTTCTGGAACAAGCGCAAAGTCATGATTTGCATCAAACTACCAACATGTAAAGAGGTCGCCGTGCAATCAAAGCCAATGTACGCGCCAACTTCACCTGGAGATTTTAACTTACCAGCCAGCGCCTCTTCATCGGTGCACTGATAGTAATAACCCCTATCCTTAAATTCTTGAATGAAATCTTGCCTAGTAACCATTGCTCTTCGCAGTCTGTACAGGAACTTCGATTACCTCAACCCCTGCATGTTTAAATTTCAAAACTAAATCAAACTTCTCACCAACTTTAAGCGGCTCATGTAAATCCATCAGCATAATGTGTAAACCTTTTGGCTTAAAGCTTACTACCGAGTCATGCGGGATTGCAACGCGATTAATATGCACCATCTGTGAAACACCTTGCTCAGTAACGGTTTTATGAATTTGAGACTCTTTAGCTATTTTAGTATGAGAATCAATCAAATAATCTATTGGTCCTTTATTCTGAATATCCATGTAAATAGCTGTCATTTTACCCTTACCGTAGGTTGGCCTTGCCCAAACGTTAGATATAATGATTTTTTCATCTTGGAATGGCTCTTCCGTAGCAAATGCAGCGCTAGAAAGTAAAATTACTAATACTGATAATAAGATTTTTTTCATTTCCTTTCCTTTCGATTTCTGAGGCTATTAATAAATAGCATAAAACTATTTTTTTAAAAGCTATTTATCAGGGATATTCAGTTTATATAATCCTTTATTATCTAGGATAATCAACTTTTTGAGAAGTGGATGTTTGTTTTTAATCCTATATATATGTGTCTCGACTGTGTGGCTGTCTATATCCGATTTATATTTAAATACTTTTTCTTGAATATCATCTTTGCTTGCACCATTTTTGGCTTCTGATAGGAAGGTAAGCAAATCAACCTCTTTCTGAGTGACATCAAAATTAAGCACCTCATTCTTATCTAGAATTATTAGCATCTTCTTTGATGGCAAAAAAAGAACATCTTGCTCAAGCTTAATTGTTCTCCTTGAGCCTGCAAGAGACTTATAAGCAAAATCTATCTTCTTCAACAAATCACCAAAACTCACCGGAGTTCTAAGAAATAGTGAATTTTTTATTTGCTGCTTTTTTGCAATCTCAATTACCGGCAGCAATAAACCAACTTCACCTAAATCTTTCGATTCATCTGTTATCAGTAAATTTTTCGCCTCCAAATCAAGTTTGGATAATAAATCCTTAGAATTCTGCACCGGAATAATCTGACTCTGGTCACAAATTTGTTCAATTAACTCTTGTATAAAATGAGCATTAGACAATATAAATATATTTAAACCAGAGTAAGTCGTCATGCCAGGCAACAAATTATTTAATTTGATTGAACAAAAGAAAATTGTAATCAAATTTGAGCGTGCAATCAATGATTTGCGTAAAGGATTACCAATATTATTTAATAAAACTACTTTGGTGCTAGCTAGCGAATCTCTTGAAAGGCCTATGCTAGATACACTTCATCAACATAGAAAGACAATTCTGATCAGTAAAAACAGAGCAGAAAAAATTGGCATCAAGACAGATCTCTCCATCGGAATTGACGTAGATATCGTCAGCCTGGAGTATATCAACCAAATTACCATTGATAAAAATTTCAAACTTGAAGATGCAAATTATAAATCTGGCAGAGATTACAAAGAAATTCTTGAAATTCTAAAACTGGCCAAACTTGTCCCAGCAGCACTTATTATAAAAAATAGCCAATATAATGCAGATATTATCAATATTGATTCAAGCGATATCGAGTCATATAAAATGCAGCGAAATGATTCTTTAAATAATCTCTTTACCGCACCGCTAAACCTCAAAGATGCTAAAGAAGCCTGCATCACAACATTCAGACCAACAATTGGTGGCAGGGATCATTATGCTATTATAGTTGGAGATCCATCTTCAGTGGATGTTCCGTTAGTAAGAATTCATTCTTCGTGTTACACAGGCGATTTACTGGGCTCGCTTGATTGCGATTGTGGCGAGCAATTGCGCGATAGTTTAAAACTAATCGCCAAGTCTAAGGAAAAAGCCGGAGTAGTTGTTTATCTTATGCAAGAAGGCAGAGGTATTGGGCTTACTAATAAACTGAGAACTTATGTTCTGCAAAACAAAGGCCTGGATACTGTTGACGCTAATCTTGCGCTTGGTTTCGATGATGATGAACGATCTTTTGATATTGCCGCAAAGATTCTGAAATCACTGGAAATTAGCAAAATCAAGCTTATTACCAATAACCCAAAGAAGGTCAGCTCTTTAGCAAGCGAAGGGATTGAAGTTATTGGCACTGTGCCTATTCATACTGACTCAGCAAAAACATCAAAATATTTCGCAACTAAGGTCGAAAAATTAGGACACAAAACACCTAAACCTTAAGTGATTTATCTTTCTTTATAACATTCGGTAAGCTGCGATCAACTTTAACTTTCGAGATACTCGCCTCTTCTATTCCACTAATCCTTAAATTAGTTTCAATTTCATAAGATTTTTTAGCCAAATGGACATTCTCTAGATCATCGACAGTTAAGTTGCCCTCATTATGACTGTCATCTTGCAGCATTTCGACTTCTCTTTTACCCGCAACGGAGGTTGGTTTTTTTGCAGCCGCAGAATATCTCGCCATTGTTGATTTTTGCTTTGCCACTGTTTGGCTGATTGATTGTTTTAGACTTCGAATCTCATCACTTATTTCAACACCATCATTGGAAATAGGCATTAGCTCCTCTTGCCTTAAAGTGGTTCTGCCATATTGTGGCTTTTCTTTTGAGAATCGATATTTAGCCATAATGTAATAGCCTGAAAGGCTTTCATGAACTTTACTGGCGCTCCTAAAAAGAGGACCGGAACTTAAATAGCCAACGACCCCTCCAGAAAGAGCGGACATCATGCCAAAAGCCGGAAATAGTTTTGCCCCTACAATTAAAGTCACACCCGATAGAATTCCTTGAAAAATATACTCAATCATCACCACGCGTGGTTTCTTGGCTGATTTAACTGGCGCCTTTTTTGAAAATAAATTCCTAAATCTTTTTTTACCTTTAACTTTTTGCCCCATGCGTTTCTGGACAATTTCCTTACGCAAAGTAGTTCTTTTGATAATTGCTTTAGTAATCTGCTCTTGTTGCTTTTCATTTAACCTGTCATCAAGAGTTGAAACAAAAAGAGCCGCATTTAGTGCGTAATTATCATCTTCTAAATTATCACTTCTGGTTTGCAAAATATCCTGCGTCCTTTCAACATTCTGCAACATGATTGACTCACCCGAGTAACCAATAACGAAAAGCTCAAGCCAATCTTTTTTTATGGTAGGATAATTCTGTAAATAAGAATGTAGGTTATCGGCACATCTTTGTGCGTCTGACTTAATATCACCAGGTGATTGATCAGATTTATAATTAACAAAATCTCTGGCCTTTAAGGCAAAGATGATTGCAAACATATTTGATAAAGTTGTGATCTCTGCATGGCCAAGCTTGCCCTTGCATTTATTGCGAATCGCATCCATGTAAAGGTCTACGTTAACCCAGCGGCCAAAATCTTGCTGTTTAATAATTGTTTCGTTTGCACTCATACCGCCCTCTCGTATTTTTAACTAGTTGCAAATACCTTACCTAAACTTGTTAGAAGCGAGTTCGAGCTTTGCCTGATTTCATCTGGCGTCATCTCACCTCCAGAATCATTAGAACCTAAAATCTGCATTTCGACAATTGCTAAATCAAGCATTTTTTTAAGCTCCATTATTGCATCGCCATCACCACCAAATAAATCATTCATTGGAATTTTGTTTTGCAACACCTCGCCATATTGCTTAGCAAGCAAGCCAATCTTATGTTTGTATTCTTCTGAATCAGTAACAATTTCAAGATTTACGCCAGCATTATGAATTTTAATATTTAACTCGCACTTGATCTGTTTATTGATAATCTGAATCACATTATAGAAAAATGAAATAATCGATACAGCCAAATGGGTTTGTTGCTTTTCAACAGTAAAAATAAAATTTAATTCCCTAGACATGAATATAGTACTCAAAAACAAATTTTTCGTTTAGTATTGGTGGCATTGTACATCATCTTATACAGTAATAAAGCATTTAAATAATGAGCAACAGATCTAGTTCCACAGCCAAAAAAATTGGCACTATTCTTTCTGGAATGATTTTAGTGACTTTGACTGTGATTGCGACCGTATCCGTTGCAAGCTTTGACATACAAGATCCTTCGTTTAATAATGTAACTGACAGTTTGCCAAATAATTTCTTTGGTGAGTTTGGTTCTTATTCAGCAGATTTATTCTTGCAGCTTTTTGGAATTGGCTCATACATGATTATACTGGTGCCTTTTGCCTGGGGAATGCAAAACATTACCCATTATAAGGGTTATAGCTTTTTTATTAAATTCATCGCTTACATAATTACTATTTGCCTGTTTTTGGCGATCATCACCAAGTTAACCCCTAGCAGCAACTGGGTGTTTGATTCTTATGGTGGCGTTGTTGGGACCCAGCTTTATGTCTGGATCAAGAACCAAGAAATTCCTTACCATATATATATTGGCGTTAGCTTATTTTTGCTTTCCTTTTATTTCGCACTTGGATTTAGGCTGAACGCGTGGAAAGCTGCCCTGATTTTCATTTGGCATAATATATATTTTGTGTTCAGAAACACATGGCATGTGATCCTAACAACATTCAATATCGCTAGAAGTTTAACTTCCAAGGCAAGCAAGTTACGCGGCAAAATGCTAGCTAAAAAAGCTGCTCCCTCTCCATTTGTAGAAGACCGCCATATCGCTGCTTCTGCTGATGAAACACCCATGATGTTTAAGAAAACAAGCGAGCCTGCTAAACCAAAAGCACCTAAATCGACTCAACTTTCTTTTAACGACACATCAGATTTTAAGCTGCCTGGCTCTGACTTGTTAAACAAAATTGATGCCAAATCAAGCAATGCCTCTATACCAAGAAAGATTCTTGATGAAAAAGCAGATCAGCTGACTAATGCACTGCGTGATTTTGGCGTAAATGGTGACATCATTGGCGTATATCCAGGACCAGTTGTAACCTTATATGAATTTGAACCGGCTGCTGGAACAAAATCCTCCAGGGTTGTTGGGCTTGCCGATGATATTGCAAGAACGATGTTTGCAACTTCAGCAAGGATTGCAGTGATTCCTGGCAAAAACTCAATTGGTATTGAACTGCCAAATGATACGCGCGAGATTGTTTACTTGAGAGAGTTAGTTGAAGATAAACATTATTCTCAAGCTGATAAAAAATTACCCATGATTCTTGGTAAAGATATTAGCGGCAACTCGATTATTGCAGATCTAGCAGCGATGCCTCACCTGCTTGTCGCTGGAACAACTGGCTCTGGTAAGTCGGTTGCTATTAACACTATGATCCTGTCTTTACTTTATAAACACTCACCCGAGGAATGTAAGTTCATCATGATTGATCCTAAAATGCTGGAACTTTCAATTTATGATGGAATCCCTCATTTACTTGCACCAGTGGTTACTGAACCTGGTAAAGCAGTTACCGCCCTAAAATGGGTTGTACGCGAAATGGAAAATAGATACCGCCTGATGTCACAAGTAAATGTGAGGAACATGGAAGGATATAATCAAAAAATCAAAGAGGCTATTAAAAATAACACCACTCTAGAACGTAAGGTTCAGTCTGGCTTTGACCCTGAAACTGGTAAGCCAATCTATGAAACCGTCGAAATTGAGAAGAAATCTTTACCCTTTATTGTGGTGATAGTTGATGAAATGGCTGACCTTATGATTGTTGCTGGCAAGGAAATTGAAGGCTCGATCCAACGACTGGCACAAATGGCTAGGGCAGCTGGGATTCATATTATCATGGCGACTCAGAGGCCTTCAGTAGATGTAATTACCGGGGTAATCAAAGCAAACTTCCCAACTAGAATTAGCTTCCACGTAACTTCAAAAGTAGATAGTAGAACCATATTAGGCGAAATGGGAGCTGAGCAGTTACTTGGCAAAGGTGATATGCTATACATGTCTGGCGGCAGTAAAATTAAAAGAGTACATGGACCATTCGTTGCTGATAGTGAAGTTGACGCAGTTGTAAAATTCTTGAAAAATCAATCTGCCCCTAGCTACTCGGTTGATATTACCGAAGAAGGACCAGGCGAATCTATGGGTGGCGGAGGTGGAAACTCTGGAGATCTTGACGATCTTTACGATCAAGCAGTCGCTCTAGTCACTAGAGAGAAAAAAGCTTCGACAAGCTATCTACAAAGATATTTCAAAATTGGCTATAACCGGGCAGCAACAATTATTGACCAACTTGAACAAAATGGTATAGTTAGTGCAGCTAACCATGTTGGCAAACGGGAAATTTTAGCAAATACTGAAAATGAAGATAATTAGATCTCTTGTATGCATTACTACAATTATCTTCGCTTTTTATAGTCACGCTGATAAATTCTCTACTATTCCCAAGTCCTATTCGAAAAAATCAAAAGGCCAGGTAGAAAAAGCTGAGAAATATCTTAACTCACTTAAAAATCTTTCTGCAAATTTTATCCAAACAGATGATTACGGCAATATTCAGAAGGGTAAGCTTTATCTGTCACGCCCTGGAAAAATGCGCTGGGAGTATAAAGATCCGAAAGAAATTCTTATTCTGCTTAATAATAAAGATATGATCCACCATGACAAGAAGTTGGATCAAATAAGCTATTTCTGCTCAAGAAATGACTTCGTGAATCTTCTTGTTAAGGATAATATCAATTTCAACAAGGAAAAGATTTACGTTAAGAAGATGCATTATGATGACAAAAAGCTGAAAATAAATTTGGCAAAAAAAGGGGAAGATAGCAGTATGACCCTTACTTTTAGCCAAGACCCATTTATTATTCACAAGCTTGAAGTTGTTGATGAGTCGCTAAATCAGGTTGATATAACTTTCCTTGATATCGAGCAGCCAAATGAATTGAACCAAGATTTGTTCGAGTTCACTGACCATAAATACATGCGTAAACGCAGTAATTACTAGCATTTTATTTGCATTATATTTTATTTAAGTTATCTTAGCTTCGAGGCTGGGCGGGCAGATATGTCGTAATCCGGTCAGGTCCGAAAGGAAGCAGCCGCATCGTCCTCTAACTGGGTCGTTCCAGTCTCACTTCTTCTATTTTCCCAAGCTTTATTTTATGCATTTGACTTACCCACGCATAAATACATTTGATAATATATATGATATAATATATATTATATATTGTGAAATGACTCTAGGATTAACATGAAAACTATAAGTATTACAGTAGATGAGAATTTATATTACTCCCTTAAAAAGCAAGTACCCGCTGGCAAGCTGAGTAAATATGTTTCTGATGCTATAAAAAACAAGATTTCTGCCAATCAAGAGAATCTTGCTTTAGCGTACAAAGAAGCAAACCAAGATAAAGAGCGCAATAAAACAATTGAGGATTGGAAATCAATTGATGCAGAAGGTATTTGACTATGAAAAGAGGAGACATCTACTTTGCAAACTTAGACCCATCAATAGGTTCTGAAACAAAAAAGAGAAGGCCTGTTGTCATTGTATCTAATAACCTTCAAAACACATACTCAGATAGGGTTGTTATCTTGCCTATCACTTCGCAAGCAAAAAAAGTTTATCCATTTGAAGTTTTAATTTCTAACAATGGAATTGAAGGTAAGGCAATGTGCGATCAAATTAGAACTTTGGATAAAAGAAGGTTGGAAGACTATCAAGGACAAGTTCCGCAGAATATTATAAATCAGATAGAAAAATCACTGAAATTAGTATTGAATTTATCCTAACTTGAAATCGCTCCTTTTTGAAGCCCTCAGCGAACAAAGCATAATTTATTATATTTTCTGTTAATTTTTCAGAAACAAAATGTTATATTCTGATGCTATGACAAATGCAGATTCCAACTATATTGTTTTAGCACGAAAATATCGGCCTCAAGACCTTGGCGAGCTTGTCGGTCAGGAGGCTTTAGTCAAAATCCTCAACAACTCAATCCGCGAGAAAAAAGTAGCACACTCGTTTTTACTAAGCGGGATTAGAGGAATTGGCAAAACTACTACCGCAAGAATTATAGCTAAAACTTTAAACTGCACAGATCTGCAAGAGAAAGATGGGGTTTATGTCCCTTGTCATAAATGCAAGAATTGTTTGTCTGCTGCTGAGCAAAGCCATCCAGACATTATTGAACTTGATGCCGCAAGTAAAACAGGCGTAGGTGATATTCGCGAAGTAATCGAAAACTCAACCTACGCACCGATCCTTGGAAGATATAAAATTTACATCATCGATGAAGTTCACATGCTTTCAAACAGCGCCTTTAACGCGCTGCTGAAAACGCTTGAAGAACCCCCTGCTCATTTGAAATTTATTTTTGCTACAACTGAGTATCGCAAGATTCCTCTAACTATTATTTCAAGATGCCAGAAGCATGATCTGCGCAGCTTTACTGTTGAAACATTAATGGAGTTGATTCAGAAAGTGTGCAAAAAAGAAGAAGTTGATTGCGAAGAACAAGCAGTGAAAATAATTGCGACTCATGCGCAAGGCTCTGCTAGAGACGCGCTTTCGCTGTTGGACATGGTTATTTTAAATTCTAATAGCAAAATTACCGCTGAATTTGTTGAAAAAACTTTAGGTGTTTCTGATAAAGGAACTTCATATAAGCTTTTTGATAATCTTTTTAAAGGTGAAACAGCTGCTTGTATTGAAACAGCTCATAAATTATTCCTGCAAGGTATTGAGCCCTCTTATTTGATAGAGGATTTGTTGGAGATTTGCACTGAAGCATCTAAAATGTTATCTGTTGCGAATTATAAAGACTCTGCCTACTTGTCGGAATTCGATAAAGCGCAATTACAGCAAATCACTGCTGAAGCTAATATCCCAAGACTTTCTAGAATTTGGCAGATGCTGTTCAAAGGAATCTCTGAACTTAAATCTTCAGACTTGCCGATTCCAACTATTGAGATGCTATTCATCCGAATTTGCTATTTGTCTTCAGAGCCAACCCCGGTTGAAATGGCTAGTGAATTAAAAAAAAAATCTAAGTCAACAATAGATCAAGTACAGCTGCCAACTAATACGCCAATTACAAATTTTGGAGCAATAGTAGAACTTCTAAAGAAAAAGAAGGAAATGATACTTTACCATCATCTTCGTACTGATGTTATCCCCCTTAGCCTTGAAGGAACGCATTTAAAGTTGAAACCAACTGTCGATGGAATTGGATTTATCAATCAATTAAAAACCAAGCTAAAAGAATTCACCCATAAATCTTGGACTATTGAAATTGTAAAAGATGCTCCCTCAGACAATAATAAAGAGCACAAAACCCTTCAGGAAAAAGAACTTGAAGATATAAAAAATAATGAGATGATAAGTGCTGTTTTTAACAATTTCAGCGATGTTAAAATTGAATCAATAAAAACCATAAAACAATAAGAGGTCAATGTGAATATCAATCACCTAATGAAGCAAGCTCAAGAAATGCAGAAGAAAATGCAAGATCAGCAAGAAAAACTGGCAGCGCAAGAATTTGAAGGCACATCTGGCGGCGAAATGATTAAAGTCATCATCTCAGGATCAAATGAAATGAAATCAGTTAAGATTGACCCTTCCCTAGCTTCAAAAGACGAAGTTGATATGCTTGAAGACCTTATCGTTGCAGCTTACAATGACGCTAAGAAAAAACTCGATGATGAAACAAAAGACTCTATGTCTGGCATGATGGGTGGAATGCCTCCTGGGTTGAAATTCTAAGAAAAAATGTCTAATCGTTTAGAGTATTTAATTCATTATATATCTAGGCTGCCAAGCGTTGGTAATAAAACTGCCAAAAGATATGCAATTCATTTACTCAACCACAAAGAAAAGGTGATGTTACCTTTAGCTAAAGCGATTGAAGATGCGGCTACAGGCTTGCATCAATGCAAAAATTGTGGAAATTATGACGATCAAGAGATTTGCTATATTTGCTCTGATGAGAAAAGAGAAGCCACCATGTTATGTATAGTAGAAAATATCTCGGATTTGTGGTCTCTTGAAGAAGCTAATGTGTTTAATGGCAAATACCAAGTGTTAGGCGGCAACCTTTCAACATCAACAAATTACGACACTGAATCGCTTAATATGAATCACCTACTCAAGCGAATTAAAGATGAAAATATTCAAGAGGTGGTCATTGCCACTAGCACTTCTGTGGATGGCCAAACAACCGCTTTTTATATCATGGACCACTTAAAAGATATTGGCGTAAAGGTCACAAGACTTGCAAGTGGTATTCCAATCGGTGGAGAACTGAACTATTTAGACGAAGGCACCATTGCCGCAGCATTCAATTCCCGTAAGGATTTCTCTTAGATTCCCTGTGATACCATTACACAATAAATACGAAATATTAAGAATTTCTTAAAAATCATCACTTAATAGGGTTGTGTTATATAAATCTTTCTAATAGAATTCGCCTACATTTTTAAAATTTAATGACTGTGAGAGAGTTATGAATGATGTGAGAGAAGGATTAGACGTCGCTGAACGTTACAAAACTGCCGTTACCTCTGGTAACGCAGAAGAGCTGAAGAAACTGTTAAAAGAGCATATGCTGCCCTCAGAAACTAGATTCGAACAAGGAGACACCCTGTTACATCTAGCAATAAGGAATGCAAACCCAGAAGCTGTAAAAATAATTGTCGAGAATCAAGAAGGAGTTGATCTTGCTGCACAAAACAGAAGAGCAAATACGCCTTTATGTTTAGCGGTTCAACTTTCAAAACCAAACACACAGCTTTATTCTGCCGAGCAAAGAGAAGCTTTAAAAACAGCGTTTGAAAAAATTAGCTTATATCTAATTGAAAAAGATTCTAAGTTGCATGAGACTGCTAAAATACAGAATATTATGCGTAAATCTGTTTGGGATTTCTTGAACAAAACAGTCAAAAACCCAAAGATTAGAGAAGCTCTAAATAGCAAAACGATGCAGTTACTCGCGTCTGAAGCAAAAATTCCATCTGTGAAGAAAGCTGCTGCAGAGACTTCCAAGAAAGAGTCACAGGTTGAAAAATTGCAAAGACAAAGACAGGGTCGCGTTGTCTCTAGATAAAGACAGTTTAGCAGAAGATAATGCTTTTGCTCAGCCACGGTTTTTTCATACTTTAAGCATTCACACGCTTTACCGTGATCTATTTGATATTACCCATGAGCTTGACCTTCTTGAATTTGATTATGAATATTTTGAAAAAGATCAAGTTGCTCCAAGCCTTGAGAATCATGATGACGACATTTGGATTATAAAAATCTATCTACAATCACCTGAGGAATTAATCAGAACAGAGCTTAAATTAGTCAATATTATCAAAAACCAACCCATCATCAGGGGATATATAGAAAACAAAGATTGGGTAAAAGAGACTCAAAATAACTTCAAACCCATAGAAATTGAAGAATTCTACATTCACACTGACAATTTCCCAGACAAAGCAGATAAAGTTAATTTACATATTAACCCGGACAGAGCCTTTGGTACCGGCGAACATGAAACAACCAAACTCTGCCTTCAGGCTATCTCTTACCTTGCTTCTTCTGGAGTTAATCCAAGTTCCTGTGCTGACATAGGCTGCGGATCTGGCATTCTTGCTATTGCTTTGAAAAAGAAACACCCCGAGACAAAAATTATTGCGTCTGACATGGATAATGAGTCTGTAAAAGTCAGTATCAGTAACTTTGAAAAAAATGAAGTTGATATTGAAGCTTACTTCGCAAATGGGTTTTATCACAAGCAAATTAAAGAAAAAGCGCCCTACTCTCTTATTGTCTCAAATATTCTGGCAAAACCAATTATTTCTCTAGCTGAAGATATGAATAAATATTCGAAGCGAGATGCTTATGTTATTCTTTCAGGGTTTGTTGATTATCAGAAAGCAGAAATTTTAGAGAAATATCAAACACAAGGATTCAAGCTTGAAAAAGAGCTTAGCCTAGAAAGCTGGATTTGCTATATCCTTAAAAAGATTATTTAGAAGCTTCAGTTCCAAACTTCAATTTAGGATCATTGATAGGACCAACAAAAGAAATGTTGAATCCATCAACCTTGCCATTATTATCTAAATAAGCAAAACTAGCCGCTGTTGTCTGAGCGCCATTGAATAGATTTAAATCAGAACTTAATTTACCATCCACCTTATCGGCAGAAAATTCTGACTCTTTAATTATCAAATGGCCATTTTCCACTTCTGCTTTGCCTTTAAAGAATTTGAAATCAGTAGAGCCCTTGCCTATTTTGTTATCAAAATCTTTCGGAAGATAAGTGCCGTAAGTATTTAATAAAGTTTTAATATTAAATTTATCAGCTTGTAATTTGCTTGCCCTAAAGTTAAACACACCGCCTGATGAAGCAGCAACTTCGTGCAAGCTCGCACCTTTACCGTATAAATTACCGGTCATATTAAGCTTGCCTTTAAACCTTTCGCTTCCAAACAACTCACGGGAGAGTTTACCAATATCACCACCTGAATATGAATAAGCAATATTATAAGCAAAAGGACTTAGAGCAATGTTTCCAAGAGATTGCAAATAGCCATCAAATAGCCTCGTATTCAGCTTTCTTATTTTTACTAATCCATTCTCTATGACCGAATCAAGATAGAAATCATTTATTTTCATATCTTCAAAAACCATATCTTTGAATTTAAGTTTCAAATATCCATTGAATTTATCAAACCTAAAGAAATCCAGGTTATAATTCGGCAATTGATAAGCAACATTTTTTGGATCATTGCTTTGATTCTTCGAGTAAACAGACTCATTACTGTTCTGCTGAGCGTTGTTTCCAAAAATAAGTCCATGAAGCATGTTTCCATCTACGCTATCTCCACTAACAACAAGCGTAAGATATGGCTTAGCATGTGAAGTGTCTATGCCGAAATGCCCTGTAAAATTAGACATTGGCGACTCAACATGAATGTCGTGAATATTGAATGCGTCGTTTCTAAGAACTATCTGAGCTTTAGCTAGATCAATTTTATGCTCGCCATATTTTAGATTATTAAAATTCAAAGAAACATCGTAAATAGATTTAAACTTTCGGAAATTTAAATTCTCTTGAGTAAATGTATTCTTGTTTGAATTAGTTAGGAAGTTATATCTCTTAACGAAGTTATTGATCATAGTGTCAGAATTGATATCAAAGTCATCTAACGAAAGCTTGGCATAAACAGATTTGAAATCATTAGGATAATAAGAAATCCTAAGATCTCCTTGCGCATTGAACTTTGAATCTTCAACTTTAAAATCACTCAAATCCATCATCACTGGTGTTAAAATGATTTTGGATTTCATTGTTAAATTATGCTCAGCAGCAAGCTCATCGGCATTATCAAACCCAAATAAACTTAAAAGACCTTCTGAATCATTTGACTTAACTACAAGGTCACCATGATATTTCGGCCTGTGAACATCATTATCAAGTGTGCCTTTTGAATAGATAAAATGGTTTTTATTAACCTGCACCTGGAATTTTTTAACATCTGCGCGCTTATGTTCATTACAATCAATGTCAATCTCAAGATTATTAAGTGTAGTTTTATTAAGCTGAATTCCGTTAGCTTTAACTTCACCAAGCAACTCGTAACCTTTTGCATATTCAGAAAGCACAAGTGAGCCAAGTGATACAAATTTGCTGATTGCTTTATTATCTTGCTGCTGGAAGATACCATCTAGATTCATCCTTGAAATATTCAATGAGGAAATAAGATCATATCTTTTATCTTTTGGAGTATCTATCGCAAGCGAGAATTCTGCATTATCAGAAATAAAATGTGTATTCTTAAGCTTAAATTCATCTTCATATTCAAATTCACCAGAAAATTTAGCGTTTTCTTTTGCTCTAAACTTCACACCAAGAATTGATGACAAATTTGCAAACTCTTCAGATGAATTAAATAAATCATTAGATTGATATGCAAATTGACCTTTTAATGTGCCCTCATCCAAATTATGGCCGCTTGGAGTATAGGTTGATTGCAGATTTAAAGTGTGGATGTCCGAAGAAAATTTAACATTTAAGATAATATTATTTTTACCATCAAAATAATAATCCCCATTGATCTCTTGATCCTTAGCACCACCATGCAAAGTTCCATTGAAATGCACTTTCTTAGAATCCTCATTATAAGAAAAGTTAATAAATGCACCATCAAAATACATATCTTTCTTTTTGAACAAGCCGCTGAAATCTAAACGAGCATTAGAAACAGATACAATATGTTTTGTTTTTCCTTTCAATAAATCATATAGACTGCTATTTCTTTGGCCCTGGCTATCAGCTAATACAACTGGAAATGGCAAAATCTGAACTACTGTCTGATTTTTTTCTTTTTTATCTAAAAGTTGTAAATGTGGCTTAAGATCACCATAGTAATAGTATGCACCACCAAAAATGGCCACTAAAAAGAAGACCACTAAAAAAAACTTTCCACGCATATTGAAATACTTTATTTGTGATAAAAATTACTACAAAAAATATAAACTATATGTTTTAGTATAGCAAATATAATTAGGCAGTTTCTTATATATGGACAAAAATTATTTATTGATCGGAGTCATCACTTCAGCACATGGCATTAAAGGAGCTATCAAAACTAGATTCTTTACCGACAACCCAGAAAATATAAAAAAATATTCATTTGTAAATTCACAAAAAGAAGCTGTGAAATTTAAGTCACTAAATTTTACAGATGGAACTAACGCTATATGTACAATTGCTGGAATCGAAGATAGAACCCAAGCTGAAAAGCTTAAAACGACTGAGTTGTTTATTTTAAAAAGCGAGCTGCCAAAAACTGAAGAGTCAGAGTTCTATATAAACGACTTGATTGATTGCGATGTAAAAAACGAAGAAGGAAAAATAATCGCTAAGATAAAAAACGTACTAAATTTTGGTGCCGGTGATATTTTAGAGATCGAACTTATTGACAATAACCAAAAGAAATTATTAGCTTTTACCAAAGAAAATTTTCCTACTACAGATGTAGAAAAAAACTTTTTAATAATTAATACAAAACTACTTGATTTAAAATAATTTAACCATATAATCTGAAACTCAAATGACCCCTTCGTCTAGCGGTTAGGACGTCACCCTTTCACGGTGAAAACACGGGTTCGATTCCCGTAGGGGTCACCAAGGTCTCAGTTTGCATTATGAAACAAACAAAAAGAAAAAAACTCTCAGACCTTTTTAGACATCCAGAACTCATTTGTATATTATTTATGGGAATCGCTTGCGGTTTTCCACTAGCCTTGACAGCTTCAACATTAAAAACATGGTTGTCAGAGCATAGTATTTCAATGAGAGAAATTGGTGCATTTGCTTTTGTAGCAATTCCCTATTCTATAAAGTTTTTATGGTCTCCCTTTATTGATGGAATTAAACTACCTTTCTTACAAAAGAAAATGGGACAAAGAAGAAGCTGGCTTCTAGTTGTGCAAATATTATTGTCTGTGGCAGTATTTGCCCTTGCTAATATAAAACCTGAAAACAGCCTACTGATATGCGCTGGAATTGCTACAGTAGTAGCTTTTCTTTCTGCGACTCAAGACATTATAGTTGATGCATACAGAATTGAACGTCTTTCTGATGACATCCAGCCAATGGGGGTAACTATGTATATATATGGCTACAGGATTGGCCTATACATGGCTGGAGCAATTTTATTGGTTATCGCTGACTACAGTAATTGGAATTACGCCTATTATGCGGCAGCAGTAATTATGGCTATGTCTATTATAGTTACGTTAATTTGCTCTGAGCCTAAACATTTGAGAGAAAAGGCGGTGAACAAGATTCTTTCTTACACGGAACATTTGCACAGCATTGTTATTAAACCTTTCCTAAACTTAATTACAATGAAAGATTGGCAATATTTATTGTTATTTATTGTATTGTTTAAACTTGGTGATGCACTTGCCGGAAATTTGACCAATCCCTTCCTTATAAAAACTGGATTTACTAAGACAGAAATTGCCCTAATAGTTAAAACCTATGGCTTGCCTGCAACTCTATTTGGAACATTTTTAGGTGGAGTCATAGCACACAGGTTTGGCTTAATAAAATCGCTGCTATTTGCTGGAATTATCCAAATGCTTTCTAATGTAATGTTTATTGTTCAAGATCAAGTTGGACATAATAACGCGATGTTAACTGCAACTATTCTCATTGAGAACATCTCTGGATCTATTGGTGACGTTGTGTTTGTAGGGTATATAAGCAGCATGTGTAATAAGAAATTCGCAGCTACTCAATATGCCTTATTCAGCTCTATTGCCACAACTGGAAGAAATTTAATTTCTGGATCATCAGGTTTTATAGTCGATGATTATGGCTGGAGCATATTCTTCCTTGTAAGTATTATCGCTGCTCTGCCAGGGATATTATTGATATTCAAAATTAGACATATCAAAAAGCCTAAGGAAATTTAGTTTTTATGACGCAAGCTTCTCAGTCCACACCTATGATGCAACAGTATCTTCAGGTGAAAGATAATCATTCGGATTGTCTTGTGTTGTTCCGCATGGGTGATTTCTATGAATTATTCTTCGAAGATGCAATAAAAGCTGCACCAATTCTTGAAGTTACACTCACAAAAAGAGGTAAGACAGACTCACAGGATATTCCAATGTGCGGAGTGCCTCATCATAGTGCAGAATTATATATTCGTAAGCTTATTAAACAGGGATTAAAGGTCGCGATTTGCGATCAATTAGAAACTCCACAAGAAGCAAAAAAACGTGGTGGTCATAAGGCAGTTGTTCAGCGCGATGTAGTACGAATCATTACCCCAGGAACCTTAACAGAAGAGAATTTTCTTGAGGCAAAACAGTCAAATTATCTGCTAGCTATTAATAAGTATAATGACTGTTTTTCAATTGCTTATGCTGATATCTCAACGTTAGAGTTCAAGTGTTTAACTGCTGATAAAAACCACCTGCAACAACAGATCTCTAGAATTGCACCATCTGAAATCATTATTGCAGATTCTTTGGTTATTGATCCTGATTTTAAGCCGATATACGAAGCATATAAAAAGAAAATTGTCACCTTCTCGGATAGTCATTTTAGCTTTAAAAAAAATCAAACAAAATTGCTTAATAATTTTAATGTAAAGACCCTAGATTCATTCGGCGAATTTACTGAAAGCATGGTAATTAGTTGCGGCGTTGTTCTTGAGTATATCTCCATCACACAAAAGAAGGAAAATGTTCTAATTAGCCCACCAAAAATTGAAATCACTAACCAATATATGGTGATCGACGAACCGGCGATTAATAACCTGGAGATTTTTAGACCAACAAATACAGCTGGCAGAAGCCTTTTCAGTGTGATTAATAAAACTCAATGCCCTCTTGGGAGTAGGCTTTTATATAAGTTCCTTTCTCAGCCTACACTTAATATTGATGAACTCAATGAACGTTATGATGCTATTGAGGCAATTATCAACAACTCTGAAATCAATGAGTTTATAACAAAGAAACTTAAATTATTCCCTGATTTAGAAAGAATAATCACCAGGCTGTCTTACCTTAGAGGCTCACCCGGAGATCTGTATAAGATTCAATTAGCTTTGGAGACTGCTAAGGAGATTGGTGAGTTTTTAAATAAAAAGAATATCCCTGCTCTTAATAAAATTATTGCTGACTTGGGTAGGCCAAGTGCAGCGCTTGCTTTGCTGAATGAAGTTTTAATTGAAAAAGATCTGCATCTTAATCAAGAAGACTTTATATCGCCAGAATATAGCCCAGAGCTTAAGGAATTGTATGAACTGCGTGATCATGGCCAAGATTTGATCGATCAACTGCGCGAAAAATATAGAGAACAAACAGGAATTCCAAATCTTAAAATCGAATTCAATAATGTCCTCGGTTATTATATCGAAGTCACGAAAACCAATATCAGCAAAGTAACTAGCGAAGATTTCATTCATAGGCAGACTATGGTGAATTGCACAAGGTATTTTACTGATGATCTCAAAGAGATTGAAGGGAAATTATCCTCTGCTAAGGATCAGATAGCCTTGATCCAAAACGAAATCTTCCAAAACATAATTGGTAAAATCATTGAAGAGATTGACTCCTTAAATGAGATATCGCAGCAGACTGCTAAAATTGATGTGTTGACTGCTTTTGCTAATCTAGCCATTGCGAATAAGTATTGTAGGCCAACGCTTAAAAATAATACTTCTTTTGACGTTGAAGATGGTAGACACCCAGTCGTTGAAGTATCCAACGCTGCAAAGCAAGATCAGCAGTTCATTCCAAATAGCTGCATTCTTGAAGATAGTCAAAAGCTATGGCTTATCACCGGCCCTAATATGGCTGGTAAAAGTACATTCCTTAGGCAGAACGCTTTGATTGCTATTATGGCGCAGGCTGGCTGTTTTATCCCCGCTAAGAAAGCGACTATTGGAATTGTCGACCGTGTTTTTTGTCGTGTTGGAGCTGGTGATGATTTAGCTCAAGGAAGATCTACCTTCCTAGTAGAAATGATTGAAACAGCTGCTATTCTTAATCAAGCAACAGAGAAATCTTTGGTTATTCTTGATGAAGTTGGCCGTGGAACTTCGACTTATGACGGACTTTCAATAGCTTGGAGTTGCCTAGAACATATTCATAATAAAATTAACTGCCGGACTTTATTTGCAACTCACTATCACGAATTAGTAGATTTAACTGCAAAATTAAACTCAATGAAATGCTATACTGCCAAGGTAAAAGAGTGGGAAAATCAAGTTATATTCCTGCACAAAATCGTTAAAGGCGTAGCTGACAAATCTTATGGAATTAATGTTGCTGAACTTGCTGGAATTCCAAAAACAGTTACTGAACGTGCCAAAACTATTCTAAAAGAATTACATCAAGAAACAAAGCCTAAAACATCTAAAAAGCCACCCGTTGACGACTTGTTTGCTTATCAATATAGACAGGAAAGCACTACTAATAATGCTGCACTTGAAAAATTAAGGGCAATTTCGCCTGATGACCTCAGTCCAAAAGAAGCTCTTGAACTTGTTTATGCTTTAAAAAGCCTACTTAAAGACTAGCAAATCCTTGCCATATAGACTCTTATAAATCAAAATATAAGAATGGCAAATATTACAAAGATTATTTTTACCTTATTTTTCTCAGCATTAAGCCTTTATTCTTGGGCCTCTGTAGAAAAAGCGAATTCATGCCTTAAATTAATTCACATGGCACATTTAGATGAAAATCTAAACCCATCCATCAAGACCATAAAGAAAGCTCTCGGGGACCCAAGTGACATTCATCCTATTAGAGAAATGCAATATAGGTGGAATCATTTTTATGTTTTAACAAGAAACGGCAAAGTAGTTCAGACACATGGAATTATTCCAAAAAGACTAGAGGAACAATATGCTCATCATAAATCAATGAATATCAGAGAGATATTATCTACTCTAGGACACCCAGACAGGATTAAACATTTGTCTCGGAAAGAATATATGTGGAAATGCGATAATCATAACTCATATATAAAAATTGTTGCTGACGAGGACGGCCATACAGAAAGCTATTATGGAGCTTATTGTAGACATCCTAACTCTAAATTATGCACCAATTTTCGTAGTAAAGGACTAATTATTATTGAGGATTAAGTGAAATCACTCTTTTTATTGATATTATCTATAAGCCTTAACTGCAAAGCTTTCACTGTCAACTCAGAAAACGATAAATTTAAATGCTCCCATTTTATCAGAGGGCTAGCTATTAATCATAACACCGTTTCTACAAGAGAGATTATTAAAGCCATCGGGGATGGAAAAGAAAGCTTAACAGAAGCTCATACATATTCTTGGGATTATGCTGACAATGATCGAGATGTAGTTTTTGTGAATAACAAATATGTATATCACACTGGAGATGAAATAAAATTAGATGGTTACAATATTGACTACCATGATTTAACCCCTGAAATTGCAATAAAAATTTTAGGCAGACCAACAATTGTTTTGAAATCATCCTTAACTACAAAACAGTGGCAATGTAATTACTCTGAATCTAATCTAGAGGTAATATTTGATGGATTGAGAAGACCAGCTAGATATCAGGGTAAGTTTTGTCTAGTCCATAAATATGGCTCATGCATGCAGTTTGCATTCACCTCGCATAACTTAAAAAACCTTACTTCTTAGATTTACTCAGCAAAATAATCAACCCTTGCGAAGCTAAATTCACAAACAAAATTAAGTAACAAAATTCCTGAATATTAAAGTCAAATACTTCGCTGATAAATTTTGAAGTAAAAGTTGTCGACAAGCCAATAACCATGAAAAAGAACGAGACCACATAGCTTTTTGGCAACCTTGAAGACTCAACCGAAAGACGATTAGCAACAGGTAAAACAAATGCGTTCCCTACTGAAATTAAAATTAGCATTACCGTAATCACTTTGAGATTATCAATAAATATATAACTAAGAATCACCGCACTTACACTACTTATGATACAAATCTTATGACCCGTTTTAAGTAACTTAAATGGATCATATTTAGTCGAGATCTTATTCACCACCAAGCAAGCTGCTGCATATGTGCCAAACACTTCAAGCTGAATAAAACCAAAGTCAGCTTCACTCATGTGGAATGTTTCAATAACCAAAAATGGTCCAGCAACAATCCAAGCAATCGGTGCAAAAATATTGAATGAAAAAATAAGCGAATAACCTACAACCTGCTTGTTCAACACTAGCTGCTTATAATTTCCAAAAATATCCTTAAAGTTTAAAGGCTTATCCCTACTCAGCTCCTGGCTCTCTGGCATCACTTTATACAAAACCAACACTGGTATCACAGCGCAAATAATCAAAACATAAAAAATAATTTGCCACTGCGCTTTCATAAGTATGATGCTGCCCAACAATGGACCAATCGCAGGGCCAATAATTATTATACTTCCCATCCAAGCAAGAACTTGTATTGCTTTCTGAGTCGAAAAATATTCATGAAGAATTGCATAGGCAGTAATTAGACAGGTAGGCACCATAAAACCTTGCATAAACCTGCCAAGATTAAATAAGTATATATTTTCAGCAACGGCTGAAATTAGGCATCCTAAGACAAATATTCCCGCTCCAGCAAATAAAATTGGCCTTCTACCATATTTATCTGATACCGGACCAACAAATAATTGAAACAGACAGGTCCCCAAAAACCACATGGTAAGAGTGTCTTGCGCTTGCTCAACTGATACACCGAGAAACCTTCTGATTTCTGGCAAAGCAGGCAAATACATATCATTAGAAAGATATGCCGACGTCTCATAAAGCGCGACGAATATTGGGAATAAAACATACAACCCAAAATCAGTCTTATTTTTTTTAATCATGCTTGAAGCTCAGTTTACCTTTTGTTAACTAATTAGGTGTAACATTAAGTTACAGTATAAGGAATTAAACATGGATAGAAATACATTTCTACAAAAAACTGGCACAATGTTATCGGCTGTTTCTAGCATGGCAGCTAGGCTTACTATGCAAACTTTAGTCGTAGTTCCTGGATTTCATTCTTTCTTTTTTGGAGCAATTGGTGGCGCATTATTTGGTTGGTTTGGAGCTAAACATGCAGAAAGAAAATTCTGGGATTGCGCCTATTTTGCATTCATAGGGGTTTTATATAGTCTTTCAGCTGCTATCACTGGGACATTATTCCCCTTTAAGTTTGCTACATCTATATTGATGGGGTTCGCTTGGGTTATCCTTGAATTACAAGCGAAATACAGCCAGAAAATAGTGACAGTAACTGAAGACAGCATCCAATTTTCATTCAGCAGAATTTGCTATACTCTAGTTGGAGCAATACCTTTTGCAGGTTTTGCAGTATTTGACCTTATTGTAAAAATACAATCTATACTCCCTGCCTATAAAACAGTTGAGGTCGAATCAGCTAATAATAACCAAAATAGTTGATTTGAAAGCACTAGCTTTGCTAATTTAAATACAAAAACATATTTATTTTATGAGCGCTTTGTATGACTTCAAAGTCAATGAGGAGTTGACAATTCCTGTGCGGATTGTCAAAAACTTTAAATATAAACGCATTTCTATTAAGAAAAGTCTTAGGGAGACCGGGTTTAAGGTCACAGCACCTTTTTTTGTTCTGGATCGCACTATCCATAATTTTATTAAACAAAATCACAGCTGGCTTATTCGCCATCATAAATATACGGCCGAACATCAAGAATATAAGAGTGGTGCCAAAATAAAGATTTTTGGTGACGAACATAAGATTCAACTTGCTGATAGTTTGCGAGGCACGACTCATATTGATCAAGAAAATTTGATTGTTTACGGAACTGAAGCAGCTATAAAATCAAAAATACATAATTTTTGTAAGAAGCTTCTGCTTAGCCAAGTAAAAGAAATCCTAGATTTTCATAGCAAATCTTTAGAGGTCAAATATTCTGGAGTAACTATCAGAGATACTAATTCACGCTGGGGAAGCTGTAGCTCGTCTGGCCGCGTCATGCTTAGTCTAAAGCTGATTCAATGCCCTTTTGATATTGTGGAATATGTTTTGGTGCATGAGCTATGCCATTTGATAGAAATGAATCATAGTAAAAGCTTCTGGAAATTAGTTGCTACGCAGTATCCTGAATATAAAACCGCAGAAAGATGGTTAAAAAGCAAAGGCAAAGAAATCAGGATTTTGTAGATTAATCTCTAGAGTTCTCGGCAATAACTCGATTCATCGCAACTTGATCTCGGATATCAGCAGAAAATTGCTCAATTATTTTTTTTGCTTCTGAGTCTTCTATAGCTTGCTTTCTTAGAAATTTAAGCATTTCGATTGTTTCTTCAATCAAATCTTTTTGTTTAGATGAAGCATCTTTGAACGCATCTCGAAGATTTTGATGACCCTGATCATTCTGCCCTTTATCATCTTTAGGTAAAAGCAGGTTTTCATAATAAACCAAACCTTTAGTTGGTGATGCAAAGAAAGTTACTTTTAATTTTTCTAAATATGCTAAAACTTTTCCATCCATAAATAACTCCTTTTACCTACTACGTCCTCTTGATTTTTTCTTTCCGCCTTTCTTACGCTTATTACGTTTTTTACTGTTAGATCTTTTTTGTTCCTTTCTTCTAAAACTTTCTTTTTCTTCTTCTGCTTTTTCTGCAGGAGAAAATAAACCTGACACGCCTGCAACAGCAGCTGTTGCTGCAGAATATACACCACTTAGCAAACCTTTTGTTGCGCTAGAAGAAGCAGCTGCTACTGCTTGTCCAACATATCTACGACTTCCTCTAACCGCCGCCCTGGCGCTATCACTAAGCTCTAACAATGATGCATCTGCACCTGAGCCTGCTCTCATAATCGCCCAACGCAAAATTATTTCGTCTGATTTCTTCCCAGCTTTAACATTACGCACATAAATGTCAGAAAAAGTTTTCTCCATAAAAGTTTTGTCAAAAGTAGAAACTTTTCTTTTTTCTGTAGCGTATATCTTTGAAAACATCTCTTTCTCTTTTTCCAGAGCCTTGCCTATATGTTCCTGAAAGTCTGACACTGTCATCCCTTCAAGAGTCATATCTTTTACTCCGACATCTCTCATAAACTCCTCTAAACCTTCAAGACTTCCACCTATTCCAGACCAAAAAACATCCATAGGTATTTTTAAAGAAGTTTTGCCTATATCTTGAAATGTTTTATTTATAACAATTAAAGAAGCTAAATATTCAGAATATTTACTTGTCCCTGTTAGCCCGACATACTTTAACGCAGCACCAATACCACCACCCAAAGTTTCACCAGCTAGCGAAGCTTGCTTCAAGAAAGCACTGACTCCTCCAGCTGCTGTAGCACTTACTAAATTTAAATCAGCTGCAGAATGTTTATCAAAAAAACCTAACTTTTTAAAGATGGCTCTTATAGCAGTTTCTGGTGCATCTGGTGCGTCAATATATTTACCCGCAATTAATTCACTCAGAGTTTTAGTTCCTATTGACTTCTCAAGATCATCGTACCATGCTTTGCGTGAAGAATAAGCTGCTCGAAAATCTTTTTCCAACTCGGATGAATATTCTTGCATGGACTCTTCAAGCGAGCTTTCAGTAAGCGCTTCAGCAGTTAACAGGCATGATGGATCTAAAACACTAGCATCCAGCTCTTCGTCTGACATAGAAAGAAGCATGCCCGCATACACACCATTTAAAAAAATATTTGGTGTCCCTGTTACAGTAGCGTAAAAACCTTGCAACAAACTCGTAGCGGCATAAAGGCTAAAAAGATTTGCAGGCTGAGAAAAATCCAGCGATTCTTTATATTCTCCTTCCATTATTGACTGCTAAATTATTTACTCAAATCCTAACAAAAAAATCTTAATAGAAAGTTAAATTTTTGAATGTAACAAACCGTAACATTATGTTTATTGCATTTTTTCTGCTCTAAACGCATTATAATAGATATATTGAAGGCATTATATGGAACAAAGAACAATTAAACATACGGTAAGCTGTTTTGGAATTGGAGTGCATTCTGGCAAACCAGCATCTTTGACACTACACCCAGCAGAAGCAAATACTGGAATTCAGTTCGTTAGAACAGATATTAAAACAAATAATACAGTTAAAGCTAGGTATGATTTTGTTTCTACTACCACTCTTGGCACAACTATCAAAAATAAAAGTGGCGTTGAAATTGCAACAATCGAACATTTAATGGCTGCATTATGGGGTTGTAAAATCGACAACATAATCATTGAAACTGATGGCCCTGAAATTCCAATCATGGATGGAAGCTCTGAGCCTTTTATTTTCATGATTGAGTGTGCTGGGGTTCAGAATCTAAATAGCCTTAGAAAATATATTGAAATTACTGATGAGATAGTTATTGAGGACAAAGGTTCAAAAACAAGAATCACTCCTTCACAAGACTTCTCTATCGACATGCAAATAGAGTTTAATGATCAATTAATCAGAACTCAGAATTTTAAGTTTTCTGATAAAGATAGGTCGTTTAAACATGAGCTTTCAAGAGCAAGGACGTTTGGTTTCAAACACGAAGCTGAAATGTTGCAAAAAATGGGCTTGGCACAAGGTGCTTCTTTAGATAACGCAATTGTTCTGCACGAGAATAAAGTCGTAAACCAAGAAGGTCTTAGGTATAAGGATGAATTTGTCCGTCACAAGATGCTTGATCTGATTGGTGATCTTTATCTTGCTGGCATGCCTTTCAAAGGTCACTTTGATTCATTTAAGCCTGGACATACAATTAATAACAAAGTTCTTCACACTTTATTTGATACTCCAAAGTCTTGGAGAATCGTTGAAGATTACTAAAATCATTGCATTACCCCTAGCTTCTATATATTTTCCTATATTGAAATAGGAGTTTAATGTGGCTTTAATAGATACCGGCAAAACAAAAATTCAATCTCTTGACCATCATGGATGTGGAATTGCGAAAAGCGATAGCGGCGAGAAATTAGCAATTCAATACACACTTCCAGGTGAAGTCGTCGAGTATGAGATTCACAAAACTAAGTATAAAAAGAACGCGGTTCTTAGCAAACATATTGAGAAGTCTCCTGAAAGAGCTGCAGATAAATGCGCCTATTATACTCAGTGCGGTGGCTGCCTTTTACAGCACGCTAATGAAGATACCTACAATAAAATCAAAACTGGTCAAATTGAGTACTATCTTAGGGAAAACAAGCTTGAGTGTGATATCTCCCCTATTCAATCAGTTGGAACTAGCGCAAGAAGGAGAGCCAATTTTGAATATGCAAAGAAAGATGAAAAAAGCTTTCTTGGCTTTCACAAATATCGTCTTAATCAGATTATTGATATCAAGGAGTGCCCTTCTGTTAGAAAAGAAATATCAGATATTTTACCGGACCTAAAAGCCTTATGTGATGAAATCCTAGAAAACAAACAACGTGCAAATATTTACGTTACTATTGCAAATAATGGCCTGGATATTTTGATCCGCCTTAAGAAACCACAAGAGTTTAGAGCCTCTGCAAAAGATATGATAAACCGTTTCTTTGAAAAAACTAAAAGTGCTCGCGTTAAAATTTCTAACAAAAAATCCATTCTAGCCGAATTTAAAACTGAAGATCCATATATAAATTTTGACGGAATAAGCGTTAAGATAAATCCGGATAGTTTTTTGCAGTCATCTTATGAATCAGATGAGATTTTGCTTAACTTAGCCAAGAAATATCTAGCTCCACAAAAAGATGATTTTATTGCCGACCTATTCTGCGGCAGAGGAACTTTTTCAATTCCATTGTCACGCATTTGTAAAATTGACTCATATGAGAGCGATAAGGATTCTTTAGCAGCCTTAGATGTCGCAAGCTTGAATCACAGCTTAAATATCAAGACCCTTCAAAGAGACCTCTTTCAAGCACCATTATTTTTACATGAATTAAAAAAATACAACAAAGTGATAATTAATCCACCACGTGCAGGAGCCTTAAACCAAATAAAAGAATTAGCTGCAAGCAGTGTCTCGCAGATATGCTATATCTCATGCAACCCAGAAACATTTGCTAGAGACGCTAAAATTCTAGTGAACGCTAAATATAAGCTGAAATCACTAACCCCAGTCGATCAATTTGTCTGGAATCCTCATATTGAGGTCGTAGCCCACTTCGAAAAATAAACTAACCCAAGTATCTTTGCTTCAAATGCTGTAAGTATGTGTCAGGATCAATTTCCTTACCAGTCACCTTTTTTAACAGCTCAGAAGCAGGATGCATTCTGCCTTTATTGTGAATATTTTTATTCAACCAAGAAACTATTGGGCCAAACTCACCAGCAGAAATCAATTTCTTTATATCCTTTAAGTCTTTTGCCATCGCTGCATAGAATTGCGAGGAGTAAATTGCACCTAATGTATAAGTTGGGAAATAACCAATCGCACCCATATACCAATGGATATCTTGCATACAGCCATTAGCATCATTCTTCGGCTTAATACCGATAAGCTTTTGCATTGCTGTATTCCAAGTGGATGGAAGATCACGGATTTGCAGATTCCCTGTAAGCAGCTCTTTTTCAAGGTTATAGCGCAGAATTACATGTAACGGATAAGTAACCTCATCCGCGTCGACTCTAATCAGAGAACGCTCTACTTTGATTCTGTTATTATAAATATTCTCTGGAGTCCAAATCTTACTATTCAAATTAAACAGCTGAATAAGTTTTGGAGTAATAAATTCGTAAAATTCTTTACTTCTTGAGATCTGCATTTCGGTCATCAAAGACTGACTTTCATGCACAGACATTCCAAGATTCGAACCTATAGGCTGTCCGATATATTCTTCTGGGGCATTTTGTTCATATAAAGCGTGGCCCGTCTCATGGATCACACCCATCATGCCAGTAAAGAAATCTTTCTCGTCATATCTATTTGTGATTCTAACATCATGCGGATTACCGCCACAGAATGGATGAGTACTGCGACTTATGGCGCCTCTATTAAAGTCAAACTTTAACTTCTCCATCAGATATTTAGCCAACTCTTCTTGCTTAGCGACAGGGAATCTGCCTTCCGGCAAAGGCTTTACTTTTTTTGATTTTTGCTTATCTAAAATCTTATCTAAAAGCTTCGGCAAATGCTCAGATAGTGTTTTAAAAACTGGGTCTATTTTAGAGCTGCGCATCCCAGTATCATACTGGTCAAGCAGCGCATCATATAAATTAAGGCCAAAATAATCTGCTCTGGCTTTTGCTATATCGTTTGTGATTGATATAACTTTCCTAAAGTTTGGAATCAAAGATTTAAAATCATTATTCTTTCTTGCCTCTCTCCACTGAAATTCACACTCAGAAGCAGCAATTGATTGGACCTCAAGCAACCTTGTCTCAACAGACAAAGCATCTTCTCGCATCCTCTTCATCTCTCTGATGTTACCTTGTTGCCAATCACTAAGCCTTGTGCTGTTAGCCTCCTCGATTAAATCGCCAAATTGATCAGAAATCACCAACTTATGTATCATTGATCGCAGTGTAGCCACTTCCTCACCACGATATTTCGCAGCTCCCGTAGGCATATTGCATGCCATATCCCAGTGAATAATTCCTGCCAAATTACCTAGATGAGCAATTTTCTTATAAAAATTACATAATTTTGAATATGAGTGGATCATGCCTTTTTCCTTCTTAAAACAATTGCGATAATAAAAGTAACTAAACTTAAACTAAACCAAGTAATTGCATATTGCATATGGTCATTTCTGAATTTAACTTTGCTTCTGACATCTATCTGTTTGCCAAGTAAATTACTTGTTCCTTTAGGTAGGATAATAAATGATTGAAAATTATCAACATCAAAAAATTCTTTTAGATGCTGTCTGTTCAAGTAAAACCATTCATTTTGCTTTAAATCATTTTCAATAAATAAAGGCTTTTTCTCCGGAGATCTAACCAAATAGCCTGTCAGGCTAACGTTTGTAGTATTCTCGAAAGGTAATAATTCCTGTTTTTTTTCAACATACCCCCTACTTACCAGGAAGTATTTTCCACAAGAAGTTTTAAACGGCTGCAAGATTTCGAACACAGGTTTCCCCTGATAGTTCATATAATAAAAAATAGGGTTCTTAATAAATGAACCTTGCAAATTTATTGTTTTATATAAATCTTGGTCCTTAAGATGCGTAGAAGTCACAGTGACATTTTGTTCTACATGATTAGTAAATTCACTAATCAGCGCCTCTTTTTGGCCAAGCCTATTCAGCTGCCAAAACCCAAGAACCATGAAAATCAGGGTAAAGGATGTAAAGAAAAGAACTCGCACTAACCCTCTAAATTGCTGTTAGCTTCCCCAAATATAAATAAAGACGAACAGGAAAAGCCATACAGCATCGACAAAATGCCAATACCAAGCAGCAAATTCAAAACCTAAATGGCCATGATTACCATCAAAATGTCCCATTCTCGCCCTTAAGAAGCATATAAATAAAAATATAGTTCCAACTAACACATGAAAACCATGAAAGCCTGTAGCCATATAAAAATTAGAAGAATATATCCCATCCTTCCATTTGAACTCAGCATGGAAATATTCAAAAATTTGTAGCGCTGTGAATATCGCACCAAGAATTACTGTAATCCCCAAGGCCTGAACCATTTCCTTCTTGTTTTTACGAATCAACGAGTAATGCGCCCAAGTAACCGTCGTTCCAGAAAGAAGCAGAATCAAAGTATTCAAAAACGGAATATTCCACGGATCAATAGTTTTAATTCCCTCAGGAGGCCAAGTTTTGTTAGAGAATGAAAAGGGGTTGTCCTCAGAAACAACGCCGGATGGGTCTAAACTTGAATTAAAGAATGACCAAAAAAATGCAACAAAAAACATTACTTCAGAAAGAATAAATAAAAGCATCCCAAGACTAAGGCCTTTACGCACAACAGCTGAATGTGCCCTATCAGTTCTGCCTTCTTTAATTACATCCTTCCACCATACGAACATTGAATATAGCACCATCAAAAGGCCAGCCGGTAAAACAAAGTATCCTATCTTGTTTTCTTGGAAAAAAAGCACCCCTCCTGCCGCTAGAACTAGCAATGAGAAAGAAGCAAATATTGGCCACGGGCTGGGATCTACAAGGTGAAATTTATGTGGAATTTCTTTTTTTGTTACTTCAGTCATAATCGTAAAATTGCTTTAAGTGAATTCTATAAACAAAAAATATATATGTAAATCCATATAAATGGTGCCCCTGACCTGACTCGAACAGGTACGTCCTTGCGGACAGCAGATTTTGAGTCTGCCGCGTCTACCAATTCCACCACAGGGGCCTGGAAGGAGTTTTATAATATGAAGCTATTAATTGCAACATTGATTTTCAAAAGAAAGACAGATATAAAACCTTGAAAATTATGCAGCTTAATTTTAAGATCAACTCACAAATTTCTGAGTAAAGAAAATATGAAGTATTTTAACAAAAAGAATTTTTTAATCTTAACTCTTTTTATACTTTCCATATTCTTCGTGTCTAAATATTACACATCAAAATACGAATCTATTGATTATCAAGTCTTGGTATCTGAAAATGATATAGAAATCAGACAATATCCTGAACTTCTTCTAGTGAGTACTACTTCAAATGCTAGTACAGATGACAAAAAAAACGTAACTTTCAAAAGACTTTTTGACTTCATCGGCGGAGAAAATGCTAGGAAAGAAGAAATAGACATGACCATCCCCGTGTTCTGGACTAAGCTACTAAAAGAATTTAAAATGTCTTTTGTTGCACCAAAAAAATATAGTTTTCAAACACTACCTAAGCCAACAAATTCTCAAGTGTTTGTTGAAGCACAACCATCTGGCAAGTATTTGGTTATAACTTTTAACGGATCTCCTGAACTTCAAAACATGAATGAGCAGTCTAAAATCTTAATGGATTACGCAGAAAAAAATAACATCCAGATTAGAGAAGGTAGGCTTCTTGCTATTTATGATCCACCCTGGACCATTCCTTTTCTTAGAAAAAATGAAATTCTATATTTAATAGATTAATGAAAATATATAAAAGCCTTAGCAAAGTTGCAAAAGGTTCACAAGACAGCATTTTAATAATAGGCAATTTTGACTCTGTGCATAAAGGTCATACATATTTGATCGATGAGGCAAGAAAATTAGCTGATTCAAAAAATAAAAAACTGTCTCTTTTGACTTTCTCTCCTCATCCTTATGCCATTCTTAATCCTAACGCTTCACCAATAAATATTTTTTATGAGGAGCAAAAGATTGACAAACTTAAGGAGAAAGGTGTTGATGCATTATTTATTCTTAAATTTGACGAAGGATTTTCCTCTTACAGCCCCGAAGAGTTTGTCGAGAATATTTTAGTCAAAGCATTGAACATCGATTCTTTAATAGTAGGTGAAGATTTCAGATTCGGTAAAAAGCGATCTGGCAATAAAGACACTTTAAAGAAATTATCTAAAAAGCATGGATTTGGCTTTAGCCCAGTGAACATCCAGTCTTATTGCGACCTAGTATATTCATCAAGCTCGGTTCGAGATTTATTATCCGAAGGAAGTATCCAAGAAGCAGCAATTATTCTTGGCTATGACTACTATATTGATGGAACTATTATACCTGGAAAACAAAATGGTAGAAAGATTGGCTTCAAAACGGCAAACATAAAACCTGAAGGCTTATTTATACCAAAAAAAGGTGTGTACGCCTCATATGCAACAGTTGAAGGGTATGATAAAAAATTTAAGTCTATAACAAACCTTGGTTTGCGACCAACTATTGACGAACAAGAGCTTGTTGAAGTACATTTGTTTGATTTTGATGAAGATATATACTACAAAAAGCTACGGGTATATTTGAAAAAATATATTAGACCACAAATTAAGTTTAATAATTTACAAGAGTTAAAAAACCAAATTGGAATCGATGTACAAAAAGCAAAAGAAATCTTGGAAAAATAATATAATTTATATTGTTTTTGTTGTCTTGCTATTTGCAGCTGATCAATTCAGCAAAGTCTACTTTATTCAATTTTTTGAAAATAACCCAGCACCCGAGGTTATGGTTAATGATTTCCTCAACTTTGTTTATTTGTGGAATAAAGGAATCTCTTTTGGAATGTTTAATAACTGGGAATACAGCAACCTCATTTTCATTACAGTCGCCACCGTTATAACATGGTATTTTATGCTGCTTTATTTCAAAGAGTCTAATCTGTCGATTAAAATTTCTTATGGATTCATTATCGGCGGCGCACTTGGGAATATTACAGATAGAATAAAATATAATGCAGTATATGATTTTATTGACTTCCACTTCCGTGAATATCATTGGCCAGCTTTTAACTTGGCTGATGCATTCATTACTATTGGAGGCTTTTTACTTTTATTAAGTTTATTTTCATCTAGGGTTAAAAAAAATGAAGCAAACAAAATATAGCTTAGCTTTAATTTCATTATTAATATTGAACGGATGTGGAATATCTAAATCCTCTTTAGGCTTTGGTAAAGCAAGTCCAAATGAATATTCTGTTCTTCGCCAAGAACCACTTGTCGTTCCTCCTGGGATTGAACTGGTTGCACCTAAAGATGAGCCTGAGAGCAAGGAAGTGACTGAAGAAGAGTTTGATAAAATTTTCTATGGCGACACAAAAGCAAAAACAACAACAAAATCTGATAAACTTAGTAAATCTGATAAGTCATTCTTAAAAAAAACAAAGGGTTATAACAAAAAAAGTGATATCAAGAAGCTACTTAAAGAAGAAACAAAACAACAAAACACTTCTAAAAAAGAAAAGAAACAGGGTCTCTTTTCTAAATGGTTTGGTAAGTAATTGCCATGATGGATAATTTTAGAAAATTTTCTAACAGTTACATAATCAAAATCTTACTTGGGATGCTGATCGTCTCATTTGTTTACTGGGGAGTTAGTGGTTTTATAAATGGCGCACGCGATGAATATGTTGCTGTTGTTGATAAAGACGAATACATCTCTACTGAATCTTTTATTCGTGAAAAACAAAGGTATCTTCGCGAAATTAAACTTCAAAACCCTAGCATAACTAGTGATCAACTTAGAGATATGGGGTATAACAACATTATCTTAAGAGATCTAATCTTGAAGAAACTATCTCAAGTTGAAGCAAATCGTCTAGGCCTAGTAATTAGTGATAGCTTAGTAGTAGACTTGATCAAGAAAGATAAAATGTTTCAGAATAAGCAAAAAAAATTCGATGCATTGAGATTTAAAAAGATCTTACAGCACAATAAAATTAATGAGCGCGATTATACGAATGACATAAAAGATAGAATGACTGCTCAACTTATAATACAGGCTTTCTCGACCCCTGCTACTATTCCTGACATGTTTGTTGATGCAACCTATTTGCAATCTAATCAAAAAAGAACTGCAACCATTGTAACAGCTAATCCTAATAACAAAATCATTGTTACTGATACAGAGATTAAAGATTATTACCAAAAAAATAAAAAGAAACTTATATCTCCTGAACTCAGAGATATAGAATTCATCTATGTTGATGCAACTCATGCTAAAAAGAGGGTCAATGTCACTAATAAAGAAATCAATTCTCACTTTAATCACCTACCTAAAGAGCACCAAACTCCAGCTAATAAGAAAAGAGTTACTGATCAATTAAAAGCCGAGAAAATTGATCAATTCCTTCTGGACATAGTTCAGAAAATTGAAGCAGATATCGATAGCAACAAGCCTTTGAAGCAAATAGCTGCTAAACATAAAGTTGGTTATAAAAAGGCAATTCAGGTTAATAAGAAGAATAAGCACCTACCCAAATTTGAAAACTTCAGCAAACAAGTATTTGAAGCTGAAGAAGATGTAGTGTCCGAGGTCCAGAATATAGGTAATAACAAGCAAGGTTACTATGTGTTTAGGGTTAACAAAACCTACCCTGCAAGAATTCTACCATTGAATCAAACAATAAGAACTAAGATTAAACAAACTCTTGTAAACGCAAGGAAAACTTCTGTCTCTCGTTCACTTATGGCCAAGGCAAAAAACTTACCCGAAGGAAGTAATAACTATAAATCTATTAAAGGCCTCATGTTTGAAAGAAAAACTTTTAGTATAAATAAACCTGCAAATCTGCCGCAAAATGCCATGTCTGAGTTGTTTTCTCTTGAAGCTGGGAAATCTACTAATATTTATAAAAATAATAATGGTGAGTATTTCTTCCTCAGATTAGACAAAATTATTAATCCGAAGCTCAGTTTAAGCAAAGCTGAAAAATCCTCCTATACTACGGTGATGCAAAAGAAATTATCGAGAATGCAAATGAATGGCCTCTATAAATTCCTGTACGACAAGTTGGGAGTAAAAGTTAATCAAGCCATGCTCAATAAACTATGATTCTTATCATAGATAATTATGACAGCTTTACCTATAACCTTGATAATTACCTAAAGAGACTTCTCCAAAAAACACTTGTTGTCTATAATGATAAAATCACTATTGATGAGATTAAGTCTCTAAATGTTAATGCTATACTAACTTCACCAGGCCCTTTTGGACCAAAGGAAGCAAAACTATCAACTGAAGTGGTTGGGTATTGCATGGATAATAATGTGCCACTTCTTGGGGTTTGCTTGGGTATGCAAGCGATGGCTTACTATACAGGAGCAAAAATTATTAAGAACCCTTATCCAATGCATGGTAAAATCTCAAAGATTGAGAATAACGGTAAAAATTTATTCAAAGGACTGCCAAAGGAATTTAATGTTACTAGGTACCATTCTCTTTCTATTGAGGAAGGAACTCTACATAAAGATTTTGAGATAGACGCCAGAAGCAAAGATGATAATTTAATAATGGCAATCAGCCACAAAACTAAACCATTATTTGGTCTTCAATATCACCCTGAAAGTATTTGTAGCGAATATGGCCTGGAACAACTAGAAAAATTTATCTCTTTGCAAAATCAACGCTCTTAGGATCTACCTTTGCACTTTCCAAAGCCTCAAGAGCTTGCTTAGACAACTTCTTCTTCATATCTTCTTCAATCAACAAAGCGCGCTTAGCCTGAGGAGAAAGTTTATTATATTTTTTCTCAGCTTCTTTTCTGACTGTCAAAATATAATCTCTATATAAAGAAAGCTCAGCAATAATGGTTTGTGGCCATGTTGAGATTTCCCTTTGAATTCCTAAAACTACTTTCCTATCTTGATCTGAAAGATTGTTGATTACTTGTTGCAAAGACTCATTTTTCTGCAACGTAGCATTCTTATATTGAGCAGTGTTTTGTCTTTGCGCAACAGGATGGTTCGGTGTTGGAGCTTTTTTCTGCTGATTATTCTGAACATTTTGTAACGCCTTAAGTGTTTGTTGCTGAGCACCCTGGCTTACACTCGGTGGTTTATATGGATTATTCTGTTGATTATATTGAGGCTGCTGCTGTTGTTGATTATACATAGCAGGAGTCTGCTGTTGCTGCGAACCATACAAATTGCCCTGAGGTGACGGCGTAGTCGGAGCCGTAGGAGCTGGTGGAGGAGGCGCTGCTGCAAAAACTTCTCCGGCAACTAATGAAACTAATAAAACAAAAACTAATTTTTTCATGCGTGATGTATCCATAACAGAAACAGGATACTATAAAAATTTGTTTTTTTGCAAGAACTATACTGATGATTATTATTTATTAGTGAATTACGCTGACGAATATGTTATAGATATCCGACCAGAGAGAGTTATCATGGAACAAGTAAACAAAAGAATCATTGGCAAAACTTTATCGAGGCTTGCAGCTATCCAAGCGATTTATGTGTATGAAATTAACTCCTCACAAAAGGATTCGGATGATTTTGATATTCATACTGCTATCCTTGATGTAATTGCCCTGCATGATGAAGAATCAGAAATTGCTAGTTTAAGTAAAGAATTCCTTAGCAAATTAGTTATGCTCACCTATGAACATCTTAGTGAAATTGATAAAATGATTACGTCAAATCTGACAAAGCATGAGAATACAGAAAAATTAAATCTGTTATTAAGATCTCTGCTAAGATGTGCAGTTGCTGAATTGTTTTATTACAAGACACCTTATAAAGTTGTTATTGATGAGTATGTGGCTCTTACAAAAGATTTCTTCAACGATGCAGAAATAAGTTTTGTGAACGCCATTCTTGATAAAATACATAAAGAGAAAAAATGAGAGAATCTGATCTAATTGATAAATATTTAAGACCGCTTGCGAAAAACCACCCCGCTTCTTTAGATCTACGTGATGATGCGGCAATAATTTCTCCTAAATCAAATACCCAGATTGTAGTATCTAAAGATTGCATAGTTGAGAATATACATTTTCCAACCGGCACAACTCCTGACAATATCGCTAAGAAATTAGTAGGTGTAAATTTATCTGATATTGCTGCTATGGGTGCTAAGCCTTTATTTGGTCTTATCTCAGCTACTTTACCAGAGGGAATAGATGAATCATGGGCAAAAGATTTCTGTATAACTTTAGATAGATTAAACACGAAATATGACATTTGCCTTATTGGTGGCGACACCACAAAACATAAGGAAGGATCTCTTGTTCTATCTATGACAATTATAGGTGAAGTAGAAAAATATAAAGCTGTTCAGCAGAATGGCGCCCAAGTCGGAGACAATGTGTATGTTTCAGGGTATATAGGCGATGCTGCAATTGGCCTTGATATAGTTAAAGGCACGTATGAAAAATTAGACAGAGCAACTAAAATATATTTCACTGAAAAATATAACGCCCCCACTCCTCAAACAGAACTTGGCTATCGTTTAAATGGCTCAGTAACTTCCATGACAGATATCTCTGATGGATTTATTCGAGACCTTGAAAAAATAGCTGCTAACTCTAAAGTAACCATCAAAGTAGATGTGGAGAAAATTCCATTCTCTCCAAAACTAAAAAAATTGATGCAAAAAGAAGACTTAGTGGCTCGTGCACTTACAGGTGGAGATGATTATGAGTTGTTGTTTACTGCGCCAAAAACTTTTCATGCACAAATTATGTCAATCGCCAACTCTTTGAATATTCCTGTGACACAAATTGGCAGCGTTACTTCTGGTAAAGGTTTAAAAATTTTAGACAATGATGGAAAAACTCTAGATTTCCCTAGAAAAGGTTTCGAACACTAATATAAATTAAACTTATTATTTTTTGGGAAACCCGTTGGTGGCATCTTACCAACATTAGCTCTTTTACCTAGCCATGTTAGAAGCTCCATCTCATTTCTGGTTCTGTCGCCTAGTTGCCAGCTCAAACCTTCTTCAGACTTGAATGTCTTGATATCAGAGAGTTTAGCGTCTTTATATTTTTGCAAAGTTACCCCGCGACCCCTTTTCATTTTTGGTATATCAGCAAGATCAAAAACAAGTAATTTTCTGTTATTACCAATCGCAGCAACATTCTCACCATTAATAACTCTGATAAATTTCATTGAGTCATTCTTATCAACATTCATTATTTGCTTACCATTTTTGGTCTGAGCCATCACTTCCTTACTTTCAACAATAAAGCCCTTACCATTATGTGATGCAAGCAGCAGCTCCTGACCTTCTTTATAAATAAACAATTCAACAAGCTTTGCGTTATCAGTATCAAATATAACTTTTAAAGAATCTCCGTGACCTTTAACCCTTGGGATTTTGTCACAACCAATTGTAAAGAATTTCCCATGTGATGTTGCAATGATCAACTTGTCTGTAGTGTAACCTTTAACGAAGAAACCTTCTTTGTCACCATCTTTATATTTGATGTTTGAAGTATCGTAATTATGACTTTTAACAGCTCTAATCCAACCCATCTCGGAGCAAATAATTGTGATTGGCTCTTTTTCGATAAACACTTCTTGTGAAATATTGGTTTTCGAATGATCAAAATTTGTATTGATTCTAGTCCTTCTTTTTCCCAAAGAAGTTTTTTTGCCGTATTTTTCTTGCAGACGGTCAATTTCTTCAGTAATTACATTCCACCTCAGACCCTTATCTTTAAGAAGCGCCTTAAGCCTTGTTCTTTCCTGGGTGAGGTTTTTATGCTCGTTCTTGATTTCCATCTCTTCAAGTTTCTTCAGAGATTTAAGCCTCATATTCAAGATGGATTCAACCTGCATTTCAGTAAGCTTAAATGTTTCCTGAAGTTTAGCCTTAGCATCATCTTCAAATCTGATTATCCTGATAACTTCATCAAGATTTAAATACACGATCAGAAAGCCTTCAAGAATTTCCAAACGTTTTTCAACTTTCTCAAGTTGGAATTTAGCCCTTTTTGTAACTACTTCTTCCCTGAATTCTAAGAATTGACGCAATACCTCTTTTATGTTCATGACCTTTGGTATTGAGTTTTTATCTAAAACGTTCAGATTTAAGCTGACTCTAGACTCTAAGTCAGTTAGCTTAAACATAGACTCCATAAGAATCTCGGGATCAACGCTTCTAGACTTAGGCTCGAACACAATCCTCATATCATCAGTGGATTCATCACGAATATCACCTAACAAAGGTATCTTCTTCGATTTAAACAGTTCAGCAATTTTTTCAATCAATTTACTTTTCTGAACCTGATAAGGAACCTCAGTAACAACTATCTGATACATCCCTCTGTCAAGCTCTTCCTTTTTCCAAGTAGCCCTGACTTTAAAACTTCCTTTGCCTGTCAGGTAAGAATTATGAATAGATGCTTTTGACTCTATTAATTCGCCACCCGTAGGAAAATCAGGACCTGAAACAAATTTAAGAATATCCTTAACTTCACACTCTGGATTATCAATGATATGTTTCATTGCATCACATAATTCATGTAAATTATGCGGCGGTATTGATGTAGCCATACCTACAGCAATTCCCTCTGAACCATTTGCTAAGATATTCGGAAAAGAACTTGGAAGAACTGTTGGCTCTTGATCTTGATCATCGTAGTTACTTTTGAATTCAACAGTGTTTTTATTCAAGTCATTTAGTAACTCCTGAGCAATCTCTGTCAGCCTTGATTCAGTATAACGCATTGCAGCAGCTGAATCTCCGTCTATTGAGCCAAAGTTACCTTGACCATCAACTAGCGGATATCTTACGGTAAAATCCTGTGCGTATCTTACCAATGCATCATAAATCGCAACGTCACCATGCGGATGGAATTTACCCATCACGTCACCAACGACACGCGCACATTTTTTGTATCCAGCCTTATGATCAAGCTTCAACAAATACATTGAGTATAAAATCCTTCTGTGTACAGGCTTCAAGCCATCACGCAAATCAGGGAGCGATCTAGACATGATGGTAGATAAAGCGTAATTTAAATAACGCTCACCTAACGCATCTGGAAATTCTACAATCTCAATATTCTCTGTCATTTCTAGTGAGAAATTTTTAAAATAAATTTTTTATTGCAATACGGACAAGCGATATGATCGTCATCATGCGGTATTTCTAAATAAACTTTGGGGTGACCAGTTAGGTCCTGACCTTCGCAAGATACTGAACGAGATGTAACAATTTCTTCTTCTTTGACCATATACTCTTAATACTTATCCAAGGTATTGTAGTATATCTCCATGCTTAAATGAATTATTAGTTAAATTTTTCATGAAAAAACTAGCAACTTTCTCGGCAGATGTGATCTTTGTCTTATCTTCCGTTGGCATTGCCTGATCTCTTATCCTAGTATCCATTTCTTTCGGATCAAAAAGCGCTACCTTAATTTTATCACTAGACTGCTCTTTCGCATATAATTTTACCATGTTTTCTAAGCCAGCTTTTGAAGCTGAATAAGCACCCCAATAAGCTTTGTTTTCCTTCGCAATCGAACAAGTGGTGAATATTGCCGTAGCAGGATCATCCGAAGCAAGTAACAACGGAGTAAATGCTTTAATAATATGAGCATTAGCGTTCAGGTTTATATTAATCACCCTATTCCAAAGCTTAGTATTAAAATGAGCTAAAGGAGCTAGCTCTCCAAGGATGGCAGCACATGAAATTAAGTAATCTATTGAACCAAACCTTTCATAAACTTTGTTAGCAAGCTCGAAGATTTTTGGTGTATCTTCAACATCTAAATGAACAATAGTGTTTGAAACTTCATATTCTTGAAGCTTGTCATCAAGCGACTCTAAATTCTTGAAATCCTTATCAACAGAAACGAGATCTACTTTGTTTTTCGCCAACTCAAGAGCGATAGCTCTACCTAGGCCATTGGCAGCGCCAAATATTATGCCCCGTTTACCCATGCTTACCTATCAGACTCTTTTACAGCTTGCTTTGCTGCCATTCTAAATCTCCATATCTCATTCTCAAGCATCATCATGATTTTATGATATTTAGAATTGTTGTCAGCAATCGCTTTGTGGTCTTCGCTATCAAGCATTTTAGCCTGATTATATTCATAATATTTTTGAGCTATCTCTTCTAAAATTTGCGCCTTCAGTTCTGGCTGAGCACTCATATCTTGCAAAGTAATTAAGTCTGAGTCATTGACTTTATCAATGACTTCCTGAGGAAGAGAATTAAGTACTTTATTAATTGATCTAATTTTTTCAGCTCTCGTACTTGGAAGCTCTACCTGACCTTCTTCATTTGTTGACTCCATAATTGTTTTATGAAGCTCTTGCTCGAAATCTCTTGGGATAAACATCGCGATTAGATCAGCGCCCCTTTTCAAAAGAACCACAACCTCAGATTTTTTAGTCCAAGCTGGCACATTAGATTCTGGATCTTTAAATTTATCTTCATCTTCAACATTTAAAGTATCAATCATCATTGTCATAACATAGAAAACTATAGAAACAATGAAGCAACCACGGAAGAACCCAAATACAAGACCGAAAGATCTGTCTAATAAACCTCCTAAATGATCTTCCATATGCTTTATGACAATATTATTTACAAAAGCAAACAGCACCGCAAATATAACAAATATCAAAAATGCCCCTATAACAGATGACATCGACTTACTTACAGCAATAGAATCAAAAACTGGAGCGAATATTGACCCCATCTCTAAACCAATAAATAATGCAAGCACCCAACCAATAAATGACAAGAAGGATTTAAAAAACCCTCTACAAACTGCAAAGAAAACGGAAAAAATTACTATTCCAAAAATGAATGCATCAAAACTACTAAAACTAGGAATCATATCTTACCTTTATTCATCTTGAAAAATACTACCTCATATATATAATCACTGCAAAGAAAATTTGTATAAACATCGCTTTTTTCTAAGGGAGGTAAGCAAAATCATGAAAATCAAACTTCTACTTAAAACTCTAGCATTTTTTACTTTGATTTTAACCTCTGTATTTTGCTTTGCGGCAAAAGAAGTTGTGAATGTCTATAGCTGGTCCTCCTATATTTCTCAGGAAACTATAAGAGACTTTGAAAAGAAGCACAAAATTAAAATCAATTATGACGTGTATGACAGCAATGAAATGCTTGATGCAAAACTGCTTGCTGGAAATACTGGCTATGATTTGGTGTTTCCTTCAGACAATCCATTTCTTAAAAATCAAATCAAACTTGGCATTTATCAAGAGTTAGACAAAAAGCTTTTACCGAATATCAAAAACATGGATCCGCTATTTTTAAATATGATGTCAAAAGAAGATCCTGGCAATAAATATGCAATGCCATGGTTGTGGGGGTTGACTGGTTTCGCAATTAATAAAGAAAAGGTTCTTGAAATAGATCCTGATGCTCCAATCGATAGTCTTGAATTAATTTTCAATCCAAAATATGCAAAAAAGATTGCTAAGTGTGGAATTAACTTTTTAGACTCAGCAACAGAAATAATTCCTTTGGCGCTTTTATATCATGGGTTTAATCCAAACACTACTGACCCTGATGAACTTAAAAAAGCTGGGGAAACTCTTAAAGCAATCTCTCCTTATATCAAAACTTTCAACTCTTCTTCTTACGATGATCTATTTGTTGATGACTCAGTATGCGTTGGAATTAGCTGGTCGGGAGATATTGTGAAAGCTAATGAAAAATTAAAAGCAAAAAAATCAAAAACTAGATTATCTTTTGTCTTGCCTAAAGAAGGGTTTTTAATGGCAACTGATACTATGGCTATTCCTAAAGACGCTCCAAATAAGAAAAATGCTTATATTTTATTGAATTACCTTATGGAAGCTAAAGTTGCAGCTAATAATAGTAATTACACTAAATATTATAACGGCAATAAAGCTTCATATAAATATCTTGAGAAAGACTTAAGAGACAACAAGCCAAATGACAGCACTTTACTTAAAGGTTATCGAATTGATCCCTACCCACCAAAAACTTTAAGGTTGGTCAATAGGATTTGGACAGGCGTTATCACAGGTAATTAATATATGGCAGAACAAGTACTTAAAAGCAAAAGGCAACGTAAAGAAGCTAAAAGCGAAACGCTGATAAAACTTCGCAATATCAGCAAACAATATAAACATGACGAAGGTTACTCCGTCAAAAACATCAATCTAGATATCGAGATCGGTGATTTGTTTGTGCTTGTTGGTCCATCTGGATGCGGCAAATCAACTCTGCTTCGAATGATAGCTGGCTTTGAAAAGCCTACCTCTGGAAAAATATATCTTGGCGATCAAGATATAACTGACATGCCACCACATGAAAGGCCCGTCAATATGATGTTCCAATCTTATGCGTTATTTCCACATATGAATGTTTGGCATAATGTTGCATTTGGACTTAAACAAGAAAAATTACCAGAAGAAGAAATAGATCGAAGAGTTCGTGAGGTTTTAGACCTGGTTAATATGTACGAGTTTAAAAATCGTAAACCAGACCAATTATCAGGCGGTCAAAAGCAAAGAGTCGCTCTGGCAAGAAGCCTTGCAAAAAGGCCTAAAGTTCTTCTTCTAGACGAACCTTTAGGTGCTCTTGATAGGAAGATTCGTGAGCAAACTCAGGTGGAGCTAATCAAAATTCAATGCATGCTAGACATTACTTTTATCATGGTTACACACGACCAAGAGGAAGCTATGACTTTGGCTGACTGCATGGCGGTGATGAATGATGGAAAGGTTCTGCAAGTCGGGACTGCTGAAGAAGTGTATGAGAACCCTAATTCTCGTTTTGTCGCTGAGTTTGTTGATTCTATCAATCTGTTTTCAGGAAAAGTTGTCAAAAAAAGAAACTCCAGAAACCTTATCGGCTTAAAGATTAAAGAATCAGAAGAAACCATCTATTTCAGAACTAACCAAGATTACGCTGAAGGAAGTAAATTATCTCTTGGACTGAGACCTGAGGAAGTAGAAATCAGCTTAAATCCCGCACCCAAGAATGAGAATCAAGTTAAAGGCAAAATTATTGATTATGGATTTTTGGGACAAAAAATTGTTTTCCACGTTGAATTATGTAATGAAAATAATATTCACGTCTCAATCCCAACATCTAATAAAATGAAAAATCCAAATTTCAAAATGGGTAAAGAGGTATATGTTTCGTGGGTATACTCAGATGGAGTCTTGCTTGAAACATGATTAAGAAGCTTGTAGCAAATAAATCTCTACGAAAAACTTTAACCATATTACCTCCTTTCATATGGATGAGCTTTCTTATTTTAGCTCCAATGATTATTGTTTTTTCAATAAGCTTAAGTGAATACGCAGCCTCTGTTCCACCTTATAAAATGTTTTTTGGTTTCGACAAAAACCTAAATGAACTATTTTTTAACCCAATAGCAGAGAATTATCGCATTTTCTTTGAAGACTCCATTTATATAAAAGCGTTTTTAAACTCACTAAAGTTTGCCTTGCTTACAACGGCAATTACTTTATTGATTGGCTACCCAGCAGCTTTATCTATTGCTAATTCATCTGATGAATCTAAAAATATTTTGCTGACTTTAATTATTTTACCTTTCTGGACCTCACTTATTATTCGTGTATATGCATGGAAAATCATTCTAGGCCAAACAGGAATACTCAATAATTTCTTGCTTTACATAGGCTTTATCAGCGAACCGATACAATTCTTGAACTCTGAGGGCGCAGTAATAGCTGGGCTTGTTTACTGTTATCTCCCATTTATGATATTTCCCTTATATGTAGCAATTGAACGTATGGATAAAAGTTTGATTGAAGCAGCACAGGATTTAGGTTATTCACCCCTGCAAGCATTTTTCAAAATTACTCTTCCATTATCAAAAGAAGGTATTATAGCTGGTTGCTTATTGGTATTCATCCCAGTTGTTGGTGAGTATGTAGTTCCAGACCTTCTTGGTGGCGGAAAAATAATAAATGTAGGTAAAATCATCTGGATTGAATTCTTCCAAAACAAAGACTGGCCAATAGCATCAGCAATAACGATTATCCTGGCGATTATATTTGTTATACCACTGATTATCATCCAACGATTCATTGAAAAAGAGGAAGAAGATGAAGAAACTATTTAGCTTTTTAATAATTACTTTTATTTCAAACTTTTCTAATGCTGATATTAAGATAGTAGATTTTGATCAATCAATGGGAAAAGAGAATAAGGTCTTATTCAAGGCGATGTTTGCCACTGAAGAAGGGGCAAAATTATACAATTACTATAAAAAACTTTGGGAGCATAACTCTCCTGATAAAATGAAAGCTGCTAAGAACCCAATAATACCTAAAAAATTTCACCAATTATGGGTTGGTCCAAAACCCATACCTAAAGAGTTTTTACAAAGAGCTAAGGCATGCCAAAAGCTTCATCCCGACTGGGAATATAAATTATGGCGAGAAAAAGACTTGAAAGAATTTGATAAAAAATATCCTTACCTAACAAGCTTCCATACCGAAAAAAATTACGCCGGTAGAAAAGATCTATATTCACTATTAATCCTAAATGAGTATGGTGGAATATTTTCAGATATCGATATTGAATGTTTAAGAAACCTAGATGAGCTAGCTCATAAATATAACTTCTTTGGCACAACTGATATTCCAAGAGCAAAAATAAAAAGACCCGTTTTCCCCATAGCATTCATGGGAAGTAAGCCAGACAACATTATAATTAATGAAACTTTAAAAATAGTAGAAAAAAAATTCAAATCCTGTTTTAGCAGAAAAGATCATAAATATTTTTATACTGCAAAATTTAAAATTTATAATTTCTTCTTCAAGCTTTTTAACAAACCTCCTGTTGTTAAATGTGGCAGTTCCAATGAATTCTCAGTATTTTCTACATATGAAGCTCTAATGAAAATTTGCAAAAACTATAAATGTAAAAGCGTTGTCTTTCCAGCGACTTATCTGTTTCCTATCTACTACGACCAGTACAAACATTACTCATGGTGGGATAAGTTGAAGATTTATTTAGGTTTAGAAAAAAGGGTTCATTATTTCTCTAAGATCAGACCTGAAACATTTGCATATCATAGATGGTAAAGAATGGTAAATAAAATCCCTTTTGCAAAAATTGTGATCACTCTGGTGCTGTTATTCCTGTACCTACCAATTTTTATTTTGGTTTTATACTCATTCAATGAATCAAGATATGTAACTGTATGGTCAGAATTCTCACTGAAATGGTATAGGGAGATTTTTCATGACCGTGAGTTGCTGGAAGCTACGGCTAAAAGTATAAAGATTGCCGCAACTTCTGCATCAATATCAGTAGTTTTTGGAACAATGGCTGCATTATCGCTAGTAAGGTTTGGACTATTCTTCGGCAGAACCTTGTTCTCAACCATCCTAACCGCACCTTTTATCATTCCTGAAGTAATCACCGGCTTCTCGCTTTTATTGCTGTTTTCATTTATCGAGCAAGTATTTGGAATATTCGCAGAACGCGGAACTACAACGGTTATCTTGGCTCATACGACCCTTGGAGTTGCGTATGTGACTGTGATGGTCCAAGCTCGCCTAGCTAATTTTGATATGTCACTTGAAGAAGCTGCGCTTGATTTGGGCGCTACTCCGCTTAAAGTGTTTTTCACTATCACATTACCAATAATAGGCAAAAGCTTAATTGCTGGCTGGCTGCTTGCTTTCACTCTATCTTTAGATGACTTAGTCATAGCCAGCTTCACTTCAGGTCCAGGATCTACAACTTTGCCAATGCTTATTTATTCACGAATTAAGCTTGGTATCAGCCCAGAGATCAATGCTTTGGCTACTATCATGCTCTCCATTGTGTTCGTTTCTATTGCCCTAGTTTATTTTGCCAATATCAGAACCAAGAAAGATTAACCGATAGTTAATTATTGTTGACATTTGTTTAACTTTGGGTTATCCTTACCTCACATGTAATTTGAGGAGGCAAACATGGCAAAACGATTACGTAAAGCAAAAAGACCTTTAGCACAACGTAAGCTATCAAAGGTTTTTAACAAAATCAATGAAAGCTACAAGCATAAGCTAAAGCATATTAATGAACATTTTTCTGGTGATGAGCACACAGAAACTCGTGAGCACTTAAAAAAGATTGTTGAATCTCACTTTGAAGCTCAGAATGATAGATATTCTGATGTAGTAAATGCGTACAAAGATATCTTATCAGAAAAATCAGGTGTTATTCTTTCAAAAAGTGAAAGAAAACAGATTTTCCAGAAAATCAAAAATCTAAACAAGACACTAGATGCTGATCAAAATCATTTTGATACCGCTATCGACGAAGCAATCGAGAAACACCAGGAAGTTAATTTCAATGAAATTGAAATCATGGAAGAAGCAGGTGAAGTAATTAACACTGAATATCATGTTAATCCCGATGGTTCATTTACTTACGAAGAAGAAGTAAAAATTGATGATGACATCGCAAAAGAAGCTGAAACTGCTGAAGATTTCGTTGAAGAAGAAATTGAAGTTGAAGTTAACGAAACAGTAGATTCATGTCTTGTTGCTGAAGCAACTGAAAGACCAGAAGTTGATCATGGCAACTTACGTGGCAGCCATGGTGACAACGACCTTTCTGGACTTGGTCAGTTTGTTCAGGATGTATGCGCTTATATTAGTGGCGACACCACAGAATTGTAACTACAAAAAATATTTAGACCTTGGGGGAGCTTTTCTAGCTCCCCTTTTTTTTGCCTTATTTGTAGGTTTGCACCGGGTTGATAAGGGCAATGGATGCCGGATCGTAGTCCGGAGTGACGTCAGGGGGTGGTATGGAAAAGTTGGTTATGGATGCCGGGTCAAGCCCGGCATGACGTCGTGGGTTGTGGCATGACAACGTGGGGTTTCGGCATGACGACGAGGCAAGAAAAAAGCCCCGTGATAACACAGGGCTTTAGACGTAATTCATCTATCTTACCTTTTTACAATATCACATCAAACACGATAGGTTAATACCCCCCTGTTGAAGTTTTCTAAAGCGCAAACATCTCTTGTAAGCAATGTAAAATCTTCTCACCAGCAGAATCACCTAATTTTGTATAGTGGCTAACGATTCGTTGCTTATCAATAACTCTGATTTGATCAATTGCCGCCTGACCTTTTTTGCCTTTCACGATGCAATCAACTCGAGTCGGGTAATTTCGAATTCGGCTAGTAAGTGGCGAAATAATGACCGTATCCAAATATTTATTCATCTCATTCGGCGAGATCACCACCGCAGGTCTGGTTTTCTTAATCTCCCTACCAATAGTTGGATCAAGATTAACCCAAACGACATCAAATCTTTTTACCATTCCCATTCCTCCTCATCCCATTTTGTTGGAAGCATCTCAACTTTTTCTTCTTCAAGCTGAGTATTTTTAAAGCTTTCATCCCAATGAGATCGAGGTTTTAATGGCCGAACAATCATTGTATTATTACTGATCTCGATTTTTACTTTGTCCTGGAAATCGCATTGCTCAAGAATTGCTTTTGGAATTCTTAGGCCTTTGGAGTTACCTATTTTAACTATGTTTGAAATCATGCAGCCTCTTTTTTATTTTAGAGTATGTACAATGTAATTACTTGTCAACGAGTTTTTAGTGGGGTATGGATGCCGGATCGTAGTCCGGAGTGACGTCAGATATAAAAAAAACCCGCGATTACACAGGGCTTTAGACGTAATTCATCTATCTTACCTTTTTACAATATCACATCAAAAAGGATAGGTTAATACCCCCCCTGCTCATATTACGTCATCTCGCACTTGATGCGGAATCCACTACGTTCATCGTGAGGATAGATGGGCCCTGAATCAAGTTCAGGGTGACGACGTGGGTGGTTGGGTAACGCCAGAGGTTGTGACATGACGTGGAAGTGGTTTAGGATGATATCGGGGATATACAGACATAAAAAAAAAGGCAGCCCCGAAGAGCTGCCGATTTCTTTCTTTGCACTCGAGATATTTACTGAGGCGTCAAAATTCTACCCATACATTGCGCTATAGCATCACCATATATATCTACGAAAGCTGCATTTGCACAATCTCCTTGTCCTGTACCAGTTCCTATATAATGATTTCCAGCCGCATTTGCCCAAGAGGCACATTTTGTATAATGAGCAAGCAAATCAGTGTCTGTTACAGCATTGCTTGTCACTGTTAACGCTCCAAGAGCATAAACTAAGTCTCCTGTAGCAGTATTACCATTACACAAGACGTATGCAGCTGATGAACTGATTCCACCAACATCCGAAGAAAGAGTATCAATCTCTGTATGTAACTCGTCAATAGCACCAGAAATTGTCTGAGCGGTTGTAGCCAGAGCTGTATTACCAATTGCTCCTGTCAATGTAGTGGCAACGTTTGCAATTGAATACGGACCAATAGCACTAGTTATGGAAGTGTGATCACTAGATATACCATTTGAAATTGCTGTATCCAGATTGGCATTTGATACTGCGTTGTTGTTATTACCTCCAGTACCATTCTGTGCATCAATTGTAGTAGTAAATGCATCACCAATATTTCCAGCAAGAGTTACACCGTCACCTGTTGCAGCTCGGACAGCTTCTAATAATAGCGCCTGCTCTGTTGCAACATTTGAACTTTGTTCAGTAACCATATCTCCAATATCACTAGCAAGATTAGCCACTGTAAATGTTCCAGAAGTTTGACCAATAACATTTACTATTGCAGTTGCTAATTCTGTGGCACTACTATATGTATTTGTTGCATCAAGAGCTGTTTGTAAATCTTGATGAATTTCTTGAATTGATTTTTGAACACCATCATCTGGTGCAAAATCAAGAGATAAAGTTCTTCCACCAATAGCTTCTGTTATGCTACCAGGGCCAACTTTGACATCACCTATTACACTTGTAATAGTTGCTCTTGTTCCAGCAGCCGCCCTTGTTAACACCGTGTCAACATCAGCATTAACTACTGTGGGAGAGTCTCCTGTTCCATCATTAGCTGCAATTGTTGCTGTTATAGCGTCCCCTATAGCTCCTACTGTTGCCGCTGCAGAACCAACAGCTGTCAGAAATTTAGCTTGCTCAGTTGCAAGTAGGGCTTCTGCTCCTGTTCCTTCAGCTGTCATTAAATCTATATCTGATGCAAGATTCTCAACTGTAAAACTACTAGTACCATCTCCAACATCTCCAATAGCATTAATTATTGCTTTAGCTAAATCATCTGATGCAGCATATTTATTCCCAGCATTCAACGCGCTTAACAATGCACTTTGAATTGTACTAACCGAAGAGCTTGCTTGTGGATCGGTTCTTGCAGCATGCGACAATACACCTGCACCTATGGCTTGCGAAATTGATAATGGAGCAAGCCTGACATCACCTATATAATCATCTAAATCTTGGTCGTTTCCAGGACCATAAGCATCGGATAATTTAGCAGGTGTTACTGCACCAGCTGCGATTTTTGCAGCAATTACAGAGTCCGTTGCTAATTCAGAAGTACCGACTGCTCCAGCAGCGATTTCAGATGCTTCAACCGAATCTGCTGCAAGGTCACCAGCTACTATATTATTTGAAAAACTTAATTTAGAATAAACAATAGCTGCAGTACCAGAAATGTCCGCATTTACTATCTCACCATCTGCTATCTTAGCTGACGTTACTGCATTAGCTGCTAATTCAGAAGTACCGACTGCTCCAGCAGCGATTTCAGATGCTCCTATAGAGCCAGCTGTTCTACTAAGCAAAGATTCTGCTGCACTAATATATTCTTGCAATGCTTTCTGATTTGTTAATGTAAGATCAGTGGCGCCAGTTCCTACGTTAAGGCCTTTTAATGCGGTAATCTGTGTAGATAGCTGTGTGGCTGTAGGAGTAGCAGAAAAGTCACCTATAGCTCCAGTTTGGGTTGTGTCACCTGATGACATTAAGAGACCATTGACTCCAGTTCCATCCGTGTAAAGAAACGAAGGTAACCGATACTCCAAAGCTTCTGCTAAATTGCTTAATATCGTTTTTGCATTAGCCATAATTAAACCTGTTATTAATTAAAATTTAATTGATAATTTTTGCAGATGGGGCTGAAATTGGCTTTTATAGCTAGAGTGTCCGCTATATTATCGATGCTTCCTCAAAAAAAAATTCCACCCAAAAAACTATCCTAGTAAAATTAGAACATGGAATTATTAATTAAGTGTTAATTTAAAAAAGTTTTTCAAATTAAATTTAGAGTTGAGGGGGGGGTGAAGGTAAGTGATTGAAATTAGGTGAATTTCAAAATAAAAAAAATTAAGAATCTATATCTATATCATTAATCGAGAATTGGCTGCCGCCTGAGACAAACATCACGCAAAGTTGAGCAACGGCATCTCCTGGATAAAGCTGGCAACCACTATCGGCGTTGGTGAGCGATAAATAATAATCACCGCTTATTGAGATGACCGTATCAAGGCAAGCATAATAAGCAGTGTCAAGATCTGAAAGCGCTACTGTTGTGCCATCATCTTCTGTCGTGAGCGTAGTAAGTACAGAATCAATTTCCTTTGAGGAGGTGCAAGTATATATAGTTCTAGTTTCTGCCGCCATAAACTACCTCTATGCGTCACCACAAGATGTGACGTCCCCTGTTAACATCATATGGCATAATGTACCGATATCTCCTGGGTCGAAATGCACGCAACTCGCAGAAGTGCCAGCTGGGCTGTAATAGTAATCAGCACCAAAGCTTTGAACCAATGACATGCATACATACATATTTGCCCGGTGAACATTTGCGTCTGTATTGCCTGTGGCTACCGCTGTTTCCACTACTGTGCTGGCATCGGAGCATTTACAAAACACACCACGGGCTGTTCCAGAGCCAGAACAGGTGATTTCATTACTTTCTTCACATTCACCTTCAATTAAACTGTTATGTAATGAGTGATGTTGGTATTCTGTAGGCACAGTAATGCTTGCACTTGTTGCATCCTGTTCAGCCTTTGTCAAAAAGTTGGGGTGTAGCTGGTGAAGTCTTTCACAGAGCTGATCGTGGGTGATTTGACCAGATTCATACGCAGTTACATGAATGCGCACCCCAGATTTATCCTCCTGAGAGGTCAACACTACGCCTCGGTCAACAATCGCACGAAGATACGTTACCTTGGTCGATACGCTTGACATATAACCCCCATAATATCAGAATTTAACTTTAATATTTATCACAAACATATTGTCAACAACCTTCCCTATTACTGGAGTTGAGACTGTCAAAGTGCCTGTAGGGTTTGCATCAGTAACGGTTCTATAGGTGTTACTTGTTTTAATATTACCCAGATCAGCTTTAACATATTCAATTTCAAAATCAGTATTTTTAAAAATAGGTATATTGATGCCAAAACCAACTTGCCATGCATTATTCCATGTGTTTTTACCATCTCTGTAATATCTAGTAGTAGAGTCTTGAGTTGCTGCATAATTTAAACTGGCTATATTATAAGATCTTCCCATTCCTGCTTTTAAATAGGGTCTGACGTTATATATTTCTGGTAAAAAAATGTTTCCACTTAACATTACCACGTGAGACTTCGACCCCCATGTTCTGTGTCTCACACTGCCAGTTGTTTCTGAAACCATCGCTTCATTTTCACTGCGATAAAAATAACCCAAATCTAGTGCTATGTGTTTATTAATATACCTACCCACATCAAATCCTGCTATATATCCAGGTTCCCCCTTAGGAAACCCTTGCTCACTTCCAAGAGTATCAGGCAAATATAATCCAGCCTTTATTCTTACATAGTTATTTCCATCCAAATATTTATTAGGTTCTTTATTTAAGCTTGGAAAGATTGGACGGATGAAAGAACTTGCAGGTTCTTCTTTCTTTTGCTGTTTTATGCTAGCTGTTTTTGAGCGACCCTTTTGATTATCAATTGAGACATCTACTGCTTTCACTGATGACTTGCTTTGAACAACAGCTTTAGACTTTTCTTTAGCTTTAGAAGCAGAGGATTTCTGAAGTTTAATTTCTTCGTTTTTACGCTTTTCTATAAGATCAGCCATTTTTTGCTTTCCAGCCGATGCCCTAGCTTCGTCGGAGAGCAAACTACAGATAATAAAAATGATAGCTAGAGAAGCATATTTTCTAGAAATACTAAAATACCTTCTCACCAGACTCACTACACATAATCCATTTGATAAAAGAACGCGATTATGTTCTCATGTGCTCAGTATTTTTTCAAGGAAAATTACACTCAACTTGAGATAAAATTAAATTACATGGAATTTAACTAATGATGCAAGAAAAAAAAGCCCAATAATGATGACCATTACCGCGAAAAAGAACCAGTTTTTGTATTTCTTCTTACTGTGAATTTTGCTTATTGGCATATTATTTTTTTTAAATAGGTAGGGTTATCTTAAAACTTGCGCCTTTTTTATGCAAATTATTTTTAGCTTCAACTTTTCCTTTATGAGCCTTAATAATTTCACGGCATAAAGCTAGTCCTAAACCTTTACCGCCAGCTTTAGATTTTGTGTAGCTACTTTCCACGAAAGGATCAAAAATGGTTTCAAGTTCTTTCCTAGGAATTCCAATCCCTTCATCAATAACTTCAATAACAATGTTTTCTTTTGCTTGCGAAACTTTAAGGAGTACTTTGCTTCCTCCATACTTAATCGCATTAGTTAAAACGTTCTGCACAGCAATTAATAATTTCTCTTTATCACAATAAATTTTGGTATCTGTAAATTTTTCCAGAAGGATCTTAACTTTGAGCGAATTTAAATCTGCATAACCTTTTGAATACTCAATTGCCTCATTGATTATTTTCTTAAGTGAAATCTTTTTAAAATGATAGGACGCTTTCCCAGCATTTATCTTAGAAAAGTCTAAAACATTATCTACTAAATTTTTAAGCCTGTGACCGCTTTCAGATAATATTTTAAGATACTCCACCCTTTTCTTTTCTGGATATTCTTTCCACTGAGAAAATAAACCTTGCGAGATATTATATACGCCATGGATTGGAGTCCTGATCTCGTGACTCATATTATTTAAAAATTCTTGCTTAGCATTTAAAGCTTCAACTAAATGCTCTGTTCTTTTTTCCACTAGAGTCTCAAGATCTCTATTCAGCTTTTTAAGACTCTTATTCTTATCCAAGATCAATTGGTCAAGCTGCTCTCTTTTGTATAAAAAGATCATACCGATCGCTAAAGAAAACGAGTACATTAAAAGTCCGAATACAACTTCATATATCTCTACATTGATGAATGGCGCACTTGCAACCAATGAATAAAGTATAAACGCTAAACTAATTCCGCAAACTAGAATGAAGATAAATGCAGACCAATTTACAAGCATAACCAAAATGAATAAGGCGATGATTGAGTTCATTAACCACGGAAGTGAAAGATTATTATGAAGCAACAAAAATGTTGAAACAAACGGCAAACAAAATATTAAGCTGAAATTCCAGTATACTGGTAGATATTTCTTATATTTCTTGCCCCATGACTTATACATAATTAAAAAGAAACATAATAAACACGCAATGATTCTTAAAATTATAATTAGTGAATATTTATCGTCGGAATGCGACCATAAAAAATATGGCAATAAGTAAAATAAGAAACAAAATACGCCAAAATATTCATAGTAATTTTCATTAACCGAATTCTTAAAAACATTTATTTTTATATTTCTCCAAAGAAAATTTGTTGATCTTAATATTGGTTTTATACTGCAAGATGAAATTATCTGAATTAAGTATTTTGGAATATTAAGTAAAAATTTACCTTTATCCTTATATGCGAAGTATGAAATATAGAAAACCAAAGTTAATGCAACAGAAGAGATAATTGGATCTACACCCAATCTCTCTTTTATCATGCCACTGAAAATACTTATAGATAGAAGGCTAGTTAAGAAGCCTAGGTAAAACACAGCTCTATTTACTCTGAAACCATATAGCCTGAAGACAAGAGGCACCAAAATTGTTGGAGCCCAAAATGTAAACGCGTAAAACATTATATCTATAATATTTTTGAAATGCATTGCTACAGCAATTGTTCCTACACCCAAGATAGTTGTAATAAATCGTGAAACAAATAACTCTTGCCTGTCAGTTAGTCTGAGGTTGAAGCTTGGTCTTAATACGTCATTCATAATTGACACACCAGCCACGTTAATTTCAGAATCAGCAGACGACATTAGCACTGACAAAATCCCTGCTATGACAAAACCTTTAATCCCAATAGGTAAAATGTTTTGAATCAGATAAGGCAAAGCTTGGTTAGGGTCAATGTTTGGTGCAATTTCAAAAGCTATCAGACCAATCAAGCCAATGATAAAATAAAATGGAAATGAAATCAGACCATTAATAGTAATGGCGCGCTTAGCTTGCTGAGTGTCTTCAGCAATCAAAATACGTTGAATAAATGCAGGGCTCGCAACACCAACGATTAAAAAAATTACAAACTCATTTAGGTGATCTTTGTTGAAGAAATCAATTTTAAGCGCCGAAGCAGGCAAATTACTTGCAAATGACTCAAAACCTCCAAGCTTATTAATACCAAGGCTACAAATGATTGGGATCGCAACAATAAGAATCGCAAACTGAATAATATCTGTCGCGACAACAGAACGCATTCCGCCAAAAGCTGAATATAAAATTACTAACCCATAACCAATAAGAACACCTTGAAAATAATTCATTCCCAAGAAGTGGTTGATAATATAACCAATCGCACTAACTTGCGTACTCACAAAACCCAAAGAAATAAGAGCTGCACAAATACCAGTAATAATTTGAATGTCTTTACCGTAGAAGGAGCGCATGATCTCCCCTACTGAAATAAAACTTTTTAAATTTTTAATTCTTGGAACAATAAATTGACCAATAGCAATCTGATTTATGGTTGCTCCACCTACGACCAAAACATAAACCAGTCCATATTTATAAACTTTTTCAGCAATACCAAATGTGGTTCCACCTCCCATTAATGTTGCACATAGAGTTGCAACAATCGCAAATGTTGAATAATGAACATTTGCAACAGCGTAATCTTTTAGACTTTTTAAACCTGAACCTTTCCAGAAACCGACGGTTAAAGTGACAAGCAAGTAAATGCTTACGACTAAATAATCAAGATGCATACTCCGCAGTAATTAATTGCTACACCGAAAATTAATAACTATTAATTTTTTCTATGTAAAGTTATTTCAACCTTAATATAAAAAATTACTTTGATCAAATGACCAATAAGCCAAACAAAGCAAACAGATAAAATATTGAAAAGCCAAAAGTCTTCATATAAAAAGCTTTTTCCCTTACAAAAACGGTCTTAATGCAAAGATAAGCGAATATACTCGAGAGAATTACTGCGCCTATCAGATAAACTGAACTCGCCATATCCAAAAAATATGGAGCGACAGAAGCGATCCACAATAAAACAGCATATATGACTATTTGTTTTTTGGTATATGAATGCCCCTTAGCATTAGGCATCATAGGGATTTTTGCTTTCTTATAATCATCAGATTTCGCTAATGCCAAAGCCCAAAAATGAGGTGGGGTCCACAAGAAAATTATTAAAAACATAATTATTGGCTCAATAGAAATCGAGTCAGTTACTGCTGTCCAGCCAATTACCGGAGGAAATGCACCCGCAGCACCGCCAATAACAATATTTTGTGGAGTTCTGCGTTTTAAAAATATTGTATAAATAACGATGTAAAAAAAGATTGCAAAGGCAAGAATTACTGCAGATAAAATATTCACAAACAAACCCATACATATCACTGAAGCAAATGATACAGCAATACCAAGATGCAGAACTGCGTCAGGCTGAATTGCTTTTGAAGGGATTGGTCGTTTTTTGGTGCGAGTCATTATCGCATCTATATCTCGGTCATACCACATATTAATTGCACCTGCGGCACCCGATCCCATCGCTACACACAGAATTGCAATAAACGCCATAACCGGATGAATGTGTCCTGGAGCAATCCACAGACCTATCACAGCTGTATATACCACCAATGACATGACCCCTGGTTTAAGCAAAGACACGTAGTCACGCACCCTACTTTCTTTCATACCAAGTTCTGAATTTAGCGCTTTGCTATATATCACTATTTAACAACTGGTTGTTTTTCAAAGCAATGGAATGGAGGCGGAGATGGCAACGTCCACTCAAGTGTGTCAGCGCCTTTACCCCAAGGATTCGCAGCACATTTTTTACCAAATTTAAGTGTGTAGAAAACTATAAACACAAAAAATAACGCAGCAAACATTGATAAAGATGAACCTATTGAAGAAACCAAATTCCAACCAGCAAAGGCATCCGGATAATCGGGTATTCTTCTTGGCATTCCAGCTAGCCCCAAGAAATGTTGCGGGAAGAAAGTCAGGTTTACTCCAATAAATGTTAACCAGAAATGTATTTTACCTAAAACTTCTGGATATTGACGACCACTAATTTTTCCGAACCAATAGTAAAACCCAGAGAACATCGCAAATAACGCACCTAGAGACATTGTGTAATGGAAATGCGCTACAACATAGTACGTATCATGCAAAATACGATCGATTGAGCCATTTGATAGAACAACTCCTGTCACCCCACCAACGGCAAACAAGAAAATAAACCCTAAGGCAAACAACATTGGAGTTTTAAATTCAATTGATCCACCCCACATTGTTGCGATCCAGCTAAATATTTTAATTCCAGTTGGAACTGCAATAACCATTGTTGCCAATGTAAAGTATGCTATCGCATTCACATTCAAACCAACTGTAAACATATGATGCGCCCAAACAATGAAACCGATCACACCAATACTGACCATCGCATAAACCATTCCCAAATAACCAAAAACAGGCTTGCGAGAGAATGTAGATATTACTTGGCTAATAATTCCAAATCCAGGCAAGATCACGATATACACTTCAGGGTGACCAAAGAACCAGAACAAGTGCTGAAATAAAACCGGATCGCCACCTCCAGCAGGATTAAAGAAAGTAGTACCTAAATTCCTATCTGTTAGAAGCATTGTTATTGCCCCACCTAAGACGGGAACCGCAAGTACAAGTAAAAACGCAGTCACTAACATCGACCAAACAAATAATGGCATTTTGTGCAATGTCATACCTGGAGCACGCATATTCATAATTGTTACAATGAAATTTATAGCTCCAAGAATTGAAGATATTCCAGCTAAATGAAGACTAAATATTGCCATATCTACTGCTGCGCCTTGATGGAATTTACCATCACTTAATGGAGGATAAACTGTCCAACCAGTTCCCGCTCCACCATCTACAAAAGCAGAACCAAGCAGCAACGCAAACGAAGGAATCAACAGCCAGAAACTAATATTATTAAGCCTTGGGAAGGCCATATCAGGAGCGCCAATCATCAAGGGAACAAACCAGTTCCCAAAACCACCAATTAAAGCTGGCATAATCATAAAGAAAATCATAATAAATGCATGCGCGGTAATTAGCACATTATATAGCTGATGATTACCTCCTAAAATTTGGATTCCAGGCTCTGCAAGCTCTAACCTGAAGATAAAAGAAAACAACCCACCAATTAACCCTGCGACTACCGCAAAGATAATATACATGGTTCCTATATCTTTATGATTTGTAGAAAATATCCATCTTTTGATTCCCGTTGGATGATCGTGACTACTCATTTAAACCTTCTTTAATTGTTATGAAAATTTCTTTTTAGCTATAGCTGCCCATCTGTCAAACTTGTCTTGGGTAACAGCTTCTATAGCAATTGGCATAAACCCATGACCTACTCCACAAATTTCTGAACATTGTCCGTAATAAACACCGGGTTCAGTAATTCTTAGCCAAGTCTCATTAATTCTGCCTGGCACTGCATCTGTTTTAATTCCAAGAGCAGGCACAGCCCAACTGTGAATCACATCGCCGCCAGTAATTAGCACCTTTACATTTTTATTTACTGGCAAAACAATTCTATTATCTACTTCCAAAAGCCTAAGCTGACCGTCTTTGATATCTTCATCTTTGATCATATAACTATCAAATTCAAAATTACCATGATCAGGATATTGATATTTCCAATACCATTGTTGCCCCACTACTTTAATTGTCATATCTGTGCTTGGCTCACGATCGAGGTAAAATAGAAGTTTAAACGAAGGAATTGCAATTGCTATTAATATAAGCACTGGAATTACAGTCCAAATTATTTCAATTAAAACATTATGAGAAGTTTTTGAAGGAACAGGATTCGCTTTTTTATTAAACCTGATAATCACATATGCCAGAAGAAAGAACACTAATCCAACAATGGCGACACACATTACTAGAAGAACGTCATGAAAACTATTAAGCTTTTCCATCACAGGTGAAGCAGCTTTCTGTAAACCCATTTGCCACTCTTGCGGAGCGCCTGTTGAAGCAATTGCGCCAACGTTAATTATCAACGAAGATATTAAAAAAACTAAGAATTTCATTCGAACGCTATATTAATTAACTTGTTAATACCCCCAATTTTTTATAATAAATAAATAAAGAGTTTGCAATTTAATATGAAGAAAAATGTCCCCTGAATGGAAAATTTTTGATTCTACTTTGGAATATTCATCGACTTTAAAAAAGATGGAGAAGAAAGTAGAAGAGATTATTGCAAATGAATCTGACGAAGAATTATGGCTACTAGAACATAAACCAGTTTACACTGCTGGAACCAGCTCTAACCCTGAAGATTTATTAGACAAGAATAATATCCCTATTTTTAATGCTGGCCGCGGTGGGCAGTATACATATCATGGACCTGGCCAAAGAGTGATGTATCTGATGCTGGATCTTAAAAAGGCTTTTGCTCCAAAAGAACCTGATTTAAGAAAATACGTGTTTATGCTAGAGCAAATAATCATTAATACTTTAGATGATTTCGATATCAAAGGCGAAAGACGAGAAGGACGAATTGGCATTTGGGTAAGCAACAAAGGTATTGAAGAAAAGATTGCTGCAATTGGTATTAGAGTTCGAAAATGGGTTTCATTCCATGGCATTGCAATTAATGTAAATCCAGATCTCAAAAATTATCAAGGTATAGTACCTTGTGGCATTTCAGAATACGGTGTTTGCTCTTTCCAGTCTTTAGGGAAAAAAATTTCCTTGAAGCAGCTCGATAATCGACTAAAATACAATTTTTATAAGATATTTAGTAGTTACAAGAATGTTTAAAGCGCTTTCATTTATTGGAAAATCACTCTTTCTTTCATTGTTAATAGGTTTCGTGGTTTTTGTTTATAACATCCCTAATGATCCTATCAAAAAGAACGAGAAAACTGATGCTATAGTTGTCCTTACTGGTGGTATGCATAGAGTTGAAGAAGGATTCAATAAATTTTCTGATCACATCTCTAGAAGAATGTTTATTTCTGGTGTTCATGATCGCACCAAACTAAATGAGCTAATCATTCTAAACGAGCAACAAGTTTTTAACATGCTTAAAAATGCAAAAAATGTAGAGCTTGGGAAAAAAGCACATAGCACAAAAGAAAACGCCGAAGAAACTTATGGCTGGATCAAGAAAAATAATATTAAAAGCATCAGACTAGTTACTTCAAACTACCACATGCCACGAAGTATTTTTGAATTTAAAAAAATCCTACCGAATATTAGAATTGTTCCTAACCCCGTATTTTCAAGTAATTTTCAGAAAAATAATTGGTGGAACCATCTTCTGACGGTGAAGATAATGGTGAAGGAATATTTTAAATTCCTTTATGTAGTAGCTGAATATTATATCCATAGCGCAATAAATGAATTTAATTAGAACACTCCTTTTTTACATCTTATTTATCCTTGAAACTATTATAGTTGGCACTAGCGGTTTGCTGTTTGTATTTATAAATAAGAAATATGCTTTTGTTACATCAAAAACTTGGGCTAAAGTGGCGCTTTTTCTAGCCAAGTATATTTGTGGGTTAGATTATAAAGTAGAAAATTACTATAAGCTCCCCTCTTATATTATTGCTTCCAAACATCAGTCAACATTCGAGACATTGCTTTTTTGGACTTTGGTGGACAACCCAGCCTATATTATTAAAAAAGAATTACTAAAAATTCCGGTGTTTGGTCACTACCTAAAATATACGGGGATGATCTCAATTGACCGTAAAGCAGGTAGAGAGAGCATTAAAAAGATTCTTAAAACCGGTGAAGAATATTATCAAAAAGAAAGAAATTTGATTATTTTCCCTGAAGGAACAAGAACATCTTACGGGAAAGAAACTATTAGATACTCTTCTGGCGTATATGCAATTTATGATAAATTTCAAAAGCCAGTTATTCCAGTCGCACTTAATACCGGCAAATTCTGGTCTAACAAGAGGTTCACAATCAGACCAGGAACAATAACAATTAAATATTTACCACAAATAAAACCCGGCCTTCCTAAAGATAAGTTCATTGATTCATTACGAGATAGCATTGAATCTGAGTCAGCTAAACTTTAATAGATACTAGACCCTTCATCTACAAAAGCATCGGGAGATATAATTGAAACATGGCCTTTCTGGTCGTTGACTCCAAGCAACAAAAATTCAGACTTAAATCCCGCTATTTTCTTTGACTTCAGATTCATCACCCCTACTACCTGTTTTCCTACCATTTCATCAATATCATAATTATGGGTAACCTGAGCAGATGTTTGCTTCATCCCTAATTTTCCAAAATCAGCATATATTTTATAAGAAGCATTTCTGGCTTCAGTAAAAGATTCAACTTTTATAATTGTCCCTACGCGTAAATCAACTTTCTCAAAATCCTCAAACTCAATAGTGCTTTTGGTCATATTATTGCTCCACAGTCACTTCACTGATTTTTTTACCCATTATTTTGCTAATTTTAAACTGCACGTTATTTACTTTAATTTTATCTCCCACTTTAGGGGCTTTATCTGCATGTTTAGATAGAAGCTTAGAAAAGACTATGAATTCGTCACCAGGCAAATCAAGACCTAACTGCTGATTCAATTCTTTGATTGGAATTGACCCTTTAATAATGCATTTATTATTGGTCTGATTTATATAATCACTGCCAAAATCGTGCTCATCATCAATATTACCAACTATTTCTTCCAAAATATCCTCGAGTGAAATAATTCCAACATTCTCACCTTTGTTATTTACTACAATTGCAAAATGAATTTTACGTTTCCTGAACTCTTTAAGCTGATTGATTAAAGAAGTCGAAGAATCAACAAACCATGGATCATACATAACAGCTTCAATGTCTTTTGGCTTGATATCCTTTGTTGCCTTTGCATAAGTTAAATCAAACAAGTCCTTTATATAAAGCATTCCAATAATGTTTTTAGCGTTATTTTTCCATATAGGAAAACGTGAATGACCTGTTTTCAACATTGATTTCAACAACTTCTCGGGCTTGGTATCTATGTCGAAACTATACACCTTATTATATTTAGTCATTATTTGCTTTACAGTGAACTTTGACAGATCCAGAATCCCATCAAGCATTTGTTTCTTGTAATTCAATAGATAACCCATGCTATACCCCATATCGATCGCCCCTCTAAGCATCATATCTCCACTTGTTTTGCTCACTCTCTTAGCTTTGACTCTGAAAACTTTAAATATCCACCTAACAATAAACTGTACAACCTTAGTAATTGGATAAAGAATCTTTACAGAAATTAGAACAAATCTAGCTACTGCAATTGCGGACTTAGCTGGATGCTCAAATGCATAAGTTTTTGGCAAAATATCAGCGAAGAGTACTATTGCTACTGTTGCAAAAGCAGTGGCCACAGGAATCCACTCTACTCCACCAACCTGGATAGAAAAAGAGATCGCGAGAGCTGAAGCAAAAGTATCCAAAGCTGTACTAGCTATCAATAATGTTCCAAGGAACATTTCTTTTTCTTTGCGTAACTTTTCAATTGTTTTAATCTGAGGAACCTTCTCCATTTTAAGCCTTTGCAACTCGACAGGAGGAATACTTGTGATTGAAGTCTCTGCTACTGAGTATATAGCAGAAATGCCTAGTACTATAAAAATAGCAACTGCATAAAAAATCAATAATTCATACATGGAAATCTCTAATAAATTTTTCTAAGTTTGCTCTCTCACCAATCGTCTTTAAAAAACATTTGCCTACATCTTTTATTAGTATCAAATTTATTTGATTTTTTACATTTTTTTTATCCAAAATCATCACTTGAACGAATTTATCTTTATCAAGAACATCAAACTTTGACTGTAA
>JAVKEN010000025.1:0-64314 GCA_040221415.1 Rickettsiales bacterium
GAAAATTATGACGTTATTTTATATAAAATATATTTCACTTCACTATTATATCCTCTGATACAATTCGTATTAGACAAAATAAGAAAAATATGAAGAAGCCTTATTCATACACGCGCAGATCTTTTTTAATAACTCTGATTAATTCAGCTATTTTTATAATTATTGCAGTAAGGCTGTTTTTTTTACAAATAATCAACAATGACAAATTCAAAACTTTATCACTGAAAAACAGTATAAAATTAATATTTCTTGAGCCGAAGAGAGGAAGGGTTTACGACGCAACTAATGCTCCCATAGCAATGAACTCAGAAAACTTCAAGTTGCTATTTTACAAGATAAAAGGTGAAGAATTCTCACCCATACTTAATAAAATATTCTCAACATTTAAATTTTCACATGACGATAAAGAAGATATTGTAAAACGAATCAAAGCTGCACGTTACGTATCCCCAGTTATACTAAAGGAGTCTCTAACCTGGGCCGAAGTTGGAAAAATAGAAAGTCAGTCACACTTATTACCTGGTGCATTCGTTGAAAAAGGATATAAAAGAAACTATCCAGATAATAATTTATTTTGCCATATAGTCGGTTATTTAGGTCGGCCTACGAAAGAGGAAATTAAAAAATACAGCCTTTACCATACTCCCGACTTTAAGGTTGGCAAAGATGGAATTGAAAAAACCAAACAGTCTGCTTTGATTGGAAAGTTCGGAATGAAAAGAGTAGAGGTTAACGCACAAAGAAAAATAGTCAGAGAGTTTTCAGAAATACCTAGCGTCATGGGAGATTCAGTAAAGCTAGCGTTGAACCACGCACTACAAAAATACGTTTCTTCTGTGCTCGGAAACAAAGGATCTGCTGCTGTTGTTATGAATGCAAAAACAGGCCACGTTCTATCAATGGTGTCTACACCAACTTTCAATCCAAACTCTTTCTCGACAATAATGACTCACAAAGAATGGAATAAGATCATCTCTAATCCATCATTTCCACTTACCAATAAATGTATAGGTAAACTTTATCCACCCGGTTCAATTTGGAAAATAATAGTTGCAATCGCCGTGCTTGAAAGTGGGATCTCAAAGAATGAAACTGTAGACTGCCAGGGCTTCGTTAAAATAGGAACGCAGAAGTTTAAATGCTGGAAGCATCTGGGACATGGCCCAGTAAACCTAACAAAAGCACTGATGACATCGTGTAACCCCTATTTTTACGTCATGTCACAAAAAATAGGAATAAAAAGAATTCATGAAGTTGCACATAAATTTGGGTTTGGGCAAAAAACAGGAGTCGACCTTCCAGGAGAATTGGCTGGAATAAATCCCAGCAAAACATGGAAAAAGAAGACACTTGACTTTGAATGGTTGATTGGTGATACAGCTAATGCAAGTATAGGTCAAGGATTCACATTAACTACCCCAATTCAAATGGCAACAATGGTTGCCCGGCTTGCCGGAGGGTCCTTAGTCACTCCAAGTGTTATGTATAATCATAATACAATCTTTAAAAAATTAGATATAAACCCTGAGTACCTTGAGATTGTAAGGAATGGTTTAAATATGGCGTTTAATCATCACAAAGGCACCGGATATCGCAATAGGATAAAAGATACTAGATATCGCATGGGAGCAAAAACTGGAACAGCACAAGTCATTTCTCGTGATACATCGCTAGAAGGCGACTCATCAAAACATCTTAAAAGCCACTCCATCTTCACAGGATTTGCTCCTGTTCACGATCCATTATTTGCAATCTCATTAGTTGTAGATCATGGGGGTTGGGGATCACACACTGCAGCGCCCTTAGGAAGAGATATTTTACATTTTGCACAGAAAACTTTATATTAGCGCAAATTAGCTATATAATTAGCTTTCAAAGTATTTTTAGTAGGAGTAATTTATGTCTGATAATTCAAATGCAAAAGTAACGGTTAAAGAAGCGTTAGAGTTTCATGCAAAAGAGCCGCGCGGCAAATTATCAGTATCGGCTACTAAACCATTACTCACCCAAAGACATTTATCATTGGCATATTCTCCAGGAGTTGCCTATCCATGTGAAGAAATTAATAAAAACCCTGAAACTGCATACAAATACACTGCCAAAGGTAATTTTGTAGCTGTAATCTCTAATGGTACAGCTGTTTTAGGTCTTGGAAATTTAGGTGCTTTAGCATCAAAACCAGTTATGGAAGGTAAGGCTGTACTATTTAAGAAATTTGCAGACATAGACGGGGTAGATATTGAGGTTTCTACAGAAGACCCAGATGAATTTATTAATTGCGTTAAATATTTGGGTGCATCATGGGGTGGAATAAATTTAGAAGATATAAAATCACCCGAATGTTTTATTATTGAAGATAGGTTAAAAAAAGAATTAGATATTCCAGTCTTCCATGATGATCAACATGGCACAGCGATTATAACTTTAGCTGGGTTGATTAATGCAGCACACTTAACAAAAAAAGATTTTAAGAAATTAAAAATAGTTTCATCTGGAGCTGGTGCTGCATCAATAGCATGCATTGAACTTATCAAAAAAATGGGAGTGCCTGACCAGAACATCGTCCTAGTGGATTCAAAAGGAGTCATCTATAAGGGAAGAAAAGAATCGATGAACCCATGGAAGGAAAAACATGCGGTTAATACTAAGGCTAGAACTTTATCTGATTCATTAGTTGAAGCAGATGTTTTTCTTGGGTTGTCAGTCAAAGATCTACTGAAACCAGAAATGATCAAAAAAATGGCCAAAAACCCAATCATTTTTGCAATGGCTAATCCTGACCCTGAAATAAAGCCAGAACTTGCAAAAAAAGCTAGACCGGATTCAATCATTGCCACAGGTAGATCTGACTACCCTAATCAAGTTAATAATGTGATGGGATTCCCATATATTTTCAGAGGAGCTTTGGACGTAAGAGCCAAATCTATCAATGATGAGATGAAGATTGCTGCTGCAACTTCTCTTGCTGAATTAGCAAGAGCGGCAGTTCCACCACAAGTATCTGCAGCATATGGTGGAAAAAAACTGCGATTTGGACCTGAATATATTATACCTGTTCCTTTTGATCCAAGACTAATTTACACTATTCCTGTTGCCGTAGCAAAAGCAGCTATGGAGACAGGTGTTGCACGTGAACCAATCGAAGATTTTGAAAAATATAAGTCAGAGTTAAATAAGCGACTAAACCCAGAGTCAAATATATTCAATAATGTATTTGAACGAGCTCAGAAAAAAAATAAGCGTATTATTTTTGCTGATGGCGAAGATAAAAATATTATTTTATCAGCTATTGCTATCAGAGATAATCACCTCGGTCATCCAATACTTGTCGGCAGAGAAGAGAAGGTTTACGAGGTAGTAAAGTCTATAGATAAAAATGAAACATTGAAAAATATAGAAATTGCAAACGCTAAGATATCCAAGAAAGTTGATGAGTATATTAAATGCTTATATTCAAAAATGCAGAGAAAAGGCCTGTTAGAAAGAGACTGCATTAGGTTGGTAAAAAATGACCGAAATGTATTCTCAGCTTGTATGCTTGAGTGTGGAGATGGTGATGCCCTAATTGCTGGCCAAACCAGGAATTATAAAAACACTCTTCGTGATATTAAAATGATTGTAGGCAAAAACAAAAATGAAGAGATTTTTGGATTATCTATCCTTGTTGGTAAAGATAAAACAACCTTAATTGCTGACTCTACTGTCAATATATCCCCAACCAGTGAACAATTAGCTACATTCGCTAAGCTATCCGCTAGGAAGCTAAGAGAGTTTGGTCATAATCCCAGAGTTGCATTCGTTTCATTCTCAAATTTTGGTATTACACAAGACCATCAGCCAACACAAAATATCCGAGATGCAGTGAAAATTTTAGACTCTGAGAAAGTTGATTTTGAGTATGACGGAGAAATGTCAGCGGATACAGCTCTTGATCCTAGTATGAGAGACTTATACCCATTCTGCAGACTCTCGGGGCCGGCCAATATTCTGATAACACCAAGTCTAGAATCAGCGCATATTTCATCTAAAATGATCACACAGCTAAGTGATATTTCTTTTGTTGGGCCTATATTACAAGGGTTTGCTAAACCAGTACAAGTAGTACACACTAAAGCAACAATAGAAGAAATAATCAATATGGCTGCAATTGCGGCTTCAGACGCATGATTTTAATTATGGATTGCTTGACTTTAATTGATAAAATTAGTAAAAGTCCTAAAGTTAATTTAATTCAGGTATAATTATAAATGGCTAACTGTAAATCAGCAAAAAAATCTATCAGAAAGATTGCTACTAGAAGTGCTCGTAATAAAGATAGAATGAGCAAAATAAGAACATGCATCAAAAAAGTAGAGCAAGCTATTGAAAAGAAAGATTCTAAACTAGCTGCTACAAATTTTGTTGAGGCTCAATCTGAATTAATGAAAGGCGTTAACAAGGGTCTGATAAAAAAGAATGCTGCTTCTAGAAAAATCAGCAGAATTTCTCACAGAATTAAAAAGATTGCATAAATTGTTAAGAACCTACAAAAAAATCTTATTAACACTAATCACTGTTTTATTTATGACGAGCTCTCACGCTGCTGACTCAGAAAATATAGTCATTATGGAATTGCCCACTGGTAAAGTAAAAATTGAACTTTTACCTGAAATTGCTCCAAATCACGTTAAAAGAATTAAGGAGCTTGTTAATCAGGGATTCTATAATGGTCTTAAATTTCATAGGGTTATACCAGGATTTATGGCCCAAACAGGAGACCCTAGCGGAGATGGCACTGGAGGATCTGGGAAGAATCTAAAGGCTGAGTTTAATGACACACCTCATCAAAGAGGCACAGTTTCAATGGCAAGAGCGATGTCTCCTGACAGCGCAGATAGCCAATTTTTTATTGTTTTTGATGATGCACCACATTTGGATGGTCAGTATACTGCTTTCGGAAAAGTTATTTCAGGAATGGAGCATGTTGACTCTGTCAAAAAAGGAGATTCCGCAAACAATGGAATGGTAGATGATCCGGATAGTATTATCTCTATGAAGATGGCTTCTTCAAAATAAATCAATGAAGCTTGAAGATTTTAATTATTGTCTTCCCGAAGAATTAATAGCTTTACAACCACTTAAGACCAGAAGAGCATCTAAGATGCTGGTTCTTAATGAAAACAAAATATCAGATCATCAATTTTCCAATTTAGAAAATTTCTTAAACCCAGGAGATCTATTAGTTTGTAATAACAGTAAGGTTATTCCAGCACAGCTCAATCTTCAGTTAAACAGCAGCAATGTTTCTATCCAATTAAATAAACAACTTGGTGATACTCAATGGAGTATATTTGCTAAGCCTGGAAAAAAGATTAAGGTGGGTGAAAAATATTCAATTGCTGAAGATTTTAATTTTTATGTTGAGAAGAAATTAGAAGATGGTCAAATTATTGTGAACTTCTTTTATGAAGAGAATTTTTATAAACTTCTTGATAAATATGGGGATACTCCTCTTCCTCCTTACATCCGAAAACTTCATAAAACTACACAACTGGATAAAGAAAACTATCAAACTGTATATGCAGAGCACTCTGGGTCAGTAGCGGCCCCTACAGCTGGCCTTCATTTTGATCAAGTCACGATAGATAAATTAACAAAAAAAGGTATTAATATCGCGTATATTACCCTTCATGTCGGAGGGGGCACATTTTTGCCTATAAAAACCGATAATATACAAAACCATAAGATTCATTCTGAATATTGTGAAATATCAAAAGAAGTTGCAGATCTTATAAATAAAACAAAGAGGCGAGGCAATAAAGTTATAGCTATTGGCACTACTTCAATGAGGAGTATTGAGTTTTCCTCCAAGGATGGAATATGCCACCCCTATTCTGGCGAAACAAATTTATATATAACACCTGGATATAAGTTTCAAATCTTTGATAAAATGATCACAAATTTTCATTTACCAAAATCTTCGCTTTTAGTTTTAGTATCTGCATTTTCAGGATATAAAAATATAATGAGTGCATATAAGCATGCTGTAGAAAATAAATATAGATTCTTTTCTTATGGAGATTGCTGCCTATTAAATAGATATGAATAAAAAATTTAACTATAAAATTACTCACAAAGATGGCAGGGCTCGCACTGGAATTCTACAAACTGGGCGTGGAGACATTAGGACGCCAGCTTTTATGCCAGTTGGAACAGCAGCAACTGTTAAAGCGATGCTGCCTGAAGCTGTTGAATCGACTGGAGCAGATATAATTTTAGGAAATACGTATCACCTGATGCTAAGACCCACTCCCGAGGTAGTTGGCAAGCTTGGTGGCCTACATAAATTCATGAATTGGAACAAGCCTATCCTAACTGACTCAGGTGGATTTCAGGTTATGTCATTAGCAAAGTTACGCAAAATAAACAAAGAAGGGGTTGAATTCAATTCCCATATAGACGGGCAGAAATATTTTCTTACTCCTGAGAGATCAATGAAAATACAACACCTGCTTGATAGCGACATCACAATGATATTTGATGAGTGTACTCCCTACCCCTCTACCTATGAAGAAGCAAAAACATCGATGGAACTATCTTTACATTGGGCTGAAAGATCTAGAAACAGTTTTATTACAAGAGAAGGGTATGGACAATTTGGTATAATTCAAGGAAGTGTTTTTGAGGATTTAAGGCATATTTCCGCTAAAGAATTGCAAGATATCGGTTTTGATGGATATGCAATAGGTGGCTTAGCAGTTGGCGAAGGTCAAGAACTCATGTTCAAAACCTTAGATTTCACTATACCAGCTATTACAGAAGAGAAGCCGCGCTATCTTATGGGAGTTGGTAAGCCTGATGATATAATTGGCGCTGTTCTTCGTGGAGTAGATATGTTCGACTGCGTGATTCCAACAAGGTCAGGTAGAAATGGGCAAGCTTTTACTTGGAACGGAACAGTGAATATACGTAATGCGCAGTTCAAAGAAGATCCAGAACCATTAGATAAAAATTGCGAGTGCAAAGCTTGTAGAAATTACAGCAAGGCATATTTAAATCATCTTGTTAAGTGTAATGAGATTTTAGGGTCTATGCTGTTAACCTGGCATAATATTCAGTTTTACCAAGACCTTATGTCGAGAATAAGAGACGAGATAAAATCAAGTAATTTAGAAAATTTTGCAAAAGAATTCTTAGCAAATTACAAAGATTAGCTATAGATTGCCGTTACCGTTGTAAGCACTATAACAATCCAAAAAATGCATCTTTTTAAAAGATCGTGCTTTCTGGTCATTAAATTTAGTAGAGCTATAGCAATAATACCTGGATACATAATTCCTAATATCTGTGCCAAATAAACGCTAATAGCCTTAAATCCAAACAATGATATTAAAAAACTTATCAATACAGTTCCCTGAAGAATGTATCTGGATTCAGACTTGAATATATTCTGTTCTATATATTTACAAAAAGTTTGCGTCAGTACAATTGCAGTTGTAAAACATGCCATAAATATTGTTACAGCAGCAATAGGCCTAGCAACACCTCCGAGAGTTATGTCAGCTAAGTGCACAATCAACTTTTCAGATGAAATAGTTGCCAAATCAAAGCTGTATTTTCCACCAAGATATACAAATCCAACATATATCACCCCCAGTAAACCTCCTCCAATGATAGAAGATCCTACTATGGTTTTTTTAAACTCATTACCTGATAATTGATTTTCTTTTTGCTTTTTTATTAGATAAAAAGAAATTGATACTCCGAAGAAGAAAGCGGCCATCAAATCCATTGTGTGATATCCCATAAGCACACCACTGATAAAACTTTCAGAATCGGTCCTCGGAATAATTTTGTCAGAAATACTTGGGCAATCATATATGCCCGCTATAATTATTACGACCAAACCACAAAAAAGAAGTGGACTTAGAAACTTACCAAGCAATTGAACTACACCCACTTTGGTGATCAATAAATAGTAAATTGTTAGGCAGAAAAATAAACTGAACACATATTCAGGAATTTCATGTAGGACTAGCTGCATGCCTCCAGTTGCTACAGTAATACATCTTGGTATGACCCCTAGTGGGCCTAATAAAGCAAGCATTAAAAAAATCAAAACTTGCGCAGCGGTCTTACTGATTACATCAAAATATTTGCCAGAATAGCCCTTATATTGGATGATTCCATAAAGTCCTAAAAAAGGAATTAGCACCCCTGTAATTAAAAGACCCAACATTGCAGGCAAAATAGATAATGAGTTCTCGACACCTAATTTAATAGGAAAAACCATGTTCCCAGAACCAAAGAACATCGAAAACATTGCAAGGCCTGCAGTAATAGATATCTTAAAAATCTTCATATAAACCAGGGATTTTAAAGGGATGAAGATGAGCTTTTATAAAGCCCATCTCACATCCACAAAGGCGGAACTGAATTTTATGGTTTTCATACCTGTTTCGCATCATAGCACGTAAAATTATTATTGCAAGAATGTGTTAACACATTATTTCTTATCAAGAATCTCAGCTGCATAGTTGCCATATATTCTCTTTCTCCACCCATGCATACAAATATTATTTTCTATGTCATTCTGAAAAATCAAATCCGTCAAGTCGCTATTTTTAGCAACTAAATGTCTAGCAATATTATTTTCTTTTGCTTTCGCAGTTAAAAGGTTTTTGAGGACTCGATACTTTCCTCTTTGCTTGATAGTCATAACTCTTTTTGTTAAGTAGTCATCTTTGTTATTCTTTGAGAACTCTTCAACAAAATTTCTTATTTCATCATGATACTCATCAAAAAATTCTGAGTCAGGTGTATTTTTATTCACTCCAGAAAGATATAAGCTTATATTTATCATATTTCTATCTGATAAAAACTTCCTTCTAGGCTTATTAGAAATCATCGCCTTTTCTTCACGCCAAACTGCTATAACTTTATATAAATGTTTCGCTTTAAAAGGTATTTGAGGCATAGTTAATCTCTGCCATACTTGGTCTTTATCAAGTTTGAAAAAATCTGGATCACTAAAATTTTTCATATATTCCAAAGCCCAACTTTTTTTTGACTCTCTATCCAGCTTAGCCAATAATTTCTTATATATTTCAATAAGATATATCACATCATTAATAGCATACTTTATCTGATTTTCTCTTAATGGCCGCATAGACCAATCTGTGATTCTTTGCGTTTTATCAATTGCAACATTTAAAATTCTGTTACACAAAACTTCATAACTTATCATGTCGCTAATTCCACAAAATGCAGCTGCAATTTGTGTATCAAAAATATTTTGTGGCATAGTGCCAACAGATTTTTCCAGAATCTCAACGTCTTGTTTACAAGAATGAATCACCTTCACTATTCCACTATCTTCTAAAACACCTTTTAGTAAAGAAATATCTATCTCACTAGATAGTGGATCAATAGCATACGCCTTATTCTCGGTTGCAATCTGTAATAAGCAAAACTCAGGATAATAAGTTTTATCCCTTAAAAACTCGGTATCAAGTGCAATAACTTTATATTTTGTTAAATCCTTAATGATGCTAGAAAACTCTTTGTGAGTTTGGACCAAATGCATTAATTACTTATGTTTTAATTGGAATTTTGTAAATTTTTGTATATAAGTATGAGTGACATTTTTAAAGTAATTTAGATAAAATATCAATCACAATTCCAGTATGCATAAATTTAGAACTCATAACTGTGGTGAAATAACAGCTAAAGAGGTGGGAAAGTCAGTTAAGATATCTGGCTGGATTCATCGAAAGCGTGATCACGGCAATTTATTATTTATTGATCTAAGAGATTTTTATGGAGTCACTCAGATAGTTTTTGACCAAAATAGTAAGTTCTTAGATCAAGCAACTCATACTCCCAATGAAAGCGTTATAACAATTACTGGTAAAGTAGTTGCACGAAGCGATGAAACAGTGAACAAGAATTTACCTACTGGAGAAATTGAAATTAAAGTTGAGTCCTTCGAGGTCTCCTCAGAATCTCAACCATTACCTTTGCAAGTAAATAGCGAACAAGATTACGGAGAAGAAATACGATTAAAATATAAGTTTCTAGATTTAAGAAGAGAAAAGGTAAAAAACAATATAGTTCTCAGATCGCAAATAATTGATGAAATTAGAAATCAAATGAAGTCTCAGAACTTTTTAGAAATGCAAACTCCCATTCTAACCTCTTCATCACCAGAAGGGGCAAGAGATTTTCTAGTGCCAAGCAGACTGCACCCAGGAAAGTTTTATGCTTTACCTCAAGCTCCTCAAATATTCAAACAGCTTATCATGACGTCTGGATTTGATAGATATTTTCAAATCGCCCCGTGTTTTAGAGATGAAGACTCAAGAGCTGACAGATCTCCTGGTGAATTCTATCAGTTAGATATGGAGATGGCATTTGCCACTCAAGAGGACGTGTTTAATGCAATAGAGCCAGTAATATACAACGTATTTAAGAGATTTTCTAAAAAGGAAGTTACCTCGTATCCATTCCCTAAAATTGCATATAAAGAAGCAATGCTAAAATATGGCTCTGATAAACCTGATTTAAGAAACCCAATAGAAATTTCTGATGTTACTGACATCTTTGTAAATACAGACTTTTCAATTTTTGTGAATAATATTAAAAAAGGTGCAATTGTAAGAGCAATTCCATCACCAAAAACCTCAGATAAACCAAGAAGCTATTTTGATAAAATGATAGCTTTTGCTCAGGAGAACGGAGCTAAAGGCCTTGCTTATATTATCATTGATGAAAACGGCGAAGGAAAAGGACCTATTGCTAAATTTTTAGATAAAAACAGCTTGGAAAGCTTAAAGAAAGCTGCAGGTCTTGAAAATGGAGATGCTGTATTCTTATCTTGTGATAAAAAATATATGGCAGAAAAAATCTCTGGCGTTGTTAGAAATAAGTTGGGTGAATCTCTTGGCCTGATAGACAGCAATATATTCAAATTCTGCTGGATTGTTGATTTCCCTTTCTATGAGCAAGATCCTGATACAGGGAAAATTGACTTTAGTCACAATCCTTTTTCTATGCCACAGGGTGAACTAGACGCCCTAGAGCAAGCTAAAACCACCGATGAACTACTTGATATTATAGCTTATCAATATGATATAGTTTGTAATGGTGTGGAGTTATCAAGTGGGGCAATACGTAATCATAAGCCTGAATTAATGTACAAAGCGTTTGAAATAGCTGGGTATAAAAAAGAATTTGTTGATGAGAAGTTTAGCGCACTTATAAACGCCTTCAAATATGGGGCGCCTCCTCATGGAGGTATAGCACCAGGAGTGGACAGAATTGTAATGTTATTGCTAGATGAACCTAATATTAGAGAAATAATATTATTCCCAATGAATCAAAAAGCAGAAGATATTATGATGAATGCTCCGTCAACCGTTGATATAAAACAACTTAGAGAGCTAAACATAGATTTGAGCCCATCAGTACGGAAAAAAACATATAATTAGAAGTATCTCATGAGATTCTTAATATTATTACTTGTTTTATTTGGATGCAGCGGAGAGAACAGTGATAGTTATATTACATCTCCCCATTCTTCTCTTAAACCCATGGTAGTAATTCATGATGGACCAGGATTAACCTACTCATATTTATATGAATACTTACTCCCTTTAAAAGACAAAAGAAATTTGGTTTTCTACAATCAAAAATCTTGTTTCAATAAAAATTGTGCAGTAGAGCCAGTTGAAATCAAAGAGCTGACTACTCAACTAGAACGAATAGTCAAAAATTATAATAATAATTACACTGTGTTAGCTCATGGTTGGGGAAGCATACTATTAATGGAATTTCTAACTTCTACTCCTAAAGATCATCATCCGAACGAAGTGATATTTGTAAACCCCGCTCCCTTAGACTGGTCCGAAGCCTTAAAGTCATTCTCCGAGAACTCAGAAAATTACACCTCGGAAGAAAGGAATATTATTGAACAAATCAATGACTCTAAAAAATGCATGCAGATTTTTAACATTGGCCTCAAATATTTGTTAAAACATCCTCAAAAAAATAAAAAGTTGAATTTTGAGAAATATGACTGCGTTCTAGCTAATTATATAAGCCAGAAAGTTGGTCAGTACGACTTCAGATTGTACAGTCACCTTTTGCCAGTACAAACAACTTACATTTATGGACAAGATAGTCATTACCTCAAATATACCGACAAATACAACAAGAATTTAGAGGTGATCTCGAAATCCTCACATTATCCATTTTATGAGAATAATGAGGAATTTATAAGGAAAGTTTCAAATATATTGAAATAGTTTATTATTCGCTAGCTGACGGCTTTGAAGAGAAAAGATTTCCGAATTTTTTGTTAAACTTACTAACTTGCGCACTGTTGCTATTAGCTCCAGCTAAACCTTTTTTAGTCCAAGCTGGATGAGTTCTATAATCAACATCAAGATGGATTTCTTTACCACCTTTAAAAGAAGACATAGTTTTAAAAGTGTCTCCTTTAGGTAAGTTTAAAGTAACTTCATTATATGATGGATGGATATTATTTTTCATTACGCTTGCTCTTTAACTTGCTCAGATTTCTTTTTAATTTTATTTTTAATTCTTACCGCTTCTTCTGTAATCTTTCTTGAAGAAGAGCCCAAAAGATAACCATCTAGACCACCTTTGGCATCTATGGATCTCAGGGTTTTTACAGCAATTCTCATTCTAAAATCCTGACCTAGAACTTCACTTCTTAAAGTAACCATCTGTAGGTTTGGATGAAATTTCTTTTTAGTTTTTCTATTAGAGTGAGAAACATTGTTTCCTGATGCAACACCCACTCCTGAAATCTGACAAACTTTTGACATAACAATACGTTCAATTAATAGGACAATTTAATAAGTTATTTACAGCTCCAAGTCAAGCTAAAATATTAGCTTTTCCCTTTTCTTTGTGCATTAATTTTAGCTTTGAGATCTTCCATTGGTATACTACCTCGGATAAACTCTTCGCCAATCACAAATCCTGGGACACCTTGCAAACCGATCATCCCAGCAGCTTCCTTGTTCTCATTAAGTATATCTACAACTTCTTTGCTATTCATCTTATTAATCAACACATCTGCATCATACCCACTTTCAGAAGCCAACCTCTTAAGATTATTTTGATTCAAAGAATGGGTTGTAAATAGTTTCTCATGAAATTTAGCATATTTACTTGGAGATATTAAATATGCTGCAGTTGATATTCTAGCAGCTCTTTCAGAATCAGATCCTAAAAGCGGCAATGGCTTAAGAATCAATGTGAAGTCTACTTTATCTTTCAGCAGTTTATCAACATTGTTGTGTGCGCTTTTGCAATGACCACACTTATAGTCAAAAAACTTAATGACTTTAACATCACTCTCAGGATTACCAAGAACTATTGAGTTTTGTAAACTCATTAGTTTTTTATGGCCTTTTTTTAAAGAATCATTTCTCTCCTGCATTTGTTTTTCAATGTGTTTTTGCTGAAATTTTTGGAGAGACCTTATAATCAACTCTGGGTTTTCTTCTATAAACTCTGTAATTATCTTCTTAGTTTCAGCCGAAGTTACGTAACCGCCAGAAACTTTATCTGAGCCTATAAGATTTTCAATTTTATCCCTAGCCCCAAATAAAATTACAACAGCAAAAAATACTATAATAACAACGTATGTTAGCTTTGATTTTCCACTAGAAACTGAATTAGATTCTTGCTCACCCATGATAATTACCCTCTATTTTTTATATCTTGAACAATTTTTATAATATCTCCTACCCTTAGTTTCAAGTTATTATTTAATTTATATTTTTGAGCATTCTTGGCAAACCTCATAGCATCATCATATTTTTGATACAACAAAGCCTCTTCAGCCAGCATCACATTACTGCTTCCGTAATAACCAATTCGCCCGTAAGCTATAGACAAATTTCTATACGCCCACGCATTTCTAGGGTTTTCAATTACCACGGTTTTTAATAAATCAATGGCACGCAAATAATATTGTCTTACATGTGATTCTTCTGAATTTTTATTTGCTGAATTGATCAAAACTATAGCTAGCTCTAGCCTGAGCAAATCATCATTCTGATTCAAAGATAGCGCCTTCTCATAAATAGGTATAGCTTCATCAAGCATACCATACTCAAAAAGAAATTGAGCTTTGAGTTCGTAAATATATGAATTATAAGGCTCTCGTGTAATTAGCTCGTTCAACAATGAAATGGATTTTTTAAAATTATTCTTTCTATAGTATGCAATAGATAACTCATACTTTCTTGAAAACTCGTCTAGGTCAGTATTTTTTCTCTCAATTACAAATTGAGGCTTGTCAGTAAACCCATGCAGTTTTGCATATATTCGGTTATAAACTAACTGATCAGTTTTATTACGTTTATCGTTCACAGGCCATTTTTTTTGAGACTTTGCAGCAAATAATCGTTCATTTGACAATGGGTGCGTAAGCATATACTTGAACTTATCTTTATCGACAGATATGTTCTGCGAGTTAAAATAATCCAAAACTTTAACTAAACCATCCGGGCTATTATGGCTTTCTCGTAAATATTTAAAAGCAGCCTGATCAGCGGAGTACTCATTTTCTCGTGAGAACCTTAACATACTTCTTTCTAGACTATGTGACCCAGAGCCCAAAATAGCCATCCCAGCATCAGGTGCCCCTCCTAACGCAGCCCCCATCCCTAAAAGCGTAGTAATGATCGCTTGAGAAGATAACTGTTCAAGCATCTGATGTCTTCTAACTATATGCCCTCCTGTAACGTGACCAATCTCATGGGCAAATACACCCTTAAGAATATCGACATCATTAAAAAGCTTGATTAAACCCGTATTAATAAACACTGATTGACCATTTATGGCAAAAGCATTCACCTCCGGACTTAAAACAATATAGATTTTGACTTCATCTGGGTTAAGTCGAGCAGCTTTAATAATAGGGGTTACAATGTGCTTGATACCGGACTCAATTTCAGCGTCAGTAATAAAACTCAATGCATTTGCCTTGCCCATAAATAATAAGGCATATAAAAGATAAACTCGTATAAAGCTAATTAATTTATTTAGCAGGGTTTTCGCTAAAGAATTTTTCAAATTTATTCTCAACATCCTTGAACTCCTCAGCAGTGCTGAGAGGTTTTTTTGTCTCAGTAATTTGTGGCCATTTTTCTGCATATTTCTTATTTAACTCCACAATATCAGAACTTACTTCAGAATCAGGTTTAATCGCTTCGATTGGGCATTCTGGTTCACATACCCCACAATCTATACACTCATCAGGGTTAATAACCAGGGTGTTTTCTCCCTCGTAGAAACAGTCAACGGGACAAACCTCCACACAGTCAGTGTACTTACATTTAATACATTTTTCAGTAACTACATATGTCATAAAGCAAAATAATTTTTTGATTCCCTAATTCTTATCCAAAAGCAATTTACTACGCAAGTTTTTTTTAAGTAATAACTGCGTCTTCACCCTAAGAGAGACTATACAAAAAGAGATTATTGCAGCACCCACAAAAACTACTAATAATGGTTTAAGCATATCAGCATGAATAGTTGGCCCATCCAATCTAAATACACTCGATTTTTGGTGCAGACAAGTCCAGTATTCTACTGAGAACTTAACAATCGGAACATTCACCAATCCAACAACACATAAAACAGCTGGTGCCGTATTAGTAAGGTCAAAATCGCTTTCAGAATTTATCACTATTAAATATCCCAAATAAAAGAAGAATAGGATTAACATAGAAGTTAACCTTGCATCCCAAACCCACCAGGTTCCCCAGATAGGCTTACCCCAAATAGAGCCTGTTATCAAAGTTACCAAGGTAAAAAAAGCCCCTATCATAGCAGATTTTTTTGCTATTAAGTCCGTCATTGGTGTGCGCCAAACAAGGAAAACAAAACTACACACCCCCATAGCTGCATAAATACCCAAAGCCAACCATGCTGAGGGCACGTGCACATACATTATGCGGACATATTCACCTTGTTGATAGTCAGCTGGAGAAAAGAAAAGCCCTAGGATCAAGCCGTAAGACAATACGATGAAACCCAAGAAAATAAGTATAAGTATTTTAAACTTAAAATTATGCCTAAATAATTTGTTAATCTTCATTTTTTATTACTATATAGCTAATATTGTCGCCCGCTCTTTTATAGCCGTTTTTTGTGCTTCTCCTGTGACTATACCAAATATCCTCACTAGTGAAAGTATCAGAATAAACATCTTTGATATTTTGTATACCTAGTTTTTTAATTTCACCACTACAGTAGCCTGGCAAATCAAACATAAAATGATCCTTGTTTTTGGAGGAAACAAAAAACTTCTTATTAACTCTATCTTGCTCTATAAAATCATCATGAAAATCTTTACTGACTTCATAACTCTCTTGCTTTATACACGGGCCTATTACACAATCTATATGCTTTGCATTAGCACCAAAATTTAACATTCGTTCAACAGTTGACCTTATCACACCTCCAAACGCTCCCCTCCAACCAGCATGAGCAATTCCTATTACTAACGTTTCTTTATCAAAAAAAATTATGGGCACACAATCTGCTGTCCTAACAATCAACGGAAGATTCTTTTTTCTTGCAACTAACGCATCCCCTACTAAGCCATTTTTTGAAAAATCATTTCCTTCATGACAAATATTTGTATGTTTTTGTTCAACAAATATCACATCACTAAATTTTTTATCTATTACTTTAGAGACGAGTAATCTATTAGAAACGTTGTTGCAGCCGCCTTTCTCCAAAATAAGGTCTTGTTTTCCAAGAAAACCATACTCAATTCTCGACCCTGATGCTTTTACACTATATTTTAACACTCTGATTTCAAATGAATTCCAATGATATTATATATAATTGGAAGCTTTTAAAACAGTGTTATAATATTTGTAAATTATATTAATATTGATTGTGCAAAACGTTTTTTCTAAAATTGAATCCTACACAGGAGCCAAAATAAAAATTGGTATAGAAATAGAGTTCTACGCACAGAAGAAATACTCAATCAATAAGCTCAAAAAGAAATTAGGACAATTTGATATATCCGAGGAAACCGGAACAAACCAATATGAAATTCGTCTTGGCCCTAGCACTGATTATGTTCATTTAATAAAACAAGCCACAGAATTACAAAGAATCATAAAAAAAGATAATGACCTAATTTTAGATCCAAGCCCATATTATGATGAGCCAAGCAGCGGTATTCATATTCATGTGAATTTAATTAATCAAGATGGCTACAACTTATTTGAGAAGCATCAAGGACAAGAAGCAAAATTATTGCTTCATTCAATTGGGGGTATGTTAAAAACTATGAAAGAGAATTTGAAGCATTTCTCTCCATCAGAAAAGTCTCTTCAACGATATAAAGGAGGCATGCATAATCCATCAAAGATTTGTTGGGGAATTAATAACCGTACAGCAGCCATTCGAGTTCCCGCAGAAAAAGATGGGGACAGGCGCATAGAACATAGAGTGCCCTCTTCTGACTGTAACATTAACAAGGCAGTAAATGCTATTTTGAGTGGGATGTTATATGGGATAATAAGCGAGATTAACCCAGGTGAGAAAATATATGGAAATGCTTTTCTAGATCAATATCCTTACGAAAATATAATAGACTAGATTTCAGATTCAATCCATTCTTTCAGAGATGTCTTTGGCAGAGCACCGACTTTTGTTGCAACATGTTTACCATCAACAAACAACATCATTGTTGGAATACCTCTAACGCCATATTTAGTTGGAGTATCAGGGTTCTCATCAATATTCATTTTTGAAATAACGACTTTGTCATCCATATCTTTATGTAGCTCATCTAAAGTAGGAGCAAGCATTTTACAAGGACCACACCATTCAGCCCAAAAATCAACCAAGACTGGCTTTTTAGAGTTCAAAACTTCTTCTTGGAAATTACCATCCGTAACTTTTTTTACCATTACAAAACCTTTCTAATTATATTCATACTGAGTGATTATAGACCCCACTTTCTCATCAGTAAATAAATTTAATAATAAAGAATGGGGAATTTTTGCGTCAATAATTCTAACCACTTCTACATGGTTATCAAAAGCAAATGCAATATTATCTCTCATTAACGAGGGAAGCTTATAAGTTGCCTTCTGTCTCTGAAAATCGCCATATTCAACCGAGTGATTGACCTTGCCATCCTGAGTCACCAGGCCTTTAATATCAGACATTATGACAAACATTCGAGCAACTAATGAGGCAGAAATTACACTCCCTACAACTATAGGGTTAATATAAAAAGTCTCCGCATTTTCGCCAATTGCGATAGAAGAAATCACAGGAATAGACTTTGAATCTTCAAACATTAACAGAATCTCAGGAGAAATAGTCGATGGCTTTCCATTGAAACCAAAATCAATAATATTTTGCACGTTATTTGTTTCAGGACGTAGTCTAGATCTTCTGAATTTTTTCGCCTCAATAAGATTGCCGTCTTTCCCAGAAATACCAACCGCAGAGCCCCCAGCATCATTAATAGCACTAACAATTTCACTTGAAATCTTACCTTTTAGAATCATTTCGAGAATTTTAATTGAACTGTCATCAGTAATAATAACTCCATCATCAACTTTAAACTCAATATCAAACTTTTTGAAATACTCTTCTACAATCTTTTCTCCACTATGAACTATGATTGGATTTGCCCCAAACCTCTTTAATAATACAACATCGTTTGCCCATTTACTTAAAAGATCAGGATTAGTTAGAATTACATCGTCTACATATATAACTATTGTCTCTCCATCATAGTTTTTTATGTATGGAATTAACTCCTCAATAAAATCTAACCGATTTTTAAGCTTATTTTTTTTTAGGTCTAAATCAATTACTGACATTACTTGCTGTTATTAATTATTAATTTTTCTAAATCCTGCATTCCAGATTTACTTTTGCTACTTGTAAAGAACATATTGTTAATACAGGAGTACAGATTTTTTAATTTATCAAATTCTTTATTCCAGAATTTAATATCAATGTTTTTTTTATCACATTTAGTCATGACAATACAAATCTCTTTACTAAGAGAAGATAGTTGATCGATCATACCCAGATCTGATTCTTTCATAGGATGTCGGGCATCAATGAGTACAAAAATAGTCTTTAATTCTTCTGCTTGTGCAAAATAACTTGCTATCAATCTACCAATTTTTGCTATCTCTTGTTTTGGCAATTTTGCAAAACCATATCCTGGCAAATCAACTAAAAGCATCCCATCCTTAACTTTGAAGTAGTTTACGCTAACTGTTTTACCAGGCATATTAGAAGTTTTAGCAATGTTTGAATTTCCAGACAAAGCATTAATCAAACTTGATTTCCCAACGTTTGATCTGCCAATAAATGCAAATTCTGGAAGATCAGATTTAACAAAATCTCCAGGAATGTATGCAGTTCTAAAAACCGAAATATTATCTCTGTGGAAAGTCTTCACTACTAATACTTATCTTTTTAAATAATATTGTTGCCCAATAGACAATATATTACTCCACGCCCAATATATAACCAAACCAGCTGGGAATGATGAAAACATGAATAGGAATATCAGCGGCAGAAACTTCATCATCGTTGCTTGCGCAGGGTCAGAAGGAGGTGGACTCATTTTCTGCTGCAAATACATCGTGATAGCCATAACAATTGGCCATACACCGATCATTAACAAGGAAGGAGGACTCCAAGGAATTAGACCAAATAAATTAAAAACAGAGGTTGGATCTGGTGCAGATAAATCTCTTATCCAACCAAAGAAAGGAGCATGCCTCATTTCAATAGAAATAAATATTACCTTATATAAAGAGAAGAAGATTGGGATCTGAATTAACAATGGTAGACACCCAGATAAAGGACTCACTTTCTCTCTTTTATACAGCTCCATCATAGCCTGATTCATTTTCATTTTGTCATTGCTGTGCAACTCTTTTATAGCAGCGATCTGTGGCTGAAGCTTTTTCATTTTATTCATTGATCTAAATGACTTATTAGCAAGAGGCATCAGAAGAACTTTTACTATGACAGTTACAATCAAAATACTAATCCCAAAGTTGCCTACCAGATCATAAAAATATTTCAGCGCATTAAACAAAGGTTTAGTAATGAAATAAAACCAGCCAAAATCTATCGCTCTATCAAACAAGTCTAGCTTTAAATATTCTTGGTAAAACTCAAGCAAAGACAGCGATTTGGCTCCAGCATAAAAATAAGAAATATTGGAATCTTCTTGTCCAGGATTTAAAGCCTGCAATTCACCAACATAATCAACTTGGAATCTGCTATGCTTTGTATCAAAAGGAACAAATGTGTAGTGAGCATCAAATTTATGTGCAAAATCTGGCACTATTGATGTAAGCCAGTATTTATCGGAAAATCCTAACCAGCTTCCAGAACCATTATTCATGTAAGAAATTTTTTTGTCATCTGTAAGGTCGCTGTATGAAGTTTCTTTTAGAAGCTTATTAAAAACTCCTATTGGACCTTCGTGAAATACTGCAGATTTTGCGTCTTTAGGCACCAGCCTGCTGACTAATCCGTAATTTTGATATTGGATAACTTTATTTGATTTATTTATTACGGTTTGCTTTATGCTGAACATATAATCATCGTCAAGAATATACTCAATAACAAACTTTATTCCTTGGTTATTATACCAATACAAATTCACTTTACTATCCGCCTGCAAGACTGTTTTGTCCGCCTTCCACAAAGTTTGGGCTGTTGGCACCTCAATTGATTTATTATTTGTAACCCAACCAAATTCAGCAAAATAGGACTTATCTGTTCCACTAGGTGACAGCAGCTCCACTAATGGGCTGTCCTTCTCAACTGTTGAATGGTAGTTTTTAAGTATTAAGTCATCTATCCTCCCCCCTCTGAGAGATATAGAGCCTCCTAACCTTGGTGTATCAACTTTAATCCTTGGAGAGTTGTTTAAAACTTCATTTCTTGAATAAATTCTATTCAGCCCAATAAGTTTTTTTTCCTTATGCATTTTAGCTAATTTAGAAGAATTTTTTCTTTGAACCTCTTGCCTTGGCATCTCATAAAAATAATTCCAGCCAAACAACACTATTGTTGCAGAAACTACTGCTAAAATTAAATTTCTTAAATCAGACATTTTTTACCCTTTTTGAATTTTTTGTTGGCACCATATCAACTCCACTGCTCCCAAATGGATGACAAGATAATATTCTTTTTGCAGATAAATATCCGCCTTTAAACACGCCATAAGTTTGAATGGCTTCTATAGCGTACTCAGAGCATGTCGGTAAGTATCTACATCTGTTCATTAATATAGGTGAAATTAATAGTTTGTATAGCTTAATCAATAGTAATAAAAAATTGATGCAAACTTTATTTAGTAATTTTATCATTGGTAATTAAGTTTAAAAAATCTTCCTTGAGGTCTGTTGTATTAGAATCAATTATCGAGTTTTTTGCAATAAACAAATACCCAATTTCAGGAGACATATTTTCTCTGTTTTCATAAATTAGCGCCCTTAATCTTCTTTTTGCCCTGTTTCTTATAACAGCATTGCCAACTTTTTTAGTAACAATTAAAAGATAATTAATGTCCGGCACGTTATCAAATGGTGCGGTCACTAAAGTAATAAATTTGCCTGATTTTTTATTTTTAGAGGACTTGAGATATTTTATTTTTGCAACAGATTTAACAGAAGAAATCTTCACAGTCTACGCTGAAAGACGCTTTCTTCCCTTTGATCTACGAGAGTTGATAACTCTTCTACCGCCCACAGTTTTCATTCTTGCTCTAAAACCATGTCTTCTTTTACGTACAATATTGCTTGGTTGAAAAGTTCTTTTCATGTTACTACTTCAGTATCTGTTGTAAAAATTGTTGCCTGAGTTATACTAAAGGTTAAACGTAGAGTCAAGCTCGTTTTGGAACTTTTTTGATTAAAAAATATGGACAGCATTTCAGACACACTCGATAAGGTGACTCCAAAAAAATATTTGGGCAGCTTTAACAAATTATGGAATTATGAACTTGCTAACGTTCAAGATGCAAGTATAACCATTTCAAATGTGGTTATTGCAGTTATATTCTTTGTTCTTGGAATGTATGCTGCTAAGAAGCTGAGCATGCTCCTTAAAAAGAAATTGCTAAGGGTTTTTCATATAGATCGTAATTCTGCTAGCGGATTAGAAAAATTTGTTCAATACACCCTAATCACCCTAATCACCCTTACCTCCTTAGATATAGCTAATGTTCCGCTATCAGGACTAACCTTTGTTGGCGGCGCTCTAGCAATCGGTATTGGTTTCGGTAGTCAGAATATACTTAATAATTTTATTAGCGGAATTATAATAATGATCGAAAGCCCCATTAGGGTTGGAGATATTATTGAAGTAGAAGGCAAGATTGCAAAAGTTACAAATATTGGCGCTCGCTGCGTCCATCTTGAGACCTTCGATAATATCGACCTTCTCGTTCCAAACAGCAACATTATTCAAGACAAGATTGTCAACTGGACACTTAATGATCGTATCATGAGGGTTAAAAATACATATTACATCAAACATGAAAATGATGTGAAAAAAGTCTTAAAAATCTTAGAGGTCCTGATTAGCAAAAATGAATATATAGATAGAACTTTTGAATCTGCGCCATTCGTTGACAAGGTCGACCTTTGTGGCATCAAAATAGACCTGTATTTTTATATTAGAGTCGGCGAAGAGATTGATAAAAAGTTCATTATTAATAGCGTTAATTTAGCTGTTCTGGAACAGTTTAAGAAAGCTAAAATAGCTTTATCACAAGCTGATACTCTGGCTATGACAGAATCTATTGCTGGCTAAGTGAGCAATAAAGCTGCTAACCCTAAGAAACTAAAGAATCCAAGAAAATCCGTCAAAAATGTAAGGAATACACTCGAAGATATCGCTGGGTCAAACCCATAGCGATCGAGAAAAATAGGAATAATAGCACCCCATAGCCCTGCCAAGGTGAAATTAATAATCACCGCCAAAGCAAAAATAGAGCTTAAACTCATATTTTCATATAGCACGAGTAAAATAAATCCACCAATTATACCAAGAAGTATTCCATTCAATGCACATGCAATGATCTCTTTAAAAATAACCTTTGAAACGTTTGCATTAGTAATATCTTTATTTGCAATAGCACGTACGGCAACTGTAACAGTTTGAGTTCCAGCATTACCACCCATCGATGCTACGATCGGCATAATTGCGGCAAGGACAACAATTTTTTGAATTTCATTTTCAAAATGTGCAATTACTAAAGAAGTCGCACATGCCATAATCAAATTCACAAACAGCCATGGAAACCTTTGAATAGCCGTTTTGAAATATGCTGAATAAATATCAGTTGCGCCAACACCACCCATTCTCATTAAATCTTCTTCGGCTTCTTCTTCAATAACGTCAATGATTTGATCGATATCAATTACACCAATTAGCTTACCAAATTTATTAGCTACAGGCACAGAGCCCAAATCATAATGTTTAAATATGTACGAGACCTCTTCTTGATCTAGCATAGCATTCACAGTTTGAATGTCCGCATTCATAACCGCGCTAACTTTATTGCTTTTTTTACTTTGTAATAGCTTACTTAGCTGAACATTTCCTACTGGCTTATTTTTGTCATCAACTATATAAATTTCGTCATAATCATCTGGAAGACTAGTATTACCTTCCAAGAAATCTAATATTTGCCCTACTGTTTTGTCCTGATTCACTGACACATAATTACTATGCATCAAGATACCGGCACTGTTTGTTGGGTAAGAAAGGCCTTGCTTAAGAGCTTTCCTTTTAGAAACAGCTATATTATCTAAGATATTGTTTCGATCTTCTTCATTAAGATCATCAAGAAAATCTACTGCCTCATCAGTATCTAGCTTTGCTACTATCGCAGCAAATTTTTTCTGACCAAGTGCTTCGATGAGAGACTTAACAACATCCTCTTCGAATTCCAAAAGAATTTCAGGAGGGAGCTTAGACCCCATTTGGGATACAATTTTCCTCTTTTGGTCTTGAGATGCAAAGTTTATGTAGTCAGCAAGGTCAGCATAGTGAATATTTGTAACAATTTTTCGAAGAGCGTTATCGTCACCAGATTCTATGGCTTCGTTTATAGAGCTAGTTAGCTCATCTTTGGTGATGTGAGCTTCTTCTGCTGGATCTAAGCTTTTTACTTCTTCAGCCATGCTCCTACTCCATAAACGGTTATATGCCGAGAGATGGTGCGGTCGAGAAGATTCGAACTTCCACTCCTTTCGGAACAGCGACCTCAACGCTGCGCGTCTACCAACTCCGCCACGACCGCGTCATTATACTTAGTTTGCAATTACTTTGCAACTGATAGAAAGCTCTAACCCTTTTCTGAGTTTCTTTTGATTGACGCTTCAATCATTTCTTTAGCTTTCTCAACTCCGTGCCATCCTTTTACCTTAACCCACTTACCTTTTTCAAGCGCTTTATAGCTTTCAAAGAAGTGCTTAATTCTATCAAGAACAATTTCTGGTAAGTCATCAATTGACTTAACATCTTTGTACATTGGGTGAAGTTTTTCTGTAGGAACAGCAAGAATTTTTTCATCAAATCCTGACTCGTCTTCCATCATCAAAACACCAATTGGACGAGACTTAATAACACTACAAGGCACAACTTCAGTATCAGAAATAACCAACACATCACATGGATCACCATCATCAGATAAAGTGTGAGGAATAAAGCCATAATGGAAAGGGTAATTCATTGAGACCATTAAAAATCTATCAACAAATAATGCACCTGATTCTTTATCTATCTCATATTTCACTGGCTGACCGCGTCCAGGAATTTCAATAATTACATTCACTTCTGAAGGTGGATTTTTTCCGATAGATATTTTGTCTATATTCATTTTACAGCCCTATGATTTTGAATTTGTCAGCTTTTGTTTATACAATAAAAAAGTAGTTTTTCAATATAATCTTGAACTTCAAAGCAATAATATCTATGATGCTTTTTCCCGTGGAGGGGTGGCCGAGTGGTTTAAGGCGCACGCTTGGAAAGCGTGTTTAGTGGTAACACTAACGCGGGTTCGAATCCCGCTCCCTCCGCCATTTCTTATAATAGCGCAGATTATTTCTGCACTATTATAAGAAGAGGTTTGAGTGTGGAGTGAGAACCCAAAAAGGGTTCGACAAAATGCGAAGCATTTTGGAACGCGCAAGCGGCCCCGAGGCTTTAGCCGAGTGGGTGAGAATTTGACTAAAGTTAAATTTGAATCAATCCCGCTCCCTCCGCCATTTAATATTTTAGGGCATAGCATAACGATGCGTCCTAAAATGTTAAACTGATGATAAGATGGTTAGGATGAGAACGGAGTTCGACTGCGAGGCCAACAGGCCGAGAAGAGGCGAAGCGAATCCCTCTAATCTGTGTTACTAATTTTGCTCAACTAATTAAAAGAAAAATGACTAAAAAACATCCTGTTACAAAATTAGAAGAGTTGTTTGAGAAAATAAAACTAGATAGTAATAAACTGATCTCTAACTTAAACAATATTAACGATGTTGAATCTGTTAAAAAACATATAACACAACTTCACCAGCAAAGCCAAAATCTAAGTGTTGCTCTCCATACAATCTTTAGCGAACTTTCAAGAGAAGACAAGGCTGTTTTTTTAGAAAAACTGGAAATTTTATTTTATAATTACGATAAAAATATTTCATCCATTATGAAAAAGATTTATGAAGAATATAAGTCTTTTGATGAAGAAATTTTGGGCAAGGAGGTTAGTAGGAAGGTATGGTCTATGATCACTCAATCAATCTCTGACTGGAAGTTCAAAGAAAGTCTGCTGCATGAATTAGAGAAAGAAGAAACAAAATCTAGATATTACCCTGCTCTATACGACAATATCATGCTCAAAAAATACGGTAAGCAAAAATTTGGTACTCAGTTAAGAATAAACGAAGATGGAAGTATCAAACCTTTTCCACTAGAAAACCCAAAGAAAGTTGATGAATATCGAAAAGAATATGGTTTAGAGAAGTTGGAAAATTATTTAAATGAAGCCAGCAGACCTATAGAAAAAAAACAATGAAAAAAGCCTTACTAATTATTGATATACAGAATGATTTTATTAGCGGTAGTTTAGCGATTCCAGACGGCGAACAAATCGTTCCGATAATAAACTCATTAATGACCGCAGAATACTACGACTATATTATCGCATCACAAGATTGGCACCCGGCAAATCACAAAAGTTTCGCTTCAAATAATAATGGTACTGAAGTTTTTGCTATGGGCGAATTAAATGGTTTGCCACAAATTATGTGGCCTGATCATTGCGTTCAACACACATGGGGCGCAGAATTTCATCATGATCTATTAACTGAAAAATTTGACTATATTCAACAAAAAGGAACAAATCCCGAAATAGATAGTTACTCAGCCTTTCGTGATAATAATCAACAAGAAATTACTGGCCTAGACATCTGGATTAAAGAACATGAAATTTCAATATTGGATATATGTGGCCTGGCAACAGATTTTTGCGTAAAGTTCTCAGCAATTGATGCCGCATCACTTCTTGAATCTACAGAAGTTCGATTCATTCAAGATGCCAGCAAAGCTTTGACTACAGAAGGTGAGTTACAAGCAACAGAAGAAATGCAAGAAGCAGGAGTTATAATTGCGAACTCAGAGCAAATATTAGACCCAATCTAATTTTTCTTTTTTGTAATTTGAGTCTTCAGCATCTCCGACATTCAATGTCGTCTTTGGCTCCAGAAGAAGAACATGCGCTTCTTTTTCTGCCACCGGCTTATGCTCAACCCCTTTAGGCACAATAAAAAACTCCCCTTCATCCAAGCTAATATCGCGATCTCTAAGCTTTATGGTGAGCGCACCTTTAACGACAAGAAAAAACTCATCTTCATTATCATGTTTGTGCCAAACAAATTCACCCTTAAATTTTGCAAGTTTCACATAAGAATCATTAAGCTCACCAGCAATTTTAGGAGACCAAAACTCACTAAAAAGTTTGAATTTTTCAGCTAGCCTAACTTTTTTTATACTCAAGCCGATCCACCATCTCCAAATAATGTTAGAACTCCGGCTACAAACCCTCCTTGCTGAGGAACAAAGTCTGTATCACCTTCGAGGACTCGCAAGTCAATTGAAGGCGAAGGGCTTGGTGTTGGAGAAACAGCCGCCGTAACAACAGTAACAGCATCCGATTCACCCTCTTCATCTTCTTCACCGTCTTCTCTAGAAAAAGGCATAGGAGTTGGCAATGGAGTTGAGCTAGGAGTAGGCGCTGCAACAGCAACTCCTTCATGATCTGCAAAAGCATCATCAAGCATTCTACCAATCCATATCGAAATCTTTTCCTGATTTTCTACGCCTGCAGTTTGCCGTACAACAATGGCTCTTATCGCAGCGGGCTCAAGGGCAACATTATCATCCAGAAAAGCATTCCATAACTCTGCAATACATCCATTAGCAGCTTCGTCAGGACGGCCTGCTTCAAGCTGCTGATTCATAAGATTAAAAATTCCGCTCAGTCTATTATCTGCTAATCCACCGCCTCCTCCTGCAGCTGCCCCAGATCCTTCACTACCCTCTTCTGATTTACCGTCTCCCTCTTCGTTTTTCCCTTCTGCACAACCAGGATCACCGCCACCGCCGTGTGCTGCTCCTTCAGATGGGAAAATTAGCTCCTTATTCTCAGGAGTTAATTCCTCTAAAACCTCTGTCAGTGCTCTATGTGCAATAGGGGAATCCTCAAACATAAGTAAAAAGCCTTGAATCGCCGCGATAGTCCCTGGATCCAAAGGGCTTCCAGACTTAGATTCAGAAACAACTCCTGCTAAAGTTGATACTACTTTTCTTTGCTGATCACTAAGATCCTCTAATCTTACTGGCATAGCCAACCTCATTATTAACCTGAATTAATAAGTAGCACATATTAATGGCGTTTTCAACCAAAAATTTTACAGCCCCATTCCCCTTGATTCTTTTTTCTTTGCATTAGGCAACCCTCCATTTTCACCCTTAAAAGATTCTGCTCTCCTTAAGGTTGAGATAACTGATTCCAACTCCTTGTTTTCACTTCTTGCTATATCTTTGAATCCTTTGTCATGATAAACATCCTCAAACAACGCTGAAAGTTTATTCATCTGTGGCGTCTTCTTGATGTGCTTGTGCTTTTGAACACTTATCATAAAACTAGCAATCTTCAATGCCCTCTTCTCCTTTTCAGCGACACCAGATTCTTTCTCTTTCTCATGCTTATGCTTAATCTGCTTATTAACATAATCAAGCTTTACTTCAGACCTTGCCACCACTTCGGGTTTAGCATCTGGATCATCTCTTTGCTGTTCAAGAATTTTCTTCTCTTTTGCAAGCTTCTTGTCATACTCACGCCGCTCTTTGATCGACTCCATCACCTGGATACTAGCATCGATAGACTCTTCAGAAGTTAATTCACGTTGGGCTTCTTCACTAAGATCTCGATAATCTCTAGCATTCTCAATTTCTTTTTGGGTTCTGTCGGATAATGTATCAAAAAATTCATCAAAAGCTTTTGCTGATCTGTCAATTAAATCATCAATTTCTTCTATCCTCTCTTCATGAAATTGATATAATTTAACTAACTCACGATCATTCAGCATCTCCTCACTTCTTTCCCTTTCAAGAGATGCAGCCTGTTCATTTTGAATTGATAAATCTTTAACCGAATTAAGTAGTGCCTCTAAGCCTTGAATCCCATCAAGGCCAGCAAGATCTCCTTCTAGTTCTTGGAGCATTCTACGAATTTCAGCAGGACTTTTTGATCCAATCAATTTTTTTATTTCTGCTACTTTATTTTGTACCCGCCTAACAGCAGAGCTTCTTCCTTTGCTGTCTTTATCACTAAACAAAGCATCTGCAATTTTACCGCCTCTTTTTAAATAACCGTTTTCACTCATTAGAACTTAATTTTACTTCATAACTTGAATTTATACATCTCAATGATTAAATAATGGTTAACGAGGTCTGAAATTTGGTTTTTTCTTTCAAATGGAGGCTAAATAATGTATATAAAATTAACTATTAATTAAGAATATTATACTATTATCGATAGGATATGAGTGAAAAAAAACCAATTAACCCACTAGTACAGGCACTTACTGATTGTAAGAAAGCATTCATTGTCACTTTCTTCTTCTCGTTTTGTGTTAACCTATTAAATTTAATAACACCTTTATATTCATTACAGGTACTGGATCGAGTTATTTCAAGCGGAAGTAAAGATACACTTCTTATGTTGACGATCATTATTGTCTTCATTTATATTTCATTTACCCTGCTACAGGTAGCACGTTCATTCACATTAATTAAGATAGGTGAATGGCTTGATCAGCGTATTTCTCCGAAATTATTCTCACATGCGGTCGAATCTGCCTCGCAAAGACCATCGATGGGAGCGGCACAAAGCATTAGAGAATTCAATACCATTAAACAATTTTTAACAAGTTCTGGCATTAACAGTATTTTTGATGCTCCTTGGTCTATCATATATATAATAGTTGTCTTTCTTATTCATCCAATGCTTGGGTGGCTTACGATTGTTGGCGCTATAATCATAATCTTTTTGGCTTTCCTGAATGCTTATGCAGTGAACTCTACGCTTTCAGGATCTACCGAGCACCAGCTTAAAGGAGCTTATCTTGCGGATATCGCTACAAGAAATGCCGAGACCGTTCAAGCGATGGGAATGATGAATGCAGTTAGAAAAAAGTGGGCTAAAGAGAATGCTGGCGCTTTAAAAATGCAGTCTACCGCCAGCTACAGAAATGGCGTTTTGTCTAACACTACTAGGTTTTTTAGATCTATATTACAAATGGGGGTTACTGGTATTGGCGCATACATAGTTATCACTACTAATCCTCAAGAAATGACCGTGGGTAACATGATTGCCAGCTCAATTATCGTGGGTAGAGCATTGGCGCCTTTCGACCAAATGATTGAAGTATGGAAACAAGTGACTTCTGCAAGTAAGTCATACAAAAAAATTAAATCTTCTTTTGATAAAGAGGCTGAGAGACCAAAGGGCATGTCTTTTCCCCATCCCGAAGGAAGATTAACTGTTGAGAATGTGTTTTTTGCCCCTCACAACAGCAAGAAAGCCAGCGACGGCAATCCTCAATACACTCTTAAAGGTCTGAATTTCACTCTTGAGCCTGGTAAATCTTTAGCGATAATTGGTCCAAGTGGCGCTGGTAAATCAACTCTTGCAAGAATTTTAGTTGGTGTGTGGAAGCCAAACTCTGGCAGCGTAAGAATTGATAACGCCGATGTATTTAGTTGGGATCGCGAAGATTTTGGAAAACATATAGGCTACTTGCCTCAAGGAATTGAATTATTCAATGGGTCTATCAAAGATAACATTGCCAGAATGCATGAAGACCCTGATGATGTAAAAGTTGTAGAAGCTGCAAAATTAGCAGGCGCACATGAAATGATTTCACATTTTGACGAAGGATACGAGAAAGATATTGGTTTAGCTGGCAATTCTCTTTCAGGAGGACAAAAACAGCGTGTTGGTCTTGCAAGGGCATTTTATGGAAATCCTAAATTAGTTGTACTTGATGAACCTAATGCTAATCTTGATGACAAGGGTGAAGCTGCGTTAGTACAAGCAATCAAATCATCTAAGGACAGTGGGACATCTACGATTGTGATTTCGCATAGACCAGCAATATTACAATTTGTTGATATGATCATGATTATACAAGAAGGTTCTATTGTTGCGTATGGACCAAAAGAAGACATAATGGCGCGATTTAAGAAAGATCAAACGCCTGTAAAAAAAGATTGAATGAGTAGTTGTTATGACAGAGAGTCGTAAAAGTAAAATATCTACAAAAAGAGAAAAAAGGGTTGATAGTTCTTCTAAAACTACCACGAAAGAGGCCCCAAAGACTTATGGGTATTCTGTGAAATTAAGTTCGTCTGACGGTACTACAAAAAAAACTACCAAGCAGACAGATGCTCAGGCCCTAGGCTCAATTAATCCAACAAAAAGAAAGCCTACACCTGAAGAAGTTGCAAAAATGCGCGCTGAGATGATCAAGAAAATGCAGAATGACCCTAAAGCTCGTGAACAAATGCAGAAAGCAATGAGAGAGCAAATTAAAAAGCTGCCTTTTAGACAAAGGGTCACTAAGCTCAGCCTTATGTTCTCCATGCAAAAACTGCAAGCTGCTGTCATGGGTTCAATGAAAGCCATAGACGAGTTTGTTAGTTTTGTAGTGAAAAAAGATGACTCTGAAAGAAATGAAGTTATTCAAAAAGCTAGGCCACCAATTTTATTTGGCATGTGGGTTGCTATTATCACATTCTGTATTTTTGGTGTTTGGGCTGGAATAGCCCCTCTTGATAGCGCTTCTGGCGGCCTTGGAGTAGTGGTTGTAGATTCAAGCAGAAAACTTATTCAGCACAAAGAAGGCGGCATCGTTGACAAAATTTTTGTTAAAGATGGAGACCATGTCAAAAAAGGACAACCTTTGATGAAACTCAGCGAGGCTTCCTTAAAACCTCAACTTGACGCTAATAAAAATAGAGAGATTAATTATAGAGCTTGGTTAGATAGGCTTGACGCAGAAAGAGATGGCAGAAGCCAGGTTATTTTCTCAGACGATCTAATAAACAAAATACAAGATCCAGAAATCAACCAAATCATTATGAATCAGCAATCTCAATTTGAGTCCAGACAAGAAACAATAGAAGGTAAGCTTTCTGGAATTGATCAAAAAATAGCTCAAATGAGACAAGAGACAATTGCTGCCAAGGCGCAAAAAGAGTCAACTCAAACTCAACTCAAACTTGTTCAAGAGCAAGTCAAAGTATTAAGGGATTTATATGAAAAAGGTCTTGCACAAAAACCAAGGCTGATTGAGCAACAATCAAGAGAAGCGCAATTAATTGCTGGGATGAGTGAAATTGACTCTAAAATAATGAAGATTGAGCAAAGCATCACAGAAATGGAAATTGAAAAGAAAAATGTTCGCAGTCAATTCAAAAGTGAAATCTCAAGAGAAATTAGAGATGTGCAAGAAAAGTTAATTGAGACCCAAGAAACAATAAAAAGCATCAAAGATCAATTCAACCGTTTAGAAATTAAATCACCTATTGAAGGAACTGTTAGTAAGGTGCAAATCCAAACAATAGGAGCAGTCATCCCACCAGGGATGCAAGTAATGACTATTATTCCTGAAAAAGATAATTTAGTAATCGATGCATTTGTCAGACCACAGGATATCGACTCCGTTTATGTTGGTCTGAAGGCTAAAGTGAGAATCAGCGCGTTTAAGGCAAGAAGCACTGGACCTCTTGAGGGTATTGTAACGTATGTGTCTCCTGATCTCACCGAAGCATCAGAAGTCGATAAAGTTTACAATCTGATTCTGCAACAAATGCAAGGCCCTGCATATAAAGTCCGCATTAAAGTAGATAAGGCACAACTCAAGAAAATTTCTAAATATAGAGATTATGAATTACACCCTGGTATGCAAGCAGACGTGATGATCGTAACTGGTGAAAGAACGCTACTGCAATACCTGTTAGATCCAGTGACGTCTACATTCTGGCATGCATTTGTTGAGAAATAACAGTAAATTTATTTGAAATATTTCTGATCTCTGCTAATTTGTCTTAAAATTACAAAAGATTTATGAGCGATTTAATTATTATCACAGGTGGAAACTCTGGCATAGGAAAAGCTTTAGCCGAATTATTTGCCTCAAAAGAAGAAGAGGTTTTAATTTTAGGCAGAGATGAAGAGCGATTAAAGGAAGTAAAGGCGAAGTACCCAAAAAATATTGATTATATTGCAGGAGATCTGACTAAAAAATCAACTAGAGATGAAGTAACAAAGTATGTTGCGGGCTATGCAATAAAATATTTGATACACGGCGCATCCTTAATTACACCAATTGATAAGTTAATAAATATCACGCAAGAACAGTGGAATATGTTACAAGACATCAATGTAACTGCCCCCGTCTTTCTTACGACTGAACTCTCGCATAAGCTTGATGAGGCACGAGTTTTGTTTTTTAACTCTAATTGGGGCGGAGAAGTAGCTGTAGAAAATCTTGCGGCTTATTGCACTTCGAAGGCTGCCCTTCAAATGGCAGTAGAGTCATTAAGTATTGAATTTCCAAATATTCATATGGCTATGCTTAATCCAGGCGGAGTCGAAACTAATATGATTGACAATATCAGAAATTCTAAGCTTTTTGATATGGAAAAATGGACTATTAAGTCTCCAGAAGACGTCGCTGAATATTCGGCTTGGATACTAGAATCAACAAACAATGAAGACTTCTCTTCAGAAGAGTGGAACCTTTCTCTAGGGAAATAACGAATCCTTGTTGAATAAAAAAATATATAATAAACTTAGGAAGCAACTATTAGGTGATTTTAATGTTTAGAATGTTGTTTTGGGTAACTGTTACTTTGTTTGGCGGTTTTTATTTGTTCAATAATTTTATATACGCTCAATCAAGCAGTTATCAGAATTATTCACCAAAGCTCACTCTATCAAAATATTTTAACGAAAAAGTTGAAGGAATTGGATTTGTCCAGGATATTACAGGCCATAACTACAGTTCAGTTTCAGTTGTAACTAAGGGTAAATGGAAAAGAAATGATGGCTATCTTTATAGACATGTGAACTTAAATCAGTTTGGCAACGTAAAACAAAAAATTCAAATTAACTTTGAAGATACTAACAAGTTTCTATTTAAAGTTAACGGAAGTGTTAAATCTTATGAAGGGACACAATATGGCAATGTCGCGCACTTTGAATATGATTATACAATTTCATATAAAAGTTTGCACTTTACGGCTCAAATAAATGAGTGGCTACATTATCTTGGAGAAGGAAAATTGGTGAGCAAAATACAGATTAGCAAATTTGGAATTCCGTTCGCCACATCTACAGTAGTTTTCAGCAAAAATTAAAACCTACTTTTTAGCAGACATTAATTTCTGTATGTTTGACTTGTGCTTTAATACCACTAAGACAGACATTAACGAGATGAATATTGTTAAGCGCGGATCTTGCGTAAAAAAATAAGTCACAAAAGGAATGATACTATAAGAAGTAAGAGCTGCAAGCGCTGAAACTCTCAATGCAACATATGCTAAAGCCCAAATACCTAAAGCAATAAACCCGACTAAACTATTGAGAATAAGCATCACACCAAATCCTGTTGCGACTCCTTTGCCTCCTTTGAGCTTCAACCAAATCGGGAATATATGCCCAATAAACGCAGCAAACCCACAAACAATCATTAAGAAATAATCCGGGCAAATGTACGAAGCTAAGAATACTGCTAAAGCACCTTTACCTCCATCTAGTAATAAAGTTATCAGACCTCCCAATTTGCCAGTTCGTCGCAGCACATTGGTTGCTCCAATATTTCCTGAGCCATATTTTCTAACATCTCCGAATCCCATAGCTTTTGTCAAAAGAAGGCCAAAAGGAACTGAGCCCAACATATAAGATGTTAAAATTAAAATAAATGATACATTTGATAAGCAATAAAACATATAACTACACTATTTTCTTTCCTGTTTTCTTCCAGTCCTGCAAAAACTTATCTAGACCTTGATCTGTAAGTTTGTGCTCAGCCATTTCGTATATAATTTTTGGTGGCAAAGTTGCCGCATGAGCACCAATCACTGCAGCGCTTTCTACATGTGCCGTATTGCGAATAGACGCAACCAGTACCTCGGTTCTAATTTCTTTGTAATTTGCAAAAGCCATCACAATGTCGTCAATCAGCCCCATTCCATCTTCACCGATATCCTCAAGACGTCCAATAAATGGAGAAACAAAACTTGCTCCAGCTTTAGCTGCAAGCAACGCCTGATTTACAGAGAAACATAAGGTCATATTTGTTTTCATCCCTTTTGAGGTAAGGGTCTTACATGCCTTTAAACCATCAAGAGTAATTGGCAACTTGATTACTACATTACTTGCTATTTTTTGAAGAATTTCAGCCTCTTTTAGCATTGCCTCATAATTTGTAGCAATAACTTCTGCACTGACAGGACCATTAATCATGCTGCATATTTCTTTTATTACAGACTTAATATCAGCTCCAGACTTAGCGATTAGCGATGGATTAGTTGTAACCCCATCGACTAAACCTAGATTATTAAGTTTCTTTAATTCTTCTACTTCAGCTGTATCTGCAAAAATCTTCATTGCTATTTTCTCATCCCTAATTCTGTCAGTGACTTATTCAACCATAAAACTGTCTGCTTTTCTAATAAATTATTTTGCCCCAGGCGATTATTTAAGTGTTTAAAATCAACTTGATTCATATCTTGGTCTTGATTGAAGCAACTATATACATAGGATTCAAGACCTGTATAAGGGTCAACGTGTTTTTGAATACATTGAGCACAAATCTCTTTCATCATGCATTGCATTGGCGAGTTTATACTTGCTATAGCTTTGTAATTTTTTGGAAAACATTTTGACATATTTTCTTTTCTAGCATGATTTATAGCATCCATCATCCGATCTGATCCAATCGTAATTATTCTTGATAATTCTGCAAAACTAAATGAATTATTTTTTAACTCTCCGCTACTGTAACTTTCTGCAGCCTGTACTATATTTCCTTCAAAACTTTGATCTTGTGACCTACTAGGTTCTATCTGACCTTCATCGCAACACCAAATAACTTGATCTGCAGCTGCTTCTATTTCTTCTCTTTTATACAAATCAGATAATTTCTTATACCCTGCAAAATAAAGAACCTTGCTGCCCGCTTCTCTGAAAGCTTTACCAATTGAAAAAAGAACTGCATTTCCAAGACCACCGCCAAAAAGCACTACTTTTTCATTTGGCTCTATTGTAGTTGGCTCGCCTGTTGGCCCCATTAATACAACTTCTTCACCTTTCTTTAAGTAACGGATAAGATCTGATGACCCACCCATTTCCAAGGCTATTAAAGATATTAGCCCTTTCTCTACATCTACCCATGCCCCTGTCATTGCCAGCCCTTCCATCGCTAACTTTGAACCCGCACTATCAACTACTGCTTTTGATTCATAGTTTTGAAGTCGATAAAATTGTCCTGGTTGAAATTTCTCGGCAGCTAACGGAGCATAAATAATTACTTCAATAATTTTCTCGGACAAAATGTTAATTTTTTGAACTCTGGGAATCAGCTGATCATCTAGTGATTTTTGTAAGTCGCGTTCTCCACCTGTTCTCTTTTCTAAAACACTAGATATTTGCGGGTAGCCATTTTTTGCGCTTGCCATAGCTTTCACAACATTCCCAGAGTATGATGGATGCAAATCCCCGAAGAAGCTTACTGCAAAATTATCTTCAGTAATTCTTATTAACGGGTAGTTTTTTCCAGGCTTAACAGACCTTTCAGGAGTCACAATCTCATTATTTCTATCCACAGCCCTGAAATATTTACCGTCTAGAACAAAATTCTCTTCATCTTCTTTTGCAGCAACAGTGTTTGGCGAAGTACCAATAGCGAGGAAAATAGTTTTTGCATTGTATATTTTATTTTTTCCTTCTGAAATAGCTCTTAAACCTTGTACGCTATTATATTTATCAATCAAAATCTCTTCAGGGACAGTTTTTTCAATAAAGCCAATACCTTCTCTAAGGGCTATTCCAACTTCTTCAGGATTTAATCTATAACATGGCGCATCTATAAATCTTTTTCTATATAAAATATTCACTCCCCCCAAATTACGAATAATGCTTATATAGTTTTTGTCTCTGTTTTCTTCTGAAGCCTTTATATCTTCCTCAACAAATAACTCAGCATGTGCAAGATATTCCTCAGCTACTTCCTTATCCTGATCAGACCAATTATTTCTTACTTTTCCTTCGCCATAAATCTTTATTAATTCATGATGTCTTTGTCTAAACTTTTTTACCTGTCTTACATAGTAAGCCACTGATTCAGTTGCTGCATCAATAGCAGTCAGCCCACCTCCTATAACTAATATTGGCAATCTGATTTGCATATTAGCAAATGAATTTTCTCGTGCTGCCCCAGTCAATTGAAGAGCCATTAAAAAATCTGACGCAGTTCGAACTCCATTAACAAATCCATTATTAATATCCAGGAGATTAGGTCGACCAGCTCCCATAGCTAACGAAATATGATCAAACCCCAGATTTTTTGCCGTATTGTAGTTTATTTGGCTACCAAATCTTGTTCCTCCGTACATTCGGAAATTCTTTCTTCGTTCTAAAAGCAGCCTAATTATTTTAAGGTTATTTTTATCCCAACGTACTGTAATACCATATTCTGCAACACCACCAAAACCACCGGGAACTCTTTTATCCAAATCTTCTTGAATATCCTCAATTCTTTTTATTGGTTTAAATTCAGCTCTCTGACCTGATAATTTAATTCCAGAAATTTCTGATGCTAAAGGCTCTATCTTTAGCCCATCAATTGCCACTATGTTATGGCCATCGTTTAACAAGTGGTGAGACAGGTTAAATCCTGCAGGACCCAGCCCAACGACTAAAATATTTTTATTCGTTTCATTTTTTGGATAAGGTCTCTCAAGGTGCAAAGGACTCCAACGCGTTAATAAGCTATATATTTCAAAACCCCAATCAAGATTTAACACATCTCTTAAAACTCTTGATTCTATTTTAGGAATATTAACTGGTTCTTGTTTTTGATAAATGCATGACTTCATGCAATCGTTACAAATTCTATGACCAGTTGCTGCAAGCAGCGGATTATCAATTGTGGCAGCTGCTAAAGATCCAATCACAAAACCATTATCCTTCAGAAAATTCATTTCCGAAATTTTTTCCTCTAGAGGACAACCAGATAAGCTCTCACCAAAATAGTTCTCTTTGTATTTTGTATTTTCCTCATTTTTTTCCTCCAGACCTTTTGAGCATGAGTCTTTATTGCGTGCGTGACAATAAATGCAGTAACTAGCTTGATCTAAGGCTTCTTCTAGGGATGCCCCTTTGTCTGTTAGCGAGAAGCTATCTCTTGAATCTAAATGATTACATCCAGAATAGATTATTTCTTCACTCTTCTTAATATCAATTAAATTTTCTGGATCTGTTTTCTTTGGTATATGAAAAAGAATACTCGCCCTATACTCATCTTTACCTTTTTCTGTAAACATTACCCAAGCAGCAAACTTAGCTGCGACTTCTATTTTTCTGTGGTTGTTTTCTTTATCTTCTAGCCATTGATTTACAAATTTTGCATAGTTGTACTCATTATACGAACCTATTAAAGCAACCAGCTCAGAAAAACTTTGCTCTTTATCAAATTCACTAAAGTCAAAGTCTTTATAGTCTCTTGCAACTATTCTTTGCACAAAATTTCGCTTGCACCGATAAATCTCTTTAAAATTATTATGCTCATCTTTTAGAGATGACAGCTGTGATTCAACACCAAATAACTTAGCAACAAATTTATCAACAAAAGGAGCTGTATTTATTATAAAGTTTGAGAATTCAATATCAGATAACTTTTTTGCTTCTCGAAATCTAATTAGATTTTTAGAAATATCTCCATCTTCTGCCTGAAGAAAGTCCAGAAATAATTGATCAATTTTCTGGATACCCCCAGTAGAGTATAAATCATCAAAATTTAAACCAAAACTGAGGTTCATTACTTTATAAGATAAATTTAGAAAGATCCATTTTAGTAGTGACAGACTCTAATTTTTCGGTCACATATTTTTCATTAATTTTGATCGTTTTCCCAGAGTTTTTATCAGCATCAAAACTAATTTCTTCAAGCAATTTTTCCATCAGTGTATGCAACCGTCTTGCGCCAATATTCTCTACTTGCCTATTAACTGAAGCGGTAATTTCTGCTATTTTGTTTATGGCACTCTTTTCAAACTTCAATTTTACTCCGTCAGCTTCCATAAGAGCAATATACTGCTTGATCAAACTTGCCTCTGGCTCTTCTAAAATACGAACCAAATCTTCAGTGGAAAGATCTTGCAACTCAACTCGCAATGGAAATCTACCTTGCAACTCTGGCAATAGATCCGAAGGCTTAGCTGAATAGAAAGCTCCAGAAGAGACAAACAGAATATGATCCGTTTTTATACTACCATGCTTAGTTGCAACCGTAGTTCCTTCAATTAGAGGAAGAAGGTCACGCTGCACGCCTTCTCTACTAACTTCACCGCCTTTAGCATTGTTATTTGATGCAATCTTATCGATCTCATCAAGAAATACTATGCCGTCTTCTTCTACGATTTGAATTGCTTCACTAACTATCTTATCTTCGTCTACAAGAGACTCCATTTCTTCATCTACTAAAATTCTAAATGCGTCTTTAACATTCAATTTTTTCTTTTTCTTTTTGCCCCCACCAAAGGCTTTGCCAAGCATGTCACTAACATTTAGCACTCCCATCTGACTTCCAGGCATCCCTGGTATATCCATTGTAGGCATTAAAGATCCACCACCATCTTTCACCTCAATTTCAATTTCTTTGTCATCTAAGTGGCCTTTTTCATACATCTCTCTGAATTTTTCTTTTGTTGCGATAGACGCATTACTACCCACTAGATTGGTAATTATTTTTTCTCTGGCAGCCTTAGAAGCCTTATCCTTAAATTGATCCTTATAACGATCTTTAATCATTATTATTGCATTCTGGAGCAAATCTCTAATTACAGATTCTACATCTCTTCCGACATATCCTACTTCTGTAAATTTAGTTGCTTCAACCTTGATAAACGGCGCACCAACAATTTTTGCTAACCTTCTAGCTATTTCTGTCTTTCCTACACCTGTTGGACCAACCATTAAAATATTTTTTGGAACAATTTCATCTCGCAAAAATTCCTCAACTTTTTTTCTGCGATATCTATTCCTTAATGCAATAGCTACAGTTTTCTTAGCATCTGATTGGCCAACTATATACCTATCAAGCTCTTTCACTATATCTCTAGGAGGCAAGCTGCTTTTAGAAGCGCCACTATAATTTGTTTTATCAGTCATTTATTTAATCGTTCTAATATTTATATTTTTATTTGTATGGATGCAAATTTCCCCTGCTATGTTCATAGATTTTGAAACAATTTTTTCAGCCGAGAAGCCTTTAACATCCACTAAAGCTAGGGCTGCAGATCTTGCAAAGTTCCCTCCCGAACCAATTGCTACCACACCATTCTCAGGTTCGATGACATCACCATTGCCAGATAGAATAAAGGAATTATCTTTATCGACAACAATCATCATAGCTTCAAGTTTACGCAGATATTTATCACGACGCCAATCTTTAGCTAGCTCAACACATGCTCTTGTTAATTGATTATTATATTTTTCTAGTTTTTCTTCTAATCTTTCAAATAAAGTCAGAGCATCAGCAGTTGATCCGGCAAATCCTGCAACTATCTTCCCCCCGTCTATCTCGCGCAGCTTATTAGCTGTTCCTTTCATTATAGCGTGCCCAAGCGTAACCTGGCCATCAGCTCCAATAGCAACCTCTCCATCTTTTCTAACGGACAGAATAGTTGTTGCATGCATTTTAATTTCAGACATATTGTCACTCCTGGAGTTAGGATTTATTTACTTTTTTTACATTACTAGATATAATCATCAAAGTAAAAAAATCAATAGTTGCGCACATATTAATTAATTTCAATGAATAGCTATTATATTTTGACCAAAAAAGATGAGCAAGACATTGTCCTGAAAGATGGGTTTAATTTTTATTGTTTTTTCTTTAGTTTGTTTTGGGCCCTCTATAAAGGATTATGGTCACTTGCTGCAATATTTTTTATAATTTATATTGGCAGCCTCTATTTGTCTCACAATGCATTACTTAATTTCCCATACATATTTGGAATCAAAATTTTTATTAATTTAGTAGCTGCTTTTTATGCTAACGACCTAGAAAAAAATCGACTAATTGCTGATGGATATAGCTTCTCGGCAATTACTGTAGCAAGTGACAAAGAGCTGAGTTATCAAAGATATCTTGATCAAAAAAGTTATTAAAGTTGTTGATAATTATTAATTAAGATAGTAGCTTCTGCTCGAATTTTGGTGATGGGATGAGCGAAACTGGGGTTGAATTACTGACAGAATTAAATTCTTTGGATTTAATGGATATATGCGATGCTACTGAAAGCACTATGCTTGATACCTATGGATTCAGCGTTGGGTTTAAGCAATGGGCTCCTCCCTTACGTTCCGACCTAGAAGCATATTTTAACGGGGTGATGCTAATTCCAGAACGCAAACTATTTGTTGCACGAGTTGACGGAACAATAGGCGGCTCTTTACAACTAATGATACCTCATGACACTAATCAAACTTCAAATTTTTCTGTAAGCTTAGATAACCACTTTGTTGCCCCCTGGGCTAGAAATCTTGGATTATCCAGAAAGCTTCTAGAAGAAGCTGAGCAATTTGCAAGAGAAAATGGTTTCTCACAGGTGAAACTGAGCGTGAGATCAAATCGTGAAGCAGCAATAAGTTTATATGAAAGCTGTGGATACAAAAAATGGGGCGTATTAAAAAACTATGAGAAAGTTGCTAACAAAATGTTTAGTGGTTTCTTTTATGTTAAGGATTTTTAGTTATGTATGATGATGATAACGTATTTGCCAAAATAATAAGAAGGGACATACCCGCAGAAATCATTGCTGAAACTGAGGAATTCATCTGCTTTGAAGATATTGCAAAAGTTGCACCTATACATTGGCTTGCAATACCAAAAACAAAAGATATGAATTTTTCTGAATTCGCTAAAAATAACTCGCAAGAAAAACTTGCCAACTTTTTTAAGTTTGTTCAGAAAATTATCAGCGATAACAATTTAGAAAAAAAAGGTTATAAACTAATCACTAATTGTGGAGAAGCATGTGGGCAGACAGTTTTTCACTTCCATTTACATATAGTATCTGGTAAAAAATTCTTATTTGAATCAGAAAAGCAAGTTTAATAAATATTAAATGAGAAGACTAGAAGGGAAAATCGCACTAATCACTGGAGGAAGCAGAGGAATCGGAGCGGAAACTGCAAGAGTTTTTGCAAAGGAAGGCGCCAAGGTCATCGTTGCTGACATTCTGGAAAAAGAAGGTAAGGAAATAGCCAAAGATATCACTGGCAAATTTTACAAACTTGATGTTTCCAAGGAAAGCTCATGGAAACAACTTTTTTCTAGCATTATAGATGATTTTGGAAGGTTAGATATTTTATTTAACAATGCCGGTATTACTGGGCTATCAGACAAATTTAGCTCTCAAATCCCTGAGGAAATCTCCATAGACACTTGGAAAAAAATTCATCAAATCAATCTAGAAAGTGTAGTTCTTGGTTGCAAATATGGAATTAAATTGATGAAAAAAAATGGGGGCTCAATAATTAACATGTCCTCACGCTCAGGTACAATGGGCGTTCCCGCTGCAAGTGCATATGCCTCAAGCAAAGCTGCAATTATAAACTACACTAAGTCTGTTGCTATTTATTGCGCAGAACAAAAATATAAAATCAGATGCAACTCAATTCTTCCAGGGGCAGTTTTAACTCCAATATGGCACGACATGGCTGGATACACAAAAACTCCACAAGACGAAATGATAAAAGGAATCGCATCAACAATACCTTTAGGTCATATGGGAGAACCGGTTGACATCGCTATGGCTGCGCTTTACTTTGCATCAGATGAATCAAAATATACTACTGGAGCTGAAATTTCCGTGGATGGTGGAATACTTGCCGGCAGTGGCGCTAAACCTAAACTTGAATAATTACTTAGCTGTTGTTTTAAAATCTGGATGAAATAAATGGTCATATATTTGAAAATTTATCATATGAGGAAACCAATACGGTAACCATAGAAAATGGTGCCGCTAGCAGGAATCGGACCTGCGACCTCATCATTACCAATGATGCGCTCTACCACTGAGCTATAGCGGCTTAAAAAAACGGTACCAAACTTATAAATTTTTGCTATATTAATGTCAATTATTAATACAGAAACATAAGGTGACAGATAAATCTGATAAAAGCTTAGAAAGCAAGAAGTCAAAGAAACAAATTGCTTTAGAACAAGCTTTAAAGTCAAATTTGATGAGAAGAAAATCCAAAGACAGAAAGCAAAATGGCAGCAATTCTTGAAGCGATTAAGAGTTGGTTTATTGACGGAGTTCACAAACATGGTGAAGGTGAAGTAATCAAAACAGAGTCTCCTAGAATAATAATCACACGGGATAGCGATGATGACGAAGATTCTAGACCATCTACTTTTGTAAATTCAAACTATATATCAATGAATCCTCACCTGTTAGAATCTGGAAACGATAAATATACAGCTGCAAACGTAGTAACTATGCCAAATCCAATAGGGAATACCACAACTAAATACGACTCGTCTTCAAAAGATGGGTTGCAAGTTAGCGAGGAAACTAGTGTAATTAGAAAGCTTAAAAAAAAGCGAACAAACTCTGGCCGTGGCAGAGGAGCAGGAAGAAGATAACACAAAGCAAGGAAACTAAATGAGCGTTCTATCAGACAAAACTATTATTGACCTAGTGAAATCTCATAAGATGATCGAGCCGTTTGAAAAAAACCAGGTTCGTTATGTGGAAAATGATCAAAAGATTATCTCATATGGCCTATCGTCATATGGTTATGATGCAAGAGTTTCTGATGAATTTAAAATTTTTACAAATATCGATTCTGCAATAGTTGATCCTAAAAATTTTGCAAATAACAGCTTTGTAGATAGAACTGGTCCTGTTTGCACAATCCCACCAAATAGCTTTGCACTGGCTAGAACGGTTGAATATTTCAGAATTCCTCGCGATGTTTTAGTAATCTGCGTAGGCAAATCAACCTATGCTAGATGTGGCATCATTGTCAACGTAACACCTTTAGAACCAGAGTGGGAAGGTCATGTCACTTTAGAGTTTTCTAACACCACTCCTCTTCCAGCAAAAATTTATGCTAACGAGGGTGCCTGCCAATTCATATTCTTGAAGGGTGATAAAAAATGTCTAACTTCATACAAAGACAAGTCAGGAAAATATATGATGCAACGCGGCGTAACATTGCCAACAATTTAGAAATGAAAAGTTTAATTACTGCCCTTATTTTAATATTTGTAAATTATGCATCTGCAGACGTTAACACTCTTGGAAATGAGTCTGCACCAATTGAAATAATCGAATACTCCTCATTTACATGCCCACATTGCGCCAGTTTTCATCAGGATGAATTACCAAAAATTAAAAAGAAATATATTGATACTGGCAAAGTGAAAATCACTCATCGTTCAATGTTTCACCCTGAAGACATTATATCTTTTAGGCTTTCTATGTTACCATATTGCAGTGGAATAAATTATCATAAATCCCTTAAAGCACTGATGAAAACACAACGCAATTGGATGCTCGAGACTAACAAGCATTTAGATGTAGCTACTGATATTATGCGCCTTGGTGGAATGACTAATGAGCAGGTTGAAGCTTGTTTTAAAAATAAAGAGATTGAAGATAAAGTTCTTAATATCCAGCTTTACGCAATGAAAGATTTAGACCTTAAAGGAACCCCTGTTTTTTTTGTTAACGGCAAAAGACATAATGGTTATTTGCGTATAAAAGACCTAGAAAATATCATTAAAGAGATTAAGAATGAGAAATCTTGAAGAATTAAAAAATAAGATATTGAAGCAAAAGAAACGCCAGAATTCTCATAAACCCATCTCAAATAGCAAGAACTTTTCAGCGATCACAGTCAGCTCAGAAATTATTGGGGCTGTAGCATTTGGCTTTATTATTGGCAGCTTTCTTGATCACTTGTTTGACACCAGATTTATTTTTAAACTAATCTTGCTATTTTTAGCAATGCTGACTAGTTTTTATACAATATATAAGAGATTGAGATAATGAAGAATAATCCGTTAGAGCAATTTGCTGTAGAAACAATTATTCCATTAAAAATCATGGAGCATGATCTCAGTTTCACAAACGCCTCTTTGTTTATGGCCTTAGCGGTCATGATCATGACTTCTTTCTTTGCTTTAGCAATTAGAAAATCTGAGTTGGTACCAGGCAGGTTCCAAGCCTTTGCAGAAAATATATATAATTTTACCCTAACAACTTTAGATGAAAATACACATGGTAAGGGGCAGCAATTTTTTCCTTTTATCTTTTCACTGTTCATGTTCATTCTAGCGCTCAACCTACTGGGTAATGCCCCATATGGTTTTAGCGTTACTAGCCAACTAATTATCACTTCGGCTCTAGCTTTTGTAGTATTTTGTATTGTGACGATAACTGGATTTATAAAACATGGGCTAAAATTTCTAAGCCTCTTTCTGCCAGAAGGAACTCCCTGGGCTATGGCCCCGCTCATAATAGTTCTAGAAGTGTTTGCATATTTTGTAAGGCCAGTTGCTTTATCAATTCGTCTTGGCGCGAATATGATCGCTGGACACATATTAGTTGGAGTAATTGTAGGTTTTATTGCATTAATGGGAATTTGGGGGTTTTTGCCAATTTCCTTTATAATAGTTTTTGATGGGTTTGAAATTTTTGTCGCTATTTTACAGGCCTATATTTTTACTATTTTAACTTGTGTCTACCTAAATGATGCAATAAACTTGCATTAGTCTCGAAGGCGCTTAACAACATTAACTTTAAGAGGGTTTAATTATGGATGCACAATCATTTAAATATATTGCAATTGGTTTAATGTCAGTGGGTATGTTTGGTGCAGCAATTGCTGTAGCAAATGTTTTCTCTGCTTTAGTAAATGCAATTTCTAGGAATCCTTCAGCCGAAAATAAAATGTCAAAATATGCTATTATTGGTGCAGGTATGGCAGAGGCGATGGGAATTTTTGCTCTTGGCGTGGCAATGATTCTGATTTTCATGTAGGATATTATGCCTTTACTGGATTCATCAAATTTTTTATCACAAATTTTTTGGCTATTATTGTTTTTTGTGATTCAGTACTGGCTAATGGCAAAATTTATAATACCTTCTTTTAGCCGTACTATTTCTCACAGAAAGAACTACATTAGTAATAAAATTAAACAGTCCGAGAAAATGACTGAGGAAGCAGAGCTCTTAAAAAAAGATTATGAAGAAAAGCTCAATAGCGCCAAAGCAGAAAATATAAAACAAATGAATCAAGTTGTTAACGATATTAAGCTCAGATCAGACCAACAACTGAAAAACCTTGAGAAAGAACTGTCTGAAGATTATTTACGGTATGAGAAGCGTGTTGAGGAATTTGTGAAAGATTCTTCTAGTGAAATAGATAACCTTGCTATTGAAACAGCTTATAACCTTGTTAATAGAATTGCAGAAAAGAAAATACCTAAGTCTGATTTAAATAAATACCTAAACTAACTATGGATCACCATTTTTGGGAAGCATTATGCGTTATTTTGTTTGTTGGCTTGTTTTACAAGCCAGTAAAAAATATGATCGGATCGCAATTGGATGCATACAGTAAAGATATAGCCGTCAAAGTGAAGGAGGCTGAAGATCTTGAAAAAGATGCACAGGAAACTCTTGATGAGTATAAAAAACTTCACAAAGAATTTGTAAAGAAATCTCAACTTATTGCTGAAACTTCTAAAGAAAATATTGCAAGAATTGCTGAAGATGCTGCACATAAACTAAAAGAAAGCATTAAAATACAGAAATCACTCCATAAAGAGCGTCTTTTAATTTACGAAGTTGATACACTAAACGAAGTAAGAAGAAAGGCAGTAATCAGAGCTTTTTCAATAGCGCAAACTTATTTTAAAGAAAATTCCTTAGATTTAAGCTCTAAGTCTATTCGCGAATCTTTAAACTCTCTTAAAATTGATAAATCCATATTAAACTGATGAAGCAGAAACCTTTATTTGTTACCTTTGAAGGCTGTGAAGGCAGTGGTAAATCAACTCAAACCCGCATTTTAACAAAATGGCTCAAAGATAATAATATAGACACATTTTATACTCGTGAACCGGGTGGAACTCCTGCAAGTGAGGCTTTAAGATCAGTTTTGCTAAATGAAACTATTCCACTCCAGAAAAAATCTGAACTCTTGCTACACACTTGTGCAAGGCTTGAGCATGTAACTAACATTATTCAACCGCAGCTGGATGAAAATAGAATCGTGTTATGTGACAGATATCTTGACTCAACCAGGGCATATCAAGGCTATGGTAACGGAATTGATGTATCTATTATTGATAATTTGCACGATATGATAATAGGAGATGTAAACCCAGACCTTACGATCATCCTGAACATAGATGTTAATACACTAAGAGAGAGAATATCTCGTCGTAAAATTAAGCATGATAGATACGAAAATAAAGATAATAACTATCATGAAAAAGTAGCTAGAGGATATGTAGAGATAGCAAAAAATTATCCAGAAAGATGTTTACTGATCGACGCTACACAGTCAATAGATGAAATCCAACAAATAATCAGGAATAAGTTCAAAGAACTTTTGGTATAATAATCACGATTATAAAAAGTAATCTTTTGTGTATAATATATAAGATATCTAATCTTTATATTTTTGATGTTTAAAAATATTAAACAATTCCCTGACGCAGAAAAAATAATTAAGTCCATTACGCAATTTGGTGGTGAAGTCCGATTTGTTGGAGGCTGTGTACGAGACGCACTATCTTCTAGAAAAATAAAGGACATCGATTTCGCAACCACTCTTACTCCTGAAGAAATTGAAATTGCTTTAACTAAAGCTAAAATCAAACATATACCAACAGGCAAACAATTTGGAACAATAAGCGCAATTATTAATAAGCAAGCCTATGAAATAACTACTCTGAGATTAGATCTAAAAACAGATGGGCGTAAAGCTGAGGTCAAGTATACGCAAGATTGGGAAGAAGATGCGTTGCGCCGTGATTTTACGATAAATGCATTAAGTTATGATTTAGAGGAAGATAGAATTTATGACTATTTTAATGGGCAACAAGATTTAAAGAATGGAGTAGTTCGTTTTGTTGGAGACCCCGGAAAGCGTGTTCAAGAAGATTATTTAAGAATAATTCGCTATTACAGATTTTATGGAATATTTGGAAGAAAAGTTAACACGGAGTCTGTAAAAGCTTGCCAGAAATTTTCTAAACATATTTCTTCTCTTTCGGCTGAACGGAAGCTTAGTGAGTTCGTTAAATTCTTTGATACTGATAATTGGTACAAGGCTATTAAAACAATGTATACGGATAATATTCTTGATGACTATCTTAATAGTAACCCTACTGCCTCAGAAATGACTATTACAGAGCACTTACACAAGTATAAGCTCGATCCTTCGCCTATTCTTGTTCTATATATCCTAGGTTCTTCGTCAGTTGGAGCATTATTCAAGATTTCTCGTAAACAAAATTTATATATTAAACATCTCCACACATGTTTGATGGAGAAGAGCCTCGCAGAAAGAAGTAAGGAGATGATATATAGATTTGGAAAAGAGGTGTATTTTGACGCGCTGAGATTTGTTGCGGCAAAAAATAAATCACCTGCGCTCTATCGTGATATATATCATGCACACAGCCAATGGGTTATACCAACACTTCCACTAAAAGGGGCTGATCTAAAGCTTATTGGACTACAAGAGGGGAAATCTATGGGGGATGCCCTTAAAAAGGCAGAAAAAAAATGGGTAAGCAGTAATTTCTCTTTATCTAAAAAACAACTACTAAACTTTATAAAAAAAGCGCTCTAGATCAGAACATATAGGCATATTCCATGCCTATATAAACTTTTGATTTAGGTCTCTTTTTTCTAGTTCTTTCATCACCTTTTGTCTGTTCAGATATTGGTTTGCTGAACTCAACATTAAAAGTAATGTTGTCCACTACTGATATTTCTGAGCCTATTCCTACAGAAGTAATAGAGCCGCTTTTTGGCTTAGTGTTATCACTAACATTACTTATTACATGAGCATCATCAATGTAAATATATTCTCTGTGCGAGGCTAATAAAGGATGGTCATCTACATAAAAAGTTTTTGATAACTCAAATGAATTTGAGATACCACTGTCGCCAAAAATCTCACTACTAGTAAACCCTCTCCCCCCTTGGTAAACACCCGCTGAAAATGATTCAGCAAAGAATAAATCATGATTAGAATATTGCCCATCAAAGCGGTATATAAAATCTAGTCCGTAATACGGCAATTTAAACATGCTATCAACTGCCAATGTCAATTTATTGAAATGAGTTGAGTTTCCAGGGTCATTATCATCGTTCTGTTTCTTGACATCTGTAAGACTCTGATGGTAACCAAAGTCTACAATATGTTTTCCATACTGGTAATTAAGTCCTAAAATAGCCTTATTGATATGGATTCGTCTGTCACTCATGGTTAGTGAAGAGTTTTGTTGTTGCTCGCGATATTTCTGAAATGCGATATTAGCATCCAAGTCGTGATCAAAATCTACGTATAGCGGATGGTTATATCCTAAAGTCGCATATGTAATCTTCTGTTTATTATTAACCTGAGAGTCGTTGTAACTAAAGTCAGAGAAAACATGAGCTCCTTTGAGACCAATGGGGTAACGCAACCCTAGTGTAAATGCTTGATCTTCTTTACTACCAGTTGTTAGGTAATTCACAGAAATTTTTTCACCTTTGCCAAACATGTTATTAAAGTGAGTTACATTTTGCGCGTAGTTTGACCCTTGATACTCGATTGTTGGATTATCGTTTGCACTAGTTTGAATTTGTTGAGTGTGGTCAACTCTTTGTCTGTTGTTAACTTCAAGAATACCCGTGACGCCGTAATACAGGTTTTTTATTGTGATATTTACAGAAGCTGGATTATTTGGATCAATCTTTTTCACTGGGGTTAAAATCCTAGTCATGATTTCCAAATTACCATTCACACCAGGACGCTTTTTTATAAGCTCAAAATAATATCTACCCTTTTTCTTATCATAAGGTCTCATTTCTTTAAGCTTGTCGATGTAATGCTTAAATAATGGGTCTTTATCAAATCTTTTGTCATAATAGATTTCGTTAATATGACCTTCTAACAACTTAATGTTTAAGGAATTATTTTTGACAATAATTTGCTGAACAAATGAAAATGGAAATCCTTTTTTATTGTATAAATTACTTATTGTTTTAAGAATTTTTATTTCTACATCCTTAGTAAATTTCTTACCAATAAATGGGGCTACTATTTCCTTAACTTCAGCATCAGTTAATTTGTGATTCCCAGAGAATTTATAATTTTTTAAAATGAAGTTATAGCGCCCTGATCTTGCTGAGTATCTTTTACCATTAAGACCATTCATTTCAGACTTTTTAGTTTTAGCCTTAAATCTTTTTTCTAGCTTTCTCTCAAGCGCTCTTGTTTCTGCCTGACCATGCTTAGGGGCAAAAGCAGCCTTATGAATGTTGCTAGCCTCAGATACGCAAAAAGGAGCTGTGAAAAAAATCACAACTCCCAAAATTTGCATTAAATTTTTGACGCCTAGCCCCATATGTTTTATAAGTACTGTTTACAGTCCTCCGCCACCTTCGCCATCAGCCGACATATCAGCTAACTCGCCTGTTAAAGTGTCAACTTGAGCTTGTATAGTAGACTCTTCTGTAGAAATTCTTTCAATAATTTCTTTAGCAGCATTATCAAATCTTTTATTAGCAGCATTATATGTTTTATCTAACTTTTGTGCTCTCAATTTGTAAACATGACTATAGTCTTTTGTTGAAGATTTAGACCTGTCAGACATAAGAGCCTCTTTTCTTATTTTTTCAGCATTTAATCTAGCAATATTTGCCCTTTTGCTATCTCTAATTTCAATATGCCTCCTAACTGTTGGAGCCATGTTTCTAGAATGTTTTGCGTATTTTGCCACTGCTTGATCAGATAATATCCGATTCACTTTTGGAGCTTGTTGTTTATATTTATTATAATTTGCTCTTGATACTCCAAGGTCAACAGCAAACGCTTCAATAAATATAAATGTTGAAACAAAGAAAGCTAAAATACTTAGCTTAGATAGTTTTTTAAACATAACCTTACCTTCTCTAATTATTAATATTCGTAAACCTTTGGCTGCACATTGTAAAGCAAAAGATTCTGCAATTAGGCATGAACTCAGCCATAATTATTGATTTATTTATTATTCGCTTGCTCCAGAGTCAAGCTTTATTGACAACAATTATTAAACCCTTGTTAAGAATTATTGTTTTTTTGCATCAGTTTTTTATTAAATAACATTAATTATATTTAAAAAAGCTTGCTTGCGAAACGTTTCCAGCCTAATTAATTCTTAAAGTTACGCATCTTTGCGTGACACTTAAGACATCTTTGTAACTAATAGAGAGAAAGGATATGAGTTTTAAAGTAGAACTAGGCGAAGCGTTAGACCTAGATAATTTAAATACATTTTTAGAAAGCAATTCAGAAAATTTAGAAGCTTTAATAAATGACCAAGAAGATGATTTCGAAGTAATGCATCTATATTTTGGCTTGCTTGAAAAAGATGCTAAGAAGCCAGAAAATATTGAAGTGCTACTTGAGAATACTCAAACAAGCATTGCTGATAATCAAAAATTAGAAGTTTTAAATGCAGCTTTTCTTGATTCTGATGGTCAAAACAAAACGATTATAAACGCTCTTATCACATCACTTGCTAATTCCGAGGAAGAAATTTCTTCAGCTCTTGCGGGTGATATAATTAGAGATGCAGTTTATTATGGATTCGATATCGATGGACTACTTGCAAATGAAAAGTTTGTTGCAGCTGCTAGACAAAATACTCAAGCGATCTTAGCTGCCAAAACTTATCCAATAATGAGATATATCGAAAGATTAAATTCAGAAGCACCTGAAGAGTATGTTGATAGAGTGGTTAATTTGTTTGAAACAGGTAAAATTGAAAGTAATACTCTTAAATCACTTGATGAAAAGTTCGATTCTAAAGATGAAGAATTGTTTAAGTTATCAAATGATACGCTTGCAAACAAGATTTTAGAAGAACTTAAGTTAGCTTACCAAAATAAACCAGAATATGAATTCGTCTTAGGCGATGTTTCAGAAGAGGATTTTGATTCCACAGCTGGAGATGCTACCACTGAAGAATCAGTACAAGAAGCTGAAGATATTTTAATTTCAGAGGAAGAAATTGAAGAAGAGCTAGAAGTTGAGGAAAAAACATCTACTGATAAAACATCAGAGGAAGAAGTAGAATCTCAAGAAAGCACTGAAGAAGCTTCAATAGATAAAACTGATAATTCAGAGCATTTGTCAAAGTTGCTAAATTCGGAAACAACATATGACTATGTAAGCCCAAAAATCTTACAAAAGATAATTAATGATAATCTTGACGCGCTTTCTCAAGGGAAAACCAATAATTTAAAAGATAATTTCAATGGTCATTTTGGAGCCCTCGTTTCAACATTCAAATATGCTGAATTCGAAGAAGCTGAAATCCCAGCATACGAACAAAAGAAAGAGTTCCTTGATAAATCACTACTAGCTCTTACGGCTTTTGTTGAGTTGATTAAGCCAGAAGAAATTAGCGAATCTGGTCCTTTCCAGATACCTGCTAGGTCTTCTAGCGATACAAGTACAAAATACTGTTTGATCATTGATCCTTCTGAAGCTGGAAAACAACATAGTGAGACAGCAGATAGCAAATTTTATTCATGGTTAACTGAGTCAGTAGCAGTCTTCAATGAAGGAGCATGCGACAAAAGATTCAAAGCATCTGACTTTGATGATGAAAAAACTCAGAATTTTGCACGTGAGCTTATAAAAACTTCTGCAGAAAGCTGTAACGCTCACAACTTTTATGAAGAAGATGAAGAAGATGAAGAAATACAAATTAATCTTTGCGGAACTCAGAAATTACCAGAATTAGAGCTGGATATCTAAATTAATAAATAACACAGGAGGTGTTTATGACATCAACAATAGAACTCAACCTACAAAATGCTATTGCAGATAATTTTAATGGGTTTCGTGTGCAACGAAACATGAATGCAGAAGAGCAAAAAAAAGTATTGGTAATGTTTGTAAATTCAAACACTTGTATCGACCCTCTTCTGGCAAGCAAGTCTATCTTCAACCATATTGATACTAACATGGTTGATGCACTAGCAAATGAGTTTGCAAAGACTAACAACGCATACTCATTGGGCATTTTGTTGCAATCAAATACTTATCTTACTCATTTAAAAACTAGCACTCAAAGTTTAAGTGATTTACTAGAGTATTCTTTAGAAAAAAGTAGCACCGACGTTATTACTAAATTAGTCGATAACTTTGCTCATGAATTCACAGAGAATCCTGATCAATTGATAGATACCCTTAAGAAGAAACATACATATAGTGATCAAGATATTGCAATTATTACAAGTGACTCAAGGGTAAAAGGAGCTATTGCTAGATATTTTAAAGAGAAATCTGACGATACTGTTTTGATGCAAATATTCAAACAAGGCGGGAAGGAATTAACATCTGTTATAAATGAAGTTTCGCCTGAAAAAGTTAATACTTTTATCAACAACTTTGGTAAATCTACTAAGCAGCTAAAAAGTGCATTTAGATCCGACAACCCTAATTACATCAATTTCTTAACATCTCATGATAAAACAATGGAAGTTCTTAAGAATTTTGCTGTAACTTTTGTAGAGAATATCAACTCTGGAAAAGAAAAGATCGGTCAAGGAGTTTCACTTTCTAGACAAGCTAATACTGCAACAGCAAAATTTCTTGTTGAACAAAACTCTGAAGAAGCAATTGATGAATTTGTTAATAAGATATCAAATTATTTATCAAGTAAGAATTTAGATGATCTAACTAGCTTTATAACATCAATTTCATCTGATTTATTTACTCTTTTTGCTAAATCATCAAGTTTTTCTGCTCTTACAGACAAATTAACTGAAGATCATTATCAACAAATCTTTGAAGATATGATAATCAATGGGCAGCCAGCAGATAAAGTTTCTGCGGTAATAAGTGATTCAAATTATTCATCTCATGTTAGTTCTGATGACTTAGTGAATTTACTAGTTTTATCTTCTAAAACTATGAATAACGAACCAGTTATGACTGAGTTGCTTAATATCTCAAATGATTCAAAAGTCAATTTGAAGTCACAGACGCTTCTTAGAAAGTTATTCATCTCGCTTCTTGAAAAAGGTGAAGATGTATTGGCAGAAAATGTTTTCCAAAAATTTAGTGATGATTTCACTGCAATGAAAGATTCTGTAATTGAAGAACTAGAATCTAGTTACGATGCTAATTGCGCAGCTTGGGGGATTGAATCAATGCGCTCATTCCTTCAAAAAGATGAAATGGTTAACTTAGAGGAAGAAGATTTAGTTTACACAACGCTAGAAAAACAAGTAGAGCACATGGATAGCATATGTACAGGTAGTACAACTAGGATGAGCTCTTCTTTGACTCCTTCTTCAAATTATGACACCACTGAAGGCGGATACAGTTGTACAGATGTTATGATTCCAAAAGCTGTGATGACTTTTCAGCAATCTACATCAGACTATAGCGCGTCTAACACACCGAAAGTAGAAACAATAACAGAAGCAACAACAAATGCTCCTTCTTGGCCTGGTCATAGCGTGGTAGCCGTAACTAGCGCTGTAACAGCATTATTCACATGGAATTTTGTTAGCTACATGTCATCAGGAACAGCTGGAGTATATCGATCTCTTGCAGCAAGCAAAGGGACTTCTCAAGCTACTATTAATAAAAACATAGAATCTAATGAGATTCCTCAATATGCACAAAAAGCTTATGATGCAGAATTTCCTACAAAATTAATGTCAATGATTGCCTTCGGAGCTATTACAGCAGCGGCGTATTTTGCGCAAGACGCAATAAACAATCTATTTGCTACTGCACAAGAGGAAGAAGACACAAAAACTTCTGGTGACACTAATGAGCACCAAGATAGCGAATTATAATTAAATAATATCAGCGAATTTAACCCAGTTAAGTAATCCATCGATTGCTTGCTGGGTTTTTTCTTTGCCCAATTTCTTAGAGATTCTATCTTGCAGTTTCTTAATAGCTTTCTCATTAGAGCTTTCAGTTTTTAATAACTCTTCGAATTCAGAAATAATACCAATGTACTTCCGAAGTTTTGCTGCGAATATTTGTTTTTGATTTTTACCAGTAGTTGAGGCAAATCCACGCCCAAAAGCAGTAATCCTTATATTGCTGTCTTTAAATTTAATAAAATCTAAAGCTTCAGCAAACTCAATACACGATCCCATATCATCGATTTCAATTTTAATATCTTCAGAAATTTTTGTGATATTAGCAAAACCTTTGTACCTATCGGAGTTGAGCTCTTCCATAAAGCCAATTAACATCCCAATATTTACGCGGCAAATGTTAGACAACACTTTATAATCAACTGTATGTCCCTTACGTAGGGCATAATTATGCTTCATATCCCTAAACACTGACTTGTAAATTTCATCTGATAATTTTTTATACTCCGAAGAGTCAGCATTGCGTGGATGCTTTAACGTGACATCCATCTGATTATAGAACTGCCCTGTCTTTCCTTCCATAAATAATACTCTGTCACAAACACTAAGGAGGTCCGATACATCATGAGTAACTAGAATGGCAGCCTTTATTGAAATAATCTTCTGTTGCCACAGTTCTAGGAAATCTGATCTCAGAGATTCAGCCGTTAAAATATCCAGAGAAGAAAAAGGCTCATCAAGAAGTAAAATGTCCGGCTCAGAGACCAAGGCTCTGCCAAAGCCAACTCTTTGCTTCATTCCGCCTGAAAGTTCTTTAGGGTAAGAATCCTCAAAACCATCAAGACCTATTAACTCAATCATTTCAGAAGCTCTTTCTTTTATTTCAGCCTCAGATAAATGAAAAGAGCGTAGCCCAAGCTCAATATTCTCTTGCACATTTAACCAAGGAAATAGTGCAAAATCCTGAAAAACCATTGAGGTTTTCACTTCAAGATCACGAAACTTTACTTGGCCACTATTTTGCTCAATTAAACCAGAAATAATTCTTAGTAGGCAAGATTTGCCAGCACCAGATTTACCAATAATTCCTGTGATCTGCCCTTCGTTGATATGACCACTAACATCCTCAAGCACATTCACTTCATTTGTTCCAAGCAAATTAGTAATGTGGTAATTGATTTTATTAAGCTCTAGAATCTTTTTGTTTTTCACTATTTTAATCTCTCCATCTTATCGGCGTAATTAAATATTGGACGCCAAAGCAACCTATTAAATAATTCTACATAAAATACCATTACAGCAACACCTAAAATTATCTTAGCCATTTCACCCATATCTGTTGCTTCTGTAATATAAGCACCTAAACCTTTGGCAATTAACTCTGTTTTGCCCCACTCAGCGAATTCAACAATAATAGTAGCATTCCAGGCGCTACCCCAAGCAGTAATCGCTCCAACTAAAAATGATGGCAATATTGCAGGAATTAAAATTTTCCTGTACCAAGCTATTCCTTTGATTTGAAGATTAAATGCTGCAGTTTTAATTTCATCTGGCATTGCAGAAACTCCGGATACGATATTAAATACAAGATACCACTGCATACTGAAGATAAGTAAAAAGCTCAGCCATATATTTGGGTCTAGGTTGTGGTTGCTGATGTAATACACACAAAGTGGGAATATTAAGTTTGCAGGGAACGAAGCAAATGTAAGAGCAAGCGGCTGAACGATCTTAGCGATTTTCGGACGCATCCCGATATAAATGCTTATGGGTAGCCAAATAATAATAGTGATAATCATCATGATAACAATTCTAATGGTACTAATTAAGCCAAGCTCCATAGTCTCGTAGACATCAGATAATTTTAGATGTTGTGCTAAATAGACATACACGTGATAAAATGCATGGACTCCTGCTGCTGCAATTATTGCGTACCATAAAAAATCCCAAAATTTACTTAGAGCGAATCTGTTAGGTTTTTTCTTCAACTCTAACTTATGACTCTTCGCTGGAGCAGCAATTAAGAACGCATATAGTTTTTTGAAAGGTTTCAAGGCTATTTCAACTAGCTCTGAATTAGTGAACAACATATACACCCATGATTTTTTACCAATTGGGTTATATGTTTTTTCGTACTTAAATTTTTCGGCCCAGTCGACTAAAGGACGAAAGAAGAATTGATCGTATAAGAATATTACTACCACCATAACTCCAATAGCATAAATAATTGCATCAATATTTTGGTGATAAATAGCAGCAGCAATGTAAGAGCCTATTCCTGGCAGGAAATATTGCTGATTGCCCTCGATTATGGCCTCAGATGCCACCACAAAAAACCAAGCAGCCGACATTGAAAGCATCATATTCCAAACCAATGAAGGTATTGAATATGGAAATTCCACTAAGAAGAATTTCTGCACAGGATTTAGCCTTGCCATTTTTGCAGCATCCTGAAGATCTTTTGGCAAAGTTATAATGGATTGATAAATGCTATAAGTAATATTCCACACTTGGCATGTAAATATTGCAAAAATCACTGCAAGTTCGAAACCAAGGATATTATTTGGGAATAACGCGATAAAACCAGTGACAGTAAAAGATATATAGCCTAGCACAGGAATAGACTGCAAAATATCAAGCAAAGATATCAGCACCCTTTCTAGCCTCTTCACCTTCGCAGCTAACAATGCATATATGACTGAAAATACTATCGAAATAGCAAGCCCGATAAACATTCTAAGCGTAGTGCGAAGAGCATACTCAGGAATATTAGAGAACTCTAAAGAAATAGGCTTATCAAGATTCAATGGAACGGGTGAATACATATACTCTGCACCATTTACAATCAGAATGAATATCCAGAAAATAAGAGAGATAGCAACAAAATCCCACCAGCTAACGCCCCGTTTAGTCTTAGATTTAATTGCTACGTTTAAATTATCCATTCACTATCCCTCTAACCTCAGATTCTACAGGGATTTTTTATTTATTTTTAGTAAAATTTTTTAATAAAAAATTATTCTACTTGAGTTTCAACAATATCATTGGTAAATAGTTAACTTTATTTAACTTATTAAATTAATTATGTCTTGGACCAGCTGGCTTGGAAAAACATTTTATGGACAACACAAATACAATGTCTTAAAAAATTTATATACCCATGCTGCGCAAGTTGATAATTATTTGGGCAGGGTCTTCCATCACGTTTCTAACCCTCGCAACTGGAACCATCTTAAGTCGCTAGGTTTACAAACCCCAGAAAGCATAATTGAATTTCTCACAACAGACTCACCAAATAACCCTTTTGTTTTCGACAAAAAACTAGCTACTATAGCAGTAGAGTCTGTGGTTGAAGCAACTCCGTTTGAAGAACATCCTTTATATCCTAAACTAGTCAATGAGCGCTGGAATAAGTTTTATTGGAAAAGTTTTGATGCATTTACAAAAACTACACTGTTTAAAGTAACTTCAACAATTGCAGCTATATCGGTCATTACACCACTGATATTATACGGACAAGAGTGGGATTTTAAACTTGATCTATTCAAATTACAAACATACAACTATTTCTTTGATCCAGAGCAATATCATGGCTTTAAACGTGTAAACATTCTATTAGATGCTGCTGGAATTACTCCATATGAGTATGAGATTAGCAATGACCATTCACTCATCAAAAAAATAAAGCAGATAAATTTATTATTTAGCAATGACTTATCTGAACTTGAAAATCAATGCGCAGCTTTTAAAACTGGGAAGCTAGATGCTTTCTTAGCGTCTGGGTTTAAAGAAGAATTTCAGGTTGAACTTTTAAAGCACACCCACATAAGCCCATACGATATCATTCTTAAAAATGGTGATTACCTAATTGCAGAAAAAGCTTATAACACTGGTAAGCTGCAGTATGAAGACCTAAATGAATTCAATAATATTTTTCAAGCGCAAGCTCTCGAAATTTATGGAGTCACAAAAGAAGAGGCTTTGATTATCGATTCTTCAACTAAATATGAATTATTTAAAGAAGGATTAGATATACATATAATTGAACAAAATAATCCATATCATATTTTAGCATTTCAAGCTGACAAGCTATCACCTACACAAATACAAAAGGCAGATAGTTACTCTATAATAAATTGCCTAAGACAAGATCATGTAAACTCTGAAAATTTTGAATCTGAATGCCTAGGCGAGTCTTCAGAAGAAAACACCGAGTTATAAACATACAAGATTCTTGCTTTAGTTAACAAATAATGTTAATATCCAGTAACAATTTTAAAAGAGGAGAGCACCATGAACCTATACTTAAATAATCAGACTGATCTAATTCTTAATGAAGCAAGAGAAATTGCTTTGGATTCTGGCAAACCTATTACTCCTGGGCAGTATCATGCCTTGATTTCAGGAAGGTTAGAGCCAAAAGTTGCATTACAGCAAGACTGGAATCATTACCAAGCTAGTGCTTTATTTGGAAATTTCACTATAGAAGAAGCACAATACTCGTGGCAACACCAACTTCAGTTACTCGCATACCAAACAAACAAATTTTCTACAGATGAATTATTTTCTAAGGAAGTAACAAAAAACATTACTAATTCAGAATTTGGCTATTCCAGACTTGAATTACTAAATTCTCCACATATTTCAAAAGAATTTGCACTTCAATTTGAAGGCACTTGGGATCAAGTAAACGCTTTATCTACTGGAAAAGTTACTTGGGAGGACATCAAGGATGAAAAAGAAATCGACCCTAACAAGCTAACAATTTTAGAACATTCTAGAGTAGGCTGGTATGAAATTAAAGATGAGGAGATTGATTTTTATAAAGCGGATCTTGTTAAAAATGGCAAAGCTGACTGGTATCAGGTTAAATATTTAACAGAATTAACTTGGCAGCAATATCAAATTGTCATGATGGACAAGCTACCTTTACATATAGCAACTCAGATTGATTTTAGCAGCACAGATGTTGACGCTGTTAGATGCGGTTTAACTTTTAAAGAAGTCTTTACATCATCGCTTTCATCAGAACAAGTTGAAGCTATTTGCTATGAAAATGGTATAGATAACTATAATTATCTTTCTTACATTATTGAAGAAAGAAATATACCTGAAGATCAAGCTGAATTATTTACTCAAGGGGTCAGAGAGCACTCACTAAGGTATATAGGCGCTGAATTATATGCTTTAGGAAAAGTAACTCTTGAACAAGCAAAACACGATTTCACCTACCTTCAAGAAAGATTAATTAAAGAGACTACTATTGATCCACAAAAAATCATCAATACTGAAATGAGTGATGCTCAAATATATGCAGTGTTACATGGGGTTGTTGATTTTGATCACGCAACAAAGTTTCAAGCTCCAGAAGCGTTTTTCGGGATGGAAGCTCTTTTAACTGGAAAAGTTTCACTTGAAGAAGCTAATAAGTTTCATTGGCATGAACAAGTTGAATGCTTAGAAAAGCCTGATACAACTGCTGAGAATTATGCAGAAAGATGTTTGGGTGAATACGCAGAAGAAAACACTGAGTTATAAACTCATTAAAATCTTAAGAAAAAAGCCGGGCTTAGTCTCGGCTTTTTTTATTATTCCAATTTTTTATTTCTGTTATATATTATTTGGTGAGCCAACAGTTTTATAACCCCACTCTTTATAACTAATTTTAGTTGGTCTGTTTGATTAGGAGAATTAATGACAGAAAGGGTACCTACAACAATAATGGTCGTTCAAGGAGAAGATGCCGCCTACATATCTTCGGTTCTATATAGCGTCCCCCATACAGTTGCTGCTAAGCATATATGGACTAATGAAAAAGCTCAAACATACAACAACTTAAGTGATTATCAGAAAGAGGCTTTTCATCTGGGTGTTCCTTTAGAACAAGCAAAAAGTCATGATTGGACTTATGGTCAAGTAATGGCTTTATATTTTAGTCAAGACCCTCAGATCATTAAGAAACACCATGATATTCCTGACGATATTGTTACTCTTTTTGAAAAAAACAACCCCACTTTAACAGTTGAAGAAGCGAAATCTTATCCATGGAACGACAGTAGCATTCAAGCATTGGTTCTTGGTGCCGCCCCTAACATTGCTGGAAATCGCGAGTGGACACAAGAAGAACTAACTACTTTATCATCACTAAGTGAGAACCAAAAAGAAGTGTTAAATAGAGGAGCAACTCTTAATCAGGCCTCTACATTTCATTGGACTAAAAATCACATTGAACTTCTAAAACTGGGTATGGACATACCATCTATACTAACACTTAATTACGTTTCAGAATATGATGTGCAAGCATTTAAGCAAGGAGCTTCTTATGAAGAAATCCAGCAATATAAATGGGATCCAATCAAAATAGCTGCAATATCTAATGGAATAGCTTCGATCGCTGAGGTAAATGAAAAAGATTTTACAAAATGGGATTATACATTAATTAATAACTACAACTACACATTCAAGGAGATACGTAATTATACCCTAACCTATGATAAGTTTTTGCTAATAAAATCTGGCGCACCTCTTTGGCAGGCCGATTCTTATAACCTTACATCTCGTGAGAAGCAAGCTTTAAAAGCCGGTGCAAGTTTTGAAGAAATACAAAGCGATCAAGAACTCTGGAATCGTGAAAGCTTGTCTTCAATGCGTTATGGCATTCCCTATAAACTGGCAATTTCTCAAAACCTTACTATGAGTGATATTAGGCTTTACAGAAATTTAGAGGACTCACAGAAAGAAGCAGTACAATCTGGCATAAACTTAGAAACCGCTTCAAAAGTAAAAGAATGGCATCCTGATCAATATAATGCGTATTATGCTCATGTACCTAGCCATCTTCTTGAAAACCATAGTTGGACATATTTTCAGGTGGAAGCTTACAAAGCTAGTTGTCACGATAAAGCTACTCTAATTAACTGGACTTACCCTCAAGTTGAAGCCGTACAAAATCGCATATTAACATGCGAAGAAGCTGCTAATTTCCCATGGGATTTTCATCAAACAAATGCAATAAAGTATGGAATTGCTTCAAAAGAAGAAGCAAAAACTTTAAACCTAACCTATTTTGAAGTTGAGGCTCTTCATCTTAATGTACCCTTGGAATGGATTAAAGACATAAAATGGCAAATGCTTCATATTGAAGCACTGTGGGCTGGAGCCACTCCAAGTGAAGTTGTGAACCACGTTAACTCTATCGAACAAGTTGATTGCTTGAGGCATCAACAGCTAGTGGGAAATACAACTATTTCTGAATGTTTTGATATCTCGCAAGTAAGTACTTAGATTTCATCGGGCAGTTGCGTAACATCTCCGGTTTTTTCGATTTTCTTTTCCTGTAAAATAGAGTACATCACAACACCAAAACTTGCGATACTCCCTCCAATACAAACTATTGACTCTACAAGCTCTACACCTAGTGGCTTATTATCTGACATGAATTAGACCTTTTTAAAAGTCAATTCTAAAGGAAATATATTCAAATTAGAAAAACTATTTTCTTCTCCCTGCGCCTCTTCTAACTGCTTTTGGTTTTGCAGTTCCTGGTGGAAATCTAGTACTTGATGCTGAAATAATTGGATCTGGATCAGATGCTGAATAATCAGCCAAATGAACAGTGTCTGCTAATGTCGGTGCTTCTCTAGATATCCCTTCATAGATTTCTTTTACCCTAGGTCTTTTTCTAAAAAACTCAGGCTCACGCCATCCATAAGATGTTAAATGCTCACCTCTTGTTTCAACAATTTCTGCAACTCTAAAGCCTTCTCTATCTTTTAAATCACTATTTAAAGCGGCAATAGCATGATGGCAATTTGCACAGCATAATTTTGAAACACCAATGTAAAATGGCTTACCTGACTCCTTCATTTTTGGAGTTATATTTAATCGATCTTCTTCAACTATATGATCTAATATTGCCATTTCTGCATGTAAATCCCCTCCACCATCAACACTTTTTAACTCCTCATCCTTCCCATCCACATATTCTCCACCTTCCCCTTCACGACCTAAATACTCTTCTTCACTTCCTATAAACTTTGCATCGCCTCTTGCTAAGGCATTAATTATATCTGGATGTAATTGTTTATCTGGATCATCTGTAGTAAGAGAATCTATAACTTTATTAAAATCTTTATACAGCCTTGCATACTGCGTTCTTAAATGCTCTCTTCTTTTTGCTGACTTACCACTAAACTTAGATTTAATAACCTCTTCTGACTCTTCAATTACCCGACTAAATAATGCATCAGCTCTTTCTTGCAAATCTTCTGACAGAGACAACCTACTCCTACTGCACGACTCCTTACGATGTTGAGAGTACAATGCTATATCTTTCAATAATTCAAAAAACTTTCTTGTTGTTTCTGTGTTATCTTTTGTGTTGTTTGAATATAAAATATTTCTTCCATCAAAGGCAACAGCAGCACAAACTGTATTACCTGTGATAATTCTAGCAATAGAATCTAAACGCCTACTATTTAAATCAGGATCTTTAGATACTCTACCTTCTGAGAACCTACCTAATCTACTTAAGTACTTTTCAACTCCTAACTTTATTATTCCTTCAGCGTTATCAAATTTTCTTTCTCTTAATTCTGGTGAATTTAATGCTACGTTTATTCCTTCTTTTAAAAAGAAAAGCTTGTCATTTTCAAATGTAAATTCACGATTTAAATCAATATCATTGTTAATTCCTAATAATAACAAATAACTAATAATTATTTTTTGATCGGTATCATTAAAACCAGATGATCTTCCCTCTAACAATGGAGTAGATCTAGCTGAATGATCGCTCATTATTGGAGTAAAACTCCTACCAATAGATTCAGATGTGAATCCTCTTTCCCTTTTGAAAGGGCTAGAAGCAATAGATCTGAATGGAGACTCCATCATCCTAGTTCTCCCACTAAGTGGTGTCATAGACCCTCTGGTCATCCTTGTCAGAGGAGGGGGAGAAGGTGCCGGTAAAGTGTCTGGCCCAGCTTCTGCTCGATCTAAATCAGCTAATTTACTCTCAGATTCTACCTCTGGTGAACTCGAAGGTGAATGAGATGAAGCTTCTACAATTCTAGACGGTGACAACTCCACATCTTTTTTTGGCCCCTTAGTCATCTCTTCAAGAGTCAATGAGCCGCTTCTGCCACCCTCTTCCCCTTCATAGTCAGACTCAGATTCACGAACTTCATCCAACCCTCTTCTAATTGGAACATCACTTTCTACACTAAATGGTGTTTTTCTAAATGAGACATTATTTATTTTTACGTTCTCTGCAGA
>JAVKEN010000026.1:0-41479 GCA_040221415.1 Rickettsiales bacterium
CGTAACTAATACTCCTAAATATTAGTTTGTTCAATAAGTAAATATAATATTTGATTCAGTAGAAAAAAGTATTAGCCTTTAGCTTAAGTAGAATAATTATCTCTTGAGAACAAAATGAAACCTAGAATTAGCATGATCACTTTAGGAGTAAAGAATTTGGAAAAATCAATTGAGTTTTATCAAAAAGGCTTAAATCTTCCCAGGATGAATTCTCAATCTGAAATCGCATTTTTTGCATTAAATGGTACCTGGCTTGCTTTATATAGTATGGAGTTGCTTGCTAAGGATGCTAATGTTAATGAATCATTACCAGATGGAAAGGGGTTTAAAGGATTTACACTTTCTCATAACCTCAAAAGCAAAGAAGAGGTTAATAAGACCTATGAAGAAGCTATTAAAGCTGGAGGAATAAAAGTCAAAAAACCACAAAAAGTTTTTTGGGTGGCTACTCAGGTTACTTCAAAGATCCAGATGGCTATTTGTGGGAGATCGCCTACAATCCACACTTTTGGGTGGGACCAAAAGAATAGCATCATGATTATTTAGAATTATGGTTTGTTCTAATATTAAAAGCCGTATCACCTTTTTTACCAAGTTATTAAGACAGTATAATTTGTGATTATTTTAATCTAAATGAAAACAGTTTTAATAAGTCCATTGTCTAAAGCATTATTGTTATGATACGATGTGCAAATGTCAACAAATCGCCACTTACCAAGAACTTTAGCACCTTTTATTTGGCATTTCCTAAAATCCTATAAAAGTATTGTTAGCCTTTTTGTTTGCTTAGCGCTTTCTGCTGGTCTTTGGGGACCATTTAACAGTATTCTAATTAAAATTGTTATAGATCTATTATCTAAAACCAATAACTTTTCTGAGCCCTCCTCAGTAATAATAGCAGCAAGCCTAATTGTAGTTAATTTTATCGTTTTTGATAATTTTACTTGGCGCGGAATAACATATATTCGTAGCAGATATATCCCCATTGTCTTAAATCAAATTATTGCTACTATGCTGAATTATATACATCAAAAACCTCACAAATTTTTTCAGGATAACTTGTCTGGCAAAATATCAAAGCAAATCACTAATTTAGTAGATGGAATAGAAAACATTATTACCTCTATAGCAGGGAATTTTCTTAGAGGAAGCTCTCTTTTAATAGCTTCAATTGTTGCATCCTATTTTGTACATCCAGTATTTTGCCTAATTTTAGTAATATGGTTCATTTTCTTTGGATTTGCTAGTTACTTTATGTCAAGAAAGATAGTTTCTTTAGCTGATAAGCAAGCCTACGAGGAATCAAAGGTAGTCGGAGAGCTAGTGGATTCAGTTTCAAATCAGCAGAACGTTAGGTTATTTGCTACTAGGAAATATGAAGTTCGTAGAATGCATCTTTTTTTAAAAAATCACAAAGTTGCATATAAAAATACTTATTTTTACAATATAATAATGAACGCAGTTCAAGGAGCGCTTATTTCAATAATGATAGCGCTGTCTTGTTTTTCTTTGATACACCTATATAGCAAACATTTGATAACCATTGGTGATTTTGCATTGATTTTAGGACTGGCTATGGAAACTGGACATATGATGTGGTTCACAATGTCTCAAGTAGATGAATTTAATAAGGCTTTAGGTAGGTGTAAGAGAAGTTTATTTGAATTAATAACACCCATTGAGATACAAGACCTGCCAAATGCCAAATCTATGCAATGTACTAAAGGGCAAATTATATTCAATAATGTTGAATTTTTTTACGATAAATCTACTCCATTATTTCAGAATAAAAATGTAGAAATAAAATCGGGAGAAAAAATTGGATTAGTTGGTTATTCTGGGGGTGGTAAATCCACTTTTATTAGCCTGATGCTACGATTCTATGATGTTACAAAGGGCACTATTACGATTGATGGACAAGATATTAGTAGGATTACACAAGACTCGCTCCGTGCACATATAGCTCTAATACCACAAGATCCAGTTTTGTTTCATCGCAGTTTAATAGAAAATATTCGCTATGGAAAAATAACTGCAAGTGATGAAGATGTTATTAAAGCAGCAAAAAAAGCTCACGCTCACGAGTTTATTATCAAACTTCCTCATGGCTATAATTCTCTTGTAGGTGAAAGAGGAGTGAAATTATCAGGAGGGCAACGACAAAGGATCGCAATAGCACGCGCTTTCCTTAAGAATTCTCCTATCTTAATTCTTGATGAAGCAACATCACAAATTGATTCAGTCACAGAAAATTTAATTCAAGAATCGTTAAACAAGCTAATGAAAAACAAAACTACTATAGTTATTGCTCACCGTCTTTCTACATTATTACATATGGATCGTATTTTAGTGTTTGATAAGGGTAGAATTGTGGAGGACAATACTCATAAAGAATTATTAAAAAATGGTAAATTGTACAAAAAACTCTGGGCAGCACAAATTGGCGGCTTCCTTCGTGATAAGTATATTGAATAACTGCTTTTTATTTTATCTAATTCACTAAAGTTTGAAAAGAAACACGCAGATTATAAAAGACTAATTTAAAAACAGTATTGACAAAATTAGTTAATTTAGAATATTTTGTCTAATTTAATTAGTATCATTCATTTACATGAAAGCAGAATTTAAACATTATAAGTTTTTAATCGAAGCCTTAGGTAAGTTGTTATATCCGTTCGCAGAGATAGTGCTGCATGATTTGACGAACGGTAAGATTAAGTACATTTTAAATTCTTTCTCTAAAAGAGAAGTAGGAGATTTGTCATATGTAGATATCAAAGGGTTAAATTTCAATGAAAAAAATATTATAGGTCCATACGAGAAGATTAATTATGATGGACGCAAACTAAAATCAATTAGCATAGTGATTAAAGATCTTAGAGGCAAATCATCAGGGCTTTTATGTATCAATTTAGATATTTCAATTTTTGATAAATATAAATATATATTAGACACATTCTTAAATCAGCATAATCTAGAGGATGAAAATACAAAAATTTTATTTAAAGATGATCTGTATGAAAAGATTCATATTTTTATAAAAAATTATTGTTTCCAAACAAAAATGGATGTGAATGCCCTTACTAGAAGCCAAAAAAAATCTTTAATTTTGAAATTAAAACAAGAAGGTGCATTAAATAAAAAAAACGGACCTATCTACGTTGCTCGTATATTAGGTATTAGTAGGGCAACTATTTATAATTATCTGAAAAAATTAAATGATTAAGTTACCTCCCTTTAAATTGGAAGAATATTTGGGTGAATATGAATTCTCAGCAGAGTATCTACTGTGTTGTTCAGACGCTGAAAGATTTTTAATGTCAGAGATTTTGTCCATGGCATCTTCAACTGAAAAGGAGTTATGGGATAATTTGCATCTTGGTTATACGGAATCTCCAGGTTTGCCTAGCTTACGCATAAAAATTGCACAAAAACTGTATCCTGGATTAGAAAAAGAAAATATATTGATGTTCGCAGGTGCAGAAGATGGAATTTTTTGTGCTCTACATGCGCTAATAGAATCCAGTGATCACGTTATTGTTTTAACACCATGTTATCAATCATTGCTTGAAATACCTAAATTGAAGGGAGCAGGTATTACAGAAATTATGCTTCAGGAAGAGAATAACTGGCGTATAGATTTAGATGTAATTAAAGATGCAATTCAATCCAACACTAAGTGTATTGTTATTAATTTCCCCCATAATCCTACTGGTCAAATAATAGAAGAAGAAGAGCTAAAAGCACTTGTCAATATATGTGAATTGAGAGGAATATGGATTTTTTCAGATGAGGTATATCGTCTCCTTGGGAAACCCGATAAGGCTTGGGCTTCCCCTGCTGCATGTTTGTATGATAAAGCATTATCACTAGGGGTAATGAGTAAAGCTTTTGGTATGGCAGGTCTGCGTATCGGATGGATAGCATGTAAGGATGTGAAGTTGTTAAAAAAAATTGAACAAATGAAACACTACACTTCAATATGTAATAGTGCTCCTAGCGAAGTAATTAGTCTTATTGCCTTAAATAATAAAGATAGAATTTTAGAGCGCAATAATATGATAGTCAGTGAGAATTTACACAAACTAAAGAAGTTTTTTATAGAGTGTAATCATTTGTTTAGCTGGGTTATGCCACAAGGAGGCTGTGTAGGGTTTGTAAGGTATAAAAAGGATGAATCAATTAATTCCTTTTGCAGAAGACTTGTCCAGAAGAAAAGTGTTCTTCTTATGCCAGCATCTGTTTATAACTACACAAGTAATCATTTTCGTGTAGGTTATGGAAGACGCGACATGCCAGAAGCCCTAGATAAATTAAGGGAGTTTCTGTGATATGGAAGTATTCAGTAAAGAACAAATTAAACAAAGTATTGACTCACTTAAGAACTTCAATGAGATAATAGACTCGCAAAAAGTTGCTTTTATAGACTTTTATAATAATCTTTATGAAGTCCCACTTCCAATGCAATTTGTTTTTTCTGAATTAAAAAGTGACTGTCACATAAAAGGAGGCTACAAGCATGGTAGTTCCAGTTTGTACGTAAAAATTGCAAATAGTAGTCCCTTGGGAAATAATGGGTCAATATTTGTGTTTAACGTTAACACAGGGCAACTTAAAACTATCCTGCATGACGCAGGATTCCTTACCACTCTTAGAACAGCAATTGCTGGGATTTTGTTAGTTGATTATGTAAAATGGAACATCAAAAAAATCGGTATCATAGGTAACGGTAATTTAGCAACGCAACTTCATAGTTTAGCTGTACGTAAATACCCAAAAACAGACATAATGGTTTTTGCTAGGGACAAAGCAAAAGCTTCGTCAATTACAAATAGTACATGTGATACAGTCGATAACTTACTTACTAACTGCGATGTTATTTTTACAGCCACTGCAAGTAAGTCCCCTATCATTAATCATCTTCCTAAAGGAGTAAATAAAATGATTATAGCCTTAGGCAGTGACGATATATATAAGAGTGAAGTATCTCCTTCTCTTTATGGAGAAGCTGATCTAATTATTACAGATAATAAGTCACAAGCTGTAAAATTTGGTGATATTGCCAAAGCTATAAAAAACAAAATCATAAATCTAGACTCTACCATAGAGTTTGGTAAATTTCTGAAATCTGATATTCCAACAAATACTAAGACAATTATAGCTGATTTTTCAGGTATTGGCGCTCAGGATGTTGCAATTTCAGAGTTTGTTTTAAATAGGCTTGCAAGATACTAATAGCTATTTATAGTAATAGCTTTCTCACAAGATCCTTAGCGGTACAACCTTTTAGATACAAGGCTATACAGTTCCATAATCATCATGAATATCAGACCCACCTGTTAATCTATGTTGTTCCTCACCTGCACAATAATTGTTTGCACAGGAAGAATAATAACCACACTTTTGATACATATGGTAGCCTATAACCCCACCAGCAATTGTTACCCCCAAACCCAACATTGCGACCGTTCCCCATCTATAAAGACTATCGTCTGCTTCTGGAGAAGGAGAGGAACTACTAGATACAGATGGAGAAGGAGATGGGCTTGATGAGGGTGTAGGAAGAGGAGAAGGATATTCAGTAAAGAATACTGGATTTACTTCGCCTTTTCCCTCATCCCCTTTTACATATTTGAGTTTTTCCTTCACAATATACCTCACAATTTATTTGTTTAGACATTATATTATAAATTAGACATCATTGTCAATATGCTTCTTTCAGCGCATGTTTGCTTAGAGACTGATGAATTGACGATACTCTAGAGGATTTCCACTCTACTAAGAAAAGAAGACAGGCTTATAAATATGAGTTGGTTTCCTCTGTAATGGTTTAATAAAGATTTCCGAAAATACCTACTTATTCTTCGTAAACATCTTTTCTATGTCCAACCTTTACTACACAAATATATAGCTCTGATCGTTTAATAGAATAAATAACACGGTAATTTCCACTTCTAAAAGAAAAAAGGCCGCTAAATTTATGACCTAAAGGTTTCCCTAAGGATACAGGATCAAGCACAAGATGGGTTTCTACTTTTTGATAAATTTTTGAAGCAACGGATTTATCTAAAGACTTTAATTTTTTCAAAACACTCTTTTTCCAGATAACTCGAAACATTAATATTAATCTTCAAACCTTAATTCTTTTTTTATTTGTTCAGAGGTAAGCCATTTATCATTAGGATCATTCAGAGAAGCTAATGCGTCTCTTAAATCTTCCATATCTTCTAAATGCTCTCGCAATGCATCTTTAATTATAGCGCTTTTACTTTGTTTAGTAGTTGCTGCTAATTCATTTAATCTAGCTTCCATCTCTTCTCCAAGGCGTACAGTCAACACATTTAGCTCCATTAATGTTTAATGCAGACATTGTACTACAAATGTAATACATCGTCAAGTGCTTGAGATTATATAATATATGAGGTTCCGTTGCGAAAAAATTTAATTTTGGATACTCTAAGTTTTTGAGCAAGTAGATTTCAAGTGGAGACACTATGAGGGTGAAGTTATTTTGTTATGTTTAAGGTGGTATCTACGTTACAGATTGAGTTATTGTAATTTGTCAGAAATGATGAATGAGAGAGGCTTGAATATAGTGGGAAGCACAGTTTATAGATGGGTTCAACATTACTCTCCAGAGTTTTAGAAAAAAGTTAATTACTTTATGAAATCGTATAGTGACTCATGGAAAATAGATGAGACATATGTAAAAGTAACCGATTTAGGGTAAGCCAGTTTTTTCTCAATATCAGCTACATACGCATTCGTGTTTGCAAGTCATCCTCCAAGAGAATGACCAGTAAATGATAATGTAAAACCATTCTCTTTAGCTATATTTACAGAGCGGTTCATAGAGCTGAAACCTTCAACTACCTGACCAGCTATGCCACTAAATTTGTTTAAAGCAATTGCATGAATATCAAACTGCCAGTCTTTTGAGTAAAAGTCTAACAATGTAGACTCACTGCCCCTATAAGCTAAGACCATCTGACAATAATCTGAGTTCTCATAAAGATTGGCATAAAATCCAGTATTATTGTTTTCAAAAACTTCTCTTACTTTCCAACCATCAACTAAAGACTGATTGTCTTGTTCAGAAACTACAACATCACCCAAATTATGTATGCCTGCCCATATGGCATTGGTTGTTTAGAATCAGCATCACAACCAATAGCAATATATCATCAATCCCATCTCCATTGAAATCCCCAGCAGGTGAAACGGACGTGCCTAGAAAATAATTTTCATTGACACCATTAATGTTAAATCCATTCTTACCATCTAAATCTCTTAAATTAGATACTGCTGGAAACATACTAATGCCTCCCTAAACGAGAAATTCTGTTTGTGTTTCTGCAGAAGAATAATTTTGTCCATAAATGACATATGCTTGTCCATCAACATAAACATAGGAACTTACTCCATCTCCATTGTACCAAACTCCTGGCGCCCCAAATGCAAAATCATCTATACCATCATTGTTAAAATCACCTATGCCGTCTACATATATTATCCCAGGGGAGTCTCCTTGTGTTTGATTAGTAATTTTAAAACCATTTCTTCCATCTAGCTCATCTGGATCCATGACTGCAGGAAACCCTTTTTTATTGCCAAAAATAATATATTGAGTGGTTTGCATAGATTCATATACTGTTGAGTTTATAGCACCTACAAAAAAATCATCAATTCCGTCATTGTTAATGTCGCCAATCATTGAAACAGATCTCCCAAATCCAGAAAATATTCCTCCTTGATGAAAGAGACTGAAGCCGTTTTTGCCGTCTAAATGTTCAGGTATATAATAAGTACTGTTAAAAGGTTTTTTGGAGCCATAAATTACATAGGCTGATCCATTAAATACATTGCCAAAAATCAAATCATCTATTCCATCTGCGTTAATATCGCCTTTACCAACTTTACCAAAAAAAGCAGGATTTCCTGGAGATTGACCACTCACCTCTATTTTAAACCCATTCTTGCCATCAAGTTGGTCAATATTTTTGCTTGTTAAATTTTTACTACCATAAAAGACTCCCATTTCTCCATATCCCTGTACAAGTGCATCATCAATTCCATCACCATTCATATCACCTATTCCAGCCAGAGGGATCTGAGAAATTCTATAACCATTATAGAGCATAAATCTGGCTCCTATTTCTCCCAAATCCATACCGAGATTAATTATTCCATCTTCTGCATAAGGAAAATTATCTTTACTACCATAAACAATTGTAGCTGAATTATAATCTCCCAGAGCAGAAATATACTCTGATATTAGTATGTCACTGATTCCATCGTCATTAATATCCCCAACTCTAGTATTAATTGACCCAGTATTTGTAATACCTTGAATTATTATCCCACCAGTACCATTCAGAAGCTTAAAATCAAAATAGGTATCAAAATTTTTATCTTCACTACCGTAAATAACAAATGCTGTAGAAGGTCCCACTCGATTAGTCCTAGTAAGTGAGAAAATTACATCATCTACATTATCTCCATTAACATCTTGTAAATTAGATCCATATAGACCAATACCATTACTGTAAGTATAGTTTTGACCGTCTATGATAAAACCATTTGTACCATTGACATCTTCAAGTTTAAAATGTGGCTTATACCATTTATCTCCTCCAAACAAGATGTAACCCCTACCTCCATTTCTTGGATCTAAAGTGTTTGCTTCAGTTACAAGTAAGTCACTTACTCCATCATTATTAAAATCACCAGCTGCACTCACAAAACCTAAGCCAGCACGTGACTTAGTGCCATGCATGGCAAAACCATTTTTTCCATCTAAATCTTTTAAATCAAATATTTCTGGAAACATATTAGACCTCTTAGTTAAGTTAAATTATTTCTATGTACTTTCACCCACAAGTGGATTAACAGTTGTTTCAACATCACCAGATACTGTAACCTCTCCTCCTTTATCCAATGAACCTAACTCTACTTCTCTACCACTTTCTGTTAAATGCTTCATAGCAAGCTTACTACTACTTAAATGACAATTGTAATAAACAAATAAACCACTAAGCCCAAGAACTAGCATCACTCCTATCGTGCTACCAACAGAAGCTCCTATTGCTATACCCAGATCAACACTATTGCCTGATCCAGTATTTGATGGACTAACTACTGCACTTTCTGATGGAGTTTCAGTTGGTGTAGGTGTAGGAGAGGAAGAAGCAGTAGGAGATGCTGTTGGTGTAATAGATGGAGTTTCAGAAGGAGTAGAAGTCGGCGTAATACTTGGTGTAGGAGTGCCAGTTGGTGTAGGAGTTGCCGACGGTGTTGAGCTTGGAGTAATATCTCTTTCTCCAAATATCACATAAGCAAAAGGTTCATTATCGTAATTTACAATCACAACAGCCATATCTGGGATCCCACCATTATTAATATCACCCACATTTGCCACTTCTTGGCTTCCAGTAGGGTAAGGATCTGTGGCAAGGTTTAATAATTTTATACCTTCACCTCTTTCAAACTCAATAATTTCTGAAGGATATGAATTATCTTTATTGCCAAAAACAACGTATGCCGTAGGTTTCCCCTCGTTAGGATCTTCTGCTCCAAACATAATATCATCTATTCCATCACTATTAAAATCACCTGCTCCCACCGTCGAACCTGTACTACTTTCTTTAGTGCCTAATATTCTATAGCCATCATATCCACTCTCTAAACTTATGACTGGTGGAAAATTCTTGTTTCCATAAACAACGTATACTGCACCAGGACAATTGCTTGGTGTCGTACATACTGGTTTACTATCAGAATTAAAAACACCAATTACAATATCGTACAATTCGTGATTAACTACATTTCTTTTTGTAGACAAACTGTATCCAGCGCGAGGAGGCGCTAAATTTGATCCGCTGGGTCCTGTTATAGTAAAACCATTAGTTCCATTTAAATCTGATAATCTGAATGTCTCTGGAAAAGAACTATTTCCAAATACAACATATACTTCTCCAGAGTTTTGATAATAAGGTGCGCTTAAAACAATATCGTTGATACCATCTCCATTTATATCGCCACTAGCTATTTCTTCACCAGCACCAATACCTATTTGTCTATCCAAAATTACAAAACCATTACTGCCATTTAAACTATCCGCAGAAAATGGGGAAGAAAAACCATTTATGTTGCCATATATGACACAACTCATGCTTGCCCTATCGACATCGACCCTGGCACATGGCGAACCTGAACACGGAGCCCCAATAACTATATCACCTATGCCATCGTTATTGATATCTCCTAAACTTATTGCAGCATAGTTGTTACCATTAGTATATGGACATCTATTTTTAGTGTGTATCACAAATCCCGTGGTTCCATTAAGATAATCCGCATCAAAAATAGCTGGAAACTCTGCTCTACTTCCATATATAACGTAACTTTGTCCTTCTGTTTCATCATTAGACACTTGGTTGCTGGTAACCAGCACTTCCGATATCCCATCTCCATTTATATCTTCAGAAATACTAACAGTGTTACCCACAAATTCATCTTCTTTCCCTTCAAAAACGAAGCCATTTAATCCATTTAAAGAGTTAATACCAAAGTCCTTACTGAACAATGGGTTTCCAAAAACAACAAAGGCCGCCCCCACATAAGAACCTTTACTGTTTTTATACGAAGGAAAACCAAAAACCATATCATCTATTCCATCTCCATTTATATCTCCTGCCACTTTACTAATTCTCGAAGGCGCTCCCTCAGTATTATAAGTTAATGCAAAACCATTAGTTCCATTGAGCTCATCTAAATCTAATATTGGTATCATATATTCTCTTTTTTAAATTCAAATTACCGACATTTAGGTCATATCATCTGGAATTGGATTTATAACTGTTGTAGTTCCTGTCATTTCTTGTCCAGAAAATTTTAAGCTTCCACTATCAGTATCTCCTAAACCAAACTTATTGTTTTCTCCAAGCATAGCAACTTATGCCAATCCCGACCGCAACTATTGCACTAACAGCAATTCCTATTGTTATTCCAAGGCTTTTATCACCTTCATTGTTACCTCCGGAAGATGGATAGGAACTTGGAGATGGGGATGCACTATCTTGTCCAAAAACGACATAGCTTTGTCCTGCCCCATCTAAAGGATATACAGATCCAAAAACTATGTCGTCTATACCATCGCCATTTATATCTACTGCAGCTTTCAAGGACGAAAGACCTAAAGAGTTTTTTAACCCTCTCATTAAAAAACCATTGCTACCATCTAAATCTTTTAGATAAAAATACTTCCTCATAAGAAACCCCACGTAATTTATTTTTTTCATTATTTAAAATGAAAAAAAAGGACTATATTAAGAGCCCCTTTGCTGCTTCTAACACAAACTCCTAGATTTCAATTTTTTATTTTGAATTTTAAACAAGACAGAAAAGTAAGGCGTGTTAACTATGATTCTAACTTTCTTTCTTAAATGCTCTCTCATAAACTTACTCCTAGATACTCGCTTCTAGAAGACTCATACTTGTCTACTACTAATACTACCTTGAATTTTATTTTCAACTACTAATTAACATATTTTAATTAATAGCTCTTGTAAGTTGAACTTTCATCACTATATAAACTATTGACACCCCCTAGAGCGCATAAGTATTTATAAACTACCATGCTTCACACAGACGGCTTTCTTGTGCGCTCTTTATCTTTATTGGCATTATCTTATAAACGGCCGTTTTGAAGACTGTGAAAGTATTAAATATTTGAGAAGATAAAATTACTTATTGAAATAATTTCTCAGAGGAGTATTACTTTTATTAAGAATCAAACAATGAGGTATCTATGCAAAATTATTTAAAAGGTGCTGCTGTCAAAGATTGTCAAGATGTTTATGACAGCAATAATCCAAGTGATCCTATACCAAAAGTAGATGTCGGTGTTACGTGCACTAGCGCTGGGGTAAAAGGTAAATACTGGCTGTTTTGGAATTTAGGACCAGCAAGTTTGGGAGGTGATCCAGTTGAGGTAACTTGCGGAAGAGATAACAAGTCACAGAATGTGACTACTCCTCATAGTGGACATTGCAAAGAAGATCAATCTGTTCAAATGGTTTGTTTAGCAGGAAATACTGGCTATTGCGGTGGTATGTTTAGTGCAGAAAGCAATGATGACAACGCTTATTAGCAACAGTTAAATTGAGCCTTCATTTATCCCATGGTGTGGTTTGTGTGCAATTATCTCACTATTTAAGTTGTTTCTGCTCTTTAGAACTTGAATGATTGATTAATAAAAACCCTTTAGCCAATTATTGTTCTGGACAAAACTATGTGATAGTTAGGCTTAATGACAATAACTTCAAGGAAAAATTAAAATAATTAGAATACTGCCCCTTCTTGATATGAAATAAATATTTTTAGCATTGTTAAGAAAATGTATCCCAATGCATTGTCAGCAATACATACATCCCGAAACAAAATAGAATACTTGCAGACGTATAACGTATGCTGTTCTTTAATTTTACAGATATTTTATGTTTTACTCTTACAATTATAAAACCTAAAACCATCCACCATGTCATTGAGCCTAAAAATACACCTACTACAAAGGCTAAAGATTCAGAAAGTGATGCTGTATCATTACTAATACCGGCAAATATTCCGATAAAGCTCAAAATCGTCATGGGGTTAGCTAAAGTTAAAATAAAAACCGTAGTAACTATTTTCCAAAATCTATTAGCAATTTTGATGCTTGTTTTGCTGGAATCGTCAGAGTTATTTTTAATTTCCTTATAAGATAGATAAAGCAAAAACATCCCTCCAAAAAATTTTATATGTTGCGTCTTACTAAGCAAAAAAACTGAAATAGATGAGAAGCTAGCTCCGGCAATGAATGCATAAATACTATCAGCGAGTGCAGCACCAACACCTACTGCAAGCGCTCCTATTATTCCTACTTCAAGAGTCTTACGAATGCATAATATTCCTATTGGCCCAACCGGCGCAGCAATAGCAATGCCTATAATCCAGGATTTTATAAGGATAAATAAAGTTGACACAATAGATTTTCTTTTTATAATATAGAATTCCAATATAATATGAAGCAATATTGCAATATGTCAATACAAAAACCAGAACTGGATGACGCAGACCGTAAAATTGTCAACATTTTGAAGGAGAATGCGGACATCACAAGTAACGCACTCGGTGAAATAGTGAATTTGTCTGCATCCGCGACAAATGAACGCATCAGAAAACTAAAAAGCGAAGGTATAATTAAAAAAATTATAGCTCAAATAGATGCTTCAGCTCTTGGTATGCAGCTCGGCGCATTTATTTTTGTTTTAGTTTGCGGTAAAAAGAGAAACGAAAATTTTCTTGAAAATACAGTAAGCCACCAGAATATCCTTGAATGTCATCACGTTACAGGCGACTATTCCTATTTATTGAAAGTTCGTCTCAAAAATACAAAAGCTCTAGAAAACTTCATGACCGATTTTATCAAAGCTCAGCCCGGAGTAATTCGCACCACCACACAAATCATCATGCATTCAACCAAAGATAGTGGCACGGCAATATGAAGAGGCTGCAAATCTTCCAAGGGGTAACTACACTTTACTATTTGTCTAGTGAGTACTACCCTCCATTTGACTACTTACTTCTCTAACTGCAGCACTCATGTGTACTGCGTAAATACCGATTTTTGTAGATAGAAAACTATTCTTTTGTTACATTGAATATCATAATAGTTAATGAAATATAAAAGAACAAAATACTTTAATACCGTAGCTATATTAGAAAAATAACCAACACGATGAAATTGACTTTTTAGATCCCATCCCACTACAAGACTAGATGCTTGTGCTCATTCGCACTAACCCACTGGTCTGTGCTTTTGAAATCTTCATAGAATAGAGCTGTCATAGATACCTCTCATTTATTTGGTGAATGCATTATTCAACGCAATTAATAGTTCTGATCTATTATATGGTTTCTTTATAAAACTTTCTGCACCCATACTTATCGCTTTCGAATGTTCGTTTTTGTCATGACTAGCACTATGTATAATTACTGGTATATTTTTGGTGGTCGCTTCAGACTTTAATATTTTTAACACATTGATTCCGTACATATCTGGCATCATCAAATCAAGAAGTATTACATCAATTTCTTCTTTATTTTTTTTATCTTTTAAGTAATCTAACCCCTCTACACCACCAAAAACACTCACAATTTCATATCCCTCAGCTTTTAATAAAAGACTAAGTATGCTGTGACAAGTGTTGTCATCATCTATCACCAGCACTTTACCTTTCGCTTTTTTATTTATATTTAATTGTGGATTATTATTTGATTTAGGGAGTAAAAAATGAAATGAACTACCACCCCCATGATTGTTAACTGCCCATATTCTGCCTTTGTGTGACTCAATAATTTCTTTGCAAATTGCCAGGCCTAAACCAGTACCTCCTGCCTTATTTTTTGTTCTACTACTTTGAACAAATGATGAGAAAATACTCTCTAGTTCATCATCAGGAACACCTAGTCCTTCATCTCTGAAAATAACTTCAAGATTCTCTCCCTGCTTCTGGAGGAAAATTTTAACTTTACCAGTCGGAGTGAATTTTATTGCGTTTCCTAATAAATTACGAAGTACTTGCACAATCCTTTCAGAATCCATCTCAAGATTACTGTCCAGGCCAGGCTGAATGTATGTTTCAAGTTTTACTCTACTTTCTTTGTTTAGGTATAATTCTTTACATTCACACACCATTTCATGAACAAGGCTTTCTAGATTACCTTGTCCAAAACTGATACTCATTTTACCAGACTCAAATTTAGATAAATCTAGAATATCATTCATTAACAGTAGTAATCTTTTGCCTGACTGTGAAATAAGTTTCACATTCTCAAACCTTTCCTTGGATGAATATTTTTTCCAATTCTCAACAAGTAGTTCTGATATATTAACGACCCCACTTATGGGTGTTTTTACTTCATGACTAATATTATTAAGAAACTCAGTTTTAATAGATAATGCTTTTTTTAAATCAACAGATTGTTCTAACAATTTATTATTAAACTCTTTTTCACCTTCTAATAATTTTTCTTTATATAATTGTTTTCTTTTATAAGAGAATAATACTAAGTATATTATGGGAGCACTATAACTCCCAAATACCCCTAGTAATGATAATGGTAATATCTGAGAACTATTGAATAAAATGAATATTACGTAAGAAAGAGTAGTCCCAATAATAGTTAATACAATATATCCCAGCCAATCAACAAAGAATGTCAGGGTTACCATTCCTACCAAACCATTTATCCGCCAAATATTAGACTCCGGATTGTGAAACAACATGTAGAAGAAAAAGAATGGCAAGGAGAAAATAAGAGTTATATACCAATATATAGCCATGTATTCTTGCAGAAATCTCATTGTGGACCTCTTGAAAATTAATCCTACACCTAAAATAGCAACTATAATTCGCATTGATAGATTTTCATACCCTTGGGGATCTGCAACTAATAAATTGAAATAATAAAAACCCAGATAACCTATCACTAATAACCAGCCAAAAGGTCTAAAAAAAACCTCACTCTCCATAGTGGTTTTAATCATGTATTCCCAGATATTAGTCGTGTTTCTCGATAAACTTTTCATATCCTATCCGCCTATCAATTATATTAAATTTGCCCACAATCTTTTCTGTAAGTTCTTTATCTAATCTCACAAATTGTTTTTGTTGTTGATTAGATTCTTTATACTCACAAACCGCTAACACTAGTAAAGCACATACAAGTTGTATTTTACCTAATGGCACACTCACTCTGTCATCTCCATTAAAATTTAAGGGAAACCCTGAGTTTAAAAGGCAAAATCCATTATAAAAAACATCGTCATGAACATTATTGACAACTCCTGATAATCTTCTGAAATGGACAGCATCAAATTCTCTGTCTGATGAAGAAACGCTAGCTAGAACAGCATTGTTTTTAAGAGAATCATAGTAATTATGAGTCATCATTCTATTGCCTGTTGCACCTAGAATGATATCAAACTGACTAAAGTCTACGTAATCCAATTCACTCTTATCGTGAACAACATCATATCCAATAACCTTATGATGATTGTATTGATTACCTTTTAGTAAAGTGCAGACTTCTTTACCAATATATCCATTTCCAACTATCAAAATTTGTTTTGGAAGTAGTGTAGATAAAGCAATTCTTTGCTCTAAGCATTTCAATACCGAAACAGCTATAAAAGGCGATTCAAAATTTAACTTCTCATTTGATAACGCAACATTTTTAATAGGAAAATTAATAGAGTTGTATGCAAGCTTATGATAACCAGAGGAAGTTTGCTCTACACCAAAGAAATTTGAGTAGGTTCTCGATAAATCTTGTGCGATTGAAAGCATTTCTCCTCCGTCATCAAGAAATATAATGCGGGCATTCTTATTTGGCTGCATTCTTTGAAATTGAGAATGTACAAAGTTATAAATATTAGAACGAAATTGTTCATCAAATGAACTTTCTGGTTTGAATTTGCTACTAGACTCACAAACATAAAAACCTTCTTGTCGCATATTTTCCATCGTTATTTTATTTGTAGAGTAGCATTTGCCTATTAAAGCAACCCTATCTTTCTTGAGCCCTAGATTTACCATCGACCGCAACATCATATGCGTTGAGGGAAGAATATGTTGGCAAGCTAATAAATATACATCATCAAGATGGCCCTTTGGAAAGAGCTTCTCTACATACTGTAACAAAGGTAAATAATGATACCCGTCATATCTAAGCATGGAATTTCCTTTTCATCTATCTCTATCTAATTTGATTGGTTATAAGGAAAGAAAAAAGAAACAAACCTGCAAGACAGCAGGAAATGGGTATTTAGTTCATTTATCTTGAAATTATTATTTTCTGCCGAAGACTTAAAGGAGGAGGAGTTTAATAAAGTTGACACCAAAGCCAAAACTCTCTCCAAAAAAACACCTACCTCTCCCATTAAGCTTACCTCTAATCACATTCAACTAAAAGGCATCAACTCTTATTAAATATCTACTACGATGTTTACCCAGTTGCAACCATTAATTAAGAAAAATTAATTAGTTACACTGTAGGTTGAGTGTTGTGTTTAAAAAAAGCATCCATTAACCTCAATCTACTGCATTGCTACTTTGACCAAAAATTGTAAAAGAAGAACTATAAAAGCTTTCGATGTTTGATCCAGGAGTAGAAATTATTAGGTCATCTACCCCGTCTGCATTTACATCACCTGCATAATTGATTGCAGATCCTGCCTCAACATTAGTTCCAACTGGGCTGCTAATATACCCTAATAATGCAAAACCATTACTTCCGTTTAAATTTGTTAAATTAAACGAACTGACATTTGTTTCATTATAGCCAAACATCAGGTATCCAGCACCTTTATAGTTGTATTGATTTGGAGAACCAAAAATAATGATAACCATCTTCTGGAGTGACCTGGTACTCCTTGGTATAATATTTTCCGTTATCATTAATTTGACAAATAAAGTCCTTATAAAAATCTACTCTTGAAGTAAAAAGACCAGTGTAATGTCCATTTACATATGTTCTGTAGACAATTAATTCAAAATTTCGTCCAACAATTGGAGATAGAAGCGACCTTATTTTAGGACTTATATCACGAGTGTATTTGAATGCTGATTCTTGAATATTTCTTTCAGATTTCATAATACCTCACAACTTATCTTAGAAATTAGTGTATATTAATATTATTATAATTCTCCTGATTCAGAAAAAATTTCTCCCCCTATATACATCTCTCTACTAAAATTATTAACAGTATCATCCAACTCATGAGCCTTATGTTCAAAATCTCTTGTTACAAGGAAGTTATTAAGCTCTTGTGGTGAAAAACTGTAATTTATATCGTCTGCATCATTAAGAATGGTCGATACCTTCATACAAGAATCGCTATCTTCACCTTGTGCTTTTAAACAGGTAACCAAAGCTTTTATAGTTTCTTTAATCTCTGGTTTATTCAAATACTCTGTAGTAGTTTCTGATAACTCTTTCATATTTTGCTTGCTACTATCATCTAAATTTTTATTCTTCTCTTCTATGAAAGGATTAAAAACAATATATTGATCCCCAAAATGCAATTGGGCACTGATATCAGCAGCTAATTGAGATCCTTCCATCATTTTCTCATGAATCATTACATCACTTGTTAGAGTCGATAACTTACTAGTATATAAAGATGGATTATCATAACTTGTTTTTACTTTCCCAGTACCCAATGAAACTACTGTTACATCATGTCTAGTTATATGTGGATTAACAGATGCTAATATTGAATATCCCATCATAACTGGATTATTAATGTATATACCGCCATCTATATCGTATGTAGTACACATCTTGTTACAACTATCATCTAGCCCAACTTTACTGAGCCAATGTGTAGCTGGATTTAAATCGTCACATTCCCTATAACAGGTGATGTTTATTGACTCCTTTGCAGGTAAATATGTAGGAGCGGCACTCGTAGCTCCAGCAGCATCTTTTAAATAATAAAAATTATTACTATCAAAACTAGTCCAGAAGCGGGGACCTTGTGTATTCTCACAATATGAAAATACAGATATTGGAAGCAAAGTATCATTAAATCTCAGCTCGCCTAGCTTCTCGTTCAAGAATCCATCAATACCATCTCTACTATACGGAGCACTCCATACACCTCCAACTATGGACTTCCAAAAATTAAACGTATATTGTGGAAATACTCGTTCAACAGCCTCATTAAAAAATCCAGGAATTGTTGAAGCGTTATAAGCATATTCCCCAGTCCCTTGATTCGGTACAGACAAAGCCGTAGCAATTATACCTCCCACTGATGTACCAACTACATAATCAAATATTTCCTGAATAGGCCTCCCAGCTTCTTTTTCTATTTCTTTTAATATCAAAGCTGGAACTATGCCCTTAACTCCTCCTCCATTTATTGATAAAATCCTTACATGATCCCTTCCTGAAATATTATGCGAAAGCTTATGCTTATTTTTTATTTTTTCATTTATTTCTTCCATCCTAAATACCCCTAATTAATTTGTTCTCGTTACTCGATGAGCAAGGAGAACCAAATTGATGTAATTCTCCTTACTCTATGCAGGAAAATTACTATGCATAATTTACACCCTCTCCCATGATTTCTATTTCATTTGGAAGAAGATCCAATACTATAATTCCCAATTTAAGGGAGTTACTGCATAAATCAGCTGATTTTCTAGAGTCCAATCCTAGAAGATATTCCAACCCATCTTCGCACATTGGCTCTAATACAAAATCAACTGCTAATTTCCCTACAGCTTTTATAAAAGATTTTGATATCTTCATAATAAAACCTATAGTTAAATTAATAATATGGAGAGGATCAGAGAAATTTTATATAAATATATAAAATTTAAAATACAGGGATTTAGTTAAAGTGTTTAGCCTTTACCTTTTTGTATTACATAGAAAGATCAGTGGTGTTTTGAATGCTATCTCCTTGGATATCAATCTGATACTCATAAAGCGAAGCGCTATTATACTCAGGCACAAAATATAATCTTATATTCTGATCAACATTGTCAATCCAAAAAGAATTTTTTGCAATTGGAATGTATGGCTTAACCCACAAATCAATAGGAATTGTACAATTAACCGATAAATCTCTAACGCTAATAATATCAAGACCCCCTATTCCCACAGGGCCAGCTTCTGGTATATTATAATCTTTCCTACCCAAACAAATATAATATTCATCATTAATTGGGTTGCAGTCCTGATACTCAATATGCCTATTGATGTTATTAAAAATTTCATAGGAAAAATTATGAATTTTATATCCTTTTTTTGCACCCCAATTATATCCATAAATTTTATCATCGACCTTTACAGAAACCCCGATGTGATCAGGAATATATTTCTCAGATAAGATACTTAAGTTTAAAGATGGATCCAATTCAACATCATAAATATATGTTTGAGAATTTTTATAATACTTGGCAACAGGTAGGGTGACTACTCTCTCATTAATGCTCATCCCTCCAATATGCACAAAATCATCAAAACCTAAATCGACTGATTGAGCCAACTCTCCCTCAGATGAAAAAAAACTCAGAACTCCCTTATTTTTTACTTCGTTATCTAAATCTGTAAAAATGGATGATAAAATAAACATGCCGTCCAAATATACTAAGCCCTGGGGCTTACCAACATCAAAACTAAGTTTTTGTTCATTAATTTTTGTCAGAGCATAATCATGGCTGCATAGTGAAAATAATTTTCTTACAACAGATGCCTTCATAATTTTAATTATTCTAAAGATAAATTTAAAGCACCATTCTCTACAACATAATGCTCGTCATAAAACGAGTCTACATTATTAGCTTCATAATTATGATCTATAATCACCACTGATGAGTCGCCTAAATATTCTTTAATCGTTGACCTTAGTAGCACAGATGTCATTGAATCAATTCCATTAAATATCTCGTCAAAAACATTAACTTCAGCGTTATACATTATTGCTCTGATCAACATCAAGATTTTTGCCTGCCCTCCACTGAGTACTTCTTGCCAATCTTTTTTTGCATTAATATCAAATATTATTTCTTCTGGAAACCCAAAATGCGATAATAATGATTTTACCCTACCTTCTTTAGATAACCTATCTTCATCAGTTAACGAAGACAATTCTACCGGGTAAATTATTGATTCAAACAGTGAAGAAAGCTTTGGGAAATAATCTTTTTGAGGCGAGACAAAGAACTTAGGTTCACAAGAGAAATTGCCTGATAATTTACCGTCAGAATGGAAATGGCCCTCGTTTACTCCAATAACATGATTAAACAGGGTTGTTTTACCGGAGCCGGATTCACCTGTAATAGCGTATACATTTCCTGGGCAAAGCTGGAAGTCATTTACTTCTAATAAACCGTTCCCATTTTTTAAAAACGTTATTTTAGTTTCAATATTGATACATGATGAGTTTTTTTGTTCTAATAATAATCCCTCATTATCAATTTTTTCAATTCCTTTTAATATCGCAGCTAAATCAGAGAGGCTATCAGAACAATATTGCATTTCTTTCAACTGATCAGAACTTACATCTGACCAAGAAAAGAGCCTTGATATATCTGAGTAACCAGCGTTGATTGTATCTTTCTCATTCAAAAACAATTCATTCTCTTGTGAAGAAATAAAAATTGCCACCCAAGGTAAATATTTTAATATCTGGCTACTGACCTCTCTGTATGAATCGCGAATTATTCCATACTGGATTTTTTCAACAGTGACATTTCTTATAAGAGTTTGGATCTCATCCCATTGATTGTGAACATATTTAAGCCCTCCAGTCTGTAGAATAGCTTCTGCATTGCTGTACACATCTTTCTGTACAATTGTAGAATTAGTAATATAATCCCTTCTGATAGCATTTAAATATCCTATTTTGTTCCCAAGAACTAAATCTGGCACTGATAATATTTTGGAAAAAATTAAATTTGAGGTAATGATATCTTCAACATTATTTCCTATAGCAAATGAAGAAAAACTCAAACTTCTAAATAAAGAATCCAGACCAGATTTAAATGTTTTGGTATTAAAATTGGTTAAAACAAATATATCCCCCCTAAATCTTCCCTCGAGAAACTCAAAAGAGCTGAAATTTAAATGTTTTGCTATTAAAGGATTTGAATTACACAACCAATTTTGCGTAACTCTATCTTCCACCTGGTAGATTATTTGATCATTAAAAAAATTATATTCAGTGGTATAGAGATAATTACTTAAAGCACTTAAAGATGCAAATGCACCTATTTTTAGTAGATCTATTTTTATTAATGAACTTTTTTGATCGTAGCTTTTGTCAGAAGAAACAATATTTTTTATTATGTCAATTGAACTATGAGCTATGTGAATTTTTGAAAATGAAGATGTTACTCCACTCGCTAGCGAGGCTACCATTTGACCATGCATAAGTTCAGAAACTTGATTTTCAGGTATATACTCACTGTAAACTTGATATAAGTTTAAATATGCTTTTGACAAGGCTGTGAAATTAAAGGTTACCAAATGATCAAGATAATCTACTGAAACTAAAGATATGGAAGCCGAAAGAAGTAATTGAGTTTCATGTCCTACGTTTTGATTTGATCCACCAACTAGGTGAGAACCTAGTAAAAAAGCCTTTGAAACAAGAAAATTAGATATCATGAATGACTTCATGTAAGCTGTGTCAGTATATGCGTCAAAATACGCAGAAGTAGTACCCTCTATTAAAGCTGCTGGTAAAGAAGGTGTTTCATGCATCGCTAATATCGAATAACCGATTACAGCATCAAGAGATTCATAATTTTCTTGTGGTATTCCTATAGCAAAAACACCCCCGACAGCTGCTCCAGTAAAAGACATAGCAATATTACCAGCACCGCTTATCCCCTTTATTTGTGATGACATAATATTTGCATAAGAATATCCTATGAAGGAACTACTCAGAAAATGTATTTGGGAATAAAAATCATCAAAAACTGCTGCCCCAAAACCTAAAACAAAGTTAGTTGAACATTGACGGTAGGATAAATGTGCTCCTAAGCCGGTTACACAGCCTGCAGCACCTAAACTCAAGGGAGTCAAAAATTGTTGCATAGGAGTTATTAGGCTATAAACTCCATGATACTGCGCTACATCTGTTTTGGTAATGCACCCACTCTCGTTATTATACATTGATACCTCTATCGCTTTTAAATTATGCTAGCGATTACCCATTTATATCCACATTACAGGTATGATAATCAACTTGGAAGAGTTTTTTGTTTGTTTATCTTACTAATAGTTTAATTCTCTAATAATTGAAGGGTTTATACTTTAACTTAATACCTGTATTTTCATTATTATAAAAAGAAGTACGATATTTTTAAAACAAAAGAGGTTGTTATGGATAATAAAAAACTAAATAATTTACCTAACGAACACATGGCAGAACTTGTAAAAGAAGGTCTTGATTTAGTTCATGAAGCAGGCATCCAATTAAACATATACGAGGAAATAATTGAGGATTTCCCAGAGATTACTGGTAAGAGACATGAGAAGTTAACAAATAATCTATTCGATCAAATACGCACTTTGTCCTGCAAACTAACTGAGTTTATACATTATTATAAGATTTATGCTAAATATGGTCTGCATGATAAAAAACATGAAGAGATAGAGGAAAATCACTCTAATTATGAATCTGTTGTCAATTTTGACAAATTCATAAAAAAACATAGGCACTAATTATAATTTGAGGTGGTAATAAAATGAAAATAGCTCATATAACTGATATACATTTATCTAAAAATCTATGTACTAAATCGGGCATTAATAGCCAAAATAAATTAAGTCACCTTCTCCAAATACTTAATAATATCAGACCTAATTATATAGTATTAACTGGAGATTTGGTAGCTAACGGAGGAAGAGATCTGTATCTTAGATTGTATAGAGAGTTGAGAAAATTAAAACTTCCTATTCATTACTGTTTAGGAAACCACGATAACCCATCTTTTTTGCCGAAGAAAATTAATTGTAGTTTATTAAACTATAGAAAAGATATTGTTTCAGATAATCATTGCATTTTATTTGTAGACACAGTGATTTATGGAAAGACTTATGGAATAATAAAAAAAGCAGAGCTTATTAGGCTTAAAAACAAATTAATAAAATATTCTTGTAAGAAAATCATTCTTGCAATGCATCACCATCCTATTAAAACCGGATTTAAAGAAATTGACAAACACATGTTACTTAATTCACAAGAATTAATTGATTTAATACATGACCATAAATCTGTTAAATGTGTAATTTTTGGTCACACACATCTTAATATGAAGATTAGGAAAAAAGGAGTTCAATTTTTGTGTGGACCAGCAATGGTAAATAATTGGATCGTAAAGGGTAGCAGACTCGAGAAATCTTCTGAATACAGCGCATTTAGACTTTTAGAGTTAAAAAACAGAATATCTTCTAGGCTAATTAGTATCTAGCCTCAATTCGTTTGTAGAAAATAATATTTTAATATTATAATAAATGTGCTAGCCTGATCACGAGTGAAGGTATTTTTGTGCAATGAGTGATCTAGGCAAGCCGCTGGGACTATTAAGAATCAAATTATTCTTATACGTTTCTTATCATCTAAGTGATAATACATATAGATATAAGAAAGTTGGGTTATCTTCGCAAATTCGTCCTAAAGAAATAATAAAAAATGTATTAGATAATTTTTTTAAAAATTATTACCATATTTTGAATGATTCAAATTTGTCTCAATTAGAGTTCTTCACTGATTTAGGAGATCAAAAAATTTATTCTGTAGCAGAAAAATGTCTAGACGAAATAAGTTTTTTTAATTTCTTCTCAGACTCAATTCAACAAGATTACTATAATTTTATTACACTTAATAAGCTAGAATTCTCTAAGTATTTATCCTTTTATAAATCAAGAAGCTTACCTATTAAAAATATTAAAAGCTATCCTTACCAACTAGATGATAATTCTGTATCAGGACATTCTATGAAACCAGACATAGATCTTTTTGATAAGCTTATGAGATTTACTAAATATCCCATTATTACCAAAAGTGGTAGAAGAGTATTTCTCACTCAATTACAAGCTAATCTTTTAATAGGATTCATAAAAGGACTCTCTTATCACGAAATAGAGAGCATATTAGGAATCAAGAAAAAAGCTTCAGAAACCTATCTGAGAAATTTAAAGGCAAAAACAAATTTTAACAACAGACAAGAGATATTAAGAGCTTTCATAAAGCAAAACCCATGGGTAATTAATGAATAGAAGTGGAGATAACATATATAATCTAAAGCAATTGGTGCTGAATTATTTACCTCTTATTCAAGAAATCACTACTCCTCTTAAATACATCGGAATACGAACCTTCTCCTATTATTTAATTTCAAAAGAAATGGAAGCAATTTATTTTGCAAATGACCTCGAATGGTTAAACAGACATTATGACAGCAACGACGGCATGACTGGGCTAGGAAGGTGCATATTATTTGCTGATGAGAAATACACCTTAAATAAAATAGTCTATTCCGGTAATCCAAATTACGACTTATTTGCTCCAAACAAACCAATGAACGGCAGTAAAATGTTTGAAAATAATTTATGGAATGCTTGCTGCTTTTATGAGAAGAATGACGATGGGTCATATGAATCATTCAATTTCTTTGCCGGGAATGACAGAATAATCATGCCTGAGATTTATAAAAAACATGAAGATAAATTCAGAAAATTCATGAGCTATTTTAGGACTAGTATATGGCCTATCTTAAACAATTTAGACAATAAACGTTTTTTTTACGGTAAAACCGATGCTCGATTTTCATATTCCAGAAAAATTCTTAAATAAGAAGCTCAGGCTAGACAGATTATATTTAGATGAGAAAGAAATTATATTGAACGACAATCAGATCAAAATTATTCAGTGCATCAAGAATGGCACAATGTATAAAAACATTCCAGATACTACTGGAATAAAGTCTCATAATATATCTCCTATTTTAAGATCTCTGAGACTTAAGTTGCAGGTCGAGAATAATAAAGAATTATTCACAAAAATTTTAGATGGGTTACAAGTGTTATGAAGTTTCTATATATTTTTCCTTTATGTTTATCTACGTTTGCTAATTACTTTTGCTTCGCTCTGTATATTTTTTACTTAAAAGACATATCGCAGTTCTGCTTTGGCTCATCTGACGGCGAGGCTTTTAAGAATGGCATGATTGTTTTAACTGCAGGGTTTATCAGTCGTCCTATTGGAGGATTAATCTCAGGTTTGTTTTCTGATGTGAAATCAAAAAAATATACCTACATGGTCATGTTGTGTCTACTGTCCCTTACATGTGTATATATGTCTTATTTAGAGGAAAATACCAGCTTCATCTCTTTGATTATTGTAAGGCTTATACAAACTATGTGCCTAGGTAGCGAGTTTACAAACTCAATCTTACTAGCAAAAGAAAATAACAAAAAGAAACAATCTTTTTCTATGTCATTAATTACATCTTCGGGAACATTAGGATGGATAATGGCTTCATTTTTCTCAACAAACTATAACTATCATTTAGCGTGGAAACCTCTGTATCTTGCATGTGCTATAATTTTAGCATTTTGTTCATTAATGATTTTCTTTTTAGATTTTAAACAACATGTAAAAAGAAATCTCTATAAAGTTACAGGTGAGCTCCTATCATATAAAAAACACATTTTATATACTTCTATTTTCGCAGGAGTCAACGGTTCTTTGTTTTATCTCATTATCGTATATACAAAGATAGTCATCACCTCAAATGGCCATTTTGATGAAAACCAGGCTAGTTTTTTCATATTAATTCTACTTATTTTGTATTCAGTGTTTCTGCCAATATGTGGATACATACTAGATAAATTTTCTGCCATAAACTCTTATTTGGGAGCTCTTTTGTTTACTCTTATTTTATTAAACCCTCTTATAACGTCTATTACACAAGCAAATGATATAAAAATAATCTTTATAGAAGGAGCTGTACTCATGATTTTAATGAGCTTATTAATGGTTTCTTCAATGAGAGTCGTGACATCACTTTTTGAGAGTTGCATTAAATATAGTGGAGTAAGCTTTAGCTATAATTTAGGGAATGCAATTTTCGGAGGACTGACTCCTTTAATATCATTATTCTTGTTCAAAGAAACGCAGTTTGAAATACTTCCATACTTGCTGTACCAGTTGTTAGTCATATACGCAATAGTCATCATATATAAGAAAATGGCTGCTCTGCAAAAAACCAAGGTGCTTAGTTAATAAAACAATATTTCTGTCATTTTCTATAATAAGAACAGTTGCAATACATTAAATCCCCTTACCTAACTACGTAAATATTACTACTTTACAAGCATGTTTCATTATGATTACTTGTTCACTTAGGGTATAATACTAAGAGGTGTATTTGTGTGTAGCAGGAAATCAAACGCTTTTCACTTAGTTCTGTGAGCAAGAACATGTCGTTTGATACAAACTTTAAAGAAGCGTTTCAATTTTCATCTTTTGCAGCAAAAGAAGTTAGTGAAATATGCATCCCTTTATCAAGTTTAGGTATTAAATTCTTTAGATTTCTTAGGGTGTATTATGATTATTCTTATCTAACACTTATGAACGGGTATGATAATTTTCTCAAGAATTATTATGATAACGTTGAAGATTTAGGAAGAATATGGGGTCCAAATGCATGTTACGCTAGAAACAATACAAAACCTCACTATTTATTATGGCCATCTTCTGCCCCTAAATTTGATCTTAACATGCAGCTCTTTTTTGACTCTGGAATACGTAACGGCATATCCCTTCTATACAGAAGCAAAGACTCTGTGGACATAGTATCCTATGCATTTTGTAACAACACTAATCATACCACAGCAAATAATTTCTTTATAAACAATAGATCTTTTTTAGAAAAATTTACAATCCATTTTCAAGAGAGAGCCCAACATCTGATAAACCCCGTACAAAGACAAGCATTCGCAAAATTTCCTAAAATATTTGATTTACATTACAAAGATAATCCTCTTTTTAAAGATGCAAAGCGATTATATGATCTTTTTGAATTCAAAAAAATAATCACAAATGAACAAGGCAAAATAATTGAACTAACCAAAAGGGAAGCTGAATGTCTTGAGTTGATAGCTTTTGGAGAAACCATGAAAGGTGCAGCTTGTACACTAAATATCTCTCCAAGGACTGTTGAGCAACATATAAACAGTATAAAAGCTAAATCAAGATCGTGCTACAAATCAGATCTAGTGCGCCTTTATTTTAATGTAAACTCTTAAACACTATATGTCGTATGGATTAGGATAGATGAAATCAAGAGAAAGTCTCTTTTTTGATCCACCCAATAATGCAACTTACCCCCAGCAGGAAATCATGTATGATTCTAGCTTCTTGGAATGCTCTCACTTATATAGCAGTTAACTTGTTTGCTAGTTTAATACTGCTAATTTGATTTCCTCTTGTAGACTGAATGTTTTAGATTTATACAAATAGATATTCAACATGATCGTGTACGAGTTGAATCTCCTCTCAACTCGTACACAACTTCTTATGAATAATCTGTATTAGCTTGACAAGTTAATGTATGGATTGGAAGCACTTAGTATGTTAAGTTCAGCTGCTATTTGAAACATGAATTCGGGATCATTCTTTTTTAATCGAAACAACACCATTTCATCATCACTACGATTCATGAACCATTAACAAAATTACTAATTTTAATATTAAAGGGTATACCCTTCGTGAATAACTACCTATATTATTGTGTTCTAAATAAGATATTCTGGATATTATCAAGCATGAGGTTTATATGGAAAGAAATAAGCGTTTAAGTAATAATGAATCGTATACAAACCAACATATGTATGACCTTGTAAACGAAGGCTCCGAGCTTCTTCACTCAGTAAACGTAGAGCTTAATATTTACCAAGAAATATTGGAGGAATTTTCTACATTAGACCAAGATAAACACTTCAAATTAACTAGAAATTTAATAAAAAATATAGAGAAATTGTCTATGAAGCTCTTCGAAACAACATATTATTATAAATTATATGCTAAATATGACCTACACAAAGATCTTGATACAGAAAAAACAACTGCTGTAAATGTGACGTAACTCTTGAAATCTCACTAAAATTAAAAAATATTCATAAAATCATAAAAATTGTGATATTCTGATTGGCGAGAGAGAACATCGTCACAATGAAAGATATAGTAAGCCATTTGTTGTTTGTTGAGAGCAGGAGTTTCATTCATACTGTATTCAACCCTGTTAACAGTACTTATAGATATGTTTCGTTTGGTACTCCAGAAGAAAGCAAAAAAATACTAACTTCTATTCTTCAAGAATTAGAACATTATTTCCGTACGTTGCATTGTTATTCAAAGATGACACAGATAGAGTTTTATACAGATGTAAGTGGTTATTCCATTTATTCTTTTGCAGAAAAGCAATTTGAGGAAATTCATTTATTTTCTTTCTTACCTAGATCTCAAATGAAAAAATTTTATAAATTTGTTATTACAAACAGAGGAAGATTCCTAAAATATATTTCATTTTATAAATCAAAAGCAGAAGATTTATTGAATGCTAGTAATTTAAAAAATATGAAATATATAAAAAACCCCTCTCAAATTAAAATTGAGGAGAATACTATAAAGTTCACGGAACCATTTGAGATTCAAAAATATCCAATAATAACTAACGGTGGTAGAATTATATTTCTAACACAACTTCAATCTAACCTTTTGTTAGGCTTTCTTAAAGGTTTATCATACAAGGAAATAGAGGTGGAATATGGAATAAAACAAAAGGCCGCTGAAACCTATTTTAGGATCATAAGAACCAAGACCAACTATAAAAACAGGCAAGAAATCCTTAACGCTTTCATAAGCCAGAACAACTGGATGCAATTTGAATTATAAAATCTTAACTAGCCCTGAATTATTATTAATTATCGCTTTGAGTGTATGAAACTCTAGAAGCGTGATATTTCTTTTCGCCCTCTGTTATAATGCCTATTCCAAGTAACAAGTCAAATAAAACAACAGCCATTAGCACCTTTTCTTTTAGTGTGTACTGACGATACACTATGTGTCTATTCATGCTATCCTCACCATTAGCTTTGCCTATAACGAAGACGCTACAACCCTCATTTTTAGATACAATGAATAAAACGCCATATAAATGGAGTGCCCTCCAAATTTTCTGACACACTCAATTAAAGATACTCACGCATCGCTCTTATTCATTTTTGATAACATGTTTAATACGGTTTTTGCATCATGATAACCGGATTTACTTGCTCGCTTCCACCAGTAAAAAGCTTGTTGTATTGAATGCTCAACACCCCTTCCATTATAATACATCCATCCTAAATCAAATTGTGCAGCAGCAAAATTACTACTTGCAAGATAATAAATCTGCTCATACGCTTCTCTGTACTTGCCTACTGAATAGGTATTAATAGATCGTCTGTATAAAGTTATCAAGTTGTCATTTTCGTCCAAATCTTTCAGACCTTGGGAATCGGAATTATTAGAAGTTAATTTCATACCAGCCTCTTTTATAAAATACATTATATACAACCCTAAGTTGGCTATTTCAAGCTTTTCTTATTATAGGTTGTTATTTATTCTATTAAACGATCATTTGAGAAAGATGGTTTCTAGCAAAACCAGCAGCGTCAGTTATACCCTTGCCGCCAAAACCATGTGCATAAAATACATTTTTAAAAACCTCTTTTAACACCCCGCTGTTTGTTGAGTTAATAGGACGAGAACAAGGCCTACATGATATTGGAATGATTTCACATTCCCTGAAAAGAACCTCTTTTGCATAAAACAAACAATTTAAAGCATGTTCTCTACAAAAACCTGCATGCCCCAAAGTAGCCCCACTCGAAGCTTTTACCATGGTATATTTCTTATTCTTATACTTTATAGTGCGGATAGGACTAAAATGAGAATTATTAGAATCCACAGGAACACTTATTTTACCTTCAATTAGTAAATAAGAAGAAAAGCCAGTACCAGGAATAATCGTATCAGGATTCATTTGGTATTTTATATTCTTACCCAATTGAAAACTATGATGCGCACCCAAAGATAAAAAGAGCTTCTTTGTTTTGTATAAAATTTCTTTTTCATGCTGTTTAACTATAATGCCGTAACATTCTTTGTTTTTGAGGATTATCTTTGAGATGAATCCATTCTCAAGAATCTTGTTGTTTTCAAGGAAAGTACTCAGATAAATAAATAATTCATGGGGTATAATGCCATCTCCAGGCATTCTCCATATACTCCCTCCCTTTCCTAATTCTATTCTAGAACCAGTTATTTTATGATATTCTTTCTCCGATATTTTGTATGGGTAAATACTATATTTTTCTAGCAATTTAGCCAGTTCATAAAACTCTTTGGTTTCAGATTCATTAAATGCAACTCTTACTGTATCAAGCCTATATTTAAAACCATTTTCTCTTCCAAATTCATCTAAAATCTCTCCACTTAAAACCGCAAGAGGTATTGTTTGATTGATAATAGTGTCTTTGTTTAGAACCGAACGACATTTATACTTGATCTCATTTATAAGGTAACCAACTCCTACTTTAAGTGTGTCCAAATCAAAAAAGCCGCTGGGATGAATCTCTACTATTAGATAATTGTCTTTACAAGGTTTGTCATACCACGAAAAAGCTAGTCTCATAAGAGTTTTGAATAATATTTTAAATGTAGAAAATTCTTTATCTGTATACATCGGCATAGCATGACTGACATGAAATTGATATGAACTGCCGTGAGTCGCATTAAGGTGTGACACTTCAGACTCAATAAAGATATTCTCTTTTCTTTTTTTTGCCAAAAAATATGACATCCATTTAGCTGGGAAGCCCCCTGCACAGATACTATCAACCTTAATGGCTTTATACGAAGATAGAGATATCTCTGAAGAGTCGACTACTTCAATGTTATTAGTGTGATTTCCTTTAATTTTTGTTCGTTTACCTCCAATAAACTTATATATTTCAGGAAATTGTATTTTGATGGTGCGCATTACTTCCATATCTGGGTTTACCCATGTGAAACCAGTGCTATCACCCAGATATCTAGGTCCTCTTTTTATGAAGTGCAAGAAATCTTTATAACTTGACATGCCCTAACCCTCAGTTAATATTTATATATCTGTATATACTATAGGTTTAATATGTAAATGGTATTTTCGTAATTTTGGTGTAAAATTTGACATAGGATGCAGTATGAGGATTTTTGGGTATCGATTAAAAATTTCTAGTTTTCTTGGGTTTTCAGGAATAATTCTGACGTTCGTATTAGTTTCGGCGATTACGATTTGCTACATACTATTTGACAATCTAAAGTCTAGAGAAGACAACTTAAACACACGTCTTCTAGGTAATAGCTTGTCCCTAGAGTACAAGTTGGTAAGAGATTTTGACTATGCTGATAACATAATAAACATAACAGGATCAAGAATCAGTCAAATTAACAATGGTAATATTAGCAAGATATATGAAATCTTATCAAACCCTGTAATTACAAGTGAATTATCTAAGAATCTATTTTCATGGAATTTATTTGACTGGATATCCAAAGATCAGTTAATGAGGGTCAGCTCCACCAACGGTATTTATCCTTCTCCGCACTTAATTACAAAAAGAGATTTTATTAAACTTGGCCGGAAAAAACCATGGGTATTATTTTTTGAAACAACCGCCATAGGAATTTCGAGTAAACGACTAGTTATACCAGCTGGTATGGCAATAACTGATAAAAACTCAAACCTTTTAGGATATATTTCAGTGGGCTTTGATATTGAGAAATTAAGGAATAATTTACTGTACTCTCGAACAGACCATCATGTAGAATTTATGTTACTTGACAAAAACTTTAAACCCATCCTGAGTTCTTCACACAAGAGTTTCTCTGATGAGAATCTTACTGAACACCAGAAACAGCTTGCTAGTGTCGAATTAGACAAAATGAGTCACAATCAAAAAATTAAGAAGCCAATCCAAATTGGTCCAATAGTGTATTCGAATCTTGGTGAGGTTGAGGGCTACCCTTTTTACATTATGTCAGGTTTTGATAATTCATATATTAAAACATATAAATTCGCTTACATTCTTCCATCAGTCATATGTATTTTGGTCATCACATTGATCGCAATGGTAGCAATTCTATTTCTTAATTATAGGGTAAATAAATTTGCAAGCGGACTAACTAAATATCTTAAATACTCCAAGGAAGGAAGTACTAAATATAAAAGTACATTGAAAAGCTTTTTTTTATCGGAATTTATAAAATGTTTCGCACAAATCAGATCAACGATATCCATGCTTACAGTGATAAAGCAAAGAAATTCAAAGCTTGAGAAAATGAGAAAATCGCTAAAAACATCAATAGCAACAATATACAGACTTTCTCATATAGTTCACAATTTTGACTTGTCAGAAAAACTAGAGCAAACCTCAACTAAGGTGAATATAAATGATGTTATAAAAGAAATTCTTTTGTATCATAAAGAATTTATGCTACAGAATCATATTTCAACTAGCATTACCGTCCAAACAAATATACCAAAGATTTATACACTCCCTGACTTACTTACTTTTACTTTTTTGGCAATAATTTCTCAAATACTAAGAGCTGCTTCTTATGGATCCAAAATTAATATTCAAATAACAGCACATAAATATGCTGACGGCTCGATCTCTACTCTTTTGATTCATTTTAAAGATAATAGCTTAATAAACATTACCGATGAGTTTCCAACTAAAATACTAAATAATGATTACATTCTGTGTGATGATGGCTTTCTTATGATGCCTATCAAACTAATTAATAAATATTTATCAGCAATTGGAGGAAGCGTCAAACTACACACAAAAAAGTTTGTGGGAAATAATTTGACAGTTGAGGTGCCGTATAATCCAAAAATCAAAAAACCACTTATAATAAATAAAAATAACGTTGTACGTATTTCTAAAGGCTAAGAATGCAGATCACTAGATAGTTAGGTGAGAGGTTTGTCTTAGTTGAGAGGATGAAATTATTTCATCCTCTCAACTAGCAAATTTGAGGGTATTGTTTAGGCTCAACTTGGCAGAAAGAATCAGGCCAATGTATTTACCAAATTATCTTATATGAATTAACCAATCAATTAGTAATAATCACTAAGGGGCTATCCCTTCTTACTTATTATATTGTAAAACCAGCTATTTGGTCATGAAATAAAGACACTAAATCTGATCGCAACATGTACCCAGTTTTATTTCTAACTGACTGAACATGAGCAGCGACAGTCCTTGATGAAATACTCAAATCTCTTGAAATCTCTTTGGTTGATTTACCATAAGCTAACAACAAGAGGCAATCTATTTCTCTTGAAGTAAAAGTAATCAGACCATTTCTTCCCTTTGCCTCAACACCTTGGGGAAAATACTCTTTTATAATGCTTTGTTTCCTAACAATCATTTTTTTCAACATGTCAGAATGACTGAGATTATCAAAATTGAACTTATTATATTTTCCGTTACAATCAGTTCCAACAAAAATGTCAGGATGTCTTCTTTTAAAAAGATCTACCAAGCTTTCCACAAACTTTAAGTTATTCAAATAAAAATCTCTACAATTAGTATTATGTATTTCTGAAGCTAGCCACCATAAATCAACATAATCACCATCTGGAGACTCTTCTAACAGGGTCAGTCCATTCCAAATTCCACGATTTTTATATAATTCCATTGAGTTGTCTGAAGGAGTTTCAGGCCACAACAAGTATCTATATTTGCTTCCACTTAAATTTAGGGTCTTATCACAAAAAATAGTGCTTTTGCTAATACTAGTAAGATACTCTTTGCACAGTTCAGGTATATTTGTAAAATACAGATACCCTAAATTATTATAAACTCTTAGAAACCCAAAGTTTTTAATTGCAAAATTTTCTCTCAATGGATCAATAAAGCTGTCAAATAAATTAGCTTTAGATTGAGTAAATTGAATCAGTTCTCCTGCATTCATTTAGAAACCGCATTAAAAATTCTTCTTGAGAATATCATAATAATTAATTCAATCTATAGTTTTTTTTATTGACGCAGAACAACCATTGGTTTAGTTCTTCTGTATAAAAATAGGTAAACTATGTCAGGAAGTAGCAGTTCAAGCCGGATAAGAATGGAAAGAAAAAGGCCCCGTCAAGCTGATAAGTATCAATCTTCAATTCCTCTGCCTGAAACAAAAAGAGCCTTACCTGAAAGTTTAGGAAGAGAGTTATCAGCAGAAAGTGAAGATAGTTTTTCCTCAGCTAAAGAGGCTGCCGCTATTGATCTAGAGGGTGCCGAGTGGTTCAATCAATACACAAGAAATACTAATGAAAAACCTGTAATTGCGGAATGTATTGCACATACACTTTTAGGCTGTTTCGGCGCAAGACCAGAAAAAAGAATTGTAATCATTGATGCAGGTGCAGGTAATGGAGAGCTTATATCAAAATACTTAGTTCCAATTATATCAAGTGGGATAAAGGTTGATTTTCATGCGATTGAAAAGGAAAAAAGTTATTTAGACTTGATAAGAGCACATTTATCTCCTTTTACTAGGGACTCACTAAGTTATACTTTATACAACAGAGATTGTTTTGCTGACGAAGCATTTGATGGTATGCCAAAGCCTGATGCGATTATTTGTTCTCATGTCGGATATTTTGGGGATATAGAGCGGTTTTCAAGAAACTCACTCGCCCATATCGCCGAACATCCAGCACTTCTTTTGATGGTCCACCAATCTCCACACTCAAAGGTTAACGAATTGCGTGAACGACTTGGAGCAAGAGTAGAAACAAGGGTAAATGAAAAAATCCAATCATATGCAACTTCTCTGCCAGGATTAAATTTGTGTTCCACTGACATTCCATCCATAGTAAAAGTATCACGTGAGTACAGAGTAAAAATCTCTAGAAGTAGTTGGTTATCTAGAACAGAGCATCACCCTGGTGCTAGTCAAGAAGCTGCTGCTCTTGTTAGCTTCGCTAGCCAAAGACACTTAAGAAGAATTCGTGCAAGAAAAGATACAGAAATATTAGCAAATAGTCTGGCAGACATGATGTTTGATAGAGATATATTTATTTGGAACCGTTTTACAGTGATAACAAGACAATCAGAACTCTTGGAGAGAGCTAGCAGGTTTGTTACAGACTTTTCATCTAATTCAAAAGTATATTCTGGTATTCCATTTGTTTTTCATGCTTGCAGAGAAGGGAATTTAAACATTATTCAAAATAATATTTCATCAGCGGAAGATTATGAGAGATATACATATTTTGGCTTGACTCCTTTAACTATTTTAACTGCAGCATCTTCAAATTATAGTGAGCACAGAAAAGAACGATATTTGCTTGCTGCAAACTACCTAGGATCATTTGCACCCAATGAAGACATCAAAAGGTCTATATTTATTTGTCACGCAACTAAAAATCACCCCCTGCTCAGTTCTCTTTCTGGGACTCTTAGAAAGAAAGAAGTAAGCGAAGAGGAATTCAGAGCTTTAGATGAAGAATATAAGTTTCCAGAAATAGAGGACGGACAAGTTCGTGAAATTCTTAGAGAAATCGTCAATTTTATAGAGCCTCTGTTTAGATTCAAAACACCGTACAGCCGCGCACTTTATAGTCACCTATCTAAAAAATCTTTCCCTTTGGCGAAAGCTGAGATAACAACGGTTTATCCAAAAATATCCGATGAAGAATTCATGCTATCTGATGAGGTGATGTTACGATCTGATGTTCCACATTATGATCCGTCTCCAGAAAGTTCATATGAAATTGAGTATAGAGCTGGTGGTGGTGGTGCAGTGGGAAGAGAAGGTGCAGAAAGTTTGCCTCTTGATTCCCCTCCCGCTTCTCTTCCGCTACCTTTAGTAGAAGATAGCCCAATTCCAAAAAAAGTTGATGGAGGATATGCTGAAAAAGAAATAAGTCGAGAAAAAGAAAAAGAGACATCAAAGGCTTCTGATTTATCCCCAGGCTCTGATTAAGTAAGCTACATTGGCCTTTTATAAAAAGTAAACCAGGTATATCACGTCATCGTGGAGAGGCCAACAAGGCCAGTTTGTAGGCACCATACCTATTCAATGTTGAATATTTTTTAAGTATCTTTTATCCATTTGTAGATTAAAAAGAAAGAAGCACCCATAATTTACCTCATCTTTCTTAATAAAAATGGAAGCTAAATCTACCAACTATAAATCTTTTCTTATCAACTTGCTTTGCTATAGGTGAATACAGCTATATAAAGCAATAAATTTTTACAATATTCATAATTTTATTAATCAGCTTAACTAATGAAATTATTCTTGTATATAAGCGTAAATATCTAAAAATTAGCGTTTTTTAGAAAGGTATTAAATAACCCTCTTCTTATCTTTGACCCAATTCCAATAATCCTATCATCCTTCTCCAAAATAATGGAGATTCATAAACCTGTGGTTCACTTTAATAAAACTTTAACTTTTACAGATTATAATGGCTTTGCAAACTAAAGTGGGTTTATGGCCAGACTCGATAATATATCTTACTTAGATTTTAAAAAGAAATCGTCAGAAACTCTTCCCTCCTCTGAAGAGATTAAATCTGCAATTATCAAGGACAATCTTGATTTCTTTAAAAGACACTTTAATCAGGACATTGAATTAGAAATTAAAGAACAATCTAATCGGCAGGCTCTAGTACCATTAGAATTGGCTTTTTATGACTCTACTAAAATCTTTGAATATTTATTTGATAAACTCAAAAAGCCTTACATTATAGCCATAGCATATCTTCAGTGTCTTGATTTAGAAGACCTCACTAAAACAGTTAAGAGAAATTTTAATTATATATTAGATCAGGTTGAGCCTTCTTACATAATACATAATCTTCCAATAGAAAGTGTCCCCTTCCCTTTCGTGGAATTACTTTTAAAACATAAAAAAATTCAAGAATACTTATCAAGAACTGAAAACAATTTATTTCCTTCTGAAATTATAAATAGAGAGCATATTTGCTCTTTTCATGATGTTATTTACCTCTTTTATGAAAATTCCTCTGTAGAGAGCTTTAAAAGGCTATTTGAAGTTATTCCTAAAGCCTACACAGACCCTAGGCAAAAAGAAAACTTTGTTTTGTTTCAATATCTATTAGCAGCTACAAATCAACCATACGGCAAAATAGAAGAAGAAAAAATACAGTATATTCTAGATTTCATCTTGAATATAAATAAAGATACTCCTTTGCACATAATAAAAAAGTTCTTCAGGAAACTTTCAGCTAAGTTTTTCACTATACATGGCAGCTTAGCTCACCCTTTACTATATCATGTGGATGGTTATATCTTTCATGAGAAATATGGCCTTAAATTTCCATCTAAAACAGAACAAAGAAAGCTTTTTATTGATAATTTAAAAACCCACCCTGCCTACTCAACTCTTAAACAAATGACTCAGCAGTACGCTTTGCCTTATTCTGCCATTGCATCTGAACTCTTTAGCGAGATCTCACAATTAGCTGCCTTAAGATTATATGAGTGTAATGGTGTTCTCTTTCATATATATGGTTACACACTCCGCTCTAAAAAGAAAAAACTGAATTTACTCCATTTGTTTCTATCAGATCCATTCTTTAATAAAGATGTTCTAGAGCTCCTTTACCAAATTCTTGCAAAAGATAAAAAGTTTCTAGAAAAAGCATCAGGAGAAAGCTACTATAACTGCGCTTTAGAGTCTGGTAACACAGATCATGTGCAGTTTGTTACCGACAATAAGATTTATATGCCTAAAAAACCCTCACAGACAAAAGAAGTGACTTCAACTGTTGTATAACTCATATTTGAAAGTAGAGAAACAAAACGAAAATAAGGATGAGACACTCACCTTTAGTGTGAGGATACATCTTGACCTCTCCAGACTAAACGTACCCTCACAAGTATACTTAATACTTATAATTGTGTTCTTATACAAGAATTATATTAATAGTTGAATCATTATACCAGAAACTCTAAGTCCAAGAGGGCTGCATATCTTTTTAATATAATTTCTGAGTTTCTGAATGCGCAAACCTGAGGTGAGCCAAGTATATCACAATCTTGGTGGAGAGGTTATACAAGGCTCGGGACCAGCCTAACACATATTCATATTAAAGAAAACTATTTCTCTAATTTATTAATTATTTCTTTCTTTGTAAGAAAGAGTCTTTATTATTAAATCTTTTGTCTCTGTCTTCAAATGGTTCTCTTTGCCATTTGACTGACTAAAAGATTCGGCCTCTATTTCTTTTCTAAATCGCCTTAATTTTCTTTCCGACAGTCTAGCTAAAATTTTTTCTAACATTTTTATCCTCATATTTATTAGTTAGTGGTAAATAAACTCTAATTACATTCAAAGCCATAAATTTATCTGATGGATAATGCTCATATTCTCCACCAAATTTGTCTATTTCTTTACATAAAGATTTAAATAAGAATTCAAAATATTCGTTAATAATGCCTGACTTCTTTACGGAATATTTATCATTTTTATCAAAAATCAGGGACAAATAAGCATTTGACAAAAAAGTGATATTTAATCTGCTATTTTTTTTATCAAATTCTATCGAATGGTGAATATCAGTTCCGTCTGGACACACATTTGTCAAAAGAAATAGTATAGATTCATGAACCATTTCTATAACATCCAGAAGATTGTTATCCATAATCTTCTCTATTTCTTCATCAGCTATAGTAAAAAAACTTATATCTTTTGAATCTAGTTTAAATTCGTATCTCTTGTGTATCCTATCAAGAGAACTCTCTAACAAGTTTTTGTCCATTGACACCTCCTCAAGTTTTATCAATTTGAGTAGTGTTATAATATAAAAAGGTTAACAAATAGTTAACGGATAGAAACTTTTTTTAACTTTTTTTGTTTTCCTTAACTTTCCAAAGAAACTTTTTTTTTCTTCGATGCTGCGCATCCCGTATCCACCTTTTACTTTTGCAGTTATTTTATTTTTCTTAATCATATTCTGACCTCATCATTAAAATTCTTATTTGGTTAACTTTTTCAGATAGTTTTATTAAATAATTAGCCTGCGTTTCTATGTCACATGCTAACTCTCCAAAAACTTCTTCGTACATTTCCTTCCCTCTCATTGAGCTACCTATTGATTTTGTTTATGCATCATGTTATAACTTCAAATGCGTCAAATAAAGAACATATAACGTTCTGTATTTGCCTCATTATAAAGCATATATAGCACGGTATTTTATCTATGTCAACAGAGTTAGCGCATAACATTATTACATTCTCAAAGCAGAAAAATTTATCAATTAGGCAGCTTGAGGAAAAGGCTGGTTTATATGGTGGATATGTTAGAAAACTGAAAGCTGGACTTATAAATAATGTTAACATCGCAAAGCTGACTAAGATAGCAAGGATTCTTGACGTTCCACTAGATGCGTTAGTTGGCAGCGTTATACCTACCCATACAGAAGATAAGGTGATCAGTTTTAACCAGACTCTTCATGAAGATGTTCATAAATTTATAAATAACTACTTATCTACACACAAGATTAAAGATTTTTCCCTTACAATCTATAATGTAGCATCTGAGATATATCTTTACTCTCTTGAGAACAACAACGCAGTATTGGATAAAAATTTTGCTGATTTCTTGATAAAAAAATATTTAGAGGAAACTCATTAGTTTTTCAGCACGAAGGTCTTTCCCTTCTGATTTATACTTTATGTACTTCTTTGTATAATATTTTCTCTTTTCGTAATTATCTTTGTGTAACAAAGCTAAATTATAGTAGCATTCTTTATAATAAATCGGCCTCGCAACATTTTCACTATCCATGAAAGCTACAATAGATCTAAAACTATTACTCGCCTTTTCCAGAGCAAAAACTTCTTTATAATACAGGGCTTTGGTCAGCTTAAATTCTAATAAGTAGTCTAAATTTATTTTTCCAGATTTCTTTAACACACTCGCTATAGACATAATGGTTTTCTTAGCATCCAAAATTTGTTTATTGTGTAAATTGGATCTGGCGATTAATGTTTGAAGTATAATCTGGTGTTCCTTATACCCATCAAATTTAAACCTTCTTTCATATCTCTTGTATATATTCTTGCAATTCATACCAGAGTAATTATCTTTCTTAGCGAGGATTCTCTCTATTAATACCCAATAAGGCAAAGATGATGCATAAGAATTATCTACAGAAACTTCTAATATGTGTTCGTGAGCCTTTTCAAGGTCTCCTATAATATAACTATGTTGAGCTTCCAAATATGAGAAGAGAGCCTTTTGAAACTTATCTAGTTGAAGCACATTAGGTCTAATGACATCAATAGTCTCTCTGAATTTAGATAATTCATTTGTTTCCAGCAAGAATTGAGCCTTCTGTATATAATACTCAAAATATATATTTCCTTCTTTCAAATCAGGAATGTAAGCTGAGAATACACTAACAGCCTCATCTGGATTACTTCCCAAACAGTAGAACCCAAAAGCAAAAACTGGAAGGATTCTCCTTATTTCGCTGTTTGAAAGATTTTGATAAATCACATCTCTGTTCTTTTGATAAAGTCGCTCGGCACATACCCAATCTTTTTTCTCGTATATTAGGTAGGAAATTAACTCAAATAATAAGTTTTTATTAGCTGTAAAAACATTATCTCTAAATGAATAGTTTTCTAATAAAAAGTATAAGTAATTCTCATGCGCCTCTTCAGTTTCAATATCTTTGGGTTTCTCAAATGGTTTTTCTTTACTTAAATATTTACCCAACTTATTTTTTAAACTCCTCCTTGTATAATAGGAAATTTTCTCAGGAAATCTTTGAA